>JAYVIR010000019.1:0-2664 GCA_043770095.1 Eubacteriales bacterium
GTTTATTGGCTGCGTCTGTTTTTTTCCTTCTTTTCATCCGCTTTATCTTGCATTTCCCCTTTTATTTCTTCTTTTCTTCACCCCAATTCTGTTCTTTTCGTGTCATTTTCAATCCATTTTTGTTCTTCTTACTTATTCCCTATTCCAGCAAGAAACCCCTATATAACGCTTTCTTCCCATAGTGTCGTATACTACCCTCATCACACATCAGGAGGTATTGTTATGATGCAAGATTTTCCCATCCCTTACGATCAGGCTGTGGCTTACTTTCGTTTCCAAGTCATTTCTGAAATGCTCGATGCACCACCAACCCTGCTTCGAACCACCGCTTTGGAGCTTTCCACTAGGCAGTTTAATGATTTTGCCAACAAGCGTATGGTTTCTTTTTCTACTCGAACCCTTTATCGGTATTACAAAGCCTATAAGGATCATGATTTCGATGGCTTAAGGCCAAAGTCTCGTAAAGACAAAGGCACTCATCGCACCATTTCCGTCGATATGATTTCTCTTCTGCTTGAGCTGAAGAAGGAACTACCAACACGCTCTGCTTGTAAAATCATTACCATGCTTGTTCTTGCTCGCAAAGTTGAAGAGGGCACTCTTCATGTTAGAACAGTCAACAGAATCTTAAATACATATGGCTATACAAGAGAGTCTCTTTCCGCTGACACCCGCGTCTATGTAAAGCATGAAAAGGCTAGTGTTAATGAAATGTGGCAAAGTGATGTTATGAGCGCTTTTTACATTCCTGATGGCAATGGCAACATGACCATGGCATATCTGATTGGTATAATTGATGATCATTCCAGAAGAATCATTCACTCTGAGTTTTATCTGGATTCTACGCTTCCAAGATTAGAGGATACACTTCGAAAAGGTATTATTAAATTTGGGGCTCCCTCAAATTTGTACATTGATAATGGAAAAATATACATTGCGCAGCAGTTTAAACTTATTAGTGCTCGACTTGGGATTCGCCTTAGATATGCCACCCCCTACCATCCAGCTGGAAAAGGAAAAATAGAAAAATTTTGGGATTACGTTCAAACTTCTTTTTTACCTGAGATAAGACTTCATCCTGTTAGTTCTCTATCCGAACTTAACGACCTTTTTTTCGCTTGGCTTGAGTTCGAATATACGTCCAAGCACCATACTTCCATTGAAATGACGCCTAAGGAGCGTTGGGATGCTTCTTTGAATAACGGCGCTAAGCTACGTTATTTCTCGCCTCTTGAGCTTGACGCTGTTTTCCTACATGCTACGGAGCGTACCGTTACAAAATATGGCATCATTTCTTTTGAAGGTAATACCTATGAGGCTCCTGGTGAATTGGTCTTGAAAAAGGTCACCCTTAGATACAGTCCTTTTCATTTGGACTACCTACATATTTACTTTAAAGACAAGTATTTCGGCGTTGCTAAGCTCATTGATTTAAAAACTCAGAGACATAAGAATGTTGATCTTATTCCTGAGGAATCGGGCTATGATAGCGAAATCTCTCGCTTATATCTTGATAATATTAAAAGTAATTACCAAGACCACCTTAAGGCTCAACTTGCTTTGACTTTAGAACCATCTTCTGTAGCTGCTACTGGTTCAAATGCAGCAGTAGCTTCCGATGATACCGATCCGCACCCCATGAAGCCTAAAAAGGATCCTGAATTTTCTATCTCTAGCAATGAATTCATTGAGATGGTCAAGTTATCCATCGGCGCTTCTGAATTGACCTTTCAAGAAAAGGGAAAGCTTCAAGAACTTTGGAGCACCTTCAAGGAATTTAACAAGGAGATCCTGACCACTATTCTTTCCGATCTTGCTGCTAAGTCCACTGATTTTAATCAGAATTTTCTGTTCTATATTGCTCAGATTCGCAATCTATATCTTGAAAAAATTTCTATACTGGAGGATGTTTATGAATAACTCGCTTACCGCTTTATGCAATCACTTTCACCTGACTACCGTTCCTTTTTTAACGAGAACCAAGCGCCCTTTTGGCTACAGGGAATTTGCAACTAATCTTTCCCTTCTGTCTTCTGCTTTTTATGCTAGGCAACTCGTAGTTGTATCTGCTATGCCCGGTACCGGTAAAAGTTCGCTTCTTTTTTACGCTGTTAATGACCTTGATCCTTCTGAATTTAGGGTCTGTCATCTTGAGCTTTCTAACCCTAATAAAAAGGCGCTTTATAAGAATATAGCCATTAAACTCGGTATTCATCCTGCCTTTAATTCAGATGATATTAAGCTTCAGATCATCAACTTCTTCGCAGCGGAAAACGAACAGGGCAAGTTTAATTGTCTCATGATTGATGAGGCTCATACACTTTCTATTCCTCTTATTGATGAGCTTAGAAGCTTCTACGATGAGGGCGGCAATTTCACCCTTATCCTTGTTGGGCTTCCTTCTTTGCTGTCACGTACCCTTAGCCTTTTTGTTAATCAGCCCATGAAGCAACGTATTAACCAGGTAATTGAACTATCCCCTTTATCTCCTGAAGAGACTTTCAATTACATCCATCACCACTTGGATATTGCTCGCGCTAAGCAACCCATCTTCGATGATGCTTGCTTTCCCTTGATTCACTCTGCTTCTGGCGGGATTCCTAGGCGGATCAATCAGATTTGTTATACTGCTTTATTAAATGCTTGGTCTGATGAAGTCCACCT
>JAYVIR010000020.1:0-23322 GCA_043770095.1 Eubacteriales bacterium
GTGGGCAACATGGTCTTCAATGGAGAACCAGTTTTCAGTTTCTCCTGCAAGTCTATGAATTTCTTCTAAATCCATAGGGTGAATTTTTCTCGGGTTAATGATTTTGCCGTTGAGTCCTTGAACTCTTAGAAGCTCCAATGCGGCCAAGGCATTTTCAAACATGCTGCCAACTGGAATAAGGACAAAATCATCTCCATAGCGCAGTTCTAGTCGTGGCTTTGATGGGTCGCCTTCAAAAGGCAATAAGACTTTTGCATTGCCACGAGGGTATCTGAGTGCCGTAGGGGCAACCGGATTTGCACATATGGTTCTAAGCATTGCGCTTAATTCTGCCGCATCTTTTGAAGCGTATATTTCCATATTAGGAATATGGCTTAAGAATGCAATATCGAAAACGCCGTGATGTGTTTCGCCGTCTTGTCCGACGAGACCAGCTCGATCAATTGCAATGATAATGGGTAGGTTTTGGATACATGCATCGTGCAATATTTGGTCATAAGCACGTTGCAGGAATGTTGAATATACAGTGAACACAGGTTTATAGCCTTCAAGTGCCAATCCTGACGCCATTGTTACAGCGTGTTGTTCTGCAATTCCTACATCAATAAAACGGTCTGGGTAGGCTTTTTTAAAGCAACATAGCCCTGTTCCAGAGCACATTGCTGCAGTCATAGCGATAATCTTGTCATCCGTCTTTGCAATTTCACAGAGTGTTTTTGCAAAAACGTTTGAATAGCCTTCTTTTTTAGAAGAAATAGATTCGCCGTTAGATATTTTAAAAGGATTAACACCGTGGAATTTATCAGGATCTTGTTCAGCAGGCACAAACCCTTTTCCTTTTTTTGTAATAATGTGAATAACGCATGACTTTTCGGCGTTCTTGCCCACTTCGAAAGCCTCTGTCAATTCTTTGATATTATGACCATCAACAGGCCCAATATACGTTAAGCCTAAATCTTCAAATAGCATTCCTGGGACTAAGAAACTCTTAACCGTATTTTTAATGCGTCTTAAAGTGCGCACCATCGGTTCGCCGATATTAGGAATCGTTTTAAGCGCTCGTTCTGTACTGCCTTTTATCTTATAATAAGTGTCATTGGTACGAATTTGTCCAAGGTAGGAAGATAAGCCACCCACGTTCTCGTCAATGGACATCTCATTATCATTTAAAACGATAATCACTTTTTCTTTAGAATGTCCAGCATGGTTCATCGCTTCAAAAGCCATACCGCCTGTCAGAGCGCCGTCGCCAATAATGGCAACAACGTGATCTGTTTTTTTAGACAATTGGTTTGCTTTTGCAATGCCTAGCGCCGCAGAAATGGAAGTACTGCTATGCCCTGCCTCAAAAATGTCGTGTTCAGACTCTATCCGCTTTAAAAACCCGCTGAGCCCACCCAATTGTCTGAGTGTTTTAAAGTCCTCTTGACGAGAAGTCAATATCTTGTGAACGTATGCCTGATGACCGACGTCCCAAACAAATTTATCTTTTGGAGAATTAAAACTATAGTGCATGGCAATCGTTAATTCGACCGTTCCAAGATTTGATGAAAGATGACCACCTGTTTGGCTAATATTATGAATAAGAAACTGACGAATTTCCGCAGAAAGTCTGTTCATTTCTTCAAAGGATAGTTTTCTCAGGTCTTTTGGGGAATGAATTTTACTTAAAAGTTTCATACCTACACCCTCGCTAAATCATGATATTGGCAATAAAGATTCCTAGTGCTGCGCCAAAAAATACTTCTATTGGCGTATGTCCGACAAGTTCCTTTAAACGTTCATGGTCAATGGGTTTGTTTTCATATAAATCTTCAATAATACGATTTAAAAGCATTGCTTGCATGCCAACTGCCCGACGAACACCAGAAGCATCATACATGACAACTAGTGCTAAAACCAATGAAACCGCAAAAATAGGGGTATCAAAGCCACTTGTTAAACCGACTGCTGTTGTAAGACCAGTAACAAAACCGCTATGCGAACTTGGCATGCCGCCCGATCCGATCATTCGGTACAGATTTAATTTTTTATCCATAACGAGGGTCACGACAACCTTGCCAAATTGCGCAAGAAACCAACTCATAAAGGCAACTTGAAAAACTTGATTATGAATAATGCCTTCCCAAAAGTTATTGTACATTATTTATTCCTTTCCCCGATATACCGAATTAATCCCTCGATAAACATAGTGTCTCCATCAAGCAGTTGCAAGTTTGCGATGGAAGATTCAATTAATTCATTGGCAATTTCTTTGCATTTTGAAATACCAAGAAGTTTAGGATAAGTGGTCTTATCATTTTTTTCATCACTTCCTGGTAATTTACCCATCTCTTTTGCAGTGCCTTCAATGTCTAAAATATCATCAACTATTTGAAAACACATGCCAATGTTTTTCCCGATGGATTCAACAAGTTCCAATTCTTTTTTGCTACACCCGCCAAGAATAGCCCCGGCCATAACAGAAGCTCTTATTAAGTCACCTGTTTTATGCGAATTGATAAAATCAAGAGTTGCAACGTCAATTTCTGCACATTCATTCATCAAATCTGAAATTTGACCAAGAATCATGCCTTTATGACCAGAAGCTTCAGCAATTATTTTTCCAGCTTCTAAGTACTTAAGGGCATTGAGAGGGTCTTTTAAAGCAGAATCCATTATATTTTCGTAGGCATAATTCAGAAGTCCATCGCCTGCAAGAATAGCATTTGCTTCTCCGAATACAACGTGGTTAGTAGGTTTTCCTCTTCGAAGATCGTCATTATCCATTGAGGGTAAGTCATCATGGATTAATGAATACGTATGAATCATTTCCAAAGAAGCTGCAAAATCTACAACATAAGTGCAAGGATGGCTAAAAAGTTTTGAAAATTCAATTAGGAGAATTGGTCTAAGCCTCTTACCGGAAGCCATTAAGCTGTATCGCATTGATTTATTGATTGTTTCTACAAATTTATTGTCACTTCGAATAAAGAAACCATTCAAAAAACCTTCAATTTCTTCGATTCGTTGATTGTATTCAAGCTCAAAATCCATTTTCGACCTCCAAATCTGTCAGAGATTTAACTTCATTATTTTCCATCAAAATGGTCACTTTTCTTTCAGTGCTTTCTAAAAGGCTGCTGCAAGTTCTATAAAGACCAATGCCTTTTTCGAAAAGCTTGAGAGAATCGTCTAGAGAAAGTTGACCATCTTCAAGTTGCTTTGTGATGTTTTTTAATTCAGACAATTGTTCTTCAAATGAAGCATTTTTTTTAGCCATTAGTTTCTCCTATTGTTGAATCAACCTGTAAAATTTCTGAACGGATGACACCATCTCTCAGCCTAATGTTTAAAATCTCCCCTACTTGCACTTGTTTAGTAGATTGAATGGTCTGATTGCCTTCGTTGCTGATCACGGCGTATCCGCGTGTCAGCGTTTTTAAAGGTGAAAGCGCCTCAAGTGTTTCAACCTGTGCGGTTAGAACTGCCTGTTGCTTTTGAATGTGCTGGAGAAGTGCACGTTTTGACCTGCTCAAATACTGCTCAGTCATTTCCTTTTGTCGATCAAGGACTGACATAATTTTACCATATTCTCTTTCAGGATTGTGCAATGATAGAAGCAATTTTATATTTTTAATTTTTCGATTTATTGTTTCTGAAATTTTATACATAAGAACATTGATTTGTTCCTTGGAATGCCCCAATGACGGGAAAACCAATTCGGCCGCTTCAGACGGCGTCGCCGCTCTAAGGTCAGCTACAAAATCCGCAATCGTAAAGTCAGTTTCGTGTCCAATCGCTGAAACAACAGGGATTGCACTGTTAAAAATAGAATGTGCAACTTCTTCTGAATTAAATGCCCAAAGTTCTTCGATGGAACCGCCACCTCTAGCTATAATAATGACCTCTGCCAGATTTTGCTCATTGACCCGTGAAATTGCATTCGTAACACTAGCAGAAGCATCTTGCCCTTGAACGACTGTAGGGATTAAGATGACGTCTATATTTGGATTTCTTCTGCCAGATACGGTCAGTAAATCTCGAATAACCGAACCTGTTGGCGATGTAATAATGGCAACTTTATTTGGGTAGGCTGGGAGTCTTTTTTTATGAAGTGGATCAAAATAGCCCAAAGCCTCTAATTTTCTTTTCATTTTTTCAAATTGCTCTGCAAGATCACCGATACCAAGTAATTCGACACTTTTAACAGCTAATTGGTATTTTCCATCTTTTTCGTATAGCGTGACGGCACCTTGACAAATGAGTTGCATGCCATCTATAAGTTGTTTACATGCCGGATCATAAATGGCATTAAACCAGACACAGTTTATTTTGGCATCTCCATCTTTTAGCGCAAAGTAGGCATGTCCACTTGTATGACACTTAAAGTTTGAGAGTTCACCTAAAACGGAAATTCTGTTGAGAATTGGGTCTCTCTGCATCATCTGCTTTAAGTATTGATTCACTTCTGCAACCTTCAATGCTCGTAGTTTCATGTGACCCCCTGCTTTAGCGATTCAAATTTGAGTGCTTTAAAGCCATTTTAGCGATACCGACTGCATTGTCGGTACAAAACATTTTTGCCGTAATGAGGATTTTAACATTAGGATGTGCTTTCTCAAGGTTTGAAAGAGCAGCTCGGATCCAAAAGTTACTCATAACGCCACCGGCTAGAATTACCAAATCTGGTTTTTCAGAAATGATGGCATCATCCAAAAGTGTGTAAAGCAATCTTGCAATTTCTGTAAAAAGTGCTAAAATTACATCTTGTGAAGGGGTACCATCTGCAAGCAATGTTTTTATTTTATTTTCAATGCCAGATAAATTAAAATAACCTTTTTCAATTTTCAGTGGCAGCATGTTCTTTTTGTTAGGTGCAGTACTTTCGAAATGAGCAATTGACTGCTCCATTGGCAGACCACAGGGAAATGGAAAATCTAAGTATACCCCGATTCTGTCAATTAATTGGCCTATACTTATATCTTTTGTGCCACCAATGATATCCGTTGTAAAATATTGATTCTCTAATGACCACTGACTCAAAAACAGTTCCGTGGTGCCGCCAGAAATGTGCAGATTTAAGATTTTTTGATTTTCTAGCACCTGTTCTGAGGGTATCGCCGCCATTACATGTCCATCTTGATGGGCATACTCATATAAAGGACGATTAAGGCTCTTAGCAATTACTTTAGCAAATTGGACACCCGCATTAAAAACGGGCATATAAGAACCTTCAACATTTCTCGGACGACAACTCACACCAATTGACTCAATATGCTTTAAATCATCATTTGTCAGGTCAAAAAAAAGTCCCGGTAGGTTCATGACGTGTTGATAAAAAGCATCTGACTGTCTTAGACCTAGTTCTCCGGGTTTGACGGTTAACATGATTCTTTTATCAAACAACACTTTTCCATGACTGTCTACTAAAGCAATTGAGGTGGTATAGTTACTGGTGTCAATTCCAAGAAAATGGGCAATCATTTAATAATCTCCGATTGACGTTGTAATTCACCGAGAACGCCGTTAACAAAAACTGCAGATTCTTCATCGCTGAATTTTTTTGCAAGATTTACAGCTTCATTAATTGAAATTGCAGCAGATAATTCATCTATATACAAAATTTCAGTGACTGCAACACGTAAAATAGACAAGACCACTTTGGAAATACGATCAATAGTCCAACTTTTTAAATTTTCTTTGATTCTTTCATCAACAGTGTCACGGTTGGCTTCAAACGCTTTTATAACCAATGTGGCAAATCTTAATTCAGGCTCATCAAATATATTGTCTTCTAAATAGGATTTAAAAGCACTAATTTCATAGTTTTCGTGAATTTCCATTTGGTATACGGTATTCATGATAATTTCTCTGGTTAATTTACGACTCATTGCTTCCTCCTAGATTCATAAGCAGAAATAACTAACTCTCTATAAGAGAGTTAGTTATTCGCTATTCGTGAGCGGTATCCTTGTCACTTTTTTGTTTACGACGGATGTTGATGCCGTTGACGTGAACGTTTACCTCAGATACAGATAGTCCAGTCATTGACTCAATAGCCGTTTTAACATTTTCTTGAACCTGCCATGAAACATCAGGAATTTTTACACCGTAATCTACGATGATATTTAAGTCGATCACTACTTTTTCTTCAACAATTTCAACTTTTACGCCTTTAGAGAAGTTCTTTTTACCAAACATTTCAACTAAATCTTCAGTGAGCTTGCCAGAAAGTCCATTCACGCCTTCAATTTCTGCTGCAGCGATGGAAGAGATGATGCCAATCACATCATCAGATATATTGACGTTACCATATTCTAATGTATCGATTTGTTTATTTTCAGCCATTTTTATTCCCTCCATTTAGATTTCATTATATCAAAAAAGCTCTCAAATAACAATTAAGGAATTGAAAATGAACTTATGTTGAGCGATTGTGTTATAGAATTAATAAAAACCCGACTCCGTGAACGAAGTCGGGTTCATAATAGGCTTATTACTTATCAGAATCTTTTGTGCCACAGTCACAGTTACAGTTGCCTTCATTGCAATCATCGTCGCAATCGCAGTCATCACCACAACAACAGTCATCATCGTTGTCATCGTCATCACATACAATGTACTCAGAGCCACAACCTGGACATTTTACATCTGCACACATTTCTTCATCGAATTCATCTTCTGAAATGAAGATTTCAGTGCCACAGTCAGGGCATTCAAACGTATCAAACTCTTCGTCTGAGTAAACTTCATCTTCTAAATCAGATAAATCGTCGTTGATTGCATCAACAAATTCGTCCATTTCTTCCAAATTGCCTTCTAAATCTTCAATTGCGTAAGCCATTTCTTCGAGAACACTGACGATTTCAGCCAGAAGTTTGCCTTCTTTTTTAGCTTTGTCGATGTCTAGTCCGTCTGCAAGTCCTCTTAGGTAAGATACTCTTTCAAAAAGTAAGCTCATAATAACCCTCCTCTGATAGTTTTGTTGGCGCAAATCTGCGCTTTAATGCTATGAAAATAGGCAGTTGATTACTACGCTCTTGAGAGATAATCTCCAGTACGTGTATCAATTTTGATTTTGTCACCCTCATTTACGAAGAGTGGCACGTTTACAACTGCACCCGTTTCAACAGTGGCCTTTTTTGTAGCGTTTGAAGCAGTGTCGCCTTTGATTCCAGGTTCAGTCTCAGTAACTGCAAGAATAACAAAGTTAGGAGCTTCTACTAAGAAACATTTGTTTTTGTAGAACTTGAGTGTTGCTGAATCATTCTCTTTTAGGTATATGATAGCATCTTCTACTTGCTCAAAAGATAATGGAATTTGATCATAAGTTTCGTTATCCATGAAGAAGTATAAGTCGCTGTCTTGATATAAATATTGCATATCTTTCGTTTCAATGTGAGCTCTTGGGAACTTATCCGCTGGGTTAAATGCTTCGTCACGAATTGCGCCTGATGTTAAGCTCTTATACTTGGTTCTAACAAACGCTGCGCCTTTACCAGGTTTTACGTGTTGGAAGTCCAAAATTACAAATGGTTCTCCATTGATTTCGAAAGTAACGCCTTTGCGAAAATCACCTGCTGCTATCATTGATAAACCCCTCCATTACTAAATATAATTCTATTAAATTTTTACGATTTTGAGAGGAATTGATTACCCTGTTATTTTGCAACAATCAAAACTTCAATATCTAAGTATGGCTTATAGATAATGAATATCATATTTACCATACCCCTTAGAGGATATTATATCTCTAGCTACTTTGTCAACCTATACATGAGGAATTTTATAGCTATTTTCATTTTTAATGTCATATTTTATTATTTTAAGGTTCTTTGAGGGTTAACAATTGGTAATAATAGCATCTGCCCATGACAAATAGGCTTTAGAACGTTCTTGGTCAAGCTTTTTAATCTTAGCGAATAAATCCTCATCGTTGACTAGAAGTGGTCTTCGCGCAAGCTCATTTGGATTTTGAAGGCGTATTAGAATCATCTCCAGTGATGGGTTTAAATATAGAAAAAATACGCCGCTAGGCTTTAACTCATTTCGGCTAAGTGCAGAGGGAATTAAACCTCCGCCTGTAGCAATGATAATATTTTTTAGTTGGATCAATTCAGTAAACACTTGCCATTCTAAAGCACGAAAGTATGTTTCACCTTTTGCTTTAAAAATATCGCTGACGGACATTTGCTCCCGAAAGGCTATCACTTCATCGATGTCATAAAAAGGCCATTTCAACTTTTGAGACAAGTCTTTTGCATATGTTGTTTTCCCACACCCTGAAAGGCCGATCAATACAATGGTCTTACTCATGTCTAGGTTTAGTCCTAACAATGATAATTGCCTCGACTAATGCTTTCATGACATCAGCTTCTGACTGGATTTTCATCTCTTCCAATTGAGAGTATAGCTCACCCTTCGCCGAAACGATGTAATGCGGTTTAAGGCTGTTAAGGGCTAATGCTTTCACATCTAAAAGACACAACTCGCATTTACAAAAATCGGGAAAAGCTCTTAATAGTTGAGGCAAAATATGTTCCACTTCAATTTCCATGTAATTTTCTAATTTGAACGCCATAACACACCTCCTATTTAATAATAGACCATTTTTTTATGACAAAGGAATGCTCAGTTTTTTGTTTTACAAGTCCGCCACCAACTGGGTTTTGATTGATGTTAATGTTGGTAGAAAGCGGATTGTCAATGACTATAGTGGATAAATCGGCTGTTTCACTACTTGTAGTAGTACTTACTCCATTTTCAGTGATTTTTCTAATAGCCAACTTTTTTCCTGTATTTGCATAGAGAATTTCAGCCAGTAAGCTTCTGCGGGCAATTGTCTCTGCAATCCAATCAAAATTGTAGGTAAAGGTTTTTTGTCCATTACCTAAGAGAAGAATATTTTTATCTGACACAATTGTACCATTATAGTTTAAATTTGTACCAGAATTATTATATATGATGACATTGCCTTTTGAAATGATTAATCCGTTTATATCGGCAACGTTTCCATTTTCAGGGATGAAAATAGGATTGGTTTCTTTGGATTGTACTGTAGTCTTTTCAGAATCAGGCAGATTGATGTAGATATTTCTTGTAGCGTCATTATTAATGACAATGATTCTGTTTGGGTCTGAAATTTCAGACACGTATGTTTTTGTGAAATCGACGAATTGGCCAAGCTTTGAATTTACGGTATCTAAGGGATCCTTGTTCGTGTGGTTGAGATTGTCTCTTGTTGCAAGAAGATTCAAGTCAAGATCCATTTTCTCAATATTGGATCGACTTTCTTTTATAAAAGTGTTTTCAACCATGTATTCGCTTACAGGTTTATCGTTTGGATCTAATATGTTTTGAGGATAAGCATCAATCACTCTTTGGTTAGCAATGACAACGCCTAAGGCGTAGTTTTGTTCTAGCCCTGTTAGAACGCCAGGCGTTGTTTCTTTAATACTATTGATTGTAAAAATCCCTCTGTCACGTGCGCTGATAGCGGTTGGTACAGGAGAACCTGAGTCAATTTTATAGCCAGAGTCATAAAAATATTTGGCTTTAAATTTGGGACTTTTAACAATATTGCCACTACTGTCAACTGCTTCAATTAAATAATGCTCAACAGTATTGTCTTTATAAGTGAAAAATTTTGTTTGTATTTGAGAGTTATACCCAATCAACGCTTGTTTATAGAAATAATAATTATTATTAGTGGTAAAAGATTCCCCTGTTTGATAAGACGTATTTGAACCGGCAATAGGTCTAAACGCATTAAAATAGGATAAACCAGCCATATATAGGTTGTTTACAGTGATTTTGGGATTAGGGTCAGTGCTATTAATCAGAATGCTGGCACTATAATCACTTTTTTTACCCTCTGCGCTACCCGATGCATCTCTCTTAGAAAGACCCCACAACTCTCCGGTAGTCGGATCAGCCAAAGTTCCAACGGTTAATTTAGGTGCAGTCCCATCTAGTATCAGGTCTTCCATCAGATAGGCGTTTTTAGCAATGTTAAGTTTTGAATTGTTTGAAGATGGGTCAAATAAGATTGAATTGGCATGGAGTGAGCCATTA
This sequence comes from Eubacteriales bacterium, assembly GCA_043770095.1. Taxonomy (GTDB): domain Bacteria; phylum Bacillota; class Clostridia; order Peptostreptococcales; family Acidaminobacteraceae; genus JBGSUZ01. The sequence goes on from JAYVIR010000020.1 coordinate 10,057, forward strand.
ACATTCAGTTCACTGTCTTTTTCAAATAGCTTTACGGATGACCTTGTATATAAATCATTAGAAATATTTAGGTTTGCAGATTGGTCGGTTTCTTCAGGCTTAAAAATACTAATATCGCCAAGCGTGCTTAAAACTTTGCTCTCTTTTGAGTAACCAACGAGAATGCCGCCCTGCTCAGAAATTCTGTAATCGGGTTTCTCAGGGAAAGTGCCATAGGCATAAACGTTCCCATTGATCTGATTTTGACTACCGGTAACAATTATATTTTCTCTTGAAGCCAGTGCATAATTTAAAATTTGATTATTATGGACGTTTATAGGACGGGTTTCTGATGTGACTATTTGCTTGTAATCAGGAGGCGTGAGAGCTACCGTGACGTTGATTGGTTTCTTATAGCTATTATATTGCCCGTCAGAGGTAAGGCTTAATTCTATAACGTTATTGGTTAATGCAGCGGAAACTGTCATTAGACCTTTAGGAGCGTTCTCGAAACCTTCCTTATTGTTAGGATCAAAAGATACCACACTTAATTTGTTAAAAAAAGTAGCGTTAAATGAGGTTGGATCAAATTTAATGGTATCTATATTTACATAATTTAAGTTTGTGTCAAGAAGTGCGTAATCTTCTGTGAGCCAAGACCCGCTTGGTTTACCAAATAAAAATTTGTAGTATTGTTTATGGAATTCATAAGAGGTTGCAACTTGAAGAAGTCTGGCGCTCTCTTCTTTGGTGATTGTGCCATTGAGCGTATCTTGCTCTAATTTTCTTAAGAAAGCGATCCATTTTGGTTCGGATAATTGATATTCCTTTGTATTGACCACATCAAGCGCAAACATTTCAGCCTCATGAACTTGGCTTTCAAGCTGAATCAGTGTTTCTTCCATCACAGCATCGCTTAAATAAAAAGCTTTATCTGCAGAGTGCTGAATGACTGAAATACGAAGGCTCATTATGGCAAACGTCGCAAGTGAGGTGCCGATCATCATTAGAATGGTTATAATGACAAGCGTATACGCCAGTGAAGCACCCTTTTGATTTTGTTTGATTTTTAAACAGAATGCTCTCATATCAATCACCTTTTATTGTCCACGAGGACAATAGCTTTGCATATTCTTGACCTCGTAAACTAACCCTTACAAGGACTTCATAGTATTTTTGGCTCAATTTGCTCGGCTCAGCGATTGAACTCATGTTTTGCGAAATTTTCAGCGTTGAATTTGAAGTACTCAGGACTGAAATGTGGATTTTATTTTTAGAGTCATCAAATACTGAAAAGCGTAGTCTTTCCCCTGTTCTATCATCAATATCCCAATTTATATTTTGGGATAAGGTAGGTAGTGCAGTGATTTTAAACAAACGCTCTATTCCTGATATCCTATTATAGTTCCCTAGGTTAATGGTCTGAGGACCAGCTGGTGTTTTAAAATTCAGCGCGTATTGATAGGTATTTACAGCACCCGCAACTGCAGAAATATCAAGAACTATAGGATTATCACCTAGTCCATTTAAAGAAATGCTAGGCGTAGATAACACTGGATTGATAACCGAAAGTTCGTCTAGCCCAATTGTTATATTAATATCAGGGATAAATGTACCAGATGATTGATCCTGTGCAAGCGAGCCATCCTGTAAGAATAGCGTTGACGTGACATCTGTTAATTGGGTTTGAATGTCATAATGGTCTGCGGTTTGTTTATTTTGAATAAAGACGGTCTTAAGAGTTGCAGGTGGTACTGCCTCTTCGGGGATAAAGGTTGATGGCATGGCATCTAACTCTTTGAGCTCCTCAATTTGGCTCATAGCAATAGCATTGGCCTCAGATTGAATATCACTTTTTGTTCTAAGGGCAACACTGCTGTTTAAAATGCGAATAAAGACCGTAATAATGAGCGCTAAAAGCGCAAGTGAAATGAGTACTTCAATGAGCGTGGAACCCTTCTTGTTATTGAAAATCTTATTTTTCAAGATAGACACCACCTAAAGTTTCTTGATTGTAATTTTTCCGGATACCTTATTGATGGTTAATCTAGGTCTCGCAGAATCGTCCTTATAAATATAAACCGTTAGTGGTAAACCTGAGTCGTTGCTAATACTAATAAGTGTTCCAGCTTGATCGTTTTGAGGGAGACGTCCTAAAGATTGAACCTCTAGCACGAGACCATTTTTATTCATTAAATCAAAATCATTCCAATCACCCTCTCCGGGATAAGTTTGTAGAGATGTACTGTACTGATACTGGTATTTTCCATCAGATTTGCGTACCTTTAAAGTCGCATTTTCAACACCGTCATTATCAGCATAAAGTGCCGTGTAACGATAAGGAGATTTTCCAATTGTTAAAGTATTGCTATCAGAATTCGCAGGCTCTAAAACCATGTAGAAGTCAGCAGCACTGTAATCTGATTTTGGTTTCTCAATGGGTGCTTGAATAATTGGTTGAGACACTGAGGTTTCAGTGTCGGTGGTGTCAATGACTGCTAGCACGGGAACACTTTCAAGTTTGAAAACTTCATATTCAAAAGGATTCAAATTGTTAGCGCCCTTTTCGTATGACCATACAAATGGACTTAAATGCTCTTGGTCATAGTATATTGGATAAGAAATGGTTAATGTTCCAAGCACGCCATCTCTTGACTCTGTAGATTTTGCCAGGTTAATTTGTTTGATGATAATTTTGCTTTTATAGGATTCAAGATCCAGCAAATAATTTTTAAATTTGGTATAATTACCACCTAACGAAATGACCACGTTAAAGTATGTTAAATCTTTTTCATATTGCGCAAGCACCCCTGTTTCTTCTTTTGGCGCTTGATAAATTTTGTCCTTAAATTGTCCGATATCAGCATTTTGATCGCCATTGATCAGCTTTTGGAATTCTTTTAAAACATCGTCTACTGGAGCGTTTGGGACGATTACCTTCCCATCTCCCGTAGTCGGAATTTGTGCGGTGTCGGTATAACTAAAATTGTAACTATCCACACTCATCTCATGTTTTTTTGCCAAATTGGTTAAAAATAGAATGGATTCTTCTTGGTGAATTTGTGGCGGTAAAAGTGTTTCTAAGTTAATAAATTTACTGTTTGCACTATTTAATAACTCAGCAAGCTGGTTATTCGTCAAATGTGTTTTAAGGAGTGCTTGATATTCAGTATCAACCGCTTCGTATTCCGCTTTAATAAGCGTGTTTTGGTCGAACAGTGGAAAAAATCCATAGTTAAAAATAATATAAGACAATATCGCAAGACCTAAAATTCCCAATAATTTTTTTTCACTATTTTTGAGTTTCATTGGATTTACCTCCGAAAGTACAGATTAGCTGAAACTCATATTCTGGCGTTTGAGTAATTCCAAGCTGCGTTTTACTTGAATTGATAGATTCGACAAATATATTATCAAAGAAATTTTCAGATTTCAATTGATGAATTAATTTTGCAACCCATTGTTGGTCTGACGTTTGACAAGAAATTCGAATGGAACTGTCTGAAACAAAATCTAAATTAATATATTTGATTTCACTTGGAATGTTACGTTCAATGGTTTCAATGACAAGAGCAGCTGAAGTGTTGCCGCTATCTATGAATTTAAGCAATGTGGACTTGTATTCAATACGCTTGATTAACTCGTCTAGAACACGCTGGTTGCTTAGTCTGCCTTGTTCAATTTGAAGATTTGCTTTTCTGCTAACAATCTCTTTTACCATGTCTGAATTTTGTTTGTAAAGAAAAAGAGAAGTCCCTAACATGGCAACGGAAATCGCTATTAGCAAACCGACAATTATTTGCGTTCGTCTTTGCTTATCGCTAAACTTTCCGTTTTTATAAGGGTATAAGTTCAATTGTTTTTTCATTAATGATTCGATGGAGACATTTTTAGCCTTTGGCATTTTAAATTTTATATCCACTCGTTACCTCCCCAATGCGCCACCGATGGCGGCTACAATGAGATTAAGGTCCCCATCGTCTTGTAACGGATGGGTATTATTCTCAGAAATTAAATGAATATTGTCAATGCCTAAGCGTTGTTTTAAAAAGGCATGAAGCCCTACAAGTTTTGATCCGCCACCGCACAAATAAATCACATTAACACGAGTGCCAAAGCGTCTTGTTCGATAAAATTCCATCATTCTAGAAATTTCTTTTAGAATATCAGCATAGACCTCCGTAATAGATTCTTGAATGGCATCAGAAGCCTTATAAGATTTTGAAGCATTTTCCGTCGTAAGGGTCGAAGATTCTTCAGCAGAACTACCTGTATTAGGCGCAGTAACTGCATCGGATGAAACAAACTGGTTTAGCTTTTCGATTTTGCGATATAGCTGATCGACTTCAGTTTCATTTTTCGAGAGAATGACGTCCAATTGACCCAGTAGACAGGCTTTACTGTCCTTATGGCTTATTCCATGTTTAATAGAAAAATGTTCAATGACATTGAACATGCCATTGTCAGAACTGATATCGGCTAAGAATTCGTAGTTTTCAAATAAAATGGTATTAATGCTATTTTCGCCAATATCGCAAATAACAACCGAGCTACCCTCTTCAAGAAAGTGTTGTTTGGCATATGAATAAATAGCGTCTGTATGAAGTGTAATAGACAATACTTTACAATTACATGCGTTCAAAAGTTCCAAATACGGGTTCATAGCATCTTTTGGAACTGCGCCAATCATGACTTTTACAGCCTCGCCAGTCTCTTTTTCGCTATCAGAATTATCGCTGCTTAGATTGCCAGAGCCAATGACTCGATAGTCTAAATAGAACTGATCAATCCCATAAGGTAAAAATTGACCTGCTTCAAATTTCACAATGCCATCTAATTCTTTTAAATTAGAAAGGGGCAAATCTCTCGTTCTTACAATTTTTTTATTGGTATTGACCGTTAGCGCCACAGGCATTTTTTTCACATTAAGCTGAAGAAGCGCATCCTCAAGTGTTGGTTTAACTTCATTCACATTTAGGTAGCCATCCATATCATAAGCTTTTTCAGACAAAGGCAATATTTTATAGTCAATGACTTTATAATCGGGTTTAATCTGCTGCAAAACAACTACTTTTAAATTTTCTGAACCTAATTCAATGGCCAATATATTTTTTGTCATTTATACACCTCTAGTATCGTCTAAGTGAAAAGCTTGAACTTAATGTGTGGTCTCTACCCTTCACTTCTGATTTTAAAGTAATGTTTAGCTCAGTGAGCAAGTTTTGAGTGTCAACTAACGTATTGCTAATGGTAAAGTCGACAACGTTGTCACAGAGGATCCTTTGACTGCTCGTCAGAGCACCGGTTTGTAAAATAAGCTCAGCGTCTTTTAAAAAAAAGTGTTTGGCGGTTTCTGGGAGGACGCCGACAATCAGATGCTCAGAACTACCTACGATTTCAAGTTTTACATTGTAGGGGTCGTTTCTTAACGTTTCTTTCATATAAACAAATGCACTTTGTTGATCTTGGAATACTTTATCCACGACAGATTCGGTGCCAAATATTTTAACACCGAAAATAAGTGAAGCGCTAAGCGGAACGCTGATAATAGCCATTAACGCAATAACGACGAGTAGTTCGATTAAGGTGAATCCCTGTTTGTTATTGTTTAAGCAGGCTCTTATTCTTTTTGATTTCGATTTCAAAGCATAAGCCCTCCTAAAATTGAACCCAATTTAGATAAGTTGCTAATATTTGTGGCCCAAGCACAAAAGCCGTCACGACCCCAATAACCAGAAAGGGACCAAAAGGAATGTGAGTCCCCTTTTTAAATTTCTTAGTGATTAGTAATATCATTGACACCAAGCCACCAAGAATAAAAGCAACATATAGCGCCAAAATGGTCATGCTAGGTCCTAGAAAAAGACCCGCTCCAGTCATGTATTTAATGTCACCGCCACCCATAGAACTCAGTAGCGCAAGGATTAGAAGGAATCCACCGCCTATAGCGGCACCCAATAAAGGTGAAAGCGTAAGGGTCTGTGTCTGAAACATTAAGACGATGTAAAACACAACCCCGCCAAGCCCAGTGATTAGGCTTAGTCTATTTGGAATCAATTGATGCTTTAAGTCAATTATTGATATAACGATGCCTGTCCATAAGAGAAAACATGCCCATAAAAAGGAAACGTCAAGTCCTATCACTTGATAGACAGCAACAGTCAATATGGCTGTAAGCAGTTCTACCGCAGGATATTGAATCGAAACCTTCTCCCCACAGTAGCGACAAGTACCTTTTGTCGACAACCAACTGAGCATGGGGATTAAGTCCCTCGGTCTTAGTTTGGTATGACAACTGCCACATCTACTGCCCGGAAAAACTATCGATTCTCCTGCTGGAATTCTGTAGACACATACATTAAGAAAACTGCCTATTAGGAGTGCGTAGATGAAGACTAGAAATGACATGGGATTGGCCTCGTGGGTTTTGATTTTTAGTGAATGGGTTCTGAAATAATTCTTGTATTGAGGGTTGTTTTTGTAACGTCCCCAGGATAGATGTTTAGCGTGTAGACTTTGGTCTTTGTTTCATAGGTAATTTTTGCGATGAGTCTTTTAGTTTTGTCACTTGGTAGTGTAGGAACTGAGCCTTGATAACCCGAAAGCGCGTCTGATTTTATAAGCAATTCGTCGCTGACTAAGTCGGATAGCATACCTGTTACAAATGCGCTTTCTATGTCTTTAGCCCACATTTGAGCGGTGCTTTTGTCAGTTGCCGTTACAAAGCCTTCACGGATATTCATAAACCTTGGTATGGCAATGGCGGCAATGATGCCAAGGACAGCAAGGACTATTAGAAGTTCTACTAAAGTGAAGGCTTTTTTGTTATGTAAGGTTTTTTTGAGGGTTTTGTTCATGGTGAAGCCTCCTCTTTTGGGGGTGTGAATTGTAAATGAGCGGGCGTGGAAGCCCGCTCGTGAAGATTTTGTAGTTTAGCTGATTGGACCTGAAATAGCCTTTGATGGTAAGAGTATTACAGCTGTAGAAGCAGAATTAGTAATTACAAGAGTATAAGTATATGCTCCTGCAGTTCCTGAGCGAGTAATAGTCGCTTCCATTGCGCCGTTTGCTGAATCTTGCGGGATATTTCCATTAAAACCAGTTGTAGCAGCAGCTGAAGTTGCTGGAGGAGCTACAGCTAATGTAGTGGCAGTACCAAAAGACCAAGTTTCAAGCATAAATTCCGCTTCAATTTCCTTAGCAAATAATTCAGCAGTACGTACATCAGCTTTTGCAGTTACGCCACTCAAAACGCCTGTAAATCTAGGTACTGCAATAGCAGCAATAATACCAAGTACTGCGATAACGATTAATAACTCGACCAATGTAAAGCCTTTTTTGTTTTTCATTTTTGCTTGAATTTTTTTAAACATAATCTTTCCCCTTTCAAAATGATACTAAGTTGTACCTTGTACGACAGTGACGATATCAAACATAGGTAGTGCGACACTCATTACAATAAAGCTGACGACCCCAGCCATTACTAGTAGAATGAGCGGGTTGATCAAGGCGACCATTTTGTCAACGGCAAAACTAACTTCTTCATCGTAAAAGTCAGCCGTCGACTCAAGCATTTTGTCCAGAGCGCCGGTTTCTTCGCCAATGCGGATCATGGAGATCATCATTGGCGGAAAAGCTTTGATCTGAGACAACGGGCCCGAGATACCCTCGCCTTTTTTGAGACGTTCGGTAGATTCGAGAATCTTCTGTGACAATGCCTGATTCCCTAATACTTTTGTGACCAATTCAATGGCGTCTAAAATGGTAATGCCGCTAGAGAGCATGGTTGCAAGGCTTCGCGAAAAACGAGCCGTCGCAACCTTTTGATTCACTGGTCCAATAACGGGCATGTACAATTTAAAAGTATCGAATTTCATTTTTCCTTCCGCAGTTGACATTGAGCGTCTGAAAAAATAAATGGTCAAAAAGATGATTAGAACAAATATATACCAAAACTGATTTAAAAAATTGGATATTTTAATCAGGAATCTGGTCGGTGCTGGTAGTGTTGCCCCCATTGAAACAAACATCTCAACAAAAGTTGGCAGTACAAACGCCAGTAAAATATAGCTGACGCCGAAGCTGAAGAAGATCAGCAAAATCGGATAGACCATTGCGCCTTGTATTTTTTGATTGAGCTTGTGCTCTTTGTCATAATGGGTCATCATCCGGTTCATGATGATGTCTAGTGCGCCAGAGACTTCTCCTGCCGCTACCATATTGACAAGCATTTCCGGAAACACATTTTTAAATTTCCGCATGCTGGCTGACAAGGTCAATCCTTTTTGTACGTCTTCATAAACCTCATTGAGGGCTTGCTTTAGTCGTTTGTTCTCAGTTTGTTTTCTTAATATATCCACACATTCTACCACTGAAATGCCTGCACTGATGATGGTAGAAAATTGTCTGCAAAAAATTGCGAGGTCTTTTGACTTCACTTTGGCTTCAAATAGCTTAATGTTTAAACTTTTACTGCTGCTACCACCCTCTTTAACAATTTTAGTTGGAAATATAGATTGTCTTCGAAGGGCAACTTGAACGTCATTATCGGTGTCGGCATCAATGGTGCCTTTGACCATTTCACCACTGATTTTTTTCCCTTCGTAATAAAATTGAGGCACTTCATCACTCCCTTATTTATAAGTTGAATCTTTAATTCAGCTTATATGGCTATAGCATCTTGGCTAAGAAGTCTCGATCTACAGCGTGAGCAATCGCTTCGTCATAGCTAATCACATTGGATTTGTATAATTCAGAAATGAAAGCATCCATTGAAATCATGCCATCTTTTCGATTGGTTTGTATTGAATTCATTATTTGATACGTTTTGCCTTCGCGAATGTGATTGCGAATGGCGGCGTTACACATCATTATTTCCATGGCAGCTACTCGACCGCTATTATCAGCTTTTCGAATGAGTTGCTGTGAAATGACCCCTTGCAAAACCGCAGACAGCTGAATTCTAATTTGCTGCTGCTGATCAGATGGGAACACGTCAATGATTCGATCGATGGTTGCCACTGCGCCCATGGTATGAAGCGTTGAAAGCACCAAGTGACCCGTTTCGGCAGCTGTAATTGCAATTGAAATCGTCTCCAAATCACGCATTTCACCAATGAGAATAACGTCTGGGTCTTGTCTTAAAGCAGCTCTAAGCGCATCTGCGTAACTCATGGTGTCTATCCCAAGTTCTCTTTGGTTGACCATTGAGCGGTTATGACGATGAAGGTACTCTATCGGATCTTCAAGTGTGAGTACATGCTCATTTCGCGTTTCATTGATATGGTTTACAACCGAAGCCAATGTGGTAGATTTACCAGAACCCGTTGGTCCAGTAACGAGCACTAAACCTCTTTTAATGGTGGCAATATCCTTCAGTATGTTTGGAAGGCCTAAACTGTCAATAGTGGGGACTGTTATTGGAATCGCCCTAAGAGCAAGTCCAACAGAACCTCTCTGATGGTAGATATTCACTCTAAAACGGCAAAAGCCCAAAATTGAGTAGGAAAAGTCCACTTCTCCTTTATTTTCAAAATGTTCGATTTGCTTATCGCTCATAATGGTTTTGGCAAACTTCTCAGTGTCTTCTGGCAGTAATCGTTCTAGTTTGTCAAGTTTGACAAGTAGTCCGTCTAATCTAAATACTGGTGGCACGCCAACCGTTAAGTGAATATCAGAGGCACCATTTTCGACTGCAAGTTGTAACAATTCATTTATATCCAATTCAATTACCCCTCTACGTGATGAGAAATTCTTAAATACTCATCAATGCTCGTTGTGCCCTCAATGACTAGTTCGCGGCAATGATCTTGAATGCGATGCATGCCTTTGGATTTAAAATATTGCCACAATTCTTCATCCGTTTTATGACTTAGAATTTTTTCTCTAGAGTCAGAGTCTAACTTGATAATTTCATAGACAGCTGTTCTACCTTTATAACCTGTTTTTCTGCAAGAAGTACAACCAATTCCCTTATAAAGTTCGAAAACGCCATTATTAGGTACTTTTAATATATCTCTTTCAGATTCCATGGGAATATAGGGCGCAATGCATTCTGGACAAATACGTTTGACCAGTATCTGCGCGATGATGGCGATGGTTGATGAAGCAACCAGATAAGGCTCTATGCCCATATCCATCAAGCGGTTGATAGAGGCGACAGCACTGTTGGTATGTAGTGTGGATATCACTAAGTGACCTGTGATTGCAGCACGTGTGGCAATTTCTGCCGTTTCTTGATCGCGAATTTCACCAACCATGATAATATCAGGGTCTTGGCGAAGCATGGAACGCAGTCCGCTTGCAAAATCAAAACCTGCTTTATAATTCACCTGTGATTGGGTGATGCCACTCATTCGGTATTCGACCGGATCTTCTATGGTCATGATATTTTTTTTGCTGTCATTAAGCGCCTGTAAAATAGCATACAGCGTTGTACTCTTTCCGCTTCCCGTTGGGCCAGTTACTAAAATCATGCCATTACGAGATTTAATAATGTCATTAAAAATTTTTTCATCTCGCGCATTGAAACCTAAATTCATTGCTGTTTTTAAAAAGTTTGAACGATCAAGCATTCTAATAACGATCTTTTCACCATAGATCGTTGGAAGTGTAGAAACCCTTAGGTCTAAATCACGTCCCCTTATATCTAATTCGATTCGACCATCTTGTGGCACACGACGTTCAGCAATGTTTAGTTTTGCCATGATTTTAATTCTGGTAATGATGGCACCTTGCGTTTGTTTGGCAGGTCTCATAATTTCGATAAGATCACCATCAACTCGATATCTGATGCGTACACTATTTTCTTCTGGTTCAATATGAATGTCACTTGCATTGCTGTTGGCTGCTTGCAAAATAATGGTATTTACAAGTCTAACAACAGGGGCATTGTTGATATCTCTGAGGATATTTTCAGCTAAATCATCTTCGGTGAGTGCAATAAATTCTTTCGTAACGTCCTCAACGGCTTGTTCAGCAGTCGATTTGCTAAAAACGTTGTCTATGGCAATTCTTATTTCTTTTTCTTCAGCGATTCTTGGTTCAATGATGTATCCCGTAATGATTTCAAGGTCGTTGATCAATATGATGTTGAGCGGATCAGACATAGCAACTGTCAGTATCATTCCAGATTTAGAAATAGGCAGTACTGAATTTTTTCGAGAAAAATCCTCAGTCAAAATCTTTGGAATTTCATGGTCAATATTGTATTTGGTTAAGTCAACTTGCGGAATACCCAATTGGTATTCTAATACTTCAACAATTTGTCGGCTGCTTACATAACCTTGTTCAATAAGAATTTCGCCAACCTTTGCTTTATTTTCCTTTTGTATTTCTAGTACCATTTGGAGCTGCTCTTCTGTAATGGCACCCGCCTTTACAAGCAAGTCGCCTAATTTTAAAGTTTTAAATTTATCCATTTGGCAGCCCTCCTTTCAGCTCAAATAAAGAAAGGCTAATTTTTTATAAAATTAGCCGGTTACGCCACTGCATCCATACAGCATAAGCGTCCAATATAGCTGTATTTCATATGCTTCTATTATATTTTTATAACAATTATATCTTTTTTTATATGTTTCTATTTTACCTGTAAAACCACCTAAGTTTCAAGTTATTTCTTCAACAAATGAGTTTTTCCAAGATATTATTTAAGTTTCTGTATATAAAAAGTCCAATTCTCCTCTTTTGTGTTATAATTTCCTATATGGAAAAGTGATTTTTTTTATAAAGGAGCGAAACTTGTGCTACAAATGACTCAACTTTCAAATAAAATTATCCTTAATCAAAAAATCCTTCATGATTTACGTATTCGTTTTGAAAGTGTCAGCACTTTAGAACGCCAGCAAAATGACGTGATTGTTGAACTTGAAGGCATACTTAACGATCACCTTCGCGGGCTAGATTTTCAAGTGAAACGAATGGTGAGAAATCTCATCATTACAACTTGTTTTAAAGCCGATGAAGCAATAAATGTGAATTATTATGATGTGGCAAGACTACTCATTAATTTAGAACTTCCAATAAAACAAATACTTTATAATTTCCAAAATTGGATTATTATGAGTACTGAATTCAATTTAACCTTTGAAGAGATTGTTCAAGTCTGTCTAAGTGAAGACCTGAATTGTTCTGAGCAAAGGCAAAAACAGCTCGAGGACAATCAGCCTTCACCAATGGAGAGTGAACAGGTACTGTCTTTACCTGTAATAGAGTTGGTGCAAGAATTAGAAGAAAATCTAGAGCTACATTTGGAGTCTCTTTCTGATCAAATGCATAAAAAGTTTGTTGAATCAATGCATGTAAAAGAATCGGAATTTGTGCCTGAATCTGAACCAGTAACTAAACCAATACTAGAATTAGAACCTATACCAGAAATAATAATTGAATATGAAACAGAAATAGAATCAAACACATATATTATACAAGAACCTCTTTTAGAAGAAGATCAATTTGTGAGTCTTCTGGGTGTTGAAAAATCGGATTTTAAACCGTATCGAATTCGCTATAAAATACTCGGGTTTTATGTAGTGTCAGTACTTGCGTTAACTTGTTTGATTTTTATTGTAACTGCTAAAATGAATCATTTGGGACCTATTGGATTTGCGGAAGCCTCTTCAATTGTAACGATTGAGACAATAGCGCCTGAGAATATGCGGCTTATTGTTAAATCTATTTTTGAAGAGCAAGCTGCAGGTTTTCCTAGATATTTTGAATTTGAACCTGTCAATAAAGAGCGATTAATGGGGTATTTAAAACGAAAAAATTCACTTTTAGCCGATGAACCTTATTTTTCAACGATATTAAATACCTGCGCATCTGAAAATATACACCCTGCTTTACTGTTTGCAATTGTTGGTCAAGAGCAAGGCTTTGTTAAACGTGGTTCTGAAAATGCCGCACTTATTGTTAATAATCCATTTAACGTTTTTCATAGCTGGGCAGAATATAACACAACAATCAAAGACTCTTCTTTATTAGCGGCAGAGACTGTCAGAGAAGCACTCCATGATAGACCAAAGAACGAAAATGCCTTTAAGTGGCTGAATAAAACGTACGCTGAGGATCCGTTATGGTGGAAAGGCACAGAGTCCATTTTTAAGAGTATTGAAGACTACTTAGGCCCATTTCGTCTTGAAGTGCAATAAAATTTAAAAAAGGATTGATTCCAAGTTGTAAAACTTGGAATCAATCCTTTTTTATGGTCTAAAATAAATTATGCATACTTCTCACTGACAATTGAACGCACTTTTGCCACCATTATATCAATGGCAACCTTATTATAACCGC
>JAYVIR010000021.1:0-49464 GCA_043770095.1 Eubacteriales bacterium
TTAATAGTAAACCCTTGAATCTGCTATCTCCAGGACAAAAGGGATTGGTTTTAATGAAATTATTTTTAAAATTAGATAAAAGTTCAAAACCGATATTGATAGATCAACCAGAGGATAATTTAGACAACAAATCAGTTTACAAGGTTTTAAAGGATGATATTAGGGCAGTAAAGAACAGAAGACAAGTTATCATAGCAACACATAACCCCAATTTGGTTGTAAATACGGATGCAGAACAAGTAATAGTAGCGCATTATCAAGATATTATTGATGGAGATGATGGACAAGAAAAGGTTAGAATAACTTATGAATCTGGTGGTTTAGAGGATGAGAATATAAGAATACTGGTATGTGATATTCTTGAAGGTGGTACAGAGGCATTCTTAAAGAGAGAAGAACGATACAATTTACAACAGGAATAATTAAAAATAATAATAGGATAATTTTGCCAATGTTCTGTTTTTATCTAAAAGAAGTAAGTTGAATTCTAAGAAGACTTTTGTGGTAGAAATTTGGTCTATTCATTTATTTCTTATATTGAGGTGAGATGTATGAAGTGGAAAACGATAGAATACTCTAAAAATCAGATAATCAACTCAGGTGATTTAATAAGAGATGATTCTTGTGATTTAGAGAAAAAAGATGAAGCTTTACAGATTATTGACAATTGGAGGGCTTCTCATGCCTATCCGTTACACGTAATATACTCATATTTCAGACGTAATTACGCAAATAATGATTTCATAGTTGCGGAGCGGTTAAAAAGATTAAATTCTATTGTAGATAAACTTAATAGAGAACCACATATGAATCTTTGGAGAATGCAAGATTTAGGTGGGTGTAGAATTATTGCGCCAAGTATAGACGATGTCTACAATGTTGTAAACAACTACAAGAAATCAAATGTTAGGCATATTTTTAAACGCGAATATGATTATATAAGGAATCCTAAAGCTTCTGGTTATAGAGGCATTCACTTAGTCTATCAATATTGCAGTGACAAAAAAGATACATTTAATAGAAATATGAACATTGAGATACAAATCAGAAGTTATAAACAACATTTATGGGCAACTGCAGTAGAAGCGATGGGGATATTCACCAAACAAGCCTTAAAAGCTGGAAAAGGAAAAGATGAAATGCTAAGGTTTTTTAGTCTCGTTTCTTCGTTATTAGCATTAGATGAAGGAACAGAACAGGTTCCTGAAACACCTTGGGATAAAGAAGAACTTATAGAAGAAATAAAATCTCTTGACAAAAAATACAACATACTAGCATTTCTTAGTGGAATAAGAGCTGGGACTCTTGGAATTGAAGAGCGATACCAAAATCAAAAAGGTTACTATATTCTCATCCTTAACTATGACTCAAGAATGTTAAAATTAAAGTACTTTAAGCCTAGCCAAATTGATGAAGCTACCAGTGTTTATAATCAAATTGAAAAAACAAGTGGAGCAGATATGGTTGATGCTGTTTTAGTATATATAGCATCTATAAACCAACTAAAAGCAGCTTATCCTAATTATTTTCTTAATATTACAGAATTTATAGAAATAGTAAATAGATTTTTATGATAAATAAACAAATGAAGATTAACAAAAATGTTCAAATTGCAAAAGTTAAAGGGTTGCATTGAAAAGTTGCATTAAAGATACTTCGCCATACACACTCTGATGTAACCTCATCGTTTTAGAAAGAAATTGATTTTTATAACGATGGATTTCTATTTCAGGTTTCAAAATCCCTAATATGCTAAGTGCTTATTGGGGATTTATTTATATTTGGTTAAATCGTATAGAATCAATTTACAAACTAAACAAAATACACAAAACTATAAATTACACTTTACAAACTTGACCGAAAAATGCAATTATGCTAATATGAATTTATATCATTAATAATGAGGTGCAAGCAATGATTGAGAGAAAAGAGACCTTAGAAGACTTGATTAATTTTAAGGATAAAAATTTAATTAAAGTTGTGACTGGAATCCGCCGCTGTGGCAAATCAACCTTGTTTGAATTGTTTCAGAATTATTTAATGGATCATGGCGTAATAGAAGAACAGATTATTACCGTTAATCTGGAAGATGGCGATTATAGGGACATACGCACATCCAAAACACTATATGAATATGTTGAAAGCAAATTGCTCAAGGATAAAAAGAATTATGTCTTTCTTGATGAAGTTCAGCTGATCAATAATTTCCAAGAAGGTGTAGACTGGCTCTATGCCAAAAAAAATGTGGATTTATACATAACGGGTTCAAATGCATTTCTCTTATCTGGAGAACTTGCAACACTTCTTTCGGGCAGATATGTTGAGATAAAAATGCAACCACTTTCATTTAAAGAGTATGTGTCAGCGTATCCAAACGATACCAACATCTCTGCTTTATATATGAATTATTTGCAGAATAGCTCTTTTCCGGGAACGCTTGAACTGATAAGAAAAAAGGATATCAGAATATACCTTGAAGGGATTTACAATACAATTCTTCTTAAGGATATTGTTACAAGAAAGAAAATAGCGGATCCGGCTATGCTTCAAAGTGTGGTGGAGTTTGTCTTTGATAATATCGGCAATATGTGCTCTTCGACAAAAATAGCGAATTCAATGACATCATCGGGTAGAAAGATAAGCGTGCCAACTGTGGAGAGCTATCTTTCTGCGCTTGCGGACAGCTTTATTGTATATAAGGTTGGAAGATACGATATAAAAGGGAAACAGCATCTCGCGACGGGTTCAAAATATTATGTAGCGGATATTGGACTTCGCTACTTCCTTTTGGGAACCAGACATACCGATAGGGGGCACATCCTAGAGAACATCGTCTATCTTGAACTTTTAAGAAGAGGTTATGAGGTATATGTCGGAAAAGTAGGCGATGCGGAGGTTGATTTTATCGCCATTAATGCCGACGGTGAAACGTATTACCAAGTTTCTCAGACGGTGATGGAAGAGCAGACCCTAAAAAGGGAGCTAGCTTCATTAGATGCCATTAAGGATCATAATCCTAAGTATCTTCTTACGATGGACTTTACGCCAGTTACATCCTATAATGGCATTAAACAAATAAATGTTTTGCAGTGGCTAATGAAAAGGGGCGACGCTCATGAAGCTTAATCGTAAATTGCATATCCCTTTGTACATACAGCTAAAAGATCAGATTCTTGTCGAAATTAAGTCGGACGCCTTTCAAATTGGCGATGTGATTCCGAGCGAACAGGAAATGATGAGGACTTACCTCGTTGGTCGGGCGACGGTTCGCGAAGCCATCAATGAGCTGGTCAAAGAAGGTCTTTTGGAAAAAATTCAGGGCAAAGGGACGTTTATTAAACGCAAAAATACCAGTCTTGGCTTCGAACCACTGCTGAGTTTGTCCTATTCGCTAAGCATTCGCGGTTGGCAGCACCATAACCAGATACTGGCGCATCAGGTGCTCAAAAATTCAGAAAGCCTTGCTGCGCTCACGGAAATTGAGAGCGACAACATCGTCTTTTTAGAAAGAAATCGATTCATTGATTCGCACCCCTTGGGATTGGAACGGTTCTATTTCCATGAGGCATTTACAGAAATGGCAAAAGAGGCACCGCTTGATCAGTCCATCGGGAAATTGATTCTTGAAACGCTGAAACTCCCTGTTGAGCGCATGCTCCAAGATGTGGTCATCGTCAAGGTGGATGATCGGGAAGCAGAAATTCTAAAACTCGCGCCAAACAGCGACGTGATGTTCATGAAGCGCTGGATTTTCATTCAAGGTTTCAAAGGTGCTTTTCAATACTATGAATTCAAAGTGCCAGTCGGCGTTTCGGCCTTTCCGACTGAATTTTTATAAGTTCGTAAATAACAATTTGATGTTTAATTACACTACCACACTAAAAATCCCCTAATACGCCAAGTGGCATATCAGGGGATTTTTAATTGTTTTGAAATTGATAAATGAGTAGGGACTTACCATCCTCATCAATAAGAAATACATCATTATTATGATTGATACTTATACGATCAAAACTCAATTTTTCCTTAAAGAATTTGCGACCGTATATATTACGAGTATTATCCAAAGTGCATTCAATGCCAATGCCAGATTGAAATTGCAAATATACAATTGTTGGATAGCCTTCTTTGGAATAAGAAGTAACGGTTATGCGACTTTTTTTATTTGCAGCAACGCTGTCGATAAAATGTCTTAAGTTTTCCTCGTTATAGACACCACTTGAATATAAGATGGTATCGCCGTTTGATATGGCTTTATTGAGAGGATAACTTTTGGGATAAACATAAAAATAAATAAGTATTATTGAAGCTGCTATGATTATAAAGGTTCTATATTTGAACCGTTTATTGAGTTTATGATTTTCCACCCTAAATCCTCCTATTCACCATCACTATTATTATAACCCAACCCACTCACAAATTCCACTCCATCAAAATGTCAGAAAATTCAGTTTGCACCCACAACCAAGTTGTGCTATAGTCTAAGTAACTCGTCCGAACGACCGAATATTAGCGTGAGGTGATAGGCTATGAAAACGAAAAACATCAAGCGTTTGGAACAAAAACTTCAGAAAAAATACAATACGACCATCAAGTGCAGTTTGGTTGACCAATCCATCAAGTTGGAGGGGAAACTGGAAAATTGGGATCAAGTCGTTGAAGCGGGCTACCTTGCCGCAAAATATCCGTTTAAGCAAGTTGTGAATGACATAACCCTTCCTTCAGGCGAAGGCAGCTTGCCTGCTCCGAAGCGGAGCGCTGAGGCTCAGATCTTTAGCACTCTTAACCCCAATCCTACAAAATGCGACGTTCTCATTATTGGCGCTGGCATTGTCGGTTCGGCCATTGCCAGAGAACTTTCTAAATACAATTTAAGCATCGCCCTCGTCGAGAAAGACTACGATGTGGCGGTGCACACGTCTTCGAGAAATGACGGCATGATCCATCCGGGCATAGCGGCGCACGCGAACAGTTTAAAGTGCAAATTGAACGTAAGGGGCAGCGATCTTTACCATCAAGTGTCCGAAGAACTGGGCGTTCCCGTTAGACGATGCGGTTCGAGCATTCTTTTTCGCTCTCAAATCAGCAAGGTGATCAAGCCATATTTTTGGATCAAGGCCAAGAAAATCAAGATGCCAGGGCTTTCCTTCATGAACACCAAAGCCGTCTATGAAATGGAACCTCATTTGGCAAAAGGTGTGGTCTGGGGCGTATTTTGCGCTTCGGCGGGCGTGACATCGCCTTATAAAATGACGGTGGCTTATGCGGAAAATGCCATTATGAACGGCGTAAAGCTCCATTTGAACACAGAGGTCACAGGCATGTCGGTTGAAGGCATGGAGATAGTAAAGGTGCATACGACCAAAGGCGATTTCGAGACGAGATTGGTCATAAACGCCGCAGGTGTCTACACGGACGTCATTGCAGAAATGGCAAATGACCGCTATTTTTCCATCCACCCGAGAAAAGGGGAAGTGGTGCTGCTCGACAAGAAAAAAGCGCATTTGGTCAGCGGCATTCTAGGGTTTGTCGGCGATCGAAGCAGTAAGAACACCAAAGGCGGCGGGCTCATCAAAACCTACGAAGGCAATATCTTGGTCGGGCCCAATGCGGTGGAGACGCCTCTGAGAGAGGACTATCAAACCGACCGTGAGTCTGTCGCTCAAATGCTGGCTATGAAAATTCCACAGGTAGAGGGGCTTCGAAAAGAGGACACCATCACCTACTTTGCAGGCATCAGAGCGGCGACTTATAAAGAGGACTTCATCATTGAACGCTCGAATCGGGTTGAAAATTTGATTCACGTTGCAGGCATTCAGTCTCCTGGGTTTGCCTCTGCGCCTGCCATTGCGGAGATGGTGGAGTCGCTGGTGAAGACTTACTATGAAGAAAATCTTTCACTTAAGTCAAAACTGACAAAGAAGACAGACTGGAACCCAATTCGACCTGCCATTCCAGATTTGGCAAATATGGATTACGAACAGCGACAAGGCTATATTGTTAAAAATCCAGACTACGGTGAAATTGTTTGTCGGTGCGAAGAAATCAGTCGAGGCGAAATTGTTCAGGCACTTAAAAGTCCAATACCCGTCACGTCGGTGGACGGCGTCAAACGCAGAGTCAGAGCGGGCATGGGGCGTTGTCAAGGCGGTTTTTGCCTGCCGCTGGTCATGGAAATTATCCACGAAGAGACGGGGATAGCGCTCGACCACATTACCAAAAAAGAAGGCCATTCACAGGTGGTCATTCAAAAAAGCACAGTGGAAGGGGGTGGCGGTAGTGACTGAACTTTATGATTGCATGGTGATCGGCGGCGGCCCTGCGGGACTGGCGGCGGCGATGGCGGTTCACGACGCAGGCGGCTCGGTGGTTTTGCTTGAGCGAGAAGACCGTTTGGGGGGCATTTTAAAGCAGTGCATCCACGACGGCTTTGGACTCACTCAGTTTAAGAAAATACTGACAGGCCCCGAGTATGCGCAGTTCTATTTAGATGAAGTCGAAAAAAGCAACATTAAAGTCCATTTGAAAACGTTTGTGACAGCCTTAGCGCCTCATCTAGGCGGTTTTAAAGCCGTCGTTGTCGATAGGGAGCACGGTTTGCAGGAGATCCAATCGAAAACAGTCGTACTGGCAACGGGCTGCCGCGAGAAAACGAGCAAGCAAATTTTTATCAGCGGCACGCGTCCGGCAGGTGTGTATACGGCGGGCACGGCGCAGTATCTCGTAAATATTGACGGACTGCTCCCTTGCAAGCGCTGTGTCATTTTGGGCAGTGGAGACATCGGGCTCATTATGGCGCGTCGCCTGACTTTGGAAGGTGCCGAGGTGCTCGGTGTCTATGAGGCGCAGTCCAAACCATCGGGCTTAAAGCGCAACGTTCAGCAGTGTTTGGAGGACTTTAACATTCCGCTTCACTTGTCCCAAACCGTCACGGCCATTGAAGGCGATGAAAGGCTCACAGGTGTTCATGTGGCCTCTCTTGACGAAAAATTTGAGGTGATTGCGGGAACAGAGCAGTACATCGCCTGCGACGGGCTGATTTTATCGGTTGGGTTGATTCCTGAGAACGAAATGGCTGAAAAGCTAGGGGTTCAAATTAATCCGGCGACCAAAGGGCCTATTGTCAATCAAGACTTAATGACCTCAATCTCCGGCGTGTACTGCTGCGGAAATGCCCTGCATGTCTTCGACCTTGTCGATCGCGTTTCCAAAAGCGGCGAGCAAGTGGGAAAGGCGGTACTTGCATATATCCATCCATCGAAATAAGGCGTTTAAATGGAACCTCAAAAGACCCAAATGGGATCTAAAAAAGGGAGGTAAGGCCAGTGGAAGTCGTTTGTATTTTATGTCCAAAAGGGTGTCTGATTCAGGTCAGTCAAGGGGCTGAGTCGTTAACTATAACAGGGAACGCCTGTGAGAAAGGCTTGGCATTTGCCACGCAGGAATGGACGCATCCGATGAGAACGCTTTCGACCACCGTGAAAACCAGTTGCGATCGTGTGCCGAGAGTGCCTGTAAAAACGGCAGACGTTATTTCCAAATATGACCTTCTAAAAGTGATGGATTATTTAAGCCGCATACAAGTGACCTTGCCTGTAAAAATGGGAGACTGCATTGTTGAAAATGTCTTGAATTTGGGTGTGGATGTGGTTGCGACAATGTCCATGGAGGAACGCTAAGATGCCAGATTATGTGATCGCCATCGACTGCGGGACTCAAAGCGTCAGAGCGCTACTTTTTGACTCAGGGGGAAATCTGCTGCACAAGTGCAAGCGAGAATTTGAGCCGTATTTTAGCTTGAAACCTGGATATGCGGAGCAGCACCCGGACATTTATTTTGACCACATGTGCGTGTGCCTAAAGGAACTTGCAGATTGTCAGCCAGAGTTGGTAAAAAAGGTGAAAGGCATTGCCCTGACAACACTTAGGGACACAGGCGTGTTTTTGGATAAGGATAAAAAAGTCGTCAGACCCAGCATGTTATGGCTTGACCAACGCACCGCCGAGTGCAAAAGTCCGCTCAAATTGAAAGACCGAACCATGCTAAGTGCGGTGGGCATGAGTCGGGCGATCGATATTACCAGAAAGCATTCCAAGGTCAATTGGCTGAA
The DNA here is from genome assembly GCA_043770095.1 of Eubacteriales bacterium. GTDB lineage: Bacteria > Bacillota > Clostridia > Peptostreptococcales > Acidaminobacteraceae > JBGSUZ01. Next base: position 8,112 of record JAYVIR010000021.1, read on the forward strand.
GGAGCACGAAGCGGACAACTGGGAAAAAACGGCGCATTACGTGCTGCTGCCAGCGTATTTGCAGTACCGGCTGACAGGCGTTCTCATTGACTCGATTGCCAATCAGATTGGGCATGTGCCCTTTAATTACAAAGACCAGTGCTGGCCCAAGTCCAACAGCGATTACCGCTGGGACGTGTTCGGCATTGAACGCCATAAACTCTATGCGCTCAATAAGCCGGGCGACCATGTGGGGGTATTGCTTGACGAAGTGGTTCAGCTCACGGGGCTGCCGAAAACGATTAAAGTCATCAGCGGCGGTTCTGACAAAGGGTGCGAAACGCTTGGTGTCGGCTGCATTTCAGTTGACTCTGCGAGTTTGAGTTTTGGAACGACAGCGACCATTCAGACCACTTCCGATCGATATTTCGAACCCATCATGTTCATGCCTGCTTACCCCGCCTCAATTCCAGACTTTTATAACCCAGAAGTGCAAGTCTTTAGAGGCTACTGGATGATTCGTTGGTTCAAACAAGAGTTTGCAAGCCGCGAACAAGTGGAGGCGCTCGAAAGAGGCATTGCCCCAGAAGAACTGCTCAACGAGTGCCTAAAAACAATTCCTGCCGGCTCCAACGGCCTAATTTTACAACCCTACTGGACGCCGGGACTAAAAGACCCAGACGCCAAGGGCTCCATTATCGGCTTTAACGACTCGCATACGAGGGCGCATCTGTATCGGGCGATTATCGAAGGCATCAATTACGGACTCATGGACGGTCTGAAAAAGATAGAAAAGCGCTCTAAAAAGAAAGTCAAACGGATCATGGTCAGCGGCGGCGGTTCCCAGTGCGACGAAATTTGCCAGATCACTGCAGACATGTTCAATTTACCCGTTTGCAAAGGTGAAACCTACGAAGCCGCAGGGCTTGGCGCAGCGATTATTGCCTGCGTAGGACTGGGCATCCACCCAGATTTTCAGACTGCGGTTGACACCATGGTGAGGTATTCGAGCACCTTCGAGCCAACCAAAGACGTTGCGCATTTATACGGTCAAATTTACCATAAAATCTATGTCAATATCTTTTCGAATCTCAATCATCTATATGCCGAGTTGAATCAAATACTCTTGAAGCAGGAGGAATAAAAAATGAGCAAAAATGACAATGTTTTTAATCCAGAGTGGTGTGAACAAGCCCCTCCTAAGGGATCGTACCGATCAATTCTCAAATGGGGCGATCCGAGCGAATTCAAACATCCGAATAAACGGCTCTACGGGCTCATGAAAAAAACGTTCAACATGACAGACGATGACTTCAAAACCAAACAGTTCATGGGGCTCGACGTGGTCCAGTTTGACAGACCGTGCCAGCTGTCAAAGGCGCAAATTGAGACGCTTACAGGCATAGTCGGCTCAGAAAACATCAAACTTGACGACTATTCACGCCTTCAACTCGCCTACGGCAAAACGATGATTGACTTGATGCGCCTTCGAAAGGGCATCGTCGAAAACGTGCCAGACGCCGTGCTTCACCCTCGGACAAAAGAAGACATCCAACAGATTGTGTGTTTTTGCCACGATGAAAAGATTCCTGTGTATATTTACGGCGGCGGCTCATCCGTGACAAGAGGCGTCGAGTGCATGAAGGGTGGCGTGTCGCTGGACATGAGGGTTCATATGAAGCGCGTGGTGGCTTTTAATGAAGCCAATCAGACCATTACGGTGGACGCGGGCATGAGCGGGCCGGATTTGGAAAAAACGCTCAATAATGCGCAGAAGCTTTTTGGCGCCAAACGTGCCTATACCTGTGGGCATTTTCCTCAGTCGTTTGAGTATTCGGTGGTTGGCGGTTGGGTGGTGACAAGGGGTGCAGGGCAAAACTCGACTTACTTTGGCAACATTGCGGACATGGTTATTTGTCAGGAATACGTCACGCCGACAGGCATCATCAAGACCAAAGAATTCCCTGCTATGGCGACTGGCCCGTCTATTGACCAAATTATGATCGGCAGCGAAGGCGCTTACGGCGTTTTGGTCGAATGCACGCTCAAAATTTTCAGACACATGCCTGAGAATCAACGGCGCTTCAGCTATATCTTTAAAAACTGGGACGACGCTCGTGAGGCGGCTAGGGAGATCATGCAGGGGCAATTCGGCTTCCCATCGGTCTTTAGGCTTTCCGACCCTGAAGAGACGGACGTCATGCTCAAACTCTACGGCGTCGAAGACACGCCGCTCAACAAATTTATGGAATTCAAAGGGTACAAGCAAGGGCAGCGCTGCCTCTTTCTCGGGTTTACCGATGGTGAAAAAGACTTTACCAAAAATGTAAAAAGCAAAGTCCATAAAGTGTGCAAATCCTATGGGGCACAGTACCTCACAGGGCTTCCGACCAAGGGCTGGGAACATGGCAGATTCAGAGATCCATACATGCGTGAAGACCTTCAGGACTATGGCATCATGACGGACACGCTCGAATGTTCGGTGACTTGGGATACGATGGCGGCGGTTCACAAAGGCGTTCGTGCCTATTGCAAGAGCCGTCCGAACACCATCTGCATGACGCATATGTCTCACGTTTACCCGCAGGGGGCGAATTTGTATTTTATCTTCATTGCGAAAATCAATGAAATCGATGAATATCTGGCTTATCAGTCGGGCATACTCGACAACATCCAAAAATATGGCGCTTCCATGAGTCACCACCACGGCATTGGCAAAATGACTGCGCCTTGGCTAGAAGACCAAGTGGGCAGCAATCAAATGGACGTTTTCAAAGCCCTCAAGCAACACTTCGACCCACACAACATCATGAATCCGGGCGGAACGCTCGCGCTAGATTTGTTGCCTGGGGAGAAGCGGGTGGTGAAGGGGTAGCTGAGTAGAGTTGTAAAAATGTAAATGACAATTGATTCCTTAAAATTGAAAAGTCAGTAACAAATCACTCTGAGAATAGAGGATTTGTTACTGGCTTTTTTGCTGATTACTCAAACTTATCCCTTAACCCATTCCTCCTTCAAAATCCCATACCCAATCGAATCATAATACTCGCCCTTTACAATCCTAGCTTTTCTAAAAACAGCTTCTTTAGTAAAACCAATCTTTTCAGCCAGTCGCATCATCCCTAAATTGCCTGACCAAGTTCGAATGTCCAGCCTTGCTAAATTGAGTTCTGAGGCGAAAAGGTAATCGCACCAAAGTGTGAGGGCTTCTTCTCCAATGCCTTTATTCCAGTGCGCAGGGTCATAAACCATAATTCCGATGCAAAGCCAATTGGTTTCAATACTTTCCCAGTAGCTGCTGACACAGCCAATCACGGCATCGGTTGAAAGGTCTGTGATAGGAAGGCGAGTGCGAACCGTTTGGAAATTGTGGCTTAAAATTTTCGATTCAAGCATAGATAAGCGTTCGTCAATTTCTTTGGAGGTCTGAAGCGGATAATAAGGGCCATTGGTTTCATGCCACTGGTGGTGCGGTTGTTGCCAAAAACGTTCTTGTTCGATGTCTTGTAGCACCCAGTCTCTGAGGGCGATGCGCTTACTTTTTAACGAAAGTGCCGCTAAAGATGGTTGGTTTGCATTAATGATGGTTGTCATTTTAAACACCTCTTTAAGAAAAATAGTGGGTTAGCGCCTTGGCTTGAGTGGCAAAATTTGCTAAGCTAAGCATAAACCCTCGCCTAAGGTGAAGGTCAAGGCAGTTTATAAATATTGTGAGGACAGTGAAAAATATGAGTAAACAAACGAGCGAATATATGACTAAAAAGATAAGCAAAAATACCATACAGGAGGTCGCGCAGCTATTTCAAGTATCGGCGAATACGTTAAGATTCTACGAAGAAAAAGGACTGCTTAATCCGAGTCGTGACCGAGAGTCGGGGTATAGGCACTACTCGCAGGAGGATCTGGTCAACATTCAAATCATTTTAGGCTACAGGGCGTTGGATTTTAGTATTTCCCAAATACAGACGCTGATGGTCGGACAGCATTCAAAAAAAGTTTTGGATCAATTTTACGACCAATGGGAAGCGATGAATCAAAAGATCGCTGAATTATCCTTAAAGAGACAGTTGCTAGAAACGATGATGGACTCGCTTTACGAATCCGAGCAAACACAGCCTCTAGAGGCTTTGAAGGAAGTGGCTTCAATCATAGAAGAACGAAGCACACTTACTAATCAGTGGCAAGACCGCTGGCATTTTGACCAATGGGCAAATCATTACGACAGAAGCACGCTATCTTTAAACGACCCTTTGTCGTTGTTTGAAAATTACCATCAGGTACTCAGTCAACTGACCAAGACCATTTCAGCCGATGTAAAAAATGGCTCAGAGCTACTTGATGTTGGTGCTGGGACAGGCAATTTAGCGTCGCTACTTCTGGAAGAAGGCTACAACGTAGTGGCTGTCGATCAATCAAGGCAAATGCTTCAACAAGCGAAAACCAAACTGCCTAATTTGAAAGTTTGCCTAGGCAATTTTCTGAAACTGCCTTTTGAAAGCGGTCGATTTGAGGCGGTGGTGACCAGTTATGCCCTGCATCATTTAAATGAAGACGAAAAAATAGTGGCATTAGAGGAAATTCGAAGAGTCCTTAAATCGGATGGAAAGATTTACATAGCAGATTTCTATTTTGAAAATGAGGCTTCTAAAAAACATAAAATGGACACTTATAATGAAGCGCAACGTGAAGGGGTTGAAGATGAATATTTTGGGATGTTGGATCGACTGGAACATTGGTGCAATGAGAAGGGCTTGAGTGTGCAGAAGTGGCAAATGACTGATTTGGTGTGGGTGGTTAAGGTAGAAAACTGGGACTGCAAAGGGATTAATCCAAGTTGAGAGTATTGCCCTAATCAACAGCCGTTTAGCACTCAGCAAACAAGAGTGCTAAATAACTGTTGATTTTTTTTTATATATGTACTATGATGATATTGAAGCGGTCTCAGTTGAGACTAATTTGCTTTGTTATCCAGTCATTTCAATTAGTGGAATGATTAAAATACCATCAACAAAATTTTCAGGGAGGTTTATTTAATGAATATCAAACCAATAGGCGAAAGAGTTGTCATTAGAAAGCTTGAGGCTGAAGAAAAAACGAAGAGCGGTATCGTTTTGCCGGGTCAAGCACAAGAAAAGCCACAAATTGCTGAAGTAGTAGCAGTTGGACCAGGCGGTTATGTGGATGGTAAAGAAGTGATTATGGAAGTTAAAGTGGGAGACAAAGTTATTTTCCCTAAATATGCCGGTACAGAAGTAAAAATCGATGGAGAAGAACTCACCATCATCGAGCAATCTAAATTACTTGCTATCATTGAATAACATTAAAAATTAACCAATAAACTATGGAAGCTGAATGTAGCATTTGGCTGACCATCTTAATTTAGGAGGAAACATCATGTCAAAAGAGATTATGTATGGTGAAGACGTCCGTAAGAAACTCGAAAACGGCGTAAATAAATTAGCAGACACGGTAAAAGTGACACTTGGGCCTAAGGGCAGAAATGTTATATTGGATAAAAAATTTGGTTCTCCACTCATCACAAATGACGGCGTTACCATCGCTAGAGAGATCGAATTAGAAGATCCCTACGAAAACATGGGCGCTCAACTCGTTAAAGAAGTTGCGACAAAGACAAATGATGTTGCAGGCGATGGCACGACAACAGCTACCCTCTTAGCGCAAGCGATTATCAGAGAAGGCGTAAAGAACGTAGCAGCAGGCGCTAACCCAATGATTCTTAAAACAGGCATTGAAAAAGCGGTTCAAGTTTCTGTAGCGAAACTTCAAGAAATCTCAAAAAATGTTGAAAAACATGAAGATATTTCAGACGTTGCTTCAATTTCTGCTGGCGATAAAGAAATCGGCAAATTGATTGCAGATGCAATGGACAAAGTTGGCAAAGATGGCGTTATCACAGTTGAAGAGTCTAAAACAATGGGCACTCAACTTGAAGTGGTTGAAGGCATGCAGTTTGACAGAGGTTATGTGTCGGCTTACATGGTAACGGATGCTGAAAAAATGGAAGCTTACGTAGACCATCCTTACATCCTCATCACAGACAAAAAAGTGGGCAACATCCAAGAAATTTTGCCAGTGCTTGAGCAAATCGTTCAAATCGGCAGAAAACTTGTGATCATCGCTGAAGACATTGAAGGCGAAGCGCTTACAACTTTAGTTCTCAACAAACTCAGAGGCACATTTGAGTGTGTTGCCGTTAAAGCACCAGGCTTTGGCGATAGAAGAAAAGCGATGCTTCAAGACATTGCCATTGTTACAGGTGGTACTGTGATTTCTGAAGAACTCGGCTACGAGCTCAAAAACGCGACAATCGAAATGCTTGGTCGTGCTAAGAGTGTTAAAATCACTAAAGACAACACAACCATCATCGATGGCGAAGGCGATAAAGCTGAAATTACTGAGCGTATCAGACAAATCAAAATTCAAATCGAAGACACGACTTCAGAATTTGACAAAGAAAAACTTCAAGAGCGTCTTGCTAAATTAGCAGGCGGCGTTGCAGTGATCCAAGTTGGCGCAGCGACAGAAGTTGAAATGAAAGAAAAGAAACTCAGAATAGAAGATGCACTCAACGCAACAAAAGCTGCGGTTGAAGAAGGCATCGTTCCTGGCGGCGGCACGGCTTACGTGACTGCTATTCCAGAAGTAGCAAAACTGATAGAAACGCTTGAAGGCGATGAAAAAACAGGTGCTAAAATCATCATGAGAGCTCTAGAAGAGCCAATTAGACAAATTGCAACCAATGCAGGTCTTGAAGGTTCAATCGTCGTTGAAAAAGTGAAGAATTCTGCAGTTGGTATTGGTTTTGACGCCCTTAAAGGTGAGTATGTGAATATGATCCTCGCTGGTATCGTTGACCCAACTAAAGTTACCCGTTCAGCACTTCAAAACGCAGCGTCTATCTCTGCAATGTTCTTAACAACAGAAGCAGCAGTAGTAGACCTTCCAAGCGACAAACCAGAAATGCACATGGGCGGCGGAATGCCGGGAATGATGTAAGTTAAGGAGCGACGGCAGGTACTTGCGTAGCAAGTATTGAGAGAAGCGACTGGTTTTCGACGCAGGAGAAAAAACTACCTTAAGGTTACGGTAGCGACTTGTGAAACGAGTCGCGGAAGTAAATGACGGTTTTCGACGTAGGAGAAAATGCATCCTTTGGAGCGACGGCAGGTACTTGCGAAGCAAGTATTGAGAGGAGCGACTGGTTTTTGACGCAGGCAAAAAAACAACCTTTAGGCATTTACGTTAGCGACTTGTGAAACAAGTCGCGGAAGGTACCTCTATTATCTCTAAAATAACGAATCAAAAGCGCTTTCTATTGAAACTGGTAGAAGGCGCTTTTTTAGATTTAATACAAATGAAATGGCAAATGATACGGTTATGCTTATATTTATTATGTTAATATTCACAAGTGTTTGGATGATTATAGCGAGCTACATCGGCAATAAAATAGGCATTGGCAAGTTTTTGATAATGCTATGGAATAAAATTAAAGCTTTGTCCTTTTCAAAAGAAAAATAGGGGTATATAATATGTTAAGATATTGACAAACCCTTACATAGCCTATCAGAATTGTTCACTTGTTGGAGGATGTATGATTGAATTAAATGTAATCTTAAGTGGATTTCTCATAGGAGTCACATTTATATTATTTATATTAGGACATTATTCATACAAGCGTAAAGAGGTTCCGGGAGCAAAGGCGCTTTTTTACCTTTGTTTTTTTGCAGCTTTCTATACCTTTGGATACAGTATGGAGTTAGACTCATCAAGCATTGAGGAAATCAACCAATGGAGCAAATTTCAGTATATCGGACTGCCTTTCATTCCTGCATTTTGGGTTTATTTGACCGTCAGCTACATTCAAAAAAAAGATAAATCTAAGATGTTTTATTTCTTTCTTTTTATTGTGCCACTCTTAACGTGCCTGTTTAGGTGGACTAGTGAATGGCATCATCTTCAATATGGAGAAATGTCCATTGTTAGCAATGGGTACTTCGGCATTTTGGCCTTTGAAAAAGGACCTTGGTATTATTTTCACTTTTTCTATTTCTTCATTTGTGCCATCTATACCTCACAACTTTATATCAAACTTTATCGAGACGCTTCAGGTTACAGGCGTAAGCAGTCATCTTTGATGCTAGGGGCATCTGTGATCCCTATTGTTTCAATTTCTTTGAACTTGACGGGATTAACGCCTTTACAGTTGGATAGTGGTCCGTTTTTTATTCTTCTAAATTACACCATTTTAGCTTACGGTATTTTTCGATACCACTTGATGAATATTATTCCTCTTTCACGAGAAAAAGTTTTTGACTGGATTTTAGACGGCGTCATCGTTATGGATCTTCAGATGAATATATTGGATTTCAATCCATCGGCTAAGAGGATTTTCGGTTTGCTGACAAGCGACTCTATTGGAAGTAGCCTAGCTAAGGTATTAGGAGATAACTTAGAATTTATGGTAGTGATCAAACAGTGGCATGAGGCTTCGCAAATAGAGCGACATAAAGTGGATATGGAAGCTTTTCGATTTAGCATGGGAGGTTCTGAGGGGGCGCGGGCGCATTATCAAATACGTTTATCCGATATCTTTGATTCGGGCTATCTCGTGGGAACGATACTGATTATAAGCGACACGACTCAACAACATAAAATGCTAATGGAACTCGAATGCCTAGCACGAACGGATAAACTGACTGGTCTGCTCAATAGAGGACATTTCGTTGATCTTTTTAATGGACTTTTTAATGACAAAACGTTAATCGATGGAAGTGACATTCAATCTGAACTGAGAATTGCAGTGTTGATCTTTGACATAGACCATTTCAAACTGGTCAATGATCATTATGGACACTGCGCAGGAGATTTGGTGTTGAAACAACTTTCTGAATGTGTACAAAAAAAATTGAGGCATGGAGAATCTATCTGCCGATATGGTGGCGAAGAGTTTGTCATCTTGCTTCCAGAAACAAATTTGGAAGAAGCCAAACAGGTTGCTGAAAGGCTGCGGCATCAAATTGAAACGTTTGATTTCAGGTGGGAAGGTAATTCTATACCTGTAACGGCTAGCTTTGGTTTGACTTATTATGAAGCACTAAAAACCTCGCAAGGAGACTCTGAAAGAAAGTACATATCATTTGATCAAATGGTGAATCAAGCTGATAAGGCGCTATATTTGGCTAAAGGAAATGGGAGAAATTGTGTCGAGGCAGTTCTATTCAATATTTAAATAACCTTTAGAGTATCATTCAAGTTTTCTATATAACAAAGTTTTTCATTGCGTATACCTCAATAGATTGGATAAACTGATACAGGCTGATGCTACATTCAGTTTAAGCAAATGAATTAAAACGATTAACATACTTTTTAATAAAGGGAGGAACAACATGAAGAGAAAATCACTAATCCTAAGTTTAACAATGCTCATGGCGACGATGCTCGTCATTTCAGGCTGTGCAGCAAAAAAAACAGCCGAAGTAGCGCCGCCAGTAGGTACTGATGGCTATGCAAGCATTACAACAGAGGCTCTAAAAGAAAGTATCAGCAAACCAGAGTGGGTTGTCGTAGATGCTCGCCAAACAGATGCTTTTAACGGCTGGAAACTAGACGGACTCGAAAAAGGCGGTCATATCAAAGGTGCAACAGACTTTTCAGCGCTTTGGTTAGATGTTAAAGGTGACACGGTTGCAAAAAGACTCGCTGAAACGCTAACAGTAAAAGGCATTACTCCAGAGAAAAACGTGGTCCTATACGACGCCAATGGGCTTGACGCCAAGAGAGTAGCGGACTACCTCAAAGGCCTTGGCTACAAAAACATCAGCTTGTATGATGTTAAAGAGTGGGTAAAAGACAGCAGCCTTGAAATGGTCAGCAATAAAAATTACCAAATGATCGTGCCAGCGCAGTGGATTAAAGACGTCATTGACGGCAAAAATCCTGAAACTTTTGCAGGCGGCGAGTACAAAATATTTGAAGTGAGTTGGGGCGACGAAACCACTTCTTACGTGAATGGTCACATTCCAAATGCGGTTCACATCAACACAGATGAAGAAGAAAAAGCACCGCTTTGGAGCCTTAATTCAGATGCGGAATTGATTCAATTTGCAAAAAACAATGGCATTACCTTAAACCAAACCGTTATATTAGAAGGCGCAGACCCAATGGCATCTTACCGAGTAGCGGCTATTCTCAAATACCTTGGCGTGAAAGACGTTCGCGTTCTTAACGGCGGGTTCGAGTCATGGGTGCGTGCCGGTTATGAAGTTGAAAAGGTATCACATCCCAAAGTAGCAGTTGCTGATTTTGGCGCTACAGAGCCTCAAAATAAAGGTTATATCATCAATATCGACCAAGCGAAAGCCGTGCTTGCAGACAAATCAAACAGCATTTTGGTGGACATCAGAAGTTGGGAAGAACACATTGGCGCAATTACGGGCTACAGCGACCTTAAATTCAAAGGCAGACCAGCTGGTGCAGTTTGGGGCCAAGCGGGTACGGATCCCAATCACTTAGAGTCATACAGAAACGTAGACAACACGATGAGAAATGCAGACGAAATTGTTGCAATGTGGGCTGAACAAGGCATTACAACGGACAAAACCTTAAGTTTCTTCTGCGGCAGCGGTTGGAGAGCGGCAGAGGTAGAATTCATGGCAGATTCAATGGGCGCAGAAAAAATCTCTATGTACGCAAACGGTTGGTACGAATGGAGTGCAGATTCTAAAAACCCAGTTGAAATCGGCGAGCCTAAAAAATAATGAAACGCTGGGTGTTCATAACGCTAAAAAGCCTTCCCATCGGCTTCATTATTCTGAGCATTTATGTTTTAGAATATTTTGGACGCATGCGGATGGGCATGATGCGCTATTTGGTCTTCATGAAACGAGAATTTGAAATGGGAATCTTCCAGCCGATGGTGATCCAAGGACTTACGGTATTGGTTGTGCTGCTAACCTTGTGGGTGGCAATAAATAGCCATAAGAAAACAAGTGCTCTCAAACAATCGGCTTGGCGTTACTGGTTTCTCAATCAAATGATTCTCACAGGGTGGCTGCTCATACCAACCTTTAAGGGGTTAAAGTCATATCATTTTGCTTTAATCGCTTGGATTGTTTTGACGGGACTGGTTGGCATTTATAGCCTTTTTAAACTTCGCAGAATTGACAAGGCTTCTCAGTTGTGATACGGTTAAAGTGAAATTCATAGAAAACGCTAGGGGAGCCATTGGCTGAGAGTACTGTTGTACGACCCTTTGAACCTGATCCAGTTAAGACTGGCGGAGGGAAGTGTAGACTCTTTTAACTTTTAAAGACGAACCCTTTCCTATACCAAGGAAAGGGTTTTTTTAGCGTAAACCCATATGCGCATAAAAAGGAGAACTGACCATGAATAACAACAAAACCAGAATTCTAGTCGAAGGCGGCATTATGATCGCCCTTGCCTATGTCCTTAGTATGATCAAAGTTTACGAAATGCCCAACGGTGGCTCTGTTACAGCTGTGAGCATGCTGCCAATTCTCATCTTTGCGACGCGCTGGGGCGCTAAACCAGGCATTTTTGTAGCGGGAACCTATGGTCTTCTTCAATTGCTCCTTGGGCCTAAATTTTCAGCGCATCCTGCCAGCATCATTCTGGATTATATTTTAGGCTTTGGCGTTCTTGGCCTCGCAGGTATTTTCGGAAAAGACTATATTAAATCACTTAGCGGTGGTATTTTAACGATGTTTGCCCGCTTCAGCTTCAGCGTCATTTCGGGAATCGTCGCTTATAATGTAGACTTTGTCGGCTCGCTCATCTATAATGCTACGTATATGGTGCCAGAAATGGTACTCACGGTAATTGCATACAGTTTGGTCTTCAAGCCACTTCAAAAAATCAATGCGAGTATCGCAAACCGATAAGAGCGTTGTTAAGGAAAGGCTAAAGAAAAGGGTTGGAAAAAGTTGAAAAGAGGTAACTTATGATTCCTAAATGTCATCATATTTGCATACAAACCAACGACTATGAAGCCAGCAAAGACTTTTACTGCCGCATCATGGGGTTTGATTTGGAACTTGAAACGCCGAATTTTCACGGTCGACAGTTTAACACGTGGCTAAAGTTGGGAGATTTTCGAATTGAACTTCAAACGCCTAAAACCATAGAAGTGTTTGCGCCGTACGATGGTGAAGCTTCTGGCATTGTCCATTTTTGCCTATTGGTAGACGATGTAGAGGCAGCTTACCATGAGCTTCTTGAAAAAAATTTCAACCATTTTAAACTTAAAAATGGCAATGCCCTTTACCAAGTAGAAAGCAGTCTTCTGCTCAAACTCATTGCGCCGGAAGGGACTGTGATCGAGCTAAGAGATGTGGATGCGTTATAAAAACACGTTATAGATAAAAAACAAAAGCGACTTTCTGTAAACACACAGAAAGTCGCTTTTGTTTTACTCAGAAATCAGCCACAACTGATTTTCTTTATTAAAGCTTAGGTTATAGCCTAATTGTTTGAAGAAATCTTGAACAGGCACATAACAAACGCCTTTTGTTTCAAAGGGCGCAGCGCTCCATACAAAAGCTTTGCCATCTCGAATGCCTTTCGGTTGACCCAATTGGAACCATAAATCGTGAGCATGTGCGCTGATGCTGTAGGCATTATTGGTTCTAGATTTGGAAAAGCTGCCTTTGATCAGCGCCATGGTTTGGTTAAGAGGGACATAATCGGCATTGTTTTTTTTGACGATGAGGCTATTTAAATTGGACAAATTGCCATTAAGTGCATAAATCGGTGCGCCAATGGGTAAATTTGCATCGGAGGCAAGTAATTCATGTTTGCCGCTTGGCAGGCGAAACGTATAGCCGAAAGTGCCCCAGTAAGTGGTTGGGAGAAGGGCTTTGCCATCGAGTTTAAGAGAAGCAGGGCGGCGGTTGAAGCTGACGAATGTCTTGGATTTTGACTGATAATTGAACTTAAGGGTGTTGGCTGTTAATTGGATAGGCGTAAAAGTTTCATTGAAATTAGTGATATGAAGGGTTTTAGGCGTACCCGCGCTCAGTTTTACAATTGATTTGCCAGAGGGCAATAAAATTTCGCTATCATTATAGGCATACCAAGGCGCATTGTTGACCGTAATGGATTTGCCTAGTGTGTTCACTTGCAGGCGACTGGAAACATCGCCTTCAATCAGATAAGTATTTTGGTCGAGCTGTGAGCGCAAATTAGGACTCGCAAGTGCGTAGGCAGCTTGATTAAGATCTGAGTAAAAAGGCGTATGCGCCGCATAGAGCGCGACTTCGTCAAAACGCGTCGAGGCTTCGCTTAACAGCGCTTGAAACTCAAGGCCGGTCTGTTTGGCAGACGGATAGACTTCAAAACGCCGATCCACAATGTTGATGTCTATCGCAAATTCGACCTTAGGGTGGTGTTTTTGATAAAGTTCGTCTAAGGTCTTGTAGCGCTCAGGGCCCATTTGCCAAAGGGTAAAAGGGTCTTCAATCATCATGGTGAAATTATAGGTTTTCCTTAAAGCTTCGAAAAACTGACTGTCTATCCCGATATTTCGTCCAAGCTGCGGATCCATAAGCGCATCAATTTGTGTGACAACCAGTTCGCCTTGGCGCGGCTGAATCAGCTGACTCAGCATCTGAATGGTCTTTTCATTTAACAAACTACAAAGGGTGGTGCGATAAGTCAAAAACCGCTCTTTTTCTTTGGCAAGATCAAGCGAGGGGTTCACATAAAGGGCGTCAAATAGGTTAAGAAGGTTGATGCCCGTTTTTGATTGGTAATCGTCAATGACCCAAGGGCTAAATGGGGTCATGAGTTCTGGCGAAAAGAGGCCTACAGGGGATTCAAAATAGAATTCTGCTAAATTAATGCCATCCCACTGATGCTGCTCATATCGTTTGATGATTTCTGTTTTGACTAGGTCAAAGCAGCGTGGGTCTTCAATCGCCATGAGATAACGCCAGTCTAAAAAAGCATCTTGGTTTCTAGCAGTCTTTTCTCGAAGTTCAGGATGGGCATCCCAAAAAGTTTTAGAAACCATGGGCAGTTCTAGCCAAAGAAGCACCTTTATGCCTGCGGCATGCGCTTCATCAATCAGGGCGTCCGCAAACACATGGAAGTCGTTTGAAGGATACCAAGCGCTAAGGTAGATGGTGGTGATGCCCACTTTGGAGAATTCTTGAATGACGGCTTTTGGATTTTGATGATAATGGTATCCCCAGTCCATGAAGACGGAAAGTCCGTTCCTTTTTAGATACGGATTGATTTTAAATACAGTGCTTATATGATTTTGAAGCAGTGTGATGTGTTTGTAAAAATTATTGTCGCTGTCAAGCAAAGGAAGCGTCGAGGCAATTAGCCCTCCAGATTTCATGGGTTTAGATATGAGAAGGGCTTCATTTGAAATTTTGTCTTTTAGAAGTGGTTTAGTCGTGTCATTAACTAAAAATGATTCAAGCAACAAGGTGTTTTCAAGTTCGAATGTTAGTGTTGGCGCAGAAAGGTCGAGTAGTGTGTGGACACGGATTGGCTTGGGACTCAGCGTCAAACCCCACTGGTTGGACACCGCTGAGTCTACTTCTAGAATCAGTGAAAGTCCGATTTCTGTTGCGGCACTCAGTTTTGAAACGGAAGTTTCGTCAAGCGTGCGGCTGACTTCAAGTGGCAATAAAACCATTTTCGGATTTTTTGTGAGAACGGCGCTAAGGTTGATGCTGTCTTCTAATGACGTGCTATAGCCCATAACCTCAAGCAATTTCAAATAGCTTTTTTGACGATCGGCAGATATTTGGCTATTTGTAAAAATGACGCATTGTGTGAAAGTGGTGCTATTTCGAGTGCTTGGCAAATTGCTTTGAGTTGCATGAACGCCGCTAATGCCAATGAATGGCGTCAGTGATAGAAGTAGAAAAAAGATCAAACTTAGAGAAAATAGACGATGCTTCATGAAGATTTTCCTCCTTTGAAAGAGTCTTTGTTATAACGTATATACCCAATTATAGGACGTGTATCTGTATTTCAAACCCGCTATAAATGCAAGTTTTTATAATGAACTTGCATTTATAGCGCAAATATTTATCAAAATACACTCAAAAAAGTTGACAAATAATAATCAAAATCGTATTATTGTATACAATTATACAAGAAAGTTGAGGTGCGATTATATGTTCAAAAGCCAAACAGTTAAAGTGATTGAGTCACATTTGTTAGAAATGCCGGATTCATATGAATTGCTAAAAAAAGGTCAAAGTTTGAAACTGAAGGTAGATCAGACGCTAACGCAGGACTCAACGGGTACGATGGTTTATTTGCAACTTGAAGCGATGAACGTGTCAAAAATACAAACGGAGCTCTCAGTTGCCTATGTGGATCACAACATGCTTCAGTCGGGCTTTGAGAATGCGGATGACCATGCCTTTATAGAATCTGTTGCAAAAAAATATGGATTGATTTACTCTAAGCCGGGCAATGGCATTTGTCATCAGCTGCACCTTGAAAATTTTGCCGTTCCAGGAAAACTTCTGATCGGATCGGACAGCCATACGCCAACTTGCGGTGGCATGGGCATGCTTGCCGTTGGCGCAGGCGGACTGGATGTGGCAATCGGCATGGCAAAAGGCGTCTACCATTTGGCAATGCCGAGCGTGATTCAAATTGAACTAAAAGGCAGCCTGAAACCTTGGGTGAGTGCGAAAGATATTATTTTAAAAGTACTTCAAATGCTTGGCGTCAGCGGTGGGGTCAATGCGGTTTTGGAATATACGGGCGAGGGCGTTAAAAGTTTGAGCGTACCCGAGCGAGCGACCATTACCAATATGGGGGCAGAGCTGGGCGCAACCAGTTCCCTTTTTCCAAGCGATGAAAATACATTAGACTTCTTAAGAAGACAAGGCAGAGAGATGGACTACAGCCCCTTATCGGCAGACGAGGGCGCTAAATATGACGACAGTTACGTAATTGACCTAGATCAATTGGAACCGCTCATTGCCAAACCACATAGCCCAGATGCGGTGGTCTTGCTTTCAGATGTGGCGGGCATTTCGGTGGATCAAGTAGCGATTGGCAGTTGCACCAATGCGTCTTATGCAGACTTGATGAAAGTGGCGAAGATATTAAAAGGAAAAGCGGTGCACCCTCAGGTGAGTCTGGTGATTAGCCCTGGGAGCAGTGCTATTTTAAAAATGCTTGCTGAAAATGGGGCGCTTGCGGACTTGATCGGCGCAGGGGCGCGGCTTTTAGAAGCAGGCTGTGGGCCTTGCATCGGAATGGGACAGTCGCCTAAGTCGGGGGCGGTTTCACTGAGAACGTTCAATCGAAACTTTGTGGGTCGTTCGGGCACGCTCGACGCACAGGTTTATCTGCTCAGTCCCGAAGCGGCTGCGGCGTCAGCGCTCACAGGGGTGATTACGGATCCGAGAACCTTGGGCATTCCAACTTACGTGGAGGAGCCGGCGTTGTACGCCAAATCCGAAAATTATTGGATTCGTTCGGAAAATCTACTAGAGCCAATGCTTGAAACCAAAGTGATGATGGGGCCAAACATTAAGCCGTTTCCTGTGGGCGAGCCACTTTCAGATGCTTTAGAGGTTGCCATTTCATTAAAGACAGGCGACAAAATCAGCACAGACGACATTATGCCATCTCATGCGGGACTGCTGCCGTTTCGT
Organism: Eubacteriales bacterium; assembly: GCA_043770095.1. Taxonomy (GTDB): domain Bacteria; phylum Bacillota; class Clostridia; order Peptostreptococcales; family Acidaminobacteraceae; genus JBGSUZ01. The sequence continues at coordinate 24,767 of JAYVIR010000021.1, forward strand.
TCCAACGTGCCAAGGCTTTCTATGGATTGTTTCGTAGGCGTTGACCCAACCTTTTCTGATCGTGCCAAAGAAATGCACAGAAGTGCAATTATTGGCGGTCATACTTACGGGCAGGGCTCAAGTCGCGAACATGCAGCGCTCGTGCCCCTCTACTTAGGGGTTCGGGTTGTCATTGCCAAGAGTTTTGCGAGGATTCACCGCTCCAATTTAATCAATGCAGGCATTTTGCCGCTGACGTTTGCGGATGAAACCGATTATGCCTTGTTACAAGAAGGGGCTATGATCAGCCTTGAAAAGATACATGAAGGGCTTGAAAAAGGTCATTTGAGCATGCAAGCCGATGTAGGCACCAGTGGTCATTTAAAAAGAAGCGTGGTTTTGGAATTTGATGGCACTCAAAGAGAAATTGAGATTTTAAAAGCCGGCGGTGCTTTAAAGCACGCCTTGTTATAGAAATAGGAGGGTGATGACATGTATCGATTGGGACTCATAGATGGGGACGGAATTGGCAAGGAAGTCAGCGAAGCGGCGGCAATGGTTTTAAACGCAACTGGTGTGCCAATTGAGTGGGTAAGAGGCAGTGCAGGTGCAGCGGTTCTTGAGGCAGAAGGAGCGCTTATTCCGCAGAAGGTTTTAGAATTGATTAAGGATTGTCAGGCAACGTTAAAAGGGCCAATCACTACGCCAATTGGCAAGGGTTTTAAGAGTGTCAACGTGAAGCTCAGACAGTCTTTCAACCTCTTTTCAAACATTCGGCCAGTGCGCTCGTATGCCAATTTAAGCCGCTACGAAGGCATCGATTTGGTCATTTTCAGAGAGAATACGGAAGACCTTTACGCGGGACGGGAAGTTCAAATTTCGAAAGATGAAGTTCACGGCATCAAAGTCATTACCCGAGCGGCGTCTACCGCAATTGCCGAGGAAGCGTTTAAGTATGCTCGGGCAAATGGGCGCAGTAAAGTGACGGCCGTGCACAAAGCGAACATCATGAAGCTTGCAGACGGCCTCTTTTTAGAGGCGGTGCAGGCGGTGGCGCTTGGTTATCCAGAGATCAAATACGAAGAGGTCATCGTAGACAACATGTGCATGCAAATGGTCATGAAACCGCAGCAGTTTGACGTCATCGTGACAGAGAACCTCTACGGCGATATTCTCTCAGACCTTGCGGCAGGCTTGGTTGGCGGTTTGGGATTGGTGCCTGGCGCCAATGTGGGCTATGACGCGGCAATCTTTGAAGCGGTTCACGGCAGTGCGCCGGATATTGCTGGAAAAGGGGTGGCGAATCCTATTGCGATGGTGCTCAGCGGCGCGATGATGCTTGACTATCTCGGCGAAAACGAGTCGGGCGACCGAGTGAGACTGGCGGTTGAAAAGGTGTTGTCTCAGGCGGACAAAGCGGTGCTAACACCTGATTTGGGCGGCAGCGGAACGACCGAAACGCTTACCGCAGCCATCATAGGAGGGCTCTAAAATGACAACAGCGATCATGACCAAATTGGTTGAAAAAGCCATGAAAAATAATCTCATCGACGATGATGCCTATGCCAAAAACCATGTCATGCGCGGTCTCAGACACCCAAATGGCACAGGGGTACTGGTTGGACTCACGGATGTGGGGGCGGTTGAAGGCTATATTCTAGTGGACAATGTCAAAGTCGCCTCTGAAGGCAAGCTTTACTATAGAGGCATTGATTTGGAGGCGCTTGTGCAGGGGTTTCAGCGAGAAGACAGAAGGGGTTACGAGGAAACGGCTTATCTGCTCCTCTTTGGCGAACTCCCAAATGCAGAGGAACTCGAGCAGTTTAAAACGCTTTTAGATGAGGAACGCCAACTGCCGCCTGCCTTCACAGAAAACATGATCCTCAAAAATCCGAGCAAGGACATCATGAACAAATTGCAGCGCAGCGTGCTCGTGCTCTATTCGTTCGATGACAGACCAGACGACACAGACGTGGAAAATCTCATTCGCCAGAGCATTCGCTTGATTGCCCAGTTTCCGACCATCATCGCCTATGGGTATCAGGCAAAGGCACATTACTTCAAAGGCGAAAGTCTGATCATCCACCCACCAAAGCGAGGTGTTGGAACGGCTGAGAATATATTGCATATGATCCGCGCGGACAGCAAATATACCGAGACAGAAGCCGAGGTGCTAGATTTGTGCCTCGTCATTCACGCGGAGCATGGCGGTGGCAATAACTCAGCTTTTGCAACGCATGTGGTGTCTTCTAGTGGAACGGATACTTACTCGGTCATTACGACAGCACTGGGTTCTCTGAAGGGGCCAAAGCATGGCGGCGCAAGCTCCAAGGTCAAAGCCATGGTGGATGATATTATAGAGAATTGCACAAATTGGAAGGACGAATCCACGCTTAAAAATTACTTGAGACGCATGCTCGCTAAGGAAGTCTTTGACGCTTCGGGGCTGATCTACGGTATGGGACATGCGGTCTATACCATTTCTGACCCACGGGTGAAACTCTTAAAAGAGAAGGCGTATCAATTGGCGATGGAGAAATCGGCTATGGACTTGTACCACCTCTATGAAGCAATTGAACGTTTGGCTGGGGAACTGCTTAATGAAAAAAGAGGAGACCGTGCCATGATCTGTGCCAATGTGGATTTGTACTCGGGGTTTGTTTACAGCTTGCTCAAAATCCCAGAAGACCTCTTTACGCCTTTGTTTGCGGCGGCGAGAATCAGCGGTTGGTGTGCGCACCGCGTCGAACAAATTGTGAGTGACCCCAAAATTATGCGTCCTGCTTACATCAGCATTGGCGGCGAACGCCCTTATATCGGATTGCCGGAGCGGGAGTGATTGATAATAAGAATCATTTTGGAATAAGTACAAATATATAATGACAACACGAAAAAAATAGGTTATACTTAATTTAAGAAAAGGGTTATACTTTATATAATCCATAAATAAAAATTTAACGAGGTGACTATTTTATGAAAGTAGCAGTTATAGGTTGTACGCATGCAGGCACAGCAGCTATTGTTAATACAGTTTCGTTCCACCCAGAAGCGCAAATTACCGTTTACGAAAGAAATGACAATATTTCGTTTTTATCTTGTGGCATCGCTTTATATGTAGGGGGCGTCGTGGAAGATGCGAAAGGGCTTTTCTACAGCTCACCAGAAGCACTTGCTGAAAAAGGCGTTACCACAAAAATGCAGCATGACGTCATTGACGTAGACTTTGAGAAAAAAGAATTGACGGTGAAAAACCTGCAAACGGGAGAGACGTTTAAGGACACGTATGATAAATTGATCATCACGTCTGGTTCTTGGCCGATCACCCCTCCGATTGAAGGCATTAAACTCGACAATATTCTTCTTTCTAAGAACTACAACCATGCCAATGAGATTATTGCCAAAGAGAAAAACGTTAAAAACGTGGTCGTGATTGGCGCTGGCTACATTGGCGTAGAACTCGTAGAAGCGTTTGAAGAAAACGGCAAAAATGTAACGTTAATCGATTCAATGGATCGTATTCTAAATAAGTATTTAGATGAAGAATTTACAGCCCCTACGCAAGCATCTTTGGAAGCTCATGGCATTAAACTTGCGCTCAATCAAACCGTGAATAGATTTGAAGGCGAAAATGGCAAAGTGACTCGCGTTGTTACAGACAAAGGCAGTTACGAAGCGGATTTGGTTATTTTGTGCATTGGGTTTAGACCAAGCACTGAAATTTTTGCAGGCAAACTGAACATGATGCCTAACGGCGCAATCATTGTGGACGAATACATGCAGACAAGCGTGAAAGACGTCTTTGCGGCGGGCGACTGCTGCGGCGTGAAATATAACCCAACAGGTGAGCAAGTTTACATTCCGCTCGCAACCAATGCCATTCGTATGGGATTATTGGTGGCTAAAAACCTCAAAACGCCTACTATGAAACACTTAGGCACACAAGCGACTTCAGCCATTAAAATTTATGAGAATCACATAGCGGCATCCGGCATGACAGAGGGAGCGGTTAAAGACGCTGGCATTCCTTATAAAGCGGTTCTTGTCAGAGATGCTTACAGACCAGAATTCATGCCGACTTCAGAAGAAGCGCTGCTCAAAGTCGTTTATAGAGAAGACAACAGAGAAATTCTCGGCGCACAAATTTACTCAACGGTCAATTTGGCACAGATGATGAACACCATGTCTGTGGTGATTCAAAACAAGATGACCATTGACGAACTGGCGCTAGTAGATTTCTTCTTCCTTCCGCATTATGACAAGCCGTGGAGCATCCTCAACATTGCGGGCATTCAGGCGCAAACACAGTTGTAAGAAACGTTTATAATTAGCGGGATAGCCGCGAAAACACTTAATAATGAAAACATCCTCAAAACCTGTTACAAACGGGTTAAGGGGATGTTTTTTTCATGTGACAATTAAAAGAAGTGGTTGTCTTTTGGGTCTATTTTTTATAAGATAAGCTTCTGATTTTCAAATCTGGAGGTGGCTAAAATGGCGAATCAATCAAACGAACAAATGCTAGAGGAAGAAAAGGCGCACTTAAATGGGACTTGCGATGCGTTAGAGCTTGCACTAACCCAAATTGAGCAGCGTATTGAAAAAATTGACGAACAGGTTAAAACGCAGCAAAAGGTTGGGGGCAAAGGGCTTTCGCAACTGATTGCACTTAGAAAGGCATTGGCGTTGACTGAAGCAGACGAAAAAAGGCACAAACAAATGCTAGAAGAAGCCTACTTTGGAAGATTTGATTTTAAAGCGGATACAGAAGAAGCGGTAAAAGCCTATTACATCGGCTATTTTGGCTTTAACGAAACGGATGAGACGGGTTATCGGACGCTCAGCTGGAAGGCGCCGCTTGCGGAAATATTTTACCGTGACAGAAGTCGCATAGAAGATCTGGAAACCACGCACGAAGGGGACACGGTCAGCGGCGAAACGTTCGGAAAACGGCGTTATCTAGTCGATGGCAGGACGCTTCTTGCCTGCGAGGACATTATCAGCGGAAAGGCCATTATTGACAGCATTGCGGCGGGCGACCCCGAAGGCGAAAAACCAGTAGACGTGGAAGACGCCATTTTGATGCAAATTCTTGCTGCAGACACCGAGGCGAAGCTCAAAGACATTATCCGCTCCATTCAGGGAGAACAGGATAAAATCATTCGACTGCCTCTTAATAGAACGGTTGTGGTGCAAGGGGTTGCGGGCTCAGGGAAAAGTACGGTCGGTCTGCACCGAATTGCCTACTTGCTTTACAATTACCGAAAAGCACTCAGCGAAGAAGCAGTGCTGGTGCTCGTGCCCAATCCGCAGTTTATTGACTATATCCAAGACTTGCTGCCCATGCTTGAAACCGAAGCGGTCAGACAAGAAACGTTTGAAAGTCTCATGAAGGATTGCCTCGGAATTAAACTCCCTCTGTGTCACCTCAATGAACTCGAAGCGTATGTTGGTAACGAAGCCGTTATGGATGCATACTGCGAAAAGGGTTCTGATGGTTTCATCGAGCTGATGGAAGCTTTTACGAAGTCTTTGTATACCATGATTTCAAAGAAAATTGAGCCACTCAAAGTGGAGGGGACAACTTTTAAAATACGTGCGGATGAACAGCGTAAATTGGTCAATACGGAAATGCCCTTTAATCGGGTGACGAAGCAGATTCAAGACTATGTGACTTCAAAAATGAGGGTGTATTTAACCGAGCAGATGGAGGGGCCACTTGCGAGTTTGACGACAGCCACTCAGCGCAAGTTCGAGTCTAAAATTAGAGGAGCTGTAGATACTTATAATCAACGATTCATGACCTTGGATTTAATGAAGGTCTATTTGCATTTTTGGAATACGAAGACCGAAATTGCAGAGAAGTATGATTTGAAACACTTTGATAGCATACGTCAGACGAGTCTTGAAATTTTAGAGTCTGGGAAACTGGAACGCAAAGATTTGGCGGCGCTTTTCTACCTTAAAATGAACATTGAAGGCCGTGATGGCATTAGTCGCTATAGACATATTTTTGTGGATGAGGCTCAAGATTATTGCCCTCAGGAATTCTGGGTCATCAGAAAATTATCTGAAAACCACTCGATGACGCTGATGGGAGATATCAATCAAGGCATTTACAGGCACAGAGGTTTAAGACATTGGGACGAGCTGCTAAATGGCGTGATTTCGGATTTAAAACCAGAACTTTACCAACTAAGCGACAGTTACCGATCCACCTGCGAAATTGTTGAATTTGCCAACCATTTGATTGAAGAAGAGGCCTTAAAAGCACGCCCTGTCATGCGACGCGGCGAGGCAGTGGTCACTTTGGAATGCAAGACAGAAGACGAACTCCAAAAGGCGGTCGTTGACTATATAAGCGCTTGCTCCGAGAGACAATTCAGAACGGTTGCGGTCATTTGTCAGTCGGTTGAGCAAGTAAATACTTTGTCTAAATTCCTAAAAAAACAAACGTGTCCTTATCAAATCAATACAATCAAAGAGGATAAAGACCACTTTAAAGAAGGTGTGAGCCTTATTACGGTCGATCGGGCAAAGGGTTTGGAGTTCGATTCAGCGCTGGTTTATGATGCTTCTGAGAGTAACTATCCAACCAAAGACCCTATTCACAGAAGACGGCTGTATGTGGCGCTCACACGTGCAAAGCATTACCTTTGGGTGACTTATTTAATTGGGTAAAATAATTCCGAATTTTACGCTTGAAAATCTTAAATAAAGGTATACTATTAGACACTGACAGTTTTTTTAAAAACGGTTAAGATAGGGTTCGACTCATCTGGGGGGTCTGGTAAATGAGCAGACATATTTCTATAAAAAGAGCATTGTTAATTCCGTTTGGGATTTTCATAGGTGTGTTGTTGATCTTGCTTGTTTTTGTTTGGCAAAATGATTTCAACTGGATTGCCAAAGAGCAGGGTGGCAAAATTGCGACTGCGGTCAATGAAAATACACAGCAAAAGTTAAATGAATTGCTGTTAGATCCTGAACGTGTGAATCAGATTCTCGCAGCAGAATTAAAAGAAAGTGATCTAACGGGCGATAAAGACCTTGTTCGCATGCAGTCTATGATCCTCAGTTATTACAAGACTGTTCAGAAAAGCACGCCACAGATTAGCGTGATCAGTTATGGCGATGAAAAAGGCCGTTTTGTAGGCCTTCGTGCCAATGGACTAAATGACTTTTCATTGATGCTAAAGGATGACCGCACGAAAGGCATGCTTAATATTTATGAAAAAGAAAATATGAATTCAAAAGTTGTTGGCGCTTATGAAAATTACGACCCAATGACTAGACCTTGGTATGCCCCTGTAAAGGTCAGACCCGAAGCTCAGTGGTCAGAAATTTACGTGAATGCAGATGAAAAAATGGAAATTACCATCTCATCACTAGTGCCTGTTTTCGATAAAATAGGTGCTTTTCGTGGTGTTGCGGATATTGATGTAAAACTGAATGGCATCTCTTCTTTTTTAAGAGAGGATAAGACAAAAGGGTCTGGCGTTGTTTATATCATCGACAATGAGTGGAACGTGATTGCCCATTCGGGAATAGAACCAGCAATGAAGCTTGTTAAAGATGATAAGGGCTTTCAGACCATAGAAATGATCAAAGGTTATGAGTTTGAAAATGAAATGATCAAAACGACAGCAATTTATTTAAATGCCCATAAAAACACATTGGGTGAAGTGCTGCAAGTTAAGTCGGAAAGTGACACGCTTTTTGTTCAAATGGCGCAAGTTCAGTTGCCAAATGAATTTGGTTGGCGAGTTATTTCGGTTATTCCTCAAAATGATTTGATGGGCGCTGTTAAAAACCATCAAAACACCTCACTGCTTGTTATTTTTTTCATGGCGTTACTTCTTGGTGGTGTGGCAGTGGTTGTAATAAGTAAAATCAGCCAACCAATAAAATTGAGCGCAACGGCCGCGCTTGCAATTGCTCATGGTGACTTTGAAATTCACTTGGAACAATCGTCATTCCCAATTGCTGAGGCAGACGAGTTGATAGAAGCATTAAACACGATGTCTGAGAACTTAAAAAATTCTTTCGAAAAAATTCAGCTCAGTGAAGAAAAATACAGATCGCTCATTGAAAATATTGATGACATGATTTACAGTCTGTCTCCTGAGGGCAAATTCATCGCCATCAACCAACGCTTTGAACAGGAAATTGGACGGGTGCGAAAAGACGTTATAGGTCAAGGGTTGGACATTGTTTTCAAAAAAGAGAGCGAATTGCATTTTTGGAAAGAGCAACTAAAACGCGTTGTCGAAAGCAAGTTGAAATACACTTATCAGTTCTCATTTATTAAAATGGATGGGAAGCGACGCGTCTACAATGTCCATTTGATCCCGATGTTTAACGTTCTTGGCAATGTTGAAATGGTGTTAGGCTCGAATACGGATATTACCGACTTGGTGGAGGCTCAAGAAGAAATTCAATTCCTTCATGAAAAGGAAAAAGCCACTTTAGAAAAAATGGTGGATGAGAGAACCGAAAAACTTAAACTTGCGATGGATGAATTGGTTGAAAAAGAAAAACTGGCTTCACTTGGAAGTTTGGTTTCGGGCATTGCTCATGAAATTAACACCCCCCTCGGCGTCTCAGTGTCTGCGGCTTCCTATTTAAAAACCATCAATGATCAGATTATGCTGCAAATGGACGAAGGAAAGATGACCAAGACACATTTAAGGGATTACTTCAATAGCACTGAGGAAACCTCGAAAATACTCAATACCAATCTGTTTAGAGCTTCAGAATTGGTGAAGAGTTTTAAAGAAATTTCAGTCAATCAGATTACGGAAAGTTTAAGCTACTTTGATTTACATGAGTATTTAAACATGATTTTACTCAGCTTAAAACACGAATATAAATATACAGGGCATGAGATTCGAATCAAATGCGAGGAACCGTTATTTATTAACAGCTATCCTGGCGTATTTGCTCAAATTTTCACGAATTTAATTATGAACGCCTTAATTCATGGCTTGAAAGATGTAGAAAATGGTCATATTGAGATTGTCGTAGAGAAGGAAGACGCACAACTTTCCATTCATTTTTCAGACGATGGCATTGGCATTCCTAGCCAAAATCTTCAAAAGATATTTGAGCCATTTTTCACCACGAACCGAAGTAAGGGCGGAAGTGGATTGGGACTCAATGTGGTTTATAATCTCATTACAGGGAAATTGGGTGGTAAAATTTCCTGTAAAAGCCCTACGGGAACTGGCACACACTTTTATATTCAGATACCGTTTCAAGTCGAAATCGACAACGAATAAAAGTAATGACTTTATCAATGGATGCTTTTGACTTGGAATAAGGAGGCGTTTTTATGAGTGATATGTTTGACGAGGATAATGTGGAATTTGATTTTTTGGCTGAAGAAGAGGTTGAGCCTCAAAAATCCTATGGCTTTTATAAAGTCATTATCGCAGACGATGATGAGGAAATTCATAGTGTTACCCGCATGATTCTTAGAAATTTTGAATTTGAAGGCAGAAAATTAATTCTCTTAGATGCCTATAGCGGAAAAGAAGCCAAACAGATGCTAAAGGACAATGCGGATACAGCCCTCATTTTTTTAGATGTGGTCATGGAAAATATTCATTCAGGCCTTGAAGTTGTTGAGTATTTGAGAAAAGATTTAAGAAATGAAATGACTCGAATTGTTCTTCGAACAGGTCAGCCAGGCGAGGCGCCAGAAGAAAAAGTCATCAAAGATTATGACATCAATGATTATAGAATCAAGACGGAACTTACCGTAAGCCGATTGAATACAACCATTTATTCTGCGCTTCGAAACTACCGTGATTTAATGAAACTTGAGCGCAATCGAAAAGGACTTCAGCGTATTATCGAAACCAGTGCCAATCTGTTTAAACACAATCATTTGAATGAATTTTTGACAAGCATTCTTCATCAAATGAGCTGTTTTAAACTTGATAATGGAGACATGATGTTCTTGCATGGGACTGAAAAGGGCTCTTCGGGTGTAATTACCATGGAACATGAGAGTCGGCAGCCTGTCGTAGTTGCGGCAACAGGAAAGTATGAAACTTATATAGGCTCTGCAGTATGTGATATTCCTGAGCTTAGGCATTTATGCGACCAATTTGAAGAATCTTTGATTCCTGAGAATCGAATCCACGTACTGCCTAACGGCTTTATAATTCAAAGCACAGGGCAGACGGGGCCAAATAATTATATTTACATTGAAGGGGATCAAGCGCAGTTTGATTTTGAACTCATCGAGATATTTTTAGCGAATTATTCGGTGGCACTGGACAATTATATTGTCAACAATATGATTAACAGCACGCAAAAGGAAATCATTGTGACTCTAGGTGAAGTGGTCGAACATCACTTTGATGATTCGACTGGGCACGTGAGACGAATTTCAGAGATGATGTATCGCTACAGTCTTTATAACAACTTTTCTTATTCGGAAAGTGAACAGATCAGAGTGGCGAGCACCATGCATGACGTCGGTAAAATAGGCGTTTCGGAGACTATTTTAAAGAAAAAAGGAAAACTGACGCCAGATGAGTTTAAGTTGGTTCAAGAACACCCAATGGGCGGATATAAAATTCTCAATAAATCAGAGTCTGAAATTATGAAAATAGCTGCTGAGATGGCGCTGTATCATCATGAAAAATATGATGGAACGGGTTATCCAACGGCTCTAAAAGACAGAGCTATTCCGATTCGTGCCAGAATGATGGCCATCGTAGATGTCTTTGATGTACTCACTCATAAGCGTATTTATAAAGATGCAAGTACTCAAAATGAAGCGCTTGAATATCTGATTAGCGAGAAGGGCAAGCACTTTGATGGCAAATTGGTAGACATATTTATTGAAAATTTAGCGGAAATAATGGATGGGTTAGACTGATAATTAGATGCAATAATACAAAAGAGACAGTCAACGGTGACTGTCTCTTTTGTATTATTCAAATAGTTTGCGGCGATTTTTAAAACCGATAATCAAAGCGACCATTAAAAATAGTAATATCAATGGCGGTTCATCCATCTGCTGTAGATCACCAATTTCTAAGGGACGTTTAGCGGCAAGAATTTCTTTTTGCTTTTCTAACATCGCATTTTCTTGAACTTGATTTTCTAAAACAATAAAGGACGTTTGAGGACTCATTACATGGCTAGTGATACTGACTTTGACCATATTTAGTTGATTTTGCAACTGAGTTTCAGGGTGGAGTTGAGCCTGCTGGTGCATGGACTTTATAATCATTCCTTTTTCCCATTGTGTGCCAACAATCGACTTGACATCAATGGGGGTTTTATAATCGGTTGTAAGAATGCTGTCTTCTCCGTTATCTGCTAGAAAATAAGATTTATCGTTGTTTTTCCAGACTCGAACGATGGTTTTTTCAAACGTTTTGATTGTCTGTGGTTGTTGCTCTATGCCTGTATCTTTTACATCATAGGTTTGAAGGCGGCCATCGGGACTTAAAACGGCATAACGAATACCCTCGGGAGCGGCAAAATTCATCTCCTTAAGATTTTCTGAGAGATAAGCGTTTTCGGGATGATCTGTGACGAGTATCACTACAGGTGTGGTTTCGGGTTCTTTTATGGTATGCGTATAGAGGATTTTCTTCAAAGCATAATCTAGATTTAAGCCCCCGTAAGAGCCATACGTTATAATTTTTTCTGCCCACTGAGAGTGGTAGGGAATCTGATTCATTTGATGATTAAGTGCAAAAATTCTAGGGTTATCCTTTTCTAAATGCTGAGCGCTAATAAAGGTGTTCACGCGCTTCATATAATTTTGGATATTTTTCTCATTGCCTTTAGAATAGTCCAAGAGCATGTAGACTTGAGCGTTTCGAGTAGTGGTTGGAAGTGTTTCCTTGAACGCTTTGGACAGGAACACAACCCCTGAGGATAAAGTAATTGGCTTAAGCGTCGAGTCGTTTGAAGTGCCACTTTCGTTTACCTTTAGCACAAGATCTTGATGATCAAAATTCAACGTGATTGGGGTTTTATGAGTGATTTCAAACCCAGATTGACGTACTTGGCTAGGCTCAAAAGGGAAAATTTTAAATTCAATAAAATTGCCTCCAACTTCTGTCAGAAGACCCGGGTCACGTTTGATATTTTTGGCTTGTTGGTATACCCAGTTAGCAGCACGTTTGTCTGCAATAAGGCCGTATTTTTTCTCGTTGCCCACATAGAGGTAATAATTGGTGATGACACTGCCTTCGGGTAGTTTGAAAAGGGTTCGGTATTCATTTTGTCCGAAGCTGTTATTTTTAAGTGTGAGGTCAACCCAAGTTTTATAAACAGATTCTTTTGAATCATAGCGTGTCTGAGTTTTAAGCGACTGCGTTATGATGTCAATGTTTTCAGGAGCAAGCTCTAAGGGTTGGTTCGATTGAGCAGCCTGTTTTTCGCCTAAAAGAGAGGCTTCAATCTGATGGATTTTGTCATCGGAAAGAGAAAAATTATTCAAAACAACGCTGTTGTAAAATGCCGACAAAATAGGGGTTGAAGCGTTAAGAAAAATATCCGCTCCTGGACGTTGAGACTTTTTTTGCTCTTTAATGTTTTCGATGGAACGTTTGATGGCTGAAAAATTAAGGTTCTTATTGTCTGTTTCTTCATAGGTTCGCTGGAAGGTATATTTTAGAGCCGTATCCAAAGTGCCTTTGTCTTGAATGACGGCAATGGTATAAGCAGACGGCAAAGAGACGCATCCGAAGATCAGAATAGCCAGCAAAATACCTTTGTGATAATGTGCTTTCAAAAAATGAAAGTCATCGGCTAGAAGGGTTACATGAAGAATGGTCAGTACCAGAGGCGTCAACATTAAAATACCGCCACCCATGACGATAATGAGTAGAATGCTCAGTGGCAAATAAGGTAAGAAAACCATGAAGAAGTAGAGGGTATAGCTTAAACAGAAAGCCTTGCCCGCATAAAGCGCCAATCTCATTTTTTCGTTTTTTAGAGGGGGGATGCACACCAAAATCCCTGTTGCCACAGCCAATACATAAAAAGGCCATTGATTAAAGTTTCCAAAAATATTGCCCATGCTAAGATTAAGTCCTAAGCCTGCTAAGGAACAAGCAAAACAAACCGGTCCAATAATCATCTGACTTACTAATTTGCGGTCTTTAAGAATCAAGACAAATCCGCGAATCAGAAAAAAGAAGAAACTGACGATGCTCAGTACGATTAAAATGGGGAGAATCTGTTCAAAACCTGGTGGGCTTATATGGATAAAAGCCGAAATAATTAAGGTGAAAATATACCAGCCAAAAGGAAATAAAATGGCAATTCCTAAATCTTTAAGACCATTTTTAAGATTAAATTTTTCAATACTCCACAAGGAAATCAGCAGCAATGAGTGAGAGAGGACAGGCATGGTCAAAGTCAAAATTGTCCAACCGGGATTCATTCCGAGTAAAGCCCAAGTGGGTATAGTCGAAGGAATGAGGGTGTTGTAGCCTATAAACATTTGATAGATAAAAATCAGATAAACGCTCAAAAGGGCTATAGCCGCTTTGGGGTCAATGGGTTTCTTTTTTATAGAACAGTGTAGGGCATAAATAAATGAAGACAAACAAGCCAAGCTTAAAAATCCTGTTGCCAGCATCCAACTTTGAAGCATATTAGATGTTAAATCGGGTCTAATGATGCCGAAAACTCTCCAAAGCATCATCATAATCAGAATTTGCGGTAGGGTAACGGTTAGGAGCAGTAGCCAAGGTCTATACAGATGTCTCATAAGAATGGGCTCCTTTGTTTAAGTAGATTGCGCTTGCTAGCGAGTAAGTCAAAAGTAAATAACTAAAATAGAACAGAACGCCAATCGCCAGGTGGATGAGCGGACCTTGCCCTGATGTGGAGAAGGGTGGAAGAGATAACACCAATACAGAAACCAAAATGCGAGAGGCATTTGCTAAAATGGTGATACAGATGGCAAGAATGCCAAATATAATGAATGTTGCTATTTTATGATATAACCCTTTTACTTTTGAAATGAAGTTGAAAACAAGCATCAAAAAAAGAACCGTTAGAAAGTGGATGCCAGAGCAAGATGCACCAATGGATATGCCAAGTGTTTCGTGAACATAGCCAGTCTCTTCTAAGTAACTAGAAGCAGATCCTGTAGTCCAATAGACCAAAGACGAAACGGGGCGCAAAATAAAATCCAAATGCTGTAGATCATTTTTTGTGTAAAGTAAAATGCTGCCAGCCGCTAAGACTGAAGCGCCTGCAAATAAGCCGTTCATGAGCGTTTCTTTATCAATTGAACGTTTGTCTTTCAATGACAATTTGATGTTCATGAGCCTAAACCTCCTAAGTATGTATTAAATGGAACTTGTGGTAATTATAATCTTTATATAGCGAAAAGTTGTGTCGAAATGATAACAAAATAGATTCAAAAATATTAAAACACGAACAATGTTGTTCGAAAAAGCGTTGAATGTTTGTTAAAAATGTTAAAGTTTTTGTAATATCCTAAATTCTGCTCTTATACTATTGACATTAACCACTGTAAGTGATAATTTATATAGAAAATCAAGTATAAATCAAACGAAAACCGAATATTATCACTCGTATAAATATGAAGATTGGTTCATATGTCTCTACCGGATTACCGTAAATGATCCTGCTATGAGTGAAATTTTAGGCATTGTGATGCGCTGCACCTGTCACGACTTTATTAGCCTTAGATTTCACTTGCTGAAATCTAAGGTTTTTTTGTATTTAGATCTATATTGCCTGCAACTGTATCGAAAGGAGCTCTTTACATGTCATCCAAAATTTTAAAAGAAGGCTTAACTTATGACGACGTCTTACTCGTCCCTCAACAATCGGATATTTTACCAAGTGACGTAAAGACGCAAACGCGTTTAACCAATAAAATTATGCTTAACATTCCGCTCATCAGCGCGGGAATGGACACGGTTACAGAAGCCAATTTAGCCATTGCCATTGCCAGAGAAGGCGGCGTAGGCATTATCCATAAAAACATGACCATTGAGCAGCAAGCGCTTGAAGTCGACAAAGTAAAGCGTTCAGAGCATGGCGTCATTGTAGACCCGTTCTTTTTATCGCCTGGACACCCCGTCAGCAGCGCGCTTGAATTAATGGAAAGATACCGAATTTCAGGCGTTCCAATTGTAGATGAAAATCACATTCTTATAGGCATCATCACCAACAGAGACACGCGTTTTGAAGGCGATGCAGATCGACTCATTGACGAAGTCATGACAAAGAAAAATTTGATAACGGCCAAAGAAGGCATTACAATGAAAGAAGCGGAAGCTATTTTAAAAACGCATAAAATCGAGAAATTACCACTTGTAGACGATGAAGGCCATTTAAAAGGCTTGATTACTATAAAAGACATTGAAAAAGCAGTCATCTATCCGAATAGAGCAAAAGATCAAAGCGGCAGATTAATCGTTGGCGCGGCGGTCGGCCTTAGCGCAGACATGATGGATCGTGTCAAAGCCCTTGTAGATGTAGGCGTTGACGTGATTACGTTAGACTCCGCTCACGGACACAGCCGAAATGTGATTGAAGCAGTCAAAACCATCAAAAGAGCTTATCCAGAAATTCAGCTGATTGCAGGCAATGTAGCAACTGCATCTGGCACCGTGGATTTGATCAAAGCAGGCGCAGATGCGGTTAAAGTAGGCATTGGCCCAGGTTCTATCTGTACAACAAGAGTCGTTGCCGGTATTGGTGTTCCTCAGTTAACAGCAGTTCTTGACTGCGCCGAGGCAGCAAAACCGTATAATATACCAATCATTGCCGATGGCGGCGTTAAATTCTCTGGAGACATTGTGAAAGCAATTGCCGCTGGAGCTGACACCATCATGCTAGGCTCGCTCCTCGCAGGGACTGAAGAAAGCCCTGGCGAACTCATTATCTATCAAGGCAGAAGCTTTAAAGGCTACAGAGGCATGGGTTCTGTGTCAGCAATGAACGCAGGCAGCAAAGACCGATATTTCCAAAATGACACGAAGAAATTTGTGCCAGAAGGCGTCGAAGGCCGTGTGCCTTACATCGGCAAATTGAAAGACATCGTTTACCAATTAGTGGGCGGTCTCAAATCAGGCATGGGCTATTGCGGCACGCCAACGATTGAAGATCTTCAAAACACTGGACAGTTCATGAAAATTACCAGTGCAGGTCTTGTGGAATCCCATCCGCATGACATTCAAATCACAAAAGAGTCTCCAAATTATTCGTCTATTAATCGATAGGTTCAAAGTGTTATAATCGATTAAGAAAGCTGATACGTAGGCTCGCTAACCTTGGTAGTAAATTTCGTGGTGATAAATCTTCCTCCCCAGTTTGATGACTGCACCCGAAATTTTACTGATAAATTATTGAAGCGTAAAGCTTCAGACCAACGAGTCAAAGCGTCTATCCGTCCTTAATTTTCGTCCCAGCGGAATGCGCTTTGACTTGTTTTTCCCTTAAAAAACTTTGTACAACATATATATAATCCTGTGGAGGTAACCGATGCAAATAGAAAACGAAAAGATTATAATCGTCGACTTTGGTGGTCAGTACAACCAACTCATCGCTAGAAGAGTTCGTGAAGCCAATGTTTACAGCGAAGTGGTTTCTTGGAGAACACCCATCGAAAAGATCAAAGAAAAGAACCCAAAAGGCATTATTTTTACAGGCGGCCCCAATTCGGTTTATGCCGATCATGCCCCAACCCTTGCCAAAGAAATTTTCGAACTCGGCGTACCTGTTTTAGGTATTTGCTATGGCATGCAGTTAATGGCGCACCTCCTTGGCGGCACGGTTAGACGTGCAGATCAAAGAGAATACGGCAAAATTGTGCTTAACCTTGAAAAACCAAGCGAATTGTTTGAAAAAGTTGAAGACGGTTCTATCTGCTGGATGAGCCATTTTGACTATGTAGAGAAAGCACCAGAAGGCTTTGACGTTATTGCAACGACAGAAAACTGTCCGGTTGCAGGCATGGAAAATGTGGAAAAAGGGCTTTACGGCATCCAATTCCACGGCGAAGTAGAACATACCCCATTTGGCAGACAAATGATTTCCAATTTCCTTTTCAACATCTGTAAATGTTCAGGCAGCTGGAACATGGGCGATTTTGCCAAAGAAATGATTGTAAACATTAAAAACATTGCAGGCGATGACAATGTGATCTGCGGACTTTCAGGCGGCGTGGATTCATCAGTGGCAGCGCTTATGGTACACCAAGCGATTGGCAAGAATCTGACGTGCATCTTTGTTGACCACGGTCTTCTTAGAAAGAACGAAGGCAACGAAGTAGAACAAGTCTTTGTGAATGAGTTTGATATGAACTTTATTCGCGTGGACTGCAAAGAGCGTTTCATGAGCAAATTGGCAGGCGTTTCTGATCCAGAGCGCAAGCGTAAAATAATCGGCGAAGAGTTTATCCGTGTCTTTGAAGAAGAAGCGAACAAACTTCAGGGCATCAAGTGGCTTGTACAAGGCACTGTATATCCGGACGTTATCGAATCAGGCACAGATACGGCAGACGTGATCAAGTCTCACCACAACGTTGGCGGACTTCCTGAAGACATGGACTTTAAATTGATCGAACCGCTTAGAGACCTCTTCAAAGATGAAGTGCGTCGTGTTGGTTTAGAAATTGGCCTTGACGAGAAAATCGTTTGGAGACAGCCTTTCCCAGGTCCAGGTCTTGCTATTCGTATTCTCGGTGAAATCACAGAAGACCATCTTAAAATTGTCAGCGAATCCGATGCAATCTTAAGAGAAGAAATCAAAAAAGCCGGCCTTGAAAGAGAAGTTTGGCAGTACTTCACCGTCCTTCCAAACGTCAAAAGCGTTGGCGTTATGGGTGACGAAAGAACCTACTCTCACACCGTTGCCATTCGCGCAGTAACCTCTATCGACGGCATGACTTCTGACTGGGCAAGAATCCCGTATGAAGTTTTGGATCGAATTAGTTCAAGGATTGTAAATGAAGTGGATAATGTGAATCGGATTGTTTATGATATAACTTCTAAACCGCCTTCGACTATTGAGTGGGAATAGTAGAACAAGCAAAGAACAGCAGATTCAAAAACTGAAACAGCCTCAGGAGCATTTATGCTTCTGAGGCTGTTTCAGTTTTTGAATCTATTTGGCGCGCCATCGCCCCGGACAAGCCTGCGGCTTATCCGTGCTGTTCAATAAGGACGCTTAAAAAGAATTGCAAATACTGTGTTTTCAAAGTCTTAACTTCATAAAATATCAAAGAGGATAACTCTATTGTATCAGATGCAAGTGACAGATGAGCGACTAGCAAATTCGCTACTTACTCAGCAGTTCAAAATGAATCTGTTGCCCTTCAATGTGATGAAGCATTTTCCCACCTATTTGCCCAGCCAATGTTTGGGCATTGCTTAGTCCAAAACCTGAATGAAGATGGTCGACTTTTGTACTAAAGCCCTTTTTTATATTGGATTTGAGGAATTGGACACCATCGTCAGCGATGAAATTTCCAATGCTTATCAAACAATCTGGACCGCCTATGGACAATTGGATCAAGGGGTTGAGGGTCGGATGAGCTGCTAAATGGTCTCTGGCATTGTCAATTAAGATCCCTAAAATGGTTGTCATGTTCATTTCGAAAGACTCTGAACGAGACACATCTAGGTGAAAATCGTGATTTTGAATGTTTATTTGAATCCCTATAACGCCTAAAGATTCTGTTTTTAACCGAAGCATGGCATTTAGAAGCGGATAATGCTGATAGAAGCTGGATTCTTCTTCGTTTTGGGATTTTCCATGACTGTAATTGAGGGCAGATAATAGATTTTTAATGTCGTGGCGGTGGGTCAAATATTCAGCGACAATTGGTTTAGTCATAGTAACGGCGGATTTCGCTTCATCTGCTTGTAAGGCCTTTTTCAAGGCTGAAAATTGTTGTGCCATGATGTAAAACACGAATAAAAAATAGAACAGCGCTAGGGGCCCTATAAGCCAAAGTGGCGCATCGCTTAAAAGGGCACGTGACAGTGTGATTATTCCGGACATTAATACACCCATAATGGCCAATGGGAAATACATTAGATAATCGAGCTGAGTGAGTTGCAAATAAAAAAGACTTATTCTCACAATCCATTTTGAGATAAGAATGATAAAGACGTTAGTTAGGACTAACACCATTACAGTGGCTATGAGTATATTTGTATTGCCCCAAAGGACATCCATCAGGATTATGGGAATACTGATCATAATATCTATGAGTATGCTGTAAAGAAAAAAATGCCCCAACCAGAAGATCGATCGACTAACTGAATAATCATAGAGGTATTTTACGAGAATGATATAGATGGCGGCGCATAGGCATAAGGAAATAAAACTAGAAGATGGGTAAAAAACAAAAATGGCGCTGCTTGTCACCATTATGAGGAAAAATGGAATGCTGGCAAACCAAAGTTTTTTTACTGGGATCTTTAAGTTGTGTAGCATCGTGTTGGGTTTATAAAGCATGAAGTAAAAATCGAGTATATATCTCAGACTATCCAATAAAACAAGTATAACAAGCTGTACTACCATCGTATTGCCTTGCATAAGATCACCTTCCTTACAAACCAGATAAGACTAAGTCGATTGAATCTTCAGGGGTTACTGTATAGCGCAGACTTAGCTGCCTCTTATGCATAAGCCAATTCAGGCAGACTAGATTGAAGCGATAATCGGCTAAACCATTTTTAACTTTGCCCAAGCTGCCTTTCTTAATCAGGGATTGCAACTGTTTTGAAGTTAAAATACCAGGATCTAAAGAAAAAATCAGATGACCACTGGTATAAGGTGTGCGCTGAATCCCTTTAATCGCATTAGGGTCCTTAGCACTTAAAAATTGACAAAGGATGTTCAGTATAAATGCCAGTTCCTCAGAAGGTAGTTTGGTGGCTTGTGTATCGATCCAAGTGTTTTCTTTACTCTGATCATTCAGATAAGTTAAGATGGCCATTGAGACTGCTAAATGATTGGAATAGACTGGCAGTTTTGCGAGGTGGATTTTATTGTTGAGAGTTTCAATCAACGGTGCCGAAGCTTCAAGCACATCGGTTGAAGAGGATTCTTGATGGTTTACAAGTTGGCGTTTAAAGTCTTCTAATTCGTGGTTCAATGAACAATAAAGCGGCTTAATATAGTGCTCTATTTCCTTTTGTTTTCTAAGGGCTGTGTAATAGCGCAATTGAATCATGCTGAAATACACAAGCATTAGAAAAATAAAAATGAGCGGTAAGAGGTGGAGGATTAAAACGATAGGGGTAACGAGGTTGCCGTCGTAGTTTCTATAAGGCAGGGTCAATAAGTTCACCAGTAAAAAGGAGAAAAAGAGCCAAAGACAACAATTAAACCAGTACTTCTCCAAATGGATGTGAAGACGAGCTTTAAAGGGTGATAGGAAACTTAAAAAAAAGCTGGTTAAACCAACTGCTCCAAAGAGTATGAATTGCATTGTGTCGCTAAGTTCAGGCGTCATTAGGGTGTAAATGCCAACGAAAAGTGAGAGGAGTACATTATAAAAGTGTATTTCTGTCATATGAAAAATGCCCTTGATCGTATTTTTGTGAAGCTCGTAATAGAGAAAAATAAAGACATTTAAAACAATAAATAGCGTTGAATAATTTTGTGGGGTCATATGGCCTCCAAGCGTTAGTATAGTATAGAATATAACAATTAGTTTAGCTTAAAGTAAACAATATGTAAATCAATTCAATAATAAAAAAGCCACAAAGTCCATCAACTGAGACTCTGTGGCTTTTTTGGTTTAAATTACGATTATTTCACTTCAACGAGCATCCCATTCTGAAGCACTAACCAAAGCTTGTCGTTAGCCAATTTCAATGTATAAGCTGAAACAACAAGTTCTTCCAAGGTTGGGGACCAGGTAATACCATCCAATGAGGCTAAGATCCTCCCTTCGAAGAAATTTGGATTGTTGACATCCATACGATCAGTACTTGTAGCAAGGGCGTAGTATTTGCCATTCATATAGACCGCATCTCTAAGCTCTGTTATAGAAATGAGATTTCCCTTAGTGGATTTTAGTGAATATTTGTCGTCCAGTGCATAGGTGTCAAAACGCTTTAAGTCTTTAGAAATCGCATATGTTTTGAGAAAACCTGTCAGGACATAGCCGTTTGGCCCCATGGCGATCGATCGAATGTTCTCAACAGAAGGGACTAGGATTTGCTTCCAATAAGTGCCGTCCGTAGAAGTTAATACGAGGCCCACATAAGAAGTTTCACCGTTTGCAAGTGGTCCGACATAAGCGCCAAATAGCATCACTTGTTTCCCAATTGAATCGTACTGAATCGTTAAATCTCTATAATCCTTATGCAGGGATTCAACGGTCCACTCCTTCCCATCTACTGATTTATACAGATAGCCATCGCGGTCAGCAGCTATGAATTGATTGTTGTAATATATGACACTGGTAATTTCGGGTCTCTTCACAACATCGTCATTTTGATTGCTAAAGCGGTATGGGTCAGACCAAGTTTTTAAATCTGTCGAATAGTGCAATGTTTGTTCTGCCCCGACAGCTACATAAATGCCATTCCCCCATGCCATATCGTTCATTTTACTCTGCTGTTGTTGAAGCTGGGTTGTGGCTTCACCTATTTTCACTGACGCATTGAAACTTGTGAGATTGTTGTTAGACCAATAGCCATAATTGTCATTGGCACCCAATAAACTAGGGAAGTTGGCAGCTCTGTTGTAGGTGGTTTTATAGACATTGCCATCCTTAGAATAGATAATGTCTGACCCTACACCAACTAAAAGAGTGCTCGAAGCGACCGCTGCTTTTATTTCGTTATATTCTAAATCGACACGGGCATTTTCAGGAATTATATCCATTAGATTGCCTTTTTCATCTGCACGACTGATAATGTACTCTTGATTAATGCCATCGGTCACTCTTTGGAACATGATGAATCGCTTATTAAAATAGACAATGCTGTTGACGATGTAGGTATTTTTGTCGTAGCTCTTTTGTACTAGGCTTTGTTGTTTCCAAGTGACGCCCTGATTGGCTGAAACAAAGTAAGCGTTATTGGAAACAGCAAGGAGGTGATTGTTGCCTACTGCCATATCCTGTATCCGGACGGCTGTGGTTGCTTGTTCTTTATTATTGCTTGTATAAGTTCTGACAATATTGAGTTTAGACCAAGTCTTTAAATCTGAAGACTGTAGAGTCACCGTGTCCCCCATGACATAGTAGCTGTTGCCTAAGAATAAGAGTTTGTTGAAGTTGTAAACGGTCTTGTTGTTAAGAATCTGGGTAAGTTTTGTCCAAGACAGGCCATCCGAAGATTTGTACAAGACACCATTCGCCGCTAAGGCGACAAATTGTTTATTGTAAAGAATGCTTTTGATAGTCGTTGCAGGACTTTTTATACTCGACCATTGTTTGAGATCCTTTGAAACTGCCATGTATCCATTCTCACAGGTAGCTACATAGTGACCATTACCATAACTCAACCCGGTTACTCGGCTAAAGGCACCAATGTAAGCAGGCATCCAGTCGCTGCCATTTGTACTGATGCTGATCATGCCAAAGTCGCCCATCGCAATGAAGCAATTGTTTTGATAGACGACTTGTCTGCCGAAGGTAGTTGCGTACGCGGGATTGATTGCAAACCCCGAGCCTTTGACAGATGATCCTAGAGCTTTTTTTGTTGGCGCGATTCGATAGGCGTCAGCGTTGAGAATTACGCCATTGATAAATTCGCTGATTTTTCCAGCTGGGACAACTGGAGTTTCAACCGGTTTGGTTTGTGTAGGGGTTTTATTACTGAGAATCCTGAGATTGGCGAAATCTACTTCAGTATAACCAACGCCTTTTTCAATCTTCAACTGATGAACGCCAGTAAGGTTAACCTCAAAGGGCATTGGTTTTGTAAAAGCAGGTAGGTTAATGCTTTTTATGAGGACACCGTCACCGAAGAAGTTTACGGAGGTGGACACCTTGACATCATAATCATCTATACCGATGATTCCTGTCAGCTTGTTATACTTGCCCTCTAAGTTGTATATTGCATAACTTGGGTCGCCAAATTTAAACCCATTATAGTAGCGAGCGCCCATCATTGTCATAGACCTGTTGCCACCAATTCCAGTGGAACTGGCACTGCCGAAGGTCCAGTAAAAGCTTCCCTGGGAGTAGGCCTTGACGGTGTCTAAGAATAGGGGACCGTCGTTATTGGCTATAAGTGGATTTTCAGGAGAGTCACCTGTTGCTACGACACCTGAAGCGGTGGCAATTTTCAAAGCGGCAAAGTCAACTTCTGAATAACCTTTCTCCTTCTGAATGAGCAGACTTTTGACGCCAGATACCTTAATGATAAACGGCTTAGGCAATGCATGAGCTTTGAGTTCAATAAACTCGATCAGTTTGCCGTCAGCATAGAAACTGACAGCGGTATCCTTTTTGTTTTCGAAGTCGTCAAGGCCGATTAGACCATTGATTTCTGCGTATTGTTGGTTTAAATTAAATTCGGCTTTACCGGGTTCGCCAAACTTAAAGCCGTTAAAGTACTTAATGCCTCCCATGCTCATACTGTTAGATCCGCCAAGCTTTCCATTTTGAGATTCGCCAAACTCCCAGTAATAGCCCGTTGTGTAGGTCGGTTTAAGCAAACTGAGCATAAAACTTTCACCTGTTGAAGCGCCGACAGGTAACGGTACAATAGCTGTACATAAAAGACATAAAATAAACAAAAGTGACATACTAATTCTTTTCATAAAAGCTCCTTTCTCTCATCGAGGGTTGATAGAAAAAGTTTAGCTGAATTAAAAGCTTATAGGTTAAATTTGTCTTTAAAGGCATGCCTGTTGTCCTAAACGGAGATTGAATCGTTTAATCGTACAGGTAGATATGAGCACCGATAAAAACGAAAAGTGATTCTCCGACCTTAAGGACATTTCAAATGTCTTTCAGGCCAGTGTTAAAAAGTTGTATCGATTTTAGAATATGGTGTTAGCAAAGGATAGGAATAGTTCCTATTACATTAGTGCATAGAGGAGGACTTATGGGTTCAGAAGTCATTGTCTTATTTGGCATTATAGCACTCTTACTATTACCTTACATGTTGACAAAGGTATTGGAGAAGCAAATTGCTGTCCGATATAATTTGTTTCCAAATGATGTTTTTGTCACATTGGTTTCAAATGTCGGTTCGGCTGCTTTCTTAATTGCAGCCATATCAGACACAATACCTGAGTTGCAGTTACCGATTATCCTGGGGACTTTGACTATTGTAATTGTCTATGTTCTGGGCAAACATAAAGTGCCGCCGATCTTAGGTGTAGCTTACTCTGTTTGCAAAACAGCTTCGGCGATTATTTTCGTATTCTGGTGGGTTGTTAAGACTTGCTACAAAACAATCTTTAGAATGAATCTCGATGATAGAAGGGCCAATACGACAAGGGCAAGGAATCGAGCTGTTGAATTAGAGAGACAAGGAAAGTCCGAAGTTGATGCTGCAGAGCAAGCCAATCGTGAGGACGTGACAAGGCAGCTTAACAGTAAAAAATATGACAATCCAATGGAGAGTGGACCACTGTAAAATCATACAAATGCGCAAAATGAGGCTACTATAAGTCACCGACAAAAGAGTACTAAAACTTTAGTTTAACGAACCGCCGTATACCGAACGGTACGTAAGTCGGTATGAGAGGGCGGCTGACGAAATAATCGTCAG
>JAYVIR010000022.1:0-2534 GCA_043770095.1 Eubacteriales bacterium
AAGCTCAAAGGCGGCATGATTGTGCAGCTTAACGCGGGAGTATTGAGAAATATTCCTTATCACGAATTGGAGTTCTTAATGTTAAATAAAAAATAAAGCTTGCAATTTGTGTTGGTGTGTTGTAAAATATGTTTGTGTGATTTAAAATTTAATAATTGAGGTATTGAATATGGCTAAGATTGAAAACAATGTGAACATCGAACAAGGTGAATTTATCCGACTTAATAAGAATATGCTTACTATTGAGCCAGATTACCAGCGGTCAGCATCAAAAAAACTTATCTCGGATATTGCTCACGAATGGGATTCGTCGGCTGTTGGTGCAATTACCGTGAACGTGAGAAATAATGTTTACTACGTCATTGACGGACAGCATCGAGTAGAGGCAGCAAAGATGCGCCCAGAGGTAACTCACTTACCATGTATTGTGCATACAGGCAAAACTAAGGCTGAAGAGGCTAGAATCTTGAGAATAATGAACTCAAACATAAAGATTATGAACAGCGTTGACAAATTTCGCGCAAGCGTAGAAGAAGGCGATGAGCTTGCCAAATGGGTCAACAATCGCATTAAAGCTGCTGGTTATGCGGTTGAAGCAAAGGGCGTTAAAATCGTAAGAGGCATTAACGCAATAGTAAAGGTTGCAGCCGAAAGCAAGACAAGGTTTGACCGCGTTCTGAGTCTTTGCGCTAGAATCGCTAAGCACGCACCGCTTACATCTGTATTATTCAATGGTCTTGCGCTTATTGACCAGAAAATGAACGGATTAGAGCCAAGACTACAGGAAAGATTGATTAGCATTGGAAGCAAAGCAATATCCGAAGCCGTTGTAGGTGAACAGATTGCAAGCAGAAATAGGCATCCGCTTACTAATGCAAGAGGCATTATGAATGCGGCTAACAGAGCAATGAAAAATCGTTTTGAATTCGAGGCATAACGGCTGAATCGGCGGGGTGAAATTCCCCGCCATAATAAAAAAGAGGTGCATTGTGGATAAAAACGAAGAATTTCAAAAGTGGTTGAGAAACGACATGTATATTCAGAGGAAAGAACTTGAGATTTTATGGAATATCGGCAAAGTTAGAGTTGGTAGTTTTTTAAATAGAAATAAAATAAAGCCGCTGAAATCATTTCACGTTGGAAAACAAGGGAACTTTTTTTTTTATGATCGCCGAAAATGCGAAAATGCTAGACTTTGTATGCAGCAAAAAAGAGCAGAACTTGATAATTGCAAGACAAATAAAATGCTCGTTACGTTATTAGAATTGGCGCAACTATGGACGATATCGCTAAATGCAGCTAGTTCATCTGTTTGTAGATATGGCATTAAGCCTACAAAAAAATTAAAAATAGGAGAAGGCTATTCTGCTCGTTCCTTCTACGACCGAGCCGAATGTGAACGCGCCCGCCCATTTATCAATCAGCCAAAAACTAAAAAAGAGGTAGAAAAAGTGGAAAATACAGGAGAATTGGCAACCGCAACAAAGAACCAGATATTAAACGAAGCCGGAGCAGATAACTTTGTTTGGGATAAAGTCACAATGAAACATAAGATTATGCCGGTTAAAAATTACTGCGATGAACGCGGCAACTTTATATCATTATTCAAGAAAGATGAAACGGTATCGGCTATCTTGGCATACAAAAATGAGCAAAAACAACTGCTAGAAAAATGTCTTGCTGATGAAAATCTAGTTACAACAAAGCAACTTGTTAATCTATGGAATATGGATAAAATAGCGGTTTACAACAATATTTATAGATTGAAAATTAAGCCTTATGCAAAAATCAAGCTAGAAAACGGCAGTCTGTGGTGCTTTTATAAAAAATCAGATTGCATGGGATCACAAGAGGTAGAAAAAGTGGAACAAGTGAATTTGCCAGAACCAAAAGAACAATCACCCGATATTATCCATGCTGATACAATCGACCTTTTCACCATGTCAGAGCTTGAATCAGAGCTTAAACAACGCGGCGTTGAGCTTACTGCTGAAGTTAAAGCCAAGATAAACGCATCGGATATGCATGAGATGCAGCATATTGCGACGATGATTAGAGGGAATGCCAAGACTATTGCGATACGGTTATCGGTGCTTAATGAGATTGCAAAAAATTTAAGGCAGTTTGTTGAAATATTATCAAAGCCATTGATGCCGCTAATTGACAAAGACGTTATCAAAACAACGTCATTGAATAACGACGGAAATTATACCGACGATATGCAACTAGCAATGCTGAAAAAACCAGATCATAAAAAACTGAAAGAATTAGGATATTTGACCAGCGCCATGATTGCGGATATGATTGGTATGTCTAGTGATTGGGTGCTTATTAATGCCCCGAATCCAGATAGAACAATGGCATATGGCAGTCAGAACTATGCAAGACTATGGAAAGAAGAAACTATTGCAGATTGGCTAAAAATACGCGGAGAGCATAAGATTAAAGAAGATATAAAAAATCAAATAAGCAAAATAGAGAAAGAATTGTTTAATCTGAAAATAATGCTTATTGGCTTGAAAGAATAGCTTGCA
>JAYVIR010000023.1:0-2248 GCA_043770095.1 Eubacteriales bacterium
GTCATAGATAAGCACGCAACCGCTTATCTATGGCGTAAATTGTAACATATTTCTATTTCAAATAATAGTCTTTTTCAACTTCCATTTAAGCAAGTTCCATTTATTTTTAACTTCCATTCAAAAGAGTTCCATTTAAACTTCCATTTGAACTTCCATTTATTCAACTTCCATTTAAAGTTCCATTTGAATAACTTCCATTTAAGCTTCCATCATAATATACTTTTTCAAATGGAAGTTATAGTGAGCTATCCTTTCTTTTCCTTGCTTCTCTGTTGCAGTTTCTTTGTCATCATCTATGGCAATCAGATCATCCATAGATGCTTCGACCTCTTTGCCAAAAGCTTTCAAAACACCGCCATAGTCTACCTTTCTAAGCTTATGTAGTTCCTGTGTTATAGCTTTTAACCAGTTAGAGTTAACATCATCATCATCGCAAAACTTACCTACTAAGTCATTCTCTTTGACTGTGTATTTAAGAGTTTCGCATATGCCTTTTATCATTCCACTATCATCTGTTTCCACTTCTTCAGGATTATTAACTGGTGCTTTTCCCTTTTTACTTTTGACTGCTTGAACATGAACTATCGGGTCATAATCAACCCTAAGAGATTGTTTCCACATCTCCGCCCATTGTTCCTGTTTTATGTAGCCTCGACCTGTGAAATATGAAGCAGGAACTAACCCTAGGATGTGAAAGTGTGGATGAACTTCATTTGTTGGCTTGACTGTCCATGCCAACTTGTCTGGGTCATTGCTGCGGTAGTACCAAGTTGTGCCGTGGCGACCGATGAAGTTACCAGATCTGTCGTACCAATCCCAAACTCTGGTCACTTCCAGTGACTTGATCGCGCCGACGAGCGGGTAACTTGCAAGCTTAGTCATCCTAGAAAATGCCTTGCCCATGATCTGAATTTGCGATCGCAATTCGGACATCTCGCAATTGCGGACAGTCAACGTCAAAAATACCCATTTGTGAGTTGGGTAAGTTTCCGATATTGCTGGCAGCTCTGCCAAAAATTTGGCTCGCCACTTGAGCGATCGCCTAAATTGGCACATAGGACAATAACTGACTTTGCAGAATCTAGCGTCTATAAGCTTTATAGCACTCTCAGTCTGCCAAAACTTTAACCATGAGCCACATTCACTGATCCGCCCCGAATAGGTCTTAAAGTCTATAAACCTATCACCTGACATAAAACCTTGCACCCCGTCACTGCTTTCCATCGCGTACAAGCGTGCTATTTGCGTGCTTAAACCCTTGTGCAAGTCAAACTTGGCATCCTTCTCTGAGAAGTCGCTTAAATACTGCTTGTTGTCTCCCTCAGATGCCGACATGACGTTAATTGCTTGAAGCTAATTTGCTTAGGTCATTAGCTTAATTGTGATGAGTTGTCATGTCAATACGTCTCAACACATTAGTACATAAGGATTTTAAACAAATCTAAGCCCGAAAGTTATTTCTATATAATCAAGATAAGGATAGAGGGGGTGTTTTTGGGTCACAAGGTCACCAATTTAGTGATCGCAAACTGCATACTTGGTGAAGCCTTGTACCCTAGGGTACAAGGCTCTTCTTAATGTATGAAAACCGCTCTATGCAAAGCTTTCAAAAAACACAAAACTTGCCTTGTAACAGTGGGGATAAAAGGCAAGTTTTGTACAAAACCAAAAGCAAGCAGTCTCATAATGAGACTAGTGAGAATCGATTTTAGATGGCGATAAGCAATAACAGCCGCTTCGCTAAATCTCCACCGATTTGCGCTATGGGCGCATCGGCTTACGCTGTCGCTTTTCGTGCATTCGCACGGTCGGAATTTTGTGCATAAGGGAAATTTTCATCTTTGTAGTGGCAAAGCATAGATGATCGCCACTACCATGACCGTCGCCTAGCTGCGACTCTTGGCTAACGTTAACGGTTAATAACCAGACGCTTGACCTGATCGAGTTTTTCTTGTAGCAATTCCAAAGATAACGTCAAGCCAAAATCACCTTTCTGTTGTTCAGCTTCCCAAGAAGCAACTCTTAAAACTTTTGTTAAAGCAGATAGAGTTACCAATTCGTTCTCAATCTTGTCTAAGAAGTCGTTGTCTGTAATAATCATTTTGCTCTTTTTCGTAGTAAGTGTACGGGAATGAGAAGTCATAGATGAGCGACGCAAACGCTTATCTATGGCGATAATCATATCATAGTTCTATTTCAAATAGCAATCTTTTTTAACTTCCATTTAAACTTCAAATAGAACTTCCAT
>JAYVIR010000024.1:0-32240 GCA_043770095.1 Eubacteriales bacterium
TTATTGAAAGTATCTCTGGCTCAAATTGATTACAATGATTCAATTTGCCAATCGATTGCTCCTAGCGCATGCGTACGTAGGAAATCATTTGCTCGTGAAAAATGCCTGCACCCAAAGAAACCTCGGTAAGCAGATAGTGGACTTGGATGAGGTGCTGTTAAGATCAAGTGTCTTGGATTGCAAACAAGTTTAGTGTATTCTTGAGCATTTTTGCCCCAAAGCATAAAAACGATAGGCGTTTCATGAGCATCTAGCAACTCGACTATTTTGGACGTAAATAGATGCCAGCCAATTTTCTGATGTGAATTTGCTTGGCCTTCGCGAACACTTAGTGATGTATTCAGCAGCAGAACGCCTTGTTTAGCCCATTTTGCGAGACAACCATTATTGGGAATATAACAATTAAGATCCGTTTGAAGTTCTTTGTATATATTTAGTAAAGAAGGTGGAATCGGCACATTTGGGTTTACCGAAAAACTAAGCCCATGAGCTTGATTAAATCCATGGTATGGATCTTGTCCTAATATTACGACTTTTACATTGTCATAGTCGGTGAGGTCTAATGCCTTAAATAGGTCAATTTGATTTGGAAAAACAGTTGCATTGGCATATTCTTCTGTTAGAAAATTGCTCAATTCTTTATAATAGGGTTTTTCAAACTCTTCATTTAAGTATAATGCCCATTTATTAATTAGCGTATTCATGTAAGTTGCCTCCATAATAGGATAGATTTATATGTATTTACTTCATAAGAGTAATAAATATAAATAAAAAGCGTTGAAATACCAAAATTGAATCCTAAATAAAGGATATTTGGAATATTTCAACGCTTTTTATTTGGTGCGAGAGATGGGACTCGAACCCACACAAGCAATTGCCCATAAGAACCTGAATCTTACGCGTCTGCCAATTCCGCCACTCTCGCACTTAGATAAGTTGAATGATTAATCCAACCTGTTACCAATTAAATTATAGTACGTTTAATATGATTTTAAAAGGTTTTTTATTAAAGAATATTAGCGGTTGTTGAAAATAAAGATGTTAAGTAAAAATAATGTCGAAATTTGTTGAAAACATAATGCATATTGTAAAAAAATAATTTACAATGGTAACAGTAAGTTAGTTTGTTGCGTCTGTCAATTTTGATGATAAAATAAGTAAGGAGAACAAAATAAATGCATCGGTTTAAACAATTTTACATTTCTATCATTGTTCTATTTCTATTTACAGCAACAATTACAGTGAGTTTTGCTGTAAATGTCGAAACTGGTGGTAAACATAAACTAAGAATTGCAGGAGACATTAATTATCCGCCATTCGAATTCATGTCTGATGGTGATACACTTACATATAGAGGTTATAATGTTGATGTCATGCATGCAATAGCAATTGAAACTGGCATTGAAATTGAATTTGTTCCACTTACTTGGAATGAGGCGAAAAAGGCACTTTTAGAAGGCAAAGTTGATGCAATCCAAGGGATGATTAAAACAAGTTCAAGAGAATACTTGTACGATTTTTCGGATGCATATTACATGAGTAAGCAAGTCATTTTCGTGTCAAAAGATGTCAATGATATCTCGGGCATAGAAGATTTTAAAGGACGTGTGATTGCCCTGCAACGTGGCGATGCAAATGATGAACTAATGAGCAGCATTCGTTATGCCAAAATACGTCTCTATGAAGACCAAAACAGTGCAATTGATGCCTTGGCAAAGGGCGAAGTGGATGTAATGCTTGGAAATAAGTCTACTGGCGTTTACCATATTCAAAGAACCCATAAGAGTGACTTAATTAAGATTGTTGGAGAAACCGTTATGAGCAACGAATACTGTGTTTCCGTCAAAAAAGGCAATATGGAAACCTTAAAGCTCATTAATGAAGGCATTCATGCTATAAAAGAGAAAGGAACTCTTGAAAAAATTAATAAGAAATGGTTTGGAGAAACAATAGAATCGCAAAAAAACTGGAAATCGCTCGTTATTTTATCATTCATCGTTTCAGTAGGATTGTCTTTGCTACTTGGTCTTATTTTTTATGTCAACAAAAAATTACATCATCAAGTTGCAATTAGAACTGCTGAATTAACGAACTCAAATGAAGTCATCGAACTAAAAGACGCCCAAAAATGGCATATTTTAAATGGCATTTCAAATGGGATTATTGTATTTGATCAACTCGGAAAGGTGACGTTATTTAATCAAAAAAGCCGTGATATCGTAGAAAATTGTATAGTTTTAGGTATGCATTGGTCAGAAATTGAACTTTGCAGAACGTTAGGATTGGAATTATTTGATAATGCTTTGAGTTTAAATACAGAATTAAGAGGGAATACTTCTTTTGTGAATTCAAAGCTTGAATCCTTATATATTCAGTATGCGCTTACGCCTGTAAGTTACAAAACGAACACCACGGATGAACTTATTTTCATGGTCAACGACAACACTCAGGAGAAGATATTCCACGATGTTCTCAGTCAAAATGAGAAACTAAGCACACTTGGAAAAATGTCTGCAAGTATAGCACATGAACTTAGAAATCCACTTGCATCGATTAAACAATATATTGATATAATGCCGTTAAAGAGTGATAATGTTGCATTTATGAAGCAAGCCATGTCAGTTTTACCGTCAGAATTGGATCGATTAAATGGCATTGTTGAAGGTCTTTTAGACTACACTAAGTTTGCTAAAAGCAAAAAAGAAAACATCTCATTGATGAGGGTTATCAAAGAAATTTCCAATTTATTAAAAGTGGAGTTCTTGCATCGGCGGGTTAAGTTGATATTGGAAGTTGATGCCGTTGATATTTATATAGATGCCAAGCAGTTGAAGCAAATTCTTATTAATTTACTGATTAACGCATTGGATGCATTGCCAATCGAAGGCGGTGTTATAATCATAAAAGGATATGCAAAAAACCAAAACTCAGTGATTGAGGTTTTAGATAATGGAAGCGGTATTCCAGCAAATCAGCTAACGAAAATTTTTGAACCTTACTATACCACTAAACCTACGGGCTACGGTATGGGACTTGGAATATCAAAGCAACTTGTTGAAGAAAATGATGGTATAATAACTGTTGAGAGTAAGATGAATCAGGGTACTTGTTTTAAATTAGAATTCAGCTCAAAATAATAGCTGAAAAGTGTGTTACAAACTATTATATAAATATTAGGAGTATGAAGATGACGAATGTGAAGAAAAGTCCGGCTATGGTTCTAGTATTAAGTATTATTACTTGCGGTTTTTATTATTTATATTGGATTTACCAAGTAAGTGATAATTTAAGACCTTATAACAGAAATGACAGCATGACACCAGGTTTAGAATTACTGCTTTCTATAGTGTGTTTTCCATACATCATCTACTGGAATTATAAATATGGCAGGATTATTTATGATGCACAGGCTAACGTTGGAATGCCACACCCAGAAGATAATAGTATTTTATATTTAGTGCTTTCGGTACTCAGTTTGGGCGTTATAGGCGCTTGTATCATGCAGTCTTCTTTAAATAAACTTTGGGATTTTACTGCACAGGAATAAGAGGCTCTATCATGAAGAAAGCAATATTGAAACCATTCATCCCACTTACTTTGGCTTTTTTAGCCTACGTGATTATACTCTTCATTTCGGGTAATGAAACGATTTGTTTCTTTAAACTCTATACTGGACTGCCATGCCCGGGCTGTGGTATGACACGAGCTTTTATCTCTGTGAGCAGAGGCAATTTTCAGGAAGCGTTTTTCTGGCATCCTCTATGGATATGGGTACTTATTGGCCCAATCTTGTATGGTCTTGTTCCAAAAATGTCAAAGCGCGTGGCATTACACAGGAAATGGCTAATAACCATTACATTGATCACGCTTGTGCTGATTTATTTGATAAGAATGCTGCTAATGTTCCCTCACACAGCGCCAATGGATTTTAACGAAAAAGCTATTCCACTAACAATTTTAAAATATTTATATGCAATTTAATCATTTCTTTTAGGCCAGCTTTTGATTAAGCTGGTTTTTTTATTGTATAATTAGCAGAGAGCCATAAATAAGAAAAGGGAGGTGTTCGCATGAACTATGAAGAATATTTTCAAAGTGCACTTAAAAAAGGACAAAAAGAATATTCTAAAAACAAATCAGACGGTGTATCGGGACACTTGCCATCTCTTGAGGGACTGCTAAAAGACATCGAAATTGTGTCTAATGTCCAACTTGGCGTTATTGAAATTCCTTTGAAAAAAGTGATTGGCTGTTATTCGAACACTAGGCGTATTGCTTTTGCAAAAAACTTTATGCCACTTAACAGTGGTACTGAGTTTAAAAGTAAATGGATGGCAGTTAGCGAAGCGCACTTAAATGAAGGATTAAGAGACCCTGTAAAGGTCTATGAATTTATGAATTGGTATTATGTCATAGAAGGAAACAAACGTGTTTCTGTTTTAAAATATTTTAATGGCTACTCTGTAATGGCACAAGTTACACGCTTAATTCCCAAAAGGGATCTAGAAGATGATTCAATAGAATGTTATTATGCTTTCTTAGAATTAAATAAAGTGACCGGTTATATTGACTATTGGTTCTCTAAAGCGAGTCGATTTTATCGGTTTATGAATTTACTCGAGCATTATGAACCCAAAATGGCCATATATGAAAATAAATACAAGCATTTTGATTCTTTCGTTTTTCAGCCATTTAAACGCCTGTATAAAGAGTGCGGTGGAGACAACATTCGAAATATCACTACGGGAGATGCATTTTTAGAATACGCCCGTGTCTACGGAATGGAGAACGAACTTGATGAATCAAAACAACTGCAGCCAATCCGTCAGTTGGTAGAAGAGCTTAAAGTCAGTTCTGTAGAAGACCGCAACATCATCACTGAAGAATTGGATGAACCTAGCAAACGACCATTTTTATCTTCCCTTTCAAGCTTACTTAGAACACATAAAAAACTTAAAATCGGTTTTATACATGCTAGAAATATTGAAAATTCAGGGTGGACACTGGCTCATGACCTCGGTCGTCTCGAAATGGAAGCTTCTATGTCAGACGATGTGGAGACGCATGTGGTTTATAACGTCATAGAGTCTCATAAGGCCTATAAAGAAATTCAAAATCTAGTCGATTTAGGAATGGATGTTATTTTTACAACCTCGGAGGTCTTTAAAAAGCAGACTTTGCGATGTGCCCTTGAGAATCCGAATGTGCTATTTTTCAATTGTTCTGAAAGCAGACCCTATCTGCATATGAGTAATTATTACGGCAAGACCTATGAACCCAAGTACCTGATGGGCCTCTTGGCCGGCATGTATACGCGTACAGACAAAATTGGTTATTTGGCATCCGTGCCGAATTCTGAAAATTTGGCGAGCATTAACGCATTCGCGATTGGTGTAAAAACGGTAAACTCAGATGCAGTTGTTCTAGTAGATTATACTTTGAGTTGGAACAGCCTTTCCAAAAACCATGAAGCTGAAGAAAAACTTCTGGCAGAGGGTGTAGATGTGATTGCAAACAAGGTCGTATTAGAACATCACCATCAGACGGAGTTGCTTAAAAAAAGAGGGGTATTTTCTTATCTTGCAAAACATTGTGGAGAAGACGAGTGGCAACCTTTAGCGGCCGGATATTGGAACTGGGGCACTTACTACCAAAAAATTGTCTCTGCGATTTTAAACCAGTCCTATGAAGAGGTGCTTAAGTCTCATACTGCTGGCTCAAGGTTGATCAATTTTTATTGGGGCATGTCTTCAAATGTATTGGATTTATGGCTTTCGCCTGAAATTGCAAAACAGACCAATCAATTGATTCGGCAAATGAAACGCTTGATTGTCAGTGATTCGATGAGTCCTTTTGATGGACCGCTTCGGACGGTGACAGGAGAAATGGTTTGTGATGAAGAGGCAACGCTAGATACAGAATATATTATTGAAATGGATTGGTACTACGAGAATGTTAAGGTCATAGGGAAGGTTTAATGCGCTTTATGCACTGGAAATCTTTCAATCATTGAGTATCCAATTACTCAGTACTCAATGATTTGGTAGCCAAATCCGTTGATAATGGTCGTATTGCCATATTTGATGACGCGTTCGCTATAACCGTAATTAAGGTGCTGATGGCCGTGGAAAAAATACTTAGGCACATATCGGTCGAGCAGTTTATTGAATTGGGGAAAGCCGGTATGAATGAGATCTTTTCCATCGCCTAGACCAAGCGCTGGTGAATGGGTGAGTAGAATGTCAATGCCATTATGACGCATTAATTTGGGATATAGGTTGGCAATTTTAAACGCCATTTGCATTTCTGTGTATTGGTGAAGTCCTTCTCTATATTTCCTTGAACCGCCTACGCCTAGAATACGCAGACCTTGAAATACA
Organism: Eubacteriales bacterium; assembly: GCA_043770095.1. GTDB lineage: Bacteria > Bacillota > Clostridia > Peptostreptococcales > Acidaminobacteraceae > JBGSUZ01. The sequence continues at coordinate 6,381 of JAYVIR010000024.1, forward strand.
ACTAATTTGCCGTCAATCGATTGACAACCTTCTGGCGGTTTTTGAGCGTAATGATCATCATGATTTCCATGAACATAAAAAAGTGGTGCATTAATCATCGTTACAAGATAAGACAAGTAAGAGGATTTTAAGTCACCACAGGACAAAATTAAGTCAATATTTGAAAATTTATCTTTATCAAAATAGTCATAAAGATAAGAGGATTCTTGGTCGCTAACAATTAATAGTTTCATCGGGTCTCCAGTTCACGCATAAACACTTCTACATAATAATATAACATATTTACAAGTTGATTAGAATATTCATCTTGTACTTTAATGACGGAGGGTCTAATGAAAAGTGATTTGAAAAAATTCCTACTGGCCAGTGCATTCCTCGGGGTAGCGCTAGGTATCAATTCTGCCATATTTAACAATTATTTGAGCGACGTTTTCCAAATCACCATCGGTCAAAGAACGTTGCTTGAATTTCCAAGGGAACTTCCAGGATTTTTGGTCGTCTTTGTAACGGGTTTTCTCTATTTTTTAGGCGATGTAAGAATTGCTGCTATTGCCAATATTCTTGCAGCGGCAGGCCTAATGGGCTTAGGTTATTTATCGGGAGAATTTGGATTCATGGTGGGTTGGATGACCTTATTTAGCATGGGACAGCATTTGTATATGCCAGTAGCATCAAATATCGGAATGAACTTGGCGGAAGATGGCAATTACGGGAAGGTGCTCGGGCGTATAAATGGCATCAACACAGCGACGTTTTTGGTCACGAGTCTTGTCATTGCAGGTATTTTTAAATGGTTTAAGATTGAATATCACATAGCTTTTGCCATACAGTCACTGGCCTATTTAGCAGCTGCCATCACCATTTTTACCATGACGCCTCAGAAAGTTATTCACAAGGGCTTTAAATGGGTCATGAAAAAAGAGTATAATTTATATTATATGCTTTGTGTGGTTTTTGGAGCCAGAAAACAAATTTTTATCACGTTTGGTCCTTGGGTGCTCATCAAAGTATTCCATCAAGGTGTCAGCACATTTGCCATACTAGGATTTGTGGTAGCGGCGATTGGCATTTATTCAAACCCCTTCATTGGGCATTTAATCGATCGATGGGGCGAGAAATTTGTTCTGGCGGCAGAAGCCATTCTCTTGATTTTCGTATGTGCAGGTTATGGCTTGTCTGTCTGGATTTTTGGCGACACGCACACTGCGCTATTTGTAGTACTTGCCTGTTTTGTGATCGACCAAGTCCTCGTTTCGGTTGGGATGGCACGTTCGACTTATCTAAAGAAAATTGCGGTTGATAATGAAGATGTGTACCCAACGCTGTCTCTTGGCATTAGCATGGATCACCTTGTAGCCATGATTATTCCTTGGTTTGGTGGTTTGCTATGGACACTCGCAGGATACGAATGGGTATTCTTATGTGGCGCAGGAATAGCATGCGTCAATTTTATTTTAACAAGATTTATAAAGATTCCAGCGAAAGTGGCTTAAGTTTCCACATTCTGATATAAAGAAGGTGCTTTGATGAGCAAGATTGACGACGTATTACTGGCAGCTAAAAAGATACAAGAGAGTGAAGGGCAAGCCTTTAGCGCTCAGCAACTAAGCAATTTTACAAAGATGGATAGAACGTCTATTAGCAGGTACCTTAATCAAATGACTCGGGACGGCCTTATTCACAAAATAGAGGGGCGACCGGTTCTCTTCAAAGTCATAGAAACGGGTACGGGATTCGGGACGACGGCAACTTCGCAATCTGACAAAGGCAGTGTTGCTCCAGTACAAGGGGAGAAAAAAGCATTAGACTTAATTATTGGCTCTTATGATACCTTGCATGTAGCGGTTCAACAAGCTAAGGCAGCCATTCTTTATCCGCCGCGTGGACTTCACACCTTAATTTTAGGAGAGACCGGGGTCGGAAAGTCTATGTTTGCAGAGCTCATGTACCGATTTGCAGTAGAAGCAGGTGTCATTAAATCTGATTGTCCCTTCGTAAAATTTAACTGTGCTGACTACGCAGAAAACCCACAGCTACTTGTGGCACAAATCTTCGGGGTTAAAAAGGGTGCTTACACAGGTGCTGACAAAGACAGAGAAGGTCTATTAAAAAAAGCCGATAAAGGCATCTTGTTTTTAGACGAAGTGCATCGATTGTCTCCACAAGGACAGGAAATGCTATTTACGTTCATAGACAAAGGGCATTTTAGAAGGCTCGGAGATTCAGAGCTGCTTCTTGAAGCTGAGGTTCAAATCATCGCTGCGACGACGGAAGACCCTAGTTCTTATCTTCTAAAGACATTTACGCGAAGAATTCCGATGACCATTACCTTGCCGCCACTAAGAGAACGTACGCTTATGGAACGGTATGAACTCATTAAAACCTTTATCAGAGAAGAATCTAAACGGGTCTCTAAAGCTATCTATGTGAATCGGAGCGCTCTGATTTCAATGCTTCTTTATGAATGTCCCAATAATATCGGTCAGCTAAAAAGTGATCTGCAACTGGCTTGTGCGAGAGCTTTTCTAAATTATAAATCGAAAAATAAGAATTACATGATGGTCAACAACTCTGATCTACCCGTTCAAATGAAAAAAGGGTTCATGGATCAAAAAGAGAAAAAAGAAGCCATTGACCAATTGTTAAAGAATAGAGACGATATTCTAAAATTTAGCTATGAAGAACAAGAAGAACACATTTTAGAATACTCAGAATCTAAGGAAACGTATTTTTACGACACGATTGAAAAGAAAATGGCGCTTCTTAAAAATAACGGTGTTGAAGACGACGAAATAAAAAATATCCTCAATATTGATATCGAAAAACACTTCCAAAAGTATATTGGCGACTTGCCAGAACGGTTCAAGCGTGGCGAGATTGAAAAAGTCGTAGAGAAGGAAGTACTTGATACGGTCGATTATATTTTAAATTACGCGTCTCAAAAGCTTCATAAAACCTACGACGACAAACTGTTTTTCGGACTTGCGCTACACCTTCACAGCTCCATTGAACGCATAAGAAATGGGGGCAAGATTTATCACCCCAAATTAAATGTCATTCGCGTGACCTATAGCGAAGAATTTTTAGTGGCAATGGAAGTTTCCAAATATATTGATGAACGCTTTGAGATTGAAATTACCTTAGACGAGATTGGCTATTTGACCATGTTTTTATCATCCAATCCATATGTCATAGATGAAGACGAACAGCAAAAAGTTGGTCTTTTGGTCATGATGCATGGCAATTCAACAGCTTCGAGTATGGTGGCTGTTGCCAATAACTTAGTAGGCGAAGAATATGCGAGGTCATTAGACATGCCGCTGAGCATGAAGGCTTCCGATATGTATGAAATAGCAAAAGCGGAGGTCGTCAAGATCAATCGTGGCAAGGGCGTACTGCTTCTTGTCGATATGGGTTCGCTCGCAAACTTTGGTGAAATGCTGACAGAAGAAACTGGAATTATTGTTAAAACCATCGACATGGTGAGCACGCCAACAGTGATCGAAGCCTGTCGAAAAGCCGTTTTAGGCCGTGATTTATTTGAAATTTACCATTCGTGCATTGACGACCGATTGGTCACGCATGTGCAAAAACACAGCAACAACGAAAAGCAACGGTTAATTATTACGGCTTGCTTTACTGGTGAGGGCGCCTCTGAAAAACTCAAAGCGATTATTAAAGCCGATGTTCAAGGTGAGTTGATAGAAGTACGTCCGTTGAACGTCATCAGTAAGAATGAGTTTTCGAACGCTGTGCATATTCTTGCCGAAGATTATGTCATACTTGCTATTATCAGCACCGTGCCTGTTCATATTGAAGGTTTCCAATTTATATCGGCTATGGATTACCTCAGTGGGAAGTCTAAATATTTGCTCAAAGAATGGATCAAACAAGATGCAGCAATGCGAAATATTGCTCAGTCCTTAAAGGAGCATATTACAAGTTGGGACTCAGAAGATTTGGTGCTACAATCTCAAAAAATGTTACAACGATTGGTGGATCAAACGGGTTGTCAGCTACCGGAAGAAGTTTTTACTGGCATGATGCTTCATTTATGCTTTATGGTAGAACGTCGTATTAAAAAAGAGGCAACCATTCAATTTGAAGGCTTGGAAGACTTTAAAACAACGAATAAAGCTGATTTTACTAGAGTCAGACAAGTCCTTAGAAGCTATGAAGCGCATTTTAGTATTGCAATTGAAGAAGATGAAGTTGCTCATATCGTTCGGATGTTTAAAGAGAATGCAATTTGTGTCATTGAATAGCGTTAGTGCACTTCTGTGCATTAGTGTGAAACATAACAAAATAGTGTGCAAAAATTCTAAATGGATTTTGCACACTATTTTTTTATGCCAAGATAGTCAAAATCAAGTTAAATCTTTGTTAAAGTGTTGAAAAATCAAGGTTACAATTTAATTAAAATTTTCAGAGAGGGTCTATAAACAGTTGGCACGCTTTATGCGTTTATAAAGAGTGTGTGAAAGGGGGTAAGACAGTGAGAGAATTAACGTTAACCATTCAAGGTGAGTCAGGACTTCATGCAAGACCTGCTGGGCTATTAGCCGCCGAAGCTCAAAAGTTTCAATCTGAAATTACAGTAGTAAAAGATTCAAGAATCATAAATGCAAAAAGCATTATGAGTGTTCTGAGTTTAGGGGGCACTAAAGGCGACAGCATTACCGTTAAAATTGACGGCGATGACGAAGTACAAGCAGCTGCAAGTATTGAAGCTTTATTTGAAAATGTGCTTGCACACGCTTAAGCACCTAAGAGAAGTATAGTAGGAGGCAACATGGTATTCATCGGAATTGACGGCGGTGGCACTTCGACACAGGGTGCTTTAGCGGACATGGCATTAGAGGTTTTGTCAGAAGCACAGGTTGGCGCAACAAACTATCATAATGTAGGCACTGAAGTGGCAAAAGAGCGTATTGGCAATCTCATTAAAGCATTGCTTGAGCAGGCGAATATGACTTTTGATCAAATTTCAGGAATTTGCATGGGTGGTGCGGGCATTGACTGCGAGGCAGACAAGCAGGTAATAGAAGGCATTTTTAAGGAACTTGGATGGCACGGCCCTTTGGTTGCAGTCAACGATTCTGTAACGGCACTTGTGGGCGGCAATAAAAGTTTAGAGGGTGCAGTCATTATCAGTGGGACAGGCTCTATTGCATTTGGAAGCTATAACGGTAAAACAGCCCGATGTGGTGGATGGGGTCAACTCATCGACGATATGGGGAGTGGTTATCATTTAGGCATTAGTGCACTAAAAGGCATTATGGAAGCTTATGATCAAAGAAGGACACCTACAAAACTTTGGTTGCCAGTCGCAACACATTTGGGGATAGAAAACCAAGAAGATCTTATTCATTTTTTATATCATCCTCAAACTGGCAAAGAAATAATTGCAGAGCTAGCCCCATTTGTCATACAATTGGTTCATGAAGATTTACTGGCAAGCGAGATATTTAAATCGGGCATTAACGGCTTGATTGAACTTTTAGACGGGCTTATATTGCAGTTGCAATTAGGTGTGAATTCACCGTCAGATGTTCGGTTAACATTAACGCTTGGTGGCAGTTTGCTTACAAAATCAGAAGTTTACCGAAACGCTTTTAAAGAGGCCATTTTAGTAAAGTACCCTAATATCGATATCCACTTACCTTTTGAAGGTCCTGTGGCAGGTGCTTTAAGAATAATAAAAGATCACATTGAGAAGGAGAGGGAGACACATGCGTAAAATTATGTTGGTTTGTTCAGCTGGTATGTCTACATCAATGCTTGTTAAAAAAATGCAAGATGTTGCTACAGTAAAAGGAATTGAAGTAGAGATTTTCGCCGTTGCCGAAGCTGATGCAAGAAATCATAAAGATGTCAACGTCATTCTATTAGGTCCACAAGTAAGATTTTTACTCAACAAAATCAAAGAAATGGTTGCACAAGAGGGTACGCCTGTACAAGTCATAGAATCTGTCAATTACGGCACGATGAATGGCGAAGCGGTACTTAATCAAGCGCTCGAGTTAATGGCATAAACAAAATATTATGAAGTAGGGGGATCTTATTTTATGTTTGAATTTTTCGAAAAATATTTCGTTCCTGTAGCAGCTCGTATTGGTGGACAAAGACATTTAGTGGCCATTCGTGACGGCTTTGCAAGCTTAATGCCAATCATTATGGCTGGCTCATTTGCAGTTCTTTTAAACAATGCACCAATTCCTGGTTGGACTAACTTCCTTCAAACAGCGGTAGGCGTTCAACTTAAATCGATGAATGGTACGATATGGTGGGGCTCTCTAGCGATGCTCTCCATATTCCTCGCATTCTCTGTTGCTTATAACTTAGCAAAATCTTATAACGTAGATGGCCTTCAAGCCGGATTAATATCTGTATCTGCGTTCCTCATCATGATTCCTCAAGCACCGCTTCTTGGTCTTCCAGAAGGCGTAACGCTTGCTGATGGCGCAACACAATCAAATTTCTGGGGTAACATCAACGTTGGCTACACGGGTGCTCAAGGCATGTTCGTGGCTATGGTTGTTGCATTACTTGCCACAGAATTATTTGCTAAACTTTCAAAAACAGATGCACTTGTTATCAAAATGCCTGAAGGTGTACCACCAGCAGTATCTAAGTCATTTGCAGCATTGTTCCCAGGTATGATTATTCTTGCAGTTGCATCTATTGCTTGTATTCTTCTTGGCCAATCTGCAGATCATAACTTCTTTGCAACTATTACTAAATATGTAGGTGCACCAATCAAAACAGCAACAGACTCATTGGGTTCAGCAATCTTGATTGTCTTTATCCAACAGTTCTTATGGTTCTTTGGTCTTCATGGTCCTAACATCATTGGTGCAGTAACTGAGCCAATTTTACTTCAATTGTTAGATGAAAACATGAAAGCTGTTGCTTCTGGAGCAATACCTCCGCACATTATCACAAAGCCTTTCCTTGACAGCTTTGTTCACCTTGGGGGTTCTGGCGCAACAATTACTCTCTTAGCAGCAATCTTTGTTGCTGGTAAAAGAAAACAAAACAAAATGATAGCAGAACTTGGAACAGCTCCTGGTTTATTCAATATTAACGAACCTGTTATCTTCGGTTTACCAATCGTTCTTAATCCAGTTCTCTTCATTCCATTTGTATTCGGTCCAATTGTACTTACAATTGTTGCCTATGCCGCAACGTATATCGGTCTTGTACCAAGAACGATTGCAATGGTTCCATGGACATTCCCACCAGTAATCGGCGGGTTTGTAGCAACAGCTTCAGTAGCAGGTGGTATACTGGCACTTGTTAACTTGGCAATTGGCTTTGCGATTTACTTACCATTTGTTTACTTAATGGAATCTATTGAAGCTAAAAAAGACGCTGCTAAAAAAGCGGCATAATTATTTCGATTAAACGGGCTATAAATTTATCGGCAGGCTAAAATAATTTAGCCTGCCATTTATCAGTAAGTTAGAATAACACTCACAAACTATTTAATGAATTGGAGATAATACGATGAACTTAGAGATGACGATTTTTCAATTAATTACACACAGCGGCGATGCTAAAAGTTTGCTCTTTGAAGCGATTCAACATGCCAAAACTGGAGATGCTTCAGGTGCACAAGAAAAAATCGAAAAGGCAGAGGAACATCTTGCAATGGCTCACAAAGAACAAACAGGTCTCATTCAAATGGAAGCGCAAGGAAAGCCTGCGGAAGTGAGTTTGTTACTCATTCATGCTCAGGATCATTTAATGAATGCCATTATGTTTAAAGATCTCGCTAAAGAACTTGTAGAAGTGTATACCCGATTGGAAAAAAAGGCTTAGATATTTAGGAGGCACGGTTCATGAAACAATTGAAAATAGCCGTTTTTGGTGGCGGCAGCAGCTATACACCAGAGTTGATTGATGGTTTTATCAAAAGAAAACATGAAATAATTGCCACAGAAATTTGGTTAGTGGATATAGAAGCAGGCGCAAAAAAACTTGAAATTGTAAGTGCATTAGCAAAACGCATGCTTGAAGAAGCTGGTTTAGAGACTAAAATTTTTACAACGCTAGATAGAGAAAAAGCACTATGCGGCGCAGACTATGTACTGACTCAACTCAGAGTTGGCGGCCTTGAAGCTAGAAAAAAAGACGAAGAAATTCCACTCAAATACGGTATTATCGGACAGGAAACAACTGGACCAGGAGGGTTTGCAAAAGCACTCAGAACCATTCCCGTGATTTTAGAGATTTGCGCAGATATGAAAAGGCTTTGCCCAAATGCCTATCTTATTAATTTTACAAATCCAGCAGGTATGGTGACTGAAGCCGTGCTTAAATATACTGAGATTAAAGTCATTGGTTTATGCAACGTGCCAATTACAATGAAAAATAACATTGCAAAAATGATGGATATCGAAGCAAATCATCTTTACATCGAATATATGGGACTTAATCACTTGGTGTGGGGTAAAAAAGTATTTTATAAGGGTGAAGATATTACCGAAGCGGTGCTTTCAAAATTAATCGATGGCGAAAGTTTTACCATGAAGAATATCCCTGACTTAAAATGGCCACCTCAATTGTTAAACGCGCTAAGAATGATTCCTTGTCCTTATCATAGATATTTTTATTTAAAAGAAGAGAGTTACAAAGAGGAACTAGAAGCATACAATACTGGTGGTACAAGAGCTTCACAGGTTATGGAAATAGAAAAGAAACTTTTTGAGATTTATGAAAATCTTGACCTTAAAACAAAACCTAAGGAACTAGAAAATAGAGGCGGGGCTTATTATTCAGACGCCGCAGTATCACTCATCAGCGCCATTTATAATGACAAAAATGAAGTGCATACGGTTAATGTCCTTAATAACGGCGCCATTAAAAACCTACCAGACAATGTGGTTGTAGAAGTTAACGCAATTGTCAACCGTTCTGGCGCAAGAGGCATTACCATAGGCGATATGCCAGATCACCAACACGGTATTGTCAGTCAAGTCAAAGCGTATGAGAAACTTGCCATTGAAGCCATTGTGTCGGACGATCCATACAAAGCGGTTCTAGCTCTTATCAATAACCCAATCGTTGGTGACGCAGACAAAGCTTTGGCACTTGTCAAAGAAATTTACGAAGTGAATCTTGGGAGGACTATATGAGAGGGCTAGGCATTTCGGTTTATCCGAATTCAAACAATATTGAACAGATTATTTCTTATATTGAAACGGCCTCAAAATATGGATTTACACGCATTTTCACTTGTCTTATTTCTGCCGAAGGCAGTATAGAAGAAATTGTCGCTCAGTTTAAACGTGTGGTTGATTCAGCCAACGCCAATGGCATGAATGTCGTTTCAGACGTTGGCCCAGATGTGTTTGAAAAATTAAAGCTTCAACCAGAGCAACTCGAATTTTTCAAAGACCTTGGTCTTTGGGGCATTCGTTTAGATCTTGGGTTTTCGGGAATGGAAGAGTCGTTTATGACCTATCACCCATCAGGACTTAAAATTGAACTCAACATGAGCAATGGCACTAAGTACGTTGACAATATCCTTTCCTACCAAGCGAATAAAACCAATTTAATTGGATGTCATAATTTTTATCCTCACAAATTTACAGGTCTTTCTAGAGAGCATTTCTTGAAATGTTCTGAGCAGTTTAAGGCACTCGGCTTAAGAACAGCTGCTTTTGTGAGCAGTCACACAGCCGATCACGGTCCTTGGCCCGTAAACGAAGGACTATGTACTTTAGAAGAACATAGAGATTTACCTATCGAAGTTCAAGCAAAAGACCTTTTTAATACGGGTCTAATAGACGATGTGATTATTGGCAATGCCTTTGCATCCGAAGATGAGCTTAAACGCCTTGGCGCCTTGAATAGAGATTTGCTAGAACTTCAAGTCGAATTGGCAGAGGGACTTGACGAAATTGAGCGTAAAATTATTTTAGAAGAACCGCATTTTAACCGTGGTGACGTATCGGCGTACATGATTCGTTCGACTCAAAGCCGTGTCAAATATAAAGGTCATTTCTTTAGACCACTTGGTAGCGCAGATATTAAGTTAGGTGATATACTCATAGAGAGTGCACTTTACGAGCGCTATGCAGGCGAACTTCAAATCGCTAAAAAGCCAATGCCAAACACTGGAAAAACCAATATTGTGGCAAAGGTGATTGAGTCAGAACGCTATTTGCTAGAAACCATTGCGCCTTGGCAAAAGTTTAAATTTGTTGAGGTTAAGAAATAATTTTTAAATGTTTACAGGTCAAAATAGCAGAGAGGAACTCAAAAATGAAAGTCATCTTAGCTAAAAAAATTATTCTAGAAAATGAAATATTAGAAGGCTACGGCCTCTATATAAAAGAGGGACGCATTGAGTCCATTGTACCTCAAGATGCAATAGACTTAAGCATCGTCGAACAAATTCCGCTAAAGGCAGATTATTTGCTGCCAGGGTTTATTGACATTCACATTCATGGATCCGCAGGGTCAGATGTGATGGACGCAACGCCAGAAGCCCTTAATGCCATTCAAAAAAGCTTGGTAACTACTGGTACAACTAGTTTTCTCGGAACGACCATGACGGTCGATTTCAACAATATTGAGAGGGCGCTTGAGCAGATTCGTTTGGCGATGTCTCATAAAGAAATAATCGGCGCAAAGCTCATTGGCGCTCATTTAGAAGGCCCTTTTATTAATGCGAAAGCAAAGGGTGCTCACCTTGAAAATCATATTAAACTGCCAGAAATAGAAGCCATCAAAACCTATGCAGACGTGATCAAACTCATTACAATAGCGCCAGAAATGGATGTAAGCAACCAATTTATAAAAAGTGCAAGAGCACTTGGCATTCATATCTCATTAGGACATAGCACTTGCAGCTATGATTGTGCAAAAGCAGCCATTGAAGCGGGTGCAGAGAGCATCACTCATCTTTTCAATGCGATGACAGGGCTTCACCACAGAGACCCAGGTTTGGTTGGTGCAGCGTTTTTAACGGACGTCTATACCGAACTGATTGCAGACAATGTGCATGTGCATCCTGATCTTTATGAACTTGTTTATAAATTAAAAGGTTCTGAGCGCATGATTTTGATTACGGACGCAATGAAGGGTCAATGTATGAAAGCAGGTCAATATGACCTTGGCGGCCAAACGGTTGTTGTTGGCGATAAAGATGCAAGACTGGAAAATGGTGTACTTGCGGGCTCTATTCTTACGCAAAATAAGAGTTTAAAACATATGATCCGCACCAAAGGATTAGACATTGTTAAGGTCAGTCGAATGCTCAGCGTTAATCCAGCTCAACTTCTAGGATTAACCGATATCGGAAGCATTCAAAGCGGTTCAAAAGCTGATTTTGTCGCTCTAGATTCGCATTATGATTTATTGGGCACTGTTGTCGAAGGCAAATTGTTTTAAGGAGACGTAAATGAGAATAATTATCGCAAAAAATTATGAAGATCTCAGCAAAAAATCATCACATATTATTGCAGGACAATTGATTATGAAGCCTGACAGTGTAATCGGTCTAGCTACTGGTTCGACGCCTATAGGCACTTACAAAGTCTTAAAACAAATGTACCATGACGACTTAATCAGTTTTTCAGGTGTTACCACTTTCAATTTAGACGAGTATATTGGGTTAGATGAACATTCAGATCAAAGTTACCGCTATTTTATGAACAAAGAACTTTTTGATGAAGTTGACATAAAACCCGAACGTGTCCATATTCCTTCTGGCGCTGCTGAAACGATCTTGGATGAGTGCATTCACTATGAAGCATCTATTCGAAAAGCGGGTGGTATTGACCTTCAACTCCTTGGCATAGGCAGAAATGGACACATCGGCTTTAATGAACCAGATTTAAAATTTGAAGCCAGCACGCACTTGGTCGCTTTGGATGAAGATACCATTAAGGCGAATGCACGGTTCTTCAATAGCGAAGATGAAGTTCCTAAAATGGCAATTTCGATGGGCATAAAAACCATCATGCACTCTAGAAGAATCCTTTTGCTAGCAAGCGGCATTGAAAAAGCAGAAATGATTTACCAAATGGTTTATGGGGATATCCACCCAGAATTACCAGCTTCGGTACTGCAAATTCACCCAGATGTTATTGTCATCTTGGACGAGGCAGCTGCAAGTGAAATTTTAAAGCATGAGGCAGCAGATCAAAATTACATTCATATTGAATAAAACGGGGAGGACTATATGCAAACTGGAATTGGAGCGTCTCCTGGTGTTGCCATCGGTATAGCGAAGGTCATTAAAAAACAAAAATTGGTATTTGATAAAGCGCGTACTGGCAGTTATGATGAAGAAAAACTCAGTTTTGAAGCGGCGTTGAGCTTAGCGAAAAGTGAACTGATTGCACTTGCTGAAAAAACAAAAGCTGAAATAGGCATACATGAATCAGAAATTTTTAACGCCCATCAAATGATGTTAGAGGATCCTGAATTTACTGGACAAATTCTCACTAGAATGCAAGCTGGCGACTCAGCGCCACATGCGGTGAGAACGATTGCAGATGAATTCATCACTTTATTTTCAGCCATTGAAGATGCGTATCTAAGAGAGCGTGCAGCAGATCTTAAAGATGTTTCCGATCGACTCATACGCAAATTGTTGAATGTAGAGGATCTTAATTTAACAGAAAGCGGGATTATACTGATTGCGGAAGATTTAACGCCTTCAGACACTGCAAAAATTGATAAAAACAAAGTCTTAGGGTTTATCACCGAAATAGGTGGTACGACTTCACATTCTGCTATTATGGCAAGAACTATTGGCATTCCAGCAATTGTAGGCGTTGGACATCGCTTAAAAGAAATTGTCTCAGGCGATGTCATTGCATTAGACGGAGAAACAGGTGTCTATTATATAAACCCGAGTGACGACATTTTGACAGTGCTCAACGAAAAAATAGAACGTCTAAATCAGGAACGTATGGATTTAGAAGTCCTTAAAGGTCAAGAAACCAAAACTTTAGATGGGCATTCGGTTGAAGTTGCATGCAATATTGGCGGGGTAAAAGACCTTGTTCATGTTCTTGAAAATGACGGCGAGGGCATTGGTCTATTCAGAAGTGAGTTTTTGTATATGGATCGTGAAAATTTGCCATCTGAAGAAGAACAATTTCAAGCTTATAAAGCGGTTTTGCTTGCTATGGGCGACAAGCCCGTGGTTATTCGGACATTAGACATTGGCGGCGATAAAAATTTACCCTATTTGAATATCCCTAAAGAAGAAAATCCGTTTTTAGGTTTTAGAGCCATTCGCTATTGTCTCAAAAATACAGACGTTTTTAAAACACAAATTAAAGCGCTTTTAAGAGCAGGCATTTATGGCAATTTGCGCATTATGATGCCAATGATCTCAGGTGTTGCAGAAGTAAGATCTGCTAAAACCATTTTTGAAATTTGTAAAAGCGAATTAAGTGCGGAGCACATTCCTTTTTCTGAAACCTATCAGTTAGGCATTATGATTGAAATTCCATCAGCGGCCATTATAGCGGATATTCTTGCAAAAGAAGTAGACTTTTTCAGCATTGGCACCAATGACCTCATTCAATATACAGTAGCTGTAGACCGAATGAATCAAGACATTGCAGACCTTTACACACCTTATCACCCTGCAGTTTTAAGGTTGATCTATCAAGTAATCCAAGCGGGTAAGAAAAACGGCATTTGGGTTGGGATGTGTGGAGAAGCTGCTGGCAATCCAACTATGATTCCCTTGCTACTAGGAATGGGTCTAGAAGAATTTAGCATGAACCCTTCTAAAGTATTAAGAGCCAGAAAGCAAATTCAAGGTTTGTCTCTGGATTATTTAGAAAAACATGTTGAAACCGTTTTAAATTTGCCTGATCCACAGGCGGTGGAACAATATATTCAAAAGCATCTATTATAAGTTGAATTTAAGAGTCAACTTATCTATTATCAATTTAAGCTTTCTAATAAACTAAATATGACGTCTATAGGGGCCTTGGAGGCAAAATGCAAAATTGGATAATGATCATTACCGCTGTACTATCTGTAATAGCAATTGTTATATTTTGGTTTATTACAAAGAAAGCAATCATTAACCCAATTTTACAACTTCAATTTGCAATGGTAGAAGCGAGCAAAGGTGATTTAAAAGTAATAACGACTATTTCTGGAAATGATAAAATTGCTTGTGCAATAACGGCCTACAATAAAATGATTTTTAATCAAAAGGACGCTATTAAACAAACTGAACTCTCCGTTGCTAACGCAACTCAATATTCGATTGAGTTATCAACGTTTACCGAGCAAATGAGTGTGATGAAAAACTTGTTAAGTACTTCTGTTCAAAACATCGCACATAATGCATCGAAGCAAATTGTACAAATTGAGTCTTCTAAGTCAAAACTGGATGCGCTAAATGACGGGATACAAATTTCGACAGCATTGGTTACGGACTCTCTTTTTTCTTCTAAAGAATGTACAAATGAAGCGATGATTGCTAAACTCCAATTGGATGAGAGCATGTTAGGAATGACGCATATCGAATCCATCACGGATGTGACAGTTGATCAACTTGAATTGCTTGCAGAACAAACAAAAGTTGTGTCAAATGTTTCAAATACGATTATTGGCATTGCCAGCCAAATAAATTTGTTAGCGCTGAATGCTTCTATTGAGGCAGCCAGGGCCGGTGAACACGGACGTGGGTTTAGTGTTGTTGCAGATGAAGTTCGAAAACTTGCTGAGCAAACTTCTAAAGAGTCTACTGAAATTGCAGAGTCATTAAAAAAAATCAATCAAACTGTTAATCATGCCAATAACGTCGTCGGTGATATGAAAGTCGTTGTCTCTAAGGGTAGCGAGTCCATTTCTGGCACGCTTGAAGCTATAGAACGTCTTTTTTATGGCGTCGAAAGTATGATTGCACTCAATGAATCCGTTTTGTTTTCTAATCAAGGAGAACTTAAAAAAGTTGAAGAGTTGGTTGTAGAGATAGAAAACTTAGTACATTTTTCAGAACAAATTGCAAACAGCGCAGTGAATATGAGTACAAATTCAATCTAAAAAATAGTAGAAATTTAAGCATATACATTTTTAAAAAGGGCAGTTGTGAAAAAAACAATGACTGCCCTTTTGCTATGTCTAAAAAGCCTGTATAATGAAGAGGTAGCATTATTAGATTAGGTTAAATTAAATATAAAATGATGAAAGAGGTACTCCGTTGAATTATTTACTTAAAAGCGACCCTTATGAATGGCTCCTTAGCGAAGAAAAATGTCAAGGCATCTTTAACGATGAAATTCTGCCTATAAACGAGTTGACCTTTACAACTGTCATGTCATGGATGAAAAACCTTGATTCTGCAGATTTTGAACTAGAATATTATGAAGACGACTGTGAAGTTTGCCCAACCAAAGCAAGAGGTAAAAAAAGATTAGTGCCATATTTGGAAGGACATTTTTATGTTTTCACAAAACTGGGTAATGTCGTGACAACATCCATAGAACCTTCATTCGAAATGGGTTCTTATGATGCACTTATTTTAAAGGGTGAAGTCGATCAAAGTTATATCATGAGCGTTATTGTATGTCCCGATTGCGGCAGTTTCCAGTTGTCATTAGAACAAGTGGATATGTAGATTTGAGTTTGAATCCACGAGCGCAATATGGTAAAATAGGACGAATATCAGTCGTCAGACAAGATGGAGGAAATTATGATACAAACACTTGCATTTGAGAATGATCAACTCATTCTCCTCGATCAACGAAATCTACCAGCACAGGTAGACTATTTTACTTGCGAAACACACAATGATGTTATTTATGCCATTAAAGATATGGTAGTAAGGGGCGCGCCAGCAATCGGCGCTGCGGCTGCATATGGTTATTACATGGCAGCTATCGAATCTCAAAATGAAAGTAATTTTAATGAAGCACTGCATATAGCCAGCGAAGCCATTTATAACGCAAGACCCACTGCAGTCAATCTTATGTGGGCTGTTAATAAAATGCGCCTAGTATCCGAAAAATTTGCTTCTGATTCAGTTCAAAATCACTTGGAAGCCCTCAAAAGTCAAGCAATTGCCATTCATGAGGATGATATTGAAACCAATCAACTGATTGCCACTTATGGCGCAGAGCTCATTGGTCAAAATGCGACGATTCTGACGCACTGCAATACGGGTTCTCTTGCAACAACTGGTGTTGGAACAGCTCTCGGCGTTATTAAAGAAGCCTATAAACAAGGGAAAGTTCAGCTCGTTTATGCAGATGAGACAAGACCACGTTTTCAAGGGGCTCGTTTAACCGCGTGGGAACTTGTTCAAGAAAACATCCCTGGGTGTTTGATCACTGAAGGTACTGCTGCAACTTTAATCAGAGACGGTAAAATTGACTGCATCATTGTTGGTGCAGACCGCATCACTTTAAATGGCGATACTGCCAATAAAATTGGTACGTTCATGCTCTCAGCACTTGCCAAAATGTACCGTGTGCCATTTTATGTGGCTGCACCTACCACAACCATAGATTTCGAAATGGTTTATGGGAAGGACATTGAAATTGAAGAGCGAGATGCGTCTGAAGTAACGCATGTCGGAAATGAACAAATTGCCCCTGAAGGTATTCGTGTTTTCAATCCAGCATTCGATGTGACGCCTAATGAGCATATTACGGGCATCATTACTGAAAAAGGGGTCATCAGAGCACCTTATTTGGAAAATATTACTGCGTTAAAAGCAAAGTTGGAGGCTTAACTCATGAAAGCAATTATTGGTGGGACAGGCGTATATCAATTGGATCTTGCAACTGAGAAAAAAACCATCGAAGTAAACACGCCTTATGGCACAGTCGAACTCGATCAAATAGAGGTAGATGGTGTAGAAATTGTTTTCTTAGCCAGACATGGAAAAGGGCATAAAACGCCTCCTCATATGATTAACTATAGAGCCAATATGAAAGCGCTCCAAATTTTAGGCGTAGAAGAAGTCCTTGCAACCTGCGCAGTAGGTTCGTGCCACGAACATTTGGCACCAGGCGAACTCGTCTTAATGAATGATTTTTTAGACTTTACAAAAGGCAGAATTCAAACCTATTTTGATGGCGAAAGTGGCGTGGCTCATCTTGAATTGTCAGAGCCATATTGCTCAACACTTAACCAGGCAATTCTTGCCACGGCAAAAGAAAAAGAGCTGCGTATTTTTGAAGAGGCAGTCTATGTTTGCACTGAAGGGCCACGTTTTGAAACCGCAAGCGAAATTAAAATGTTTGCAAGTGCAGGCGGAGATGTCGTTGGAATGACGAATTTTCCTGAAGTGGTTTTGGCTAAAGAATTGGGTCTTTGCTACACGGCCGTTGGCTTTGTAACCAATTGGTGTACTGGCGTCAAAAAAGGTGCCATAGAAATGCACGATATTCAAGGCTCAATTGATTTTAACCGCAATCGATTGACTGAACTCTTTATTCAAGTCCTCACGAGAACTTCTGAGGAAAAAAAATGTCACTGCTCGCAGTCGTTGATTCGTTTATAAAAAGTTTATAATGGGAGGGCACTTGAATGATTCCTTATGAAGATGTAAGACAAGAAATCGTAAAAATGGGCAACAAGATTGCAACAACAGGCTTGGTAATGGGCACTTGGGGCAACATCAGCGCTAGAATTCCTGGCGAAAATCTGATGGCTATTACACCAAGCGGCGTTGACTATGAAACCATTCGGGTAGAAGACATTCCTGTTCTAGATTTTGAAGGCAATGTCATATCGGGTGATTTAATTCCTTCTATTGAATGGCAGTTGCACCTTGAAATCTATAAAGACAGACCTGACATAAATGGGATCATTCATACGCACAGCACTTACTGCACAGCTATGGCTATTGCAAGAAAAGCCATTCCCGGCGCATGCGAAGACATGGTTCAAATCGTTGGCGGAGATGTTCGGGTTGCTGATTATGTGCTTCCTGGCACGTCCGAATTAGGAAAAGCTGCCGTTAAAGCGATGGTAGATCGAAATGCGGTGCTCTTAGCAAATCACGGTCTGGTTGGCGCAGCAGGAACTTTGAAAGAGGCTTATAAAATAGTCAACGTTGTTGAAAAATCAGCTCAAGCGACAGCGTTTGCTGAGTTAATGGGTGGCGTTGTGCCGCTTAGTCAAGAGGATATAGACGCAATGAGAGGCTTTTATCTTAATACCTACGGACAAAGGAAGGGCTAAGATGACTCATCAAAATGATGCACCTAAAGGATTCGACACACTCGCCATTCACGGCAAGCGAGAAAAAAAGCAAGCAAGCAATGCGTTAAATGCGCCTATTTTTATGACATCAACCTTTACTTTTGATAATACAGATCATGTCGCTAATGTTATGTCCTTTAAAAGCGATGATTATGTTTACACAAGAGGCAATAATCCAACTTTAAGAGAATTTGAAAATAGAATGGCAGATTTAGAAGGCGGCGTAGGAGCAGTTGCTTTTGCATCAGGTATGGCGGCAATTAGTTCTGTATTATTGTCTCTTCTTGAGCCAGGTGACTTGATTGTGGCACATAGAACGCTATATGGTTCTGCTCACAGTTTTATCGAAAAATTCCTGACCAAATACAAAATCAACTTTGCTTTTGAAGATTTGACAGACTTAAGTGTTCTTGAAAAATACGCTGGCAGAGATGACCTCAAAGTGATTTATTTTGAAACGCCTTCAAACCCGACGCTTGATATTATTGATATCAAATCTGTGGTTGCTTTTTCTGATAAGAATGAGGTTAAGACGGTTGTTGACAATACGTTTGCGTCTCCATATTTCCAACAGCCGCTTTCAGATGGCATAGACGTTGTCGTTCATAGTGCGACGAAATACATTAGCGGACATGGTGATGTCATTGCAGGGGTTGCCATTTCTAAAGATATGAATTATGTCCAGTCTCTCAAATTTGAGTACATGTGCGAACTTGGTGGGGCGCTCAGTCCTTTTAATGCGTGGCTCTTACTCAGAGGTCTAAAGACTTTAGGTGTTCGCATGAGACAACATGAAGCCAATGCGATACAGGTTGCTAACTTTTTAGAAAATCATGCAAAAGTGACTAAAGTCTATTATCCGGGGCTATCAAGTTTTAAAGGTCATGAGCTCGCAAAATCTCAAATGAAGGGTTTTGGAGCAGTGATTGCCTTTGAAATAGACGGTGATTTAGAAGCAGCAAAGCGTGTTGTGAATGGTGTTGATATGGCAAAACTTGCGGTATCGCTTGGCGACTGCGAAACGCTTATAGAAATGCCTGCGGCGATGACGCACCTTGGCTATGACAAAGAAGCTTTGGCTTCGTTTGGTCTCTCTGAAGAAATGATTCGCTTATCAATAGGCTTAGAAGATGCAGCAGATATTATTGAAGACCTTAGACAGTCTTTGGATCAACTTTAAATTATAATGTAGGACTTTCAAAGAATATTTGGCATTATTAATATAAAAAAGAGGCTTTCCTTAGTGGAAATCCTCTTTTTATTGCTTATTTTTTATTTTTAAGTTTAAATTTAGCGATGGTGTCGTCTAACATTTTTTTGCTGTTAAAGAAAATGACGTTTGCTTTTCCATATTCTTTTATTGATTTTGTTTGGAACTTCTTTGCATCGGATTCCGTTTTAAATTCACTAAGAGAAAATGTCTTATTTTTGTTAATGACTAGAACGTAAAAAAATGGTTTTGGCGCAACTGGTTTTAGAACCACAACTGGCTTTTTAGGAACTTCAACAGGTTTAATGACTACCAGTTTAGGCATCTCTATGAGTTTAGCGTTAACCATTATTTCATTATTTTGGGCAATGATTTTGCCGAATGCAGTGTCTAATTCAGTTGTTGAAGAAGAAACCAAACTTTTCCATGTGCCAGACGGATATGTGGTTGTCATCATGATATAAAAACTACCTTTTTGATAGAGTTTCATATTATTAACAAGTAAATCATGAATATCTGGGTAATTATTTTGGATGTCATTTTTGGTTAAAAACTCATAAGTGACCAAAGTTTTTTCATCGAGTAAAAGGTATGGCGCTTGATTGACTTTTGTAAAGAATTCAATAAATTTAAGGTCAGGTTTGCTTTGACTTTCAAGCTGAATAATCTCATTAGATTTTTTAGCTTCGTCTATGGTTACTTGTACCTTTTCTGCACTTAATTCAATAGACTGTTTGAGTGAACCATCTGCAAAAATAACGGAAACATAGTAATACAAGTCAGTCGATTGCGTATAGACGGCGGTAATATATTTTTGCCATTTGCTTGTAGCAAAATCTTTTTCAACCAATGCAAAATTATAGGGTTCAAAGTTTTTTGCGTTGTGTAGAAATTCTTTTGAGAAGTCTGCAGAGGAATCAACACCCACATTCAGTTTAAAATTAACAGGTGCTTTCAGGGCAGTCGGCGGTGATGTAGAGATTGGAGCCGTTTTGGGAGTTGTTACAGTAGCAAATGAAATATTGCCTAAAACCAATGAAGCTATTAATACAAGTGACATGAACTTCTTCATAAAATTCCTCCTTTTAATGGGTTCAAGTGCTATAATGCTATTATACCCAAACAAGATTTAATCAGACATTTTTTAAGAATTTTATCAAAAACAAATGGGGTTAAAGTTCAATTACAATAAGGAGGTTTTTTTGATGAAGAAAATATGGCAAAGTATCATAAAGTATAAACTCTACTTGTTCTTGCTAATTCCAATTATATATGTCGTCTATTATCTCAATACCTGCTCTTTGGCAATGGTGGAGGTAAAGTCATTTTTAACTACGACCGATCAAGTGGAAGTGGCAAATGACAAATGGATTAAATTTACACCTGAAATTTCAAATGGAAAAGGTGTGATTTTTTATCCAGGTGGTAAAGTAGATCCAGAAAGTTATGCACCATTAATGTATCATTTGACGGAAAATGGCTATACTTGTTATTTGATAAAAATGCCATTTAATTTGGCTGTCTTTAAATCCAATGCAGCTCAAGCTGTCATTTTGTCTGATACTGAAATAAAACACTGGTTTATTGGTGGTCATTCATTAGGCGGTGCTATGGCATCGCAGTACGTTAATAAAAATCCTGATGCAGTAGAAGGCATTTTCTTTTTAGCCGCATACCCTGTAGAAAGCACAAGTTTAGTAGATTTCTCTATAAAAAGCTTATCTATGTATGGTGAAAAGGATGGATTAATACCACTTTCTGAAATAAAAGTTCATGAGAAATTGTTGCCTAGCAAACATATCATTCAAATTATTAAAGGTGCAAATCATGGGCAATTTGGTTATTATGGCATTCAAAAAAATGATCAAAAATCGGATATTTCAAGAGAAGAACAACAAAAACAAGTTTTAGATGCTCTCCTCAAGTGGATGCAAAATTAGAATTATACAAAATTAAAAGGCATTTACAAAATGCATGACACGCTCATTTTGTAAATGCCTTATTTTATTTAGACCAATTAAGTGGCGCCATGTCTTCTGTAAGCGGTTTAGAAACATATCCATTTTTACTCATCCATATTAATATGTTTTCTAATGCATCAACCGTACAGGATTTGTCATGCAATAGAACCACTGGTGTAGTTTTTGCTTTAAGACCAGTTAAAACGCGCGATTCAATAATATTTGGAGAAACGTATGATTTCGCAGAATCACCGCTGTCGACATTCCAATCCCAAAGTAGGTAGTTATGATCAACTAATAATTTATATTGTTGATTGGATAAATAGGGTTGGCTGCCATAAGGTGTACGTACAAGCCTCGTTTGAAATTTCATAACTTTTTTAAGAGAACTGTTTGTGGCATCCATTTCTTTGTAAGGCGATCCATCGTCTTTATAAAAAAGATTTTTGCGATGTGTCACGCCGTGTAACCCGATTGAATGACCTTCATTGTCAATTTGCTTAACTATAGCAGGGTTCGCATTAATGCCATTATTGAGCAAAAAGAAAGTGGCTTTCATATTATATTTTTTCAGAAGTCGAAGCACTTCGCTAGTTTGTTTATTAGGACCGTCATCGAAAGTCAGATAAACGATTTTTTTTGATGCAGCAGGGCTTTTGTCACCTTTATTGGCCGAATGTGTTTTGCCATCGTCTACTTTTGGGTTTGTAGCAGGCACTCGTGGAGGTGAAACAGGAATCATATTGATTTCATATAGCACATTTGGCGTAATCGTTTCGCTCCCGTCAGTGAGTCTGTAAAGGTCTACATCGGATAAACGTGCATAGTGATAACCTAAAAAAGGCGCCAAGTCTTTGACGGAGAGCCACAAGCTATTATTGGTCTTTTCATAATTGATAACCGTGTATGTAATAGGTAGAAAATTAGACGTTTCAAGTTGATAAACACTTGCAATCCCTGATGGCAAGTCTAAGCGAAGTTCGTTGTTGCCTATAATGATACGTGCTGTATCTGCTGAAACGTCAGTAACTTTGGCTCCAAGTAAAGAGAAACTGGATCCTAATAAATATAGTTGCTTATCAACAATATGTAACTCAGAAATAATTTCTGCATCATTTAGATATAGCTTAGGAAGACCTGGTTTTATCACTGCATGAGACAAAGAAGTTGTAAACAATGAAAAAATAAATATGAAAAATAGCGATGTTGTAAAACGTTTCATCTGATGGCGCTCCTTTTACAAATAGGTGGTCAATTAAAGCCAATTACATTCTACCAAAAAAAACAAGAATATATGTGACAAAAAAATAAAATTTTCAGTTTTTAATTGTTTTTCTTTATTTACGTAACTCGTTTGCTAAAAGAGCGCAAAATATTATTCTTTTCTTATCGACAGAAATTCGTTACAATTTTTTTATAATTATAAAATACAATTGGAGGTCTTATGACTTTTAAAAAAAAAAATAGATGGAAATTAGATTGGAGCAATGTTTTGATCGTTTTTTTAGTACTTGGAATCATTACTAATAATCAATTGATTCAAAGTTTTAAAGCCAAAAATACCTTTAGACAAAACATTCCAGAGCTTGAGGTTGCACTTATTATTAAGGATTCTGAAGACTCCTTTTGGAAACAGTTCAAAAGTGGCGCCGACAAAGCATCTTCTTTTTATAAAGTTTCTTTAGACACCTCTTATTTAGAGGCACTTGGACAAAGCAAAAGTCCTTTTAGCGAGGCAGAACTCATAGACAAGGCAAGTGCCGCAAATATTGATGGCATTATTTCTTTTATATCTAGCGGAAACGGCAGTGATCTCTCTATTAATTCAGCAGCAGATAAAAGCATTCCTACGATAACGCTTGAAAATGATGTGCCGGGGAGCAAACGTACATCCTTCGTCGGTTATAATGCTTATCGGTTTGGGCAAGAAGCTGGGAAGAAGATGACTGAAGGTCTAGCGGGTAAAGGGAAAATTGCTATCATTATGAATAGAAATGAGGCTGCTGAGAAGGATTCTCAAAATCTTAAAATTTCAGGATTTTTAAATCAGATCAATCAGACTACGGGAATGGAAATCACTGAATATATTGTTTCTGACAACGGAATTTATGGCACCCAAGACATTGTGGAAAAATTGCTGCAAGCTGAAGATGGGGTTGATGGATTGTTTATTACCAATTCGGTTGATACTGAATCTGTCGCTCAGTTATTAGTGGAATACAATCAAGTTGGAAAATACCAAGTTGTGGGCGCTGGAAATTCTGATGAAATAAAAAAATACGTTGGCAAAAACATCATTTATGCATCCGTGTATGTAAATGCCTATGAAATGGGATACAAAGCGGTAGAAACTATGGTGCATATCAAAAATAACGAGCCAGTGCCTTCCTATATAGATACCACCATCGGTGTCTATACCAGAGATGTAACCAATTAGCGAGGTGAGGGCGAATGAAAAAAATTACATTTAAACATTTAACCATCCGCCTCAAACTAATGAGTTATTTCGTCATTATAACCATTATATTTGCAGGCATTAGTAGCCTAAGTTATTATATAAGTTCGAGCCAATCTAAAGAAGTTTCTGGAATCGTTGTGGATTATGTATTCTTAAGCGATTTAAATGAAGCTATTTTCTCCTTAGATCAAGAAGTTGAGAACTATCTCATTAACAGGTCATCCGAATCGCTGCTTAATTACTACAAAACACTTGAAGATTTAAACCAGCGCGGTAAAAAATTATCAAGGGGACGTTCCTATGACCCTAGTAAAATATTGCTTAGAAATATCAGTTTCACGCTTAACGCCTATATGCAGCAAGCGGATTTGGCAATAGAGGGTAAGCGAGGCAGAAAATCTGAAATTTATATTAAGTCTTATGAACGCATGGGCGAACTTTCGCGTTATTTAACCACAGACATTGAACAGTTGTTATCCTTAAAACTTAAAGAAGGTTCAAATCAATACAATCAAGCCATGTCTAAAACGGATGCCATTAGTTGGTTTAGTTTCTTTCTCATTGCAGGTTCTTTAATGATGGGACTTGGCATTTCTAGTTATATGACTTTATCCATTACAAAACCTTTGACTAAATTGACTGAAAGTGCTGAACGGGTTGCTAAAGGAGACTTTGAAGTAATGCCTCTCAACATAAAGTCAAACGATGAAATTGAAATTTTAGCAGAGGCCTTTAATGAAATGCTCTCTAACATCCGAGAACATATCGACCATCTGACGCTTGAGTCTGAACTTGAAAACAACTTAAATGAACAGTTGATGCAGAATTTAAATATGAAGTCTCTTTTAAAAGAAGCAGAACTCAAACGACTTCAAGCACAGATTAACCCGCATTTTCTATATAATACTTTAAATGCAGCCTCACAGCTTTCAATGATTGAAGGGGCAGATAAGACTTCAGAATTTATTCAAAAGATTGCCATGTATTTTAGATACATGCTCAGGAAAATAGGTCAGAATGTGACCATCCGCGAGGAATTAGAAAATGTTGAAACCTATATGTTCATATTGAAAACGCGTTTTGGAGATCGCATCGACTTTCAAACCGCTATAGATGAGCGACTGCTTGACTATACCATGCCGAGTACTGTCATTCAGCCAATAGTTGAAAATGCATACATTCATGGTCTTGAAGACAAAGAAGAGGTTGGTATTATTCAATTAAAGCTTTTCGAAGATCAAGGAAAAGTTTGCCTCGAGATTCAAGACAATGGAAAAGGAATGGATGAAAGTACTCTGGAGTATTTATTGGACTTCTCAAAAAATGACGACAACCAAATGCAAAAAAATAGCAGTGGTATCGGTATGCAAAATGTTGTAGAAAGACTACGGTATTTTTGTTCAGACTTAGCAGCAGAAGAGATTATTCACGTACGCAGTGTCCTTGGCGAAGGCACAACCATTCAACTTTGGCTGCCTAAAATAGAGGAGAGTGATAAATTTGCTTAGAATAATGATTGCAGATGACGAATATTTAGTGATTGAATCCTTTAAGCATATAGTTGAGCGTTATACAAATGGCGTTGAAATTGTTGCAACTGCATCATCAGGAAGAGAGGCCATCGTACTAGCCGAAAGGTTTAGACCAGACTTAATCTTTATGGATATCCGTATGCCTGGCATTAATGGCATGGAAGCCATAAGAAGCATTCGTGAGACCAATAAAATAGTGCAGTTTGTCATTATCTCAGCTTATGAGCAGTTCAATTTTGCAAGAGAGGGAATTGGCTTAGGGGTACTTGAATATTTGACGAAACCTTTTGGCAGGGAGCAGATTGTTGAATTAATCGAAAAGGTCAAATTTCAACTTGACGAAAAAAGGCAGGCACTCAATCGCGAAGTGGTTTTGAAAGAGCGCCTCAACAAAATATTACCCTTTATTGAAAATCAATTAATCTACTCATATCTTTATCATGGGGTAAAATTCGAGGAGCTTGAGTTCTATGAAGATCTTTTTGGTGTCAATTT
>JAYVIR010000025.1:0-2663 GCA_043770095.1 Eubacteriales bacterium
TAACTTGCCAAAGCTTTGTTTTCAAACAGAAGATGGGCACTATGGTGTGGATTGGAAAACAACTGATACAGTTCAGCTTAGTGGGAGCGGCTTTGTTGTAGAGGATTTCCTTAAACAATATAGCAGCGAGTCTGCTGGTAAAAAGGGCTGGAAATTTGCCACACTTATAGAAGCTGAAAAGCAATATGATGAATTTGATGAGCTGTTTTATAAGTCACAAGAAAAGAGCACGCAAGACAGAAAAAAAGAAGATGGGGAGTATGACATAGACTACAAGAAGCGTATCATTCCTGCGAGTGGGCGTAGAGACGTTATGCTTAAAAGAGAGGACGCTGACCCAGAAACAAAAGTAGCTTTATTGAGCGGTAAGTTAGTAACTATGACCGAAGAAAATAAGCAATTTTTGGGACAACAGGGATATGCTTATAATACCAAAGACCCAATGGACAAGTTTGAGGATGGCTATTTATGCAATCCCAAAGGACGGGTCGCTTTTACTCATTATACAAGGTCTGGACTGGAAGTTAGAGAGCTTGACCCTGATATAGATTTTCATGCTATGCAGGCAAGTTTCAGTCTTTATGGGTGGGATTTAGGGCAATATTCAATACACCACACATTTTCAAAGAATCATGATGATGCTGATATGAAGTTTGGACCTTATCCCTTGCCTTTGTCCAGATTAGTAATGGAGTCCGCAAAGCTTGACATGGGAGAGGGTGGCAGCGCAGCAATACCTACTTTATCAATTGCACATACGCAATTTCCACAGGCAGCATTAAAAGACGAAGACCATGAAGCGAGAACTACTTTATCAACTTATGGGGAAACAGCCACATGGGTTGGTTTAGAGCAGACATCATCTCACATTCAAAGCGTGTCTAGTAGTTTTGAAGATACAGCGGAGACTTTGTCATCTGACCGATTTGGCAGCCGACTTTTATTTAAAGATTATGTGACACATGCCAGCCCTGCAGAAACAAAGACACCATTAATCGCAGCTGCTAAATGGCAAAACACTCGTGGAGAGAAACATAAATTATTGGCACCAAAGGGTTCTGTTGAGCTTCAACATTACACTGGCGCAGGGGTTATGATTTATGATAAAAAGCAACATTACTTAAATAAAGATGGTGGTGGGCACTCAATGGCTATGCGCTTATCTTTGCGTAGTTTCAACTTCCTTGAGATGAAGGCAGATAAGCCCGTTGAAACCTATGACCATGATGATGGGTATTTCTTTTGCGAAATGCTTTCAAACGAAATTGTTGATAATGAACCTTATAAATTTGAATTAGATGAAAAATCTTATAAAGAAGATGGCTCGCAGCGGGGGAAAGAAACGAAAGACGCACATGGCAAACGGGCAGCAAAGACTGGATTAGCTCATGGCACTACGCGGTCTAAAGGCTCAAAGTATGATGCCAAGGTGTTTTTTGAAGATTATGTTATTCCACCTGACGATGCGCCATCGACTGGCTTTTTTGCAGAGTGGGGGGCAACTGCTGTCGCAACAAAGGTAAATGCTGCGCAAGCAATAAAGGTTGGTGTTTTTCAAGACGCAGACAATCAAATGAATTATATAAACACTAATATTGCGCCACAAAATGGGCAAATGCCCGCTCTTCAAGACGCAAAAAGCATCAATAACATAGCGGTAAGAACGACAGATGGTGGAACCTCACCTAATACAGCAGGTAGTGTTTATATAGAAACAATGACAGAAGTATTTACGGAGGTTCCAGATGGGATGCCTCCACAAGCTCCACTTCTTGTCCCTAAATGGGAGAAAGTTGCTGATTTTAAATTTCAACCAGGAAAGCAGGTTGCTGACATAACAAATGTTACTCCATACAGCGCACCTAATTTAGCTGAAGCGATGCTTGGTGCTATGGGTCCTACTGGCAATATTAAGATTGAATACGAGAATATTAATACTGAGCCTTTTGAATATGTAGATTATGGCGACCCTTTGCCGCCAACTTTACCACCGACTTTGACGTATTTGCCTTCACACATTTATATGCCGAAAGAAGAAGGCAAGCCAAGAGACCTTTTAATGCCAAAAGGCGAAGGTGGTGTTGAGTTTTGGAATAATTCAGTTCTTAAATTTGGAGATTTAGATAGGCAGGATGAAAAAGGAACTGATTCAGATGATATGCAGAGAGGAAAAAAACAACTTCCTTATTCTCGGTTAACCTTGAATGCTTGGAACAATCAAAAAATAGACGAAGGGGCGGCTTGTCCAGCTAAGCCATATGGAGAGGAATCTGCCGAGTTGACTATGAGGTGTGTTGCCAATGTTGCCAATTTTAATGGTAAAGATGCCGTAAGGGTTGTATTGCAGACGTTGAGCAATAAGATTGCGTCCGAAAGTTATGGTTCAACATTAATGTTTGAAGATTTTGTTAAAGATGGTGATGAGTCTGAGACTCTAGATACATGCCATTTTTATAAAGAATCAGGTGACGATACAGAAAGACGGAAAGAATTGACCTTTCCAAAAGGCGGCTTGCGATTAAGCCATTACAATCTTTCAGGGCTTTATGTTGCCGATTTAAAAAAACAAGAAAAAGATGAACAAGTAGTAGAGCTAAAACTTGTTATGCGGGAGTGGGATAACAAAGCACCTAACGAGTCAGGGAAGCCTTTTGGCGAAGATA
>JAYVIR010000026.1:0-108677 GCA_043770095.1 Eubacteriales bacterium
CCTACTCGATTTAAAGAGAATTTTTAAACTTTTTCCCAATTGGGAGTGGCGTATCGAATCCGTTAAGCTTAACGGATGCCTGTCCGGTCTGCTTATCAATCACGCGGATTTTGGAACGGTTAATGACTATGCTGCGGTGGATTTGCAGAAACTCATGTTGCGGCACTAATTCAAGGAGCAATTTTATAGCAATTCGTCCAAGAATATATGAGTCTTTTAAGGTATAAAGCGTACAGGTTTTTAAAGTCACCTCAAAGTAAAGAATATCTGAGTATGGAATTCTGAGGCTCATGGATTTTGTTTCGTATAGAAACATTGCAATAGGAGAAGCCGTGGAATGTTTGGTCATAAAACGCTTGATGGCAATATCAAAATCAGATTGAACAATAGGCTTAGGCAGTATTTTGAAACAGTGGGCTTCATCATAGGCAACATAAGCTGTTTTTAAGTCATAGGTACCACTAACAATAAAAAAATCTGTCTGCATAAGTTGAAATTGCTGCCTGTATTTTTTAGCGAACTCAAGTCCGTTACCGTCGGGCAGTTCCAAATCGATGCTAATGAGCGGATATGAATTTTGTTCTAAGTAGCGCTCAGCATCTTGAATGGTATAAGCCTGATGAATCGTGGGATCATCTAATGCAGTTGAAAATAATTGAGACAGCTGTTCAGATAAAATGAGATCATCTTCTATAATTAATACGTACATCTTATGTCCCTCCAAAAAGGCTTTATGGACTTTCATTATATATGAAAAGTCATAATGAATACAATTGAGTTTAATGTTATAAATAATTTATATGGATTCCCCTTGAAAAGCGTGAAATTTAGGCAGTCATAAACTACTCACAACAACTATTGGAGGTAAAAATGAAAAAAGTTATTTCTTTGCTATTGGTAATGATGTTACTACTAAGTGGGACAGCAACAGGATTCGCTGCAACGGCTCCAAAACTCAAAGTGGTTTCTGAAGTTTATGGTGCGTATTTAAATCTTAATGGCGAGTTTATCAATTATATTGTTATAGAAAAGTCCGGTGTTACAAGCTACTACCGTGAACCCAGCACAACTAATTTTATGAAAGGGGAGTCGACCAAGCTTGTCAATGAGATTAGTAAAAAGGCATCAATATCTGCGAAGTTCGGAACAGGAGAAGAAGGTTATACTTGGTATCTCACTGTAAAGAAGGACTCTAAAGGCTTAGTTCAGCTGTATGAAGATTTTGGTGACGGTGATACGTTAATGAAGACGAAGAAATTCAAAGATACAAAAGCACTATTGGATTCAATTGCTAAAGACCCTAAATACGCTTCTATTATAAAAAAAGAGAAAGCTGCTCAGAAAGCTGAAGCAGAGAAGCTTGCTAAAGAAGAAGCTGATATAGCTAATAGTAAACTCACAAGTGTGCCTACCGGATCTTATTCATCGAAGTCTGGTTTATCTTTCGAGTTGAGCCCCAAAGAGTTTGTTTATAACTCAGCAGACGGCAATAGCCATGTTTACAATATTGGGTCTGTTGAAAAAAATGGGTTTGGTGATAAGACGACTTTAACTTATGTCTTTAAAACGGGCAATGTTATTGTTTTAGCTTTTACCACAAAATCAGACTCATACGATATTCTTGAAGTCATTGATTGGTCTGAGTTGGGGTCTAAGTTTAGTGAGTTTCAAAAAGAAGAGATACTTACAGCTGTCAAGAAATAATGCTAGCGATTTAATGTTTGATCTTCTATCGCACAATACCATTTAATTCCAGAGTCAGAACAAGTTAATAAAAAAGCCATACACAGCTAGATTTGATGATTCAATTGTGTAGCCTGAGCTACAGGTAAGGAAATAATCAGTTTAATTGTATTAAGTATAAGTGGTAGAACAATACAAAAAACAATTTGATAAAGATATACTTGTAACTCAATACCATCTTTGTGGATGATATACAAACTGTTCACTTAGCTTAACCAATTTTCAGCGATAAAACTTTAGTGAAGACACTAGACGATGAAGATCAGAAGTGGGTTATGGCAAAGTGATTTTCTGGAACCATAATTGTTTTCCGATGTATTCCATAATACTGAAAGATAGATAGATTAAGCTCACCAATTGATATGCTTAGAAAAACTGAGAAGCCAACGATCAAATGATAATTCAGTCATTTGATCGTTGGCTTTTTAATATTTAATGCAGATTTAATGGTTTTTGCAGATTTTGAACCAAAAGCTTTATACGTTGATAATGTTTTTCAATTACACTTAAACAACCCTAAGCGCTTGTGCCTTCGGGACAGGGTGGAAACATAATTACGGTAGGCCATAAGATAGGAAGAGGAGATGATGAATATGGAATTAAAAATCAATCGATTGACGAAGCGATACGGCAATGGACATGTTGCACTTAAAGACTTAACGATAGACTTAAAGCCAGGTATCCTAGGGTTGCTCGGACCAAACGGGGCTGGAAAATCAACGCTTATGAGAATTTTATCAACAGTGACTCAGCCGACTGGTGGGCAAGTACTGCTGGATGGTGTTGATATTGTGAAGTTTCCTAACGAAATGAGAAAAGTTCTTGGGTATTTACCGCAAGATTTTGGGGTGTATCCTAATCTATCGGCAGTTGAATTTCTTCAGTACATTGGGGCACTCAAAGGATTAAGTCCAAGACAATCTAAAAAGAGAATCGATGAACTCATGGAATTGCTTAATCTAAAGGATGCTTCTAAAAAACCGATAGGAAGCTATTCTGGTGGGATGCGTCAAAGAGTTGGGATCGCTCAGGCCATTATGAATCACCCGAAAATACTTATTGTGGATGAACCAACCGTCGGATTGGATCCAGAAGAGCGCGTGCGTTTTAGAAATCTTCTGTCGGATTTATCAGGCAGTCAAATCATTATTTTTTCGACTCACATTATTTCAGATGTTGAATCAATTGCTTCGGATATCGTCATTATGAACAAGGGTTCTCTCATCGAAACGGGGACGCCTGAGAGCCTCATTGGCAAGACTGCGGGGAATGTTTGGGACTGTGTTGTTCCCCATGAATCGCTTGCTCAAATCAGAAATCAGATGATCATTAGCAATTCGATTAGACGAAGCGATGGCACTCACGTCAAAGTTATAAGTGATCACGCACCAACGGCGAATGCTCAAATCGCCACCCCAGGATTGGAAGATGCCTATCTTTATTTTCTCAACAAAAGTAGAAATAGGATCATTAAGGAGGGGGCGTAAATGGATCGACTGCAGCGTATTTTTAACATAGCAAAAGCAGATTTTTTAGAGCGGACACGTCAATACGGATTTTTTATAACGCTTATAGTGACACTCTATGGCGCCTCACTTTTCCTTCCTGAGAAGCAGGCAAACTATGTGGCTTTGGCCGTTAGAGGGTATAGGGGAATCTATAATTCGGCCTGGGTTGGACTATGTGTGGCGGTATCAACCTCGCTGCTATTGGGACTTGCGGGGTTCTATTTGGTTAAAAACGCCATTGAAAGAGATGAAAAAAGTAGAGTAGGGCAACTCTTTGCAGCATCTCCCACAAGTAAACTGGAATTCATTGTTGGGAAGGTAACCAGTAATTTTTTTGTCCTTACAACGATAGTAATGGCAGCCATGCTCTCTTCTGTAATGATGTTCTATTTGCGGGCGGAATCTTCAGGCTTAGATTTGGTACAGCTGATAAAGCCGTTTATATTGATTACGCTTCCAACGATGCTTATGGTATCGGCAGTAGCCATTCTTTTTGAAAATATTAAGTGGCTAAAGGGGGGCGTTGGCAATGTGCTGTATTTTTTCGTTTGGATAACGACCTTAATCATTCCCGTCAATATGATGGCGAAAAGCGGCGGTTCAACGATCTTACCCTTTGTAGATACTTTTGGTTTTTATAAAGTCATTGCGCTCATTGACGTGAAGGTCTTTTCTTTATTTCCAAACAGCCCCACTTCAAGTGGTCTTTTTTCCAGCGCTGGCTCTGAAGGCGCTAAAACATTTTTGTGGAGTGGTTTAGACTGGACCGTTGATATGTATTTGGGGAGATTTTTCTGGATAGCGGTTAGTATGGCTATTGTGTTGTTAAGCACAATGCTTTTCAATCGATTTGATGAGAGCGAAAAGATGGCAACGAAAGGTTTTAAAAAATCAAAATCTAAGTCGGCGAGCAGTCATGGCAAGAACCTGAAAGTCATGGAAACAGAATGGGTAGAGTCGTTGAGCAAGATGGAGGTTACAATTAACCAGACTAACGGCAGTGCTTACTCTTTTCTTTATGTCTTAATGGCAGAGTTAAAATTGATGCTTAAAGGTCTTAATCCGTGGTGGTATGTCGGTATTGTAGGCTTAAATCTTTTGGCAATTGTTATTCCTGAGAGTGTCACCGTGAAGTTCATTTTGCCGCTCTGTTGGATTTTCCCAATTTTTATTTTGTCAGCGCAAGGCGTAAGGGAATACACGCATAAGACTTCAGAAATCATATTTTCTTGTATGGGAACGTTAAGGTTCCAATTTACGGCCATGATGCTCTCTGGCGTTATAGTAACGGCGCTATGTGGCATTGGTCCTATAACCAAGTTCTTGATTTCGGGCAATCAGACTGGGAGTTTCAGCTGGCTGATGGCAATTTTCTTTATTCCATTTTTTGCGACTTGCTGCGGTGTCTGGAGCAAAACACCAAGGCTATTTGAAGGCATCTATATAGTGTTGTGGTACATTGGTCCAATTAATGGACTGCTCTACTTCGATTTTATGGGTGTTGTGAACGGCTCGGCTGAAAAAGGCATGCCGATTGTCTTCGGTGTGATCGCCTTGATTTCATTGGTTTTGTCCTTAATACAGAGAAAATATTTATCGAAAAGTACTTAAGTATCTATCCCGATGAAGTGGGTTGTGATAAATTACATCGTATACTCACATGAAAAAATTTGGAGGATTACGATGAAAGCAATTGTTTATAATAAATTTGGCCCAGCGGAAGTTTTGGAAATTAAAAATCTTGAAAAACCAGTACCCAAAGAGGATGAGGTTCTGATCAGCGTCAAAGCCGTGTCAATCAATAAGGCGGATTGTATTTTAAGAGAGGGAAAACCCTTCCTTGCCCGACCTATGGTAGGCTCTTTCTTTAAACCCAGAAAAAATATGATTCTTGGCGCAGATGTTTCTGGATGCGTCGAATCTGTTGGAAAATTAGTAAAAGCATTCAAGGGCGGAGATGAAGTGGTTGGCGATTTATCTGGCTCTGGATTTGGCGGGTTGGCAGAATATGTGTGTGCGAAGGCTGACATTTTGGTGTTAAAACCTAAAAATTTGTCCTATGAAGAGGCAGCAGCCATCCCCTTGGCGGCAGTGACTGCACTCAAAGCGCTTAGACAAGTGGGGCAACTTAAGGAGGGGCAGAAAGTATTAATTCATGGCGCGTCAGGTGGTGTAGGGAGCTACTCGGTGCAAATCGCCAAAGCTTTAGGTGCTGAAGTTACTGCAGTGTGTAGCACAAGGCACGTAGAAACGGTTAGAGCCCTTGGTGCTAAGCATGTCATAGATTACAGCAAAGAGGATTTTGCTGATAGTGGCAAAACTTACGATTTGATCCACGGCGTCAACGGCAAGGTCTCTATCTTTAAGTATAAGAAATCACTGACACCTAAAGGTGTTTACGTTATGAGCGGCGGCGCCATTTCACAAATGTTCCAAGCCATGTTGCTGGGACCGATCCTGTCTAAAAAAGACGGACAGCGATTTGGAAATGTTTCTAGTAAACCCGATCAAAAAGACCTGCAGTTTTTAATGAAACTCGCAGAAGAGGGGCAACTCAAACCTGTCATTGACTGTCATTTTCCTTTGGAAGAAGCTGTGAAGGCATTTCAGTATTTTGAGAATGGTCGTGCCAAGGGGAAGGTTATTATTCGGGTAAACAGTCCAAAGTCTGTGTTACGATGAAGTTGCAGAAGGTTTTAATAACTGGGGCTAACTCAGGGATTGGTAAAGCTGTTGCTCACGGGATGGCAAATCTCGGCTATCATGTAATCATGGTGTGCAGAAACGAAAAGCGAGGCCAAGAGGCGCTAAGCGAAGTTGTAAATCAAAGTGGCAATCACAATGTGGAGCTCATGCTTTGTGATCTTAGCTCAATGGCATCGATCCAGGCGTTTTATCAGACTTTCATTGAAAAACATGACTCTTTGAACATACTGATTAATAATGCGGGTGTTGCCTCTTCAAAGCGTCATGAAACGGTAGACGGTTTTGAAATGCAATTTGCGGTGAACTATCTTGGTATGTATGCATTAACGGGCTTGTTGCTGCCTCAACTTAAAAAAGGCGCACCGGCTAGAATCATCAATGTTTCTTCAATGGCGTATAAATCGGGTAAAATTCATTTTGATGACCTTCAATTGAAAAACAGCTACAAATCGATCAACGCCTATGGCCAATCAAAGCTGGCAGTAGTACTTTTCACAAGGCTCTTAAGTGAGAAAATAGGCTCAGAAGACATCACGGTAAATTGTCTGAACCCTGGATTGTCAGGTACTCAAATGGGTGTTAGCAGGGATGACGGCTCTGGGAAGTTCTTAGCTTCTGTGGTTAAGCTGTTATTCCAAAGTCCCGAAAAAGGCGCTGAGACGACGCTGTTTCTAGCAACATCTGATGAAGTTGCTCATATAACAGGGCAATACTTTTCAAAAAAGAAAATGGAGCCATTAACGCCTCGAGCTTTGGATGATGAGGCAGCGAAAAAACTATGGACGATCAGTGCTCGACTTAGTGGTGTAGAACCAAATTCAAAAAGTGAGTCAGTAGTTTAGTGATGTATTGGATATAAGTAATCGAAGTATTGACATTTTAGAGAATTAAAATAGGGTGACCACTCAAAAGTGCGACTTTTAAAGTAGCATTTTGAGTGGTCACCCTATTTTTATGTGCTGTCTTTTGCTCATCGCTGATGCTACCATCTGCAACGAGTTTCTTAAGAATTTCATCCATGAAGTCGTTACTCGTATCGCTTGTGCTGTTGCTTGAACTGTCTGTAAATGAAGTGCTGTCACTGTTTTCAAGTGCATCAATTAGTGTGAGCAGTGTTTTTTGAATAGCGGTTTTTTGATCTTCGGTGATGGTGTCATCGCTAACAAGGATGCTGAGCACGCTGTTTATCTCTTTTCCACCGCCAGATGGTGGTGGTCCAGGAGCTCTACCACCAGGAGGTGGACCTTGAGGTCGGCTAGCTTCAAAGGCTGTTTTGATGATAGCTTGTTGGTCTTCTCTAATCGTGCCGCTTGAAACGAGACTGGCAAGTGGGTTTGTTTTACTCGTCACATTTTGGCTACCAGCAGCTGAAGTCGCCTGTTGATTTTCCATTGCCACCCAAAGAGCATCTTCTACAGCGTCTTTTTGCTCTTTTGAAATGCTACCGTCTTTGACAAGTGTCTCAAGTGGGTCAGTGCGATGTGCTTTCATCCGCTCTTCTTCTAAGGCTGGCATGCCATCGCTGCTAATGCTGATCTGGTCAGCAATGGTTGTCGGCATGCCAACAATCAAGTCATCATACCAGCTAGCCTTAACCTCGGTGACAATCTGAAGCTTCAAATCAGCATCAGCATCAGCGACGATGGGGCAGGGTTTAAGGACAGCGAAATGCCACATCTGTTCGATCGCTTCTATAAAGGTCATGGTGGCAATTTTGGACTTGGTATGTCTATTGCAAAGGCTGTCATTGAGCGACATGGCGGGCAGATTCGAGCTGTTAATAGCCTATCGGGTGCCTGTGTAATGATTGAATTGTAAGCCACTTAAATTGCATAAAAAGGTTAGAAGAATTTATTCTTCTGACCTTTTTTGCTGTGGCTTGTAGTTGTATAAATAAAACCATATAATGGAACTATACGGATATTGCAGAGTGTTCAAATAGCAATAAAAGGAGATGAGGAATTCATCGATATTCTAAAAAAAAATGATAAAATTCTTTAGCATTGGCATTGCAAGTCTAGCTATTTTTGCATTGGTGTTGCTAATATGTGCAGTTTCAATCTTAAAAAATTGTGACTTCGTTGAATATAAAACGAGCAGTGCCTCAGGCATTTATCTGGATGAAAAAACTAAAACATTCGGGATAGAATCTGGTGCGAGTTTTCATGGAGATGGTATGCGTTATGAAATTTATAACTATGATGACGAAGAAATGAAAGACGTTTTATTAAAAATTAGAAGTGAAAAAAAATGGACAAAGTTTCCTTTGGATTCGATAACCGATGCGATTATATATGGTTAGCGTGATCAGAATGGTCAATATTTGGGTAATGGCTTTGTACAAAACCACCCTATCCATTCTAGAAATTCAGAAAAATCTAGTTAAAAAGTGGTGCTTCCAAACATAAAAAAGGGCTACTGTCTATTGATTGATACAAACACTGAAACGGATAAACCTATACTAGATAGACATTCGTTCAATTTTGATTTGTATTTATTGGATTTAGACAGTAATACAATTTATTACGTGACACTAGATACCCAAAGACGGTAATGATATATAATACAGATATTGATGATTTATGATATATAATTGAGCCATTAAAGCCATACAATAGGAATGATGAAAATGCCAGAAAAAGAAAAACGAAGAGAAATAAATCGATTAAAAAAAGAACAATTCTTTAATGACGCAGAAATTTTCTGGGATAAACTAGACAACACAGCGCACATTT
The DNA here is from genome assembly GCA_043770095.1 of Eubacteriales bacterium. Classification (GTDB taxonomy): domain Bacteria; phylum Bacillota; class Clostridia; order Peptostreptococcales; family Acidaminobacteraceae; genus JBGSUZ01. The sequence continues at coordinate 8,693 of JAYVIR010000026.1, forward strand.
TTCCTGTCATAGCAGGGGAGAAAATGTCGAATGTCTATCGACTGAGTGTCATTTTGAAAGAGGAGATCATTCCTGAAAAATTACAAGAGGCACTGGATCTCATATTGCCTCAATTTAAAGGCTTTAATGTGAAGCTTCGCCAGGGCATTTTTTGGTATTATTTTGAGCAAAATGAGAAAATGGCACCACGTGTAAAAGAAGAATCGGCCTATCCTTGCCGTTTCATCGTACAAAATAGGAATAATAATTATCTCTTTCGGGTCAGTTATTATAAAAGAAAAATTAATCTTGAAGTGTTCCACGTATTGACCGACGGGATGGGTGGCTTGAATTTTTTAAAAGAACTTACCTACCAGTATTTGAGGTTGGTGCACCCAGAACTTCGTCAGAAATTTAGCGATGCGCTGAGTACCGATACGTCCATGAACAGAGAAGACAGTTTCCTGAGCAATTTTAAAAAGATGCCTGTGAAACGGTACCATTCGCAAAGAGCCTTTCATATTAAAGGCCTAAAACTTAAAAATGGCGAATTTGCCATCATGCACGGGTATATGAAAACAGAGCAGCTAAAGGAAGTTTGCCGAAAGTATGGCGCGACGATCAATGAATACTTGGTGGCTGTATTTGCATGGAGCATTTATACCGAATTTATCAAGGGCATGAAGGAAGAGAAGCCAATCCGAATTGCTGTGCCTGTCAATTTGCGTGGCTATTTCGAATCGATTACCACAAAAAATTTCTTTGTCATGGTCTCAGCGGAATTTAAAGCTGAAAATGAGCATTATATTTTTGAAGAAATCGTGGAGATCATCAAGGAAAGTCTTAGGGGGCAAATTTCCAAAGAAAAGTTGGAAAAGATTATTTCGTACAACGTTTCCAATGAAAAGAATCTGCTCATGCGAGCCATTCCTCTTGAGATAAAAAAACTGGGCATCTATTATATATATAGACTGGCTGCCCACGCTAATACCTCTACTGTATCTAATATTGGGAATATCGTTTTAAAAGAGGACTACATGCCTTATGTAGAAAAATTCAATGCGATCGTGGCGATGTCAAAAGGTCAGAACCTTAAAGGTCTGATCTGCTCTTATGAAGATACACTTGTTTTTACATTTAGTTCCTATTTGGCTGAGCCAACGGTTCAACGCCGCTTTTTCAGAAAACTGGCAGAAGAAGGCATAGCGGTCTCGATAGAAAGCAATGGGGTGTATGATGAGTAGATGCAATCGGTGTAAATTAGAAATCAAAGACGATCAGGCGATTTGCCCTCTGTGCAAGAGCGTACTGGAAAAAACAGAAGACGTCGAAAATTTGTATCCAGATGTGAGAATCATTACGAAAAAGCTGCAATTGCTGGTCAGAATTTATATGTTTGTCGCAATTGTCGTAGAAAGCTTGCTGCTCTTTTTTAATTATAAAACATTTGAAGTGACGCACTGGCCAGTAGTGACGGGTGTGGTACTTTTCTATGGTTTTATTCTACTGAAATTTGCCTTTAATGATGACCTTGAATATAAAACGAAGACTATTTTTTTGATATTGATCGCCATTTGCTGCATCATTCTCGTTGATGTGTTGACTGGATTTAAGGGATGGTCGCTCAATTATTTCTTGCCAGGCGGCATCATACTGCTTAATACCGGCATCATTCTGATGATGGTGTTTAACATGAAGAACTGGCAGAGTTATATGATGATTGAGCTCTTTACTATTATATGGAGCATTCTGCCGTTAATTCTTTATAAAATGGGTCTTCTGACCAATATTAATACGAGTCTTGTCGCTTGTGCCTATTCTGTATTTTTGTTCCTAGGAACCATTATTATTGGAGGACGGCGTGCGTCTACTGAATTAAAGCGAAGATTCCATGTGAGGTGATCAGATTGTTTAGGCGTGAAACCAGTATCAGAGGAAAAATTGCTCGAAATATCATTACGAGTGTCACCTCAAATCGTCTGATTGGTAAGAAGATACAAAGAGGAGAACATCTTACAAAGATTGTGGAACTACAGTGGAAGTGTCCAAAAGGATATGAACACGAACTGATTGTAAGAGATCAATTTGTTTTGGAGTTTTTAAAGAGAGAGGGATTAAATCCTCAAAAGGTGATTCTTCAGCTTCATGGCGGCGGATATATCGCGAAACTCCGAAATGTGCACCGCAATATGGCCAAGCTTTACAGCGAATCCGGAAATGGCATCAGCGTTTTAACGCCAGACTACCGTGTTGCACCTGAGCACCCCTATCCTGCAGCGCTTGAAGACGCGTTGTCTTCTTATCATTGGCTGCTTGAAAACGGCTACACAGAAAATCAGATTATTGTTGCAGGCGATTCTGCTGGAGGCGGTCTTGCTATGGCGCTCTGTCTGTATTTGAAGGCACATGACAAAGCGCTCCCATGCGCCTTGATTGCCATGTCACCTTGGACGGATATGACGGCAAGCGGAAAGTCCTATGATTTTAATTACGAGAGAGATCCCTTATTTGGCAATACGACGGATTCGGTACTCTATAACCGGGACTATGTTGGAGACGAGAGTGAGGAAAAACCGTATGTATCGCCTTTGTTTGGCGACTTTTATGGATTTCCGCCAATGCTTATTCAAGTGGGGAGCTTTGAAATGCTTTTAAGCGATTCAATAGCTGTGGCTAAGAAAGCAAAAGACTCAGGCGTAAAAGTTAATTTTCACGTCTATGAAGGGATGTTTCATGATTTCCAGATGGCAGGGGAATTTATTCCTGAGTCTAAGGAAGCTTGGCTGGAGGTTGGGGCGTTTATTGAAATGGTCAGTGGGACGCGGTAAAGTGCTTGGCTCAATAATATCTTCTTTGAATATTCCTCATAAAACCGGGTATATATAAGTGTGAATCAATCGATACTATTGATTGGCTTATAAATTCATTCTTATATAACAGGGGGAATTTAAATGGAATTAGAAATGTTTACTGGTATTCCTGAAATGAATATGGATGATTCTGAAACGGGCTGTTGTCCAAAGTTTGACCCAACGCATTGGGACAGAAAAGTGATGAAACTTGAAAATCTGAGGATGGTCAAGGCATCGACTAGAAGTTTTATTTATATACCCCTCAACATGGGGCGTGTGATGACGAAGACGATGACGGCGATCACAAAGGCCGAGGCAGACTGTAAGAACAAATATTTGATTTTGTCACAGGATCAATCACGCTGGAGATGTGACCATTATATTTTAGTAGACAAAGAAGTCCCTGGTCTCAATAACGTTCTGTTCTCAGGAACATTTATCACCATGGTCTTTGAAGGCGATTATAGCCAGATATCGAAGTGGATCCCACTGCTTGAAAAGCAAATTAGCGAAAAGAGCGCTCATATGAAAAGTGTGTACGCTTTTTATACCACTTGTCCTAAGTGTGCCAAACATTATGGCAAGAATTATGTGGTGTTGTTTGGAGAGATTTGATATTTTAAAAAACAGGGAAAATTCATACGAAAATAGTCGAAAAATACTACAATAGAAAACCCTGTGAGGCAAATTTGAACTGAACCGCTCCTTGCTAAGTAAACAGGTAAAAAAATAAAAGTGATGTACCCGCTAATTATTTTGATTAGCGGGATTTTTTATGTTGCATTTTCAAATAAACACTTTCTGTATTCCAGTGGTGTCATGCGCTTTAACCTATTTTTGCATCCCTCAAAATGCTTATTGTGGAAACTGGCAAGACTAAGCTCCGTCTTAAGACCGGGAGACTAATGCAACCGTAATGCGTAATGTAAAATAATGAGGGTTATTGGAATGTTTCGATGAAAACTGGGTATATAATTTTTGAATCAATTGATTGGATTATAAATTAATCCTAAATGGTAAAAATTAAATGTAATTATAAATGTTTATGAGGATTCGTGAAATGAATATGGATGCTTCTATATAGTAATTAGTTGGTTTGTCAACACTTGTATTAAACCTACAAAGGGGTGAGAATGCCATGGTCGAAAACACGCAGAGAATTATGAGGAAGTGTTATCCATGGATTATGAGTTTGCACATATTATTATTTTATGCTCTATTTATAATTTATAGAAAACATAGTGTGCAATCTCAGTTTGGAACGATTATATTGTCAATGATTGAACTTCTTTTTCTACTATTATGCGTTCATCATCTGATTATCCCCTTGGCTAGTACAGAAAAACGGTTCTGGAAATTGATTTGGTGGGCTTTTTTTTTCTATTTTACTGGAGAAATGATCCAACTCTATTACATGATAGTTTTTCAAAGTGAGATACCTCTAGACAGTTGGGGAAACATAGTGTACTTGATGAATGGGACGCTTCTACCTATTGCGGTATTCACGCTTTTTTTTAATCGGGGGCCTCGGGTGTTAAATATCAAAGTGATGCTTGATATATCGATTATTGGCATTTCCATTCTCACGGTCGGATGGGGTTTCATTATTTATCCTCTTGTGTTACAGCAACAAGGGTCTTTATTTTTAACCCTGATGAGTATCTGGTATCCTATTACAGACATAGCCCTGGTAATCGCATTACTATATCTGATGGTGATTGGAAATACCATATTATTGTCTGTAAGATGGCTTTCCGTGGGTATCATCATCATGGTAGCGGGAGATATTTTAAACATGTCTATACTTGCTGATCAGTCAGCCTTTATTATCAGCTTGGCTTTCGTCTGGAACAGTAGTTTTGCAGCAATTGTATACGCAGGGCTGTGTAACTATGGTAAGAATAGGGTAGTCGTTAAAAGGAATAGTAGAATGTACACTCCAATTAAAGAATATACACTCATGCTTTTCCCTTATGTCACACTTGTAATTTTGATCATTGTCATGATTATCAACCATGGGCATGTGAACGCTGTCATTATAGGGACGGCTATATGCAACTACCTAATTATCTTTAAGCAACTGCTTATCTTGGTGGATAACAAACGAAAAATTTCAGAATTGACAAGCATGAACCGCAATATCCAGATAAACATCCAAAGGCTTCAGTCGGATGAGGAACAATTGAAAAATGATAATCAGACAACGGTCGAGGAATCGTATAGGGATCATCTCACGGGTGCCTTCAATCGCCGCTACCTAGAAAAACTAATGAAGGAACAGATGGAATCCTGTGAAAATCAGTTCGAAAAATGTTCAGTGATCATGCTGGACATCGATTACTTCAAAGAAATCAATGATCGCTGGGGCCATTTGGCTGGAGATGAGACGTTAAGGCAAATTTCTACCATTATGAAGGAGTTTGTCAGAGGTGGGGAGGCTATCATCCGCTATGGTGGCGATGAATTTACAATTTTTCTGCCTAGGAGCACGGTTCATCAAGCAGCATTGATTGCCGAAAGGATTCGCATGAGAATAGCCGACCGATGCATCCCTGGTGGTGGACAAACGGGATGTTGTACCATCAGTGCCGGAGTATCTGAGTGGGAACAGGAAGATCAGGAACTGTCCACTATCATCAACAGAGCGGATTGTGCTCTATACGTAGCAAAGATGAATGGAAGGAACAGGTGTGAGATGTTTACGCCTGATATGGTAAAAACTTGTTCATAATTCTGTCGTGGGTAGGCATCAAAATGAACATTGACTCAGTTGCAATGGTGTTGGAGGTGGGAGTTCGTGTCAATAAAACAAGATGAACGATTTACGAACGCTTATATAACCATTGCATCCATGATGGTAGTTATATACTACTGTCTGCTTTTTTTATTTAAATTCCATGGATTTGGATTACTTGTACTAAGTGATTCCATGGCTGTCCTTATTTCGTTTACTGCAACTGTGTGTGTTATTCACAATATAAAACAATCGATTGGTAAAGAAAAATATTTTTGGAAATTCATGATGATTGCATATAGCAGCTATACCCTAGCAGAGTTTTTTTGGTTCTATAAAGAAGTGGTGTTGGGTGTTGAGGTCCCTTTCCCGAGTATCTGCGATGTGTTCTATCTCGCTCATCCTATTTTTGTTTTTATAGGAATGATTTTTCTTGTGACGAAAGCCTCGCTGAAAGGCTCTACTTTTCAACTGCTGATAAATATTGGCATTGGGATATCAGTATTGTTTGTTTTCAGCTGGGATTACATCATCTACCCAGCACTTGTTATGACGGATCTCTCGCTGTTAGGAGTAATCCTTTCTATCGCCTACCCCATAGGAGATTTGATGATTGTATTGGGGGTGCTTCTGATCTGTCTTATTCAAGATACATTCGTTTTGAAAATGCCTCTGTTAGGCGGGGGATTTATTCTGATGGCTGCTGTTGATACCATCTACATGTATCAGACAAACGCAGGAACGTATGTCACGGGAGGGTTCTTAGATCCACTTTGGTCTGCAGCCTTGCTGATGAGCGTATTTGCGGGTTTGAAATTGAACTTATCAGGTATAGTGGGTGATGGTTTTAAAAGAAAATACGGGTGGTTTCCAGAAAAACTAAAAGGTGTTACAGATACATTGGTTCCGAGTGGAGCTTTAATTCTGATGATTGTTGTGATGAACCATGATAATAAATCGTCAGTGGTCATGGTAGGCTATATTGTTGCAACTGTTCTTTTGATAATTAGACACCAACTCTCCGTGACTGCGAATAAAAATCTGTCGACGGCACTTAGCGAGAACGTTGAATCTCTTAAAAAAAACGAGTCAACACAAGAGACGCGAATTGAGCGCTTAAAGAGCCTTCATACTCAGACAAAAAATCAAGCATCAAAAGATCATCTGACACAAATGTTTAATCGTAGACATATTGATGAAATGCTGGCTCATATGAGTAGTTGTTCTGCAAATGGAGGGAATCTATTTTCAATCCTAATGGTGGATATTGATCATTTTAAGGAAGTGAATGATCGCTATGGGCACGCCATAGGTGATTATGCATTGAAAACCATTTCAGCGATGATTCAAGAATATGTGCGCGGGGATGAGATGGTGGGTCGCTATGGCGGAGATGAGTTCATTGTGTTCTTGCCGGGCACGGGGAAACAACATGCCCGATTGATTGCCGAAAGGATTCGAAGTAATATTGAAGATAGAGAGATAATCTTTGATGGTGGCATCTTACGCTGCACTCTAAGTATAGGTGTGGCAGAGTGGGAATTTTCGAATTGCTGCGTTGAAGGTGTATTGAAAAATGCCGATGAAGCCCTATATCAAGCAAAAACGAACGGAAGAAATCAGGTGGCTGTATACCTCAATCCTAGTAAATTTTGAAAGGGTGGTAGCCTGAAATGCGGAAAAGTTATTGCAAGGAGGTAATTGTGTGAAGTCTCCAATTGGTTCTTTTAAAACAGCATCGAAGGTTATTTTGCAACTGATTTTTCTCATGCTTATAGTGACGTTGAACATTAAAACTGTTAATAATCAGGGACTCGTTATTGGAGGTGGACTGTTCATTGCTACAATTGTGTTGGCTGCATTGGAAGGATACAAGGGAATGATAATTTCTTTTTTGTTGAACATAATAGGTGCTGGGGCTTCATTTCTATTATTAATGAAGTACTGGGATCGGCAGTATTTAATTTTAGGATATTTCCAATTCTGCATCGGAATTTCCTGTATTTTAATTGGATGGCTATCAGAGCGACATCACCGGATATCAGCGGATCTGAAAGACATGGCTTGCCGTGACTATACAACAAATGCTTATAATCACCGTTTTTTTCAAGAAATTCTACGTAGGCAATACAGCAGAGCGGGTATTGAGAAGACGTCATTCAGCGTCATTCTCATTGATATCGATAATTTTAGAGGAGTCAATCAGGCATACGGTTATGCAGTAGGCGACATCATTCTGAAAGATATTGCTTGTGTTATTCACAAAAATATTCATGTCGATGATGTTGTTAGTCGATATGGTGGCAATGAATTTGCTGTTATTCTGCAGAATACTCCATTGGAACAGGCTATGATGATTTCTGAGCGGATTAAACTGGCTGTGATTCAAGGCGTTTCAACGATATACAATGAAACTGAAGTCATCTCAATCGGAGAACTAAGCGTTTCTATTGGTATTGCATGTTATCCAGATACCGCCTCAAATCCGGTGGAACTTATACAACAGATGGATTCAGCACTGCAGGATTCGAAAAATTTAGGGCGCAACAAAGTGAACATATTCAAAAGTATTTTTAAAGATATAGAAAAAATGGATTTAAATGGTCAAAATCTTGAAAATTCCTTGCGATTAATTCTGATGACCATTAATGCCAAGGATCACTATACTGTTGGTCATTCTGTAAGAGTGAGCGAATATGTATGCAAAATGCTTATTTTTATGGGTTTTGAGCAGGATCAGATTCAGGAATTTAAAATTGCAGCTCTGATTCACGATATTGGCAAGGTGGAAGTACCTGACTACGTGTTAAACAAGAAGGGGAAGCTTACAGAGTTAGAATTTCAGGAAGTACAAAAGCATACGGTATACGGCAATGAGATACTTATGGATATTAAAGGTTTTGAAAAATACCAGGAGGCTGCACTCAATCACCACGAGAGGTATGATGGTTGCGGTTACCCTAATAGAATTTTGGGTGATGATATCCCTTTAATCGCTCGGGTGATATCCGTGGCAGATGCTTTTGATGCAATGATCTCAAATCGGACGTATCGTAAAGGTATGAGCATAACTACTGCATTATATGAACTTAAGATGAATGCGGGTAAACAGTTTGATCCGAAGTACGTGGAGGTACTGATAGCGGTCTTGACTGAAGAAATAAAAAGTGATGAGACTAGTCTTCACGCCACGGAGAATTTAGTGTGTACAGAAATGAATTTTCAAAAAAAGAGTTGATTTACAGGAATATTCCCCTGCTAAATCAGCTCTTTTTTATGAAAAGCTCAAAATAAAATACACTTGACAGATAAAAATAATTATCATAATATTCGGTTAATAACAACTTGTTCTACAAGTTTATAAAATAGAACAAGTTGTCATGATAACCTATAGAAAGGTGCGCTAAGATGGAAAAACAAAAGATTACCAGCAAATTAAAAGAAAAAATACCATCGTATGTGCCCATTTACAATAGGCTCTATACAGACATTGTCACAGGTGTACTACAAGATGGGACGCAGCTGCCCAGTGAATCAGACTTAACCCAAATGTACAGTGTAAGCCGAAATACGCTTCGTCAGGCACTAACAGTACTCACTGAAGATGGGCTGGTTTCAAAGCGCCAAGGCAAAGGCACTATCGTTACATATAGAAACAATATGAAGCCGCTAGAAGGCAGCAATATTTGCAACCCAATGATCCGCTATGCCAAAGAGGCGGTTGAAGGCATTGAGATTTCTTTTAATTTTGCAGCCCCGACAGATGTGGCTCAAAAGAAGCTGGCAATCAACGCCAATGAGATCATCATGGCGAGCAATATCGTCTATTTGATCAAGAATAAACCGATTGGGCGCACGTTCATACAAATTCCTGCCAAGCATATTGAGAAAATTCATTTGGATCTGAACAAAGAAGAAGACGTATCCGCTATGGTCAACACGACCATCTATGAAATAGCAAAGTCCGCCAGTATGAACATTCGGGTCATTCGAGCTGAAGGGGAAATTAGGAAAATGCTAGAAGTGGATTTGGAAGCGCCCCTCTTATTTATTGAAGAAATTTTATTCAATAAGGAAGGGGAGCCCATCGCCAGATGCAAGTTCTACCTAATCCCAGAGCAGTATGAACTGACCTTATTGTTATAGAGTGCTTGAATGTAAGCACGTAGCCCTTGAAAAAACTCAAGGAACAAAAATCAGAGGAGGCAGTAAAATGAAAGATTACTTCAAAGTGACCACAAAAACCATCGTTGCAACAGGTCTGGGTGCCGCCATTTTCATGCTATTATTCATGTATATTAAAGTGCCATCGCCAATCCCAGAAACGAGTTTTCAAACCGCTTATGGCTTAAGCGCATTCTTCGCAGTTCTTTTTGGGCCAATTGCGGGCGGACTGATCGCTTTCATCGGACATGGTCTTAGTGATGCGGTTCAGTACGGTTCTCCATGGTGGAGCTGGGTCATTGCCAGTGGGTCGGCAAGTTTTATTTTCGGTTTTGCCTATAAGCGCACGCGCGTTGAAGATGGCGAGTTCAAACTCAAAGATATTTTGACGTTCAATGTCATTCAAATCATCGGCAATATCATCGCATGGATTGCTATTGCACCTACGCTTGATATTCTCATTTACAAAGAACCTGCCAATTTGGTATTCGCACAAGGCGCTATTGCGGCTTTCATGAACTCTATTAGTGCAGGTGTGATTGGCACAATGCTGCTCATTGCTTATGCGGCAACGCGTACTCAAAAGGGCAGTTTGAGCAAAAATAAATAAGCACCTCTAAAACTAAGCATAGAAAAATATCACTTCAAATGGCTAAAACGGAGGCAATCCTATGAACAAGCGCCCCATCATCGAGTTTGAGAACTATTCCTTTCAATATTACGCTCAGGCGGCTCCGACCCTCTTAGAGATCAACTTGAAAATCTATGAAGGGGAGAAAATCTTGATTGTAGGCCCTAGCGGCAGTGGCAAGAGCACTTTGGGGAACTGTCTGAACGGTCTCATTCCATTTTCCTACAAGGGTGAAAGTTTTGGCAGTTTGAAAATCAAAGGGCTCGAAACCAAGGAACTCGACATTTTTAAGTTGTCCAAAATCATTGGAACGGTTTTGCAAGACTCGGATGGTCAATTTGTGGGACTGACGGTGGGTGAAGACATCGCTTTTGCAATGGAAAATGACTGCACGCCGCACACTGAGATGCACGAGCGGGTCTCTAAAGTGGCTCAAATGGTGGACATGTCGAGTTTTCTAACCGCTTCACCCTATGAACTCTCAGGGGGGCAAAAGCAGCGAACAGCCCTCGCAGGCGTGCTGATAGACGATGTAGACATTCTTTTATTTGACGAACCGCTGGCAAATTTAGATCCGGCAACTGGCAAGAAGGCCATTGAGATTATTGATGAGATTCACAAACAATCTGGAAAGACCATCGTCATTATTGAGCACCGTCTAGAAGATGTGCTTCACTGCGAAATTGACCGCGTCATTGTCGTGAGCGAAGGGCGCATCATTGCAGACATGAACCCGCATGAGCTGGTTTCAACGGATGTATTGATTAAAAATGGCATCAGAGAACCGCTTTATGTCACGGCGCTCAAATATGCAGACATTTGCGTGACGCCTGAAATGAAAGCGGGACACATCTGGAGTTTGCAGATGGAGACGGTCACGGAAAAAATCAAAGCCTGGCATAAATCGGTTCAAATGGTTGATAGGCAAAATTTGAAGGCGCCTATCCTAGAAATGAAAGCGCTAAATTTTTCGTATGACGGCGTGAGTCAAATTTTAGACACCATCAATTTTGAAATTTTAGAAGGCGAAATGGTATCGATCGTTGGGAAAAATGGGGCTGGAAAATCCACGCTTTCCAAAGTCCTTTGCGGTTTTGTCAAAGAAGACAATGGATTGGTGCTTTTGGGGGGCAAGAGTCTCTTTGGAAAGTCAATTAAGGAACGGGCTGAAGTCATTGGCGTGGTCATGCAAAATCCAAATCAAATGATTTCCAAGCCTAAAATATTCGATGAAGTGGCGCTCGGTCTTCGTCTTCGAAAAATTCCAGAAGAAGAGGTCAAGACGCGCGTCGAAAAAATACTGGACATCTGCGGACTAGCCCCATTCATCGATTGGCCGATTTCGGCGCTGAGCTATGGGCAAAAGAAGCGTGTGACCATTGCGGCTATTTTGGTGCTTGACCCTCGCATATTGATTCTCGACGAACCGACAGCGGGGCAGGATTATCGGCATTACAGCGACATTATGGCATTTCTCTGCGAGATTAACAAGCTAGGGGTCACCATTATCCTAATCACGCACGACATGCACTTGATGCTGGAATATACGCCGAGAGCCATTGTGCTGGCGGGTGGCAAGAAGATTGCCGATACGCACGCTTCGGCCGTTCTGACCGATCAGAGCGTCATTGCGCAGGCGAATCTTAAGGAAACATCGTTGTTAAATTTGGCTCAAATGGCTGGCATTCCAGACGGGACAAAATTTGTACAAAATTTTATTGACTATGAAAGGCGGGTGAGCATCGAAGATGAAAATGAAACTATTCTCGTATAACTTTGAAAATACGCTCATTCACAGGCTTTCGGGCTTGACCAAGCTGATTTGCTTTTTGCTCTTGTCGTTTGCCGTGATGTTTTCTTATGACATTCGGGTCATTTTGGGCGCAATGGTCTTCTCATTTTGGGTGCTGCGCGTGTCGAAAATCAAGTTTTCTCAAATCAAACTCATGGTCATTTACGTCTTCTTCTTCCTTTTGACCAATGCGATCATTACATTCCTCTTCGCGCCAGAACTTGGGGTCAGCATTTATGGCACGCGCCATGAACTTGTGAAGTTGTTCGGCCCATATAACTTGACCTCGGAGCAATTGTTTTATCAGACGACCAAGCTTTTAAAATATGCGGCGGTTGTGCCACTCGGGATTATTTTTTTACTAACGACCAATCCAAGCGAATTTGCATCGTCTCTCAATGGGGTGAAAGTCAACTATAAAGCAGCGTTTTCAGTGGCTTTGACACTTCGGTATTTTCCTGACATTCAAAGAAATTATCAAGAAATCTCTCAAGCGCAGCAAGCTCGCGGTTTGGAACTCTCAGACAAAGCCAATCTCGTCGACCGATTTAAAAATTCTTTGCTCATTGTCATTCCGCTCATTTTCTCAACCCTCGATCGGATTGAAATGATTACGAATGCGATGGATTTGAGAGGCTTTGCAAAAGGGAAGAAGCGCACTTGGTACAATACGAAAAAAATGGATCTAGAAGATTATTATGCTTTAGCCGTCTCAGTGGCTTTTTTCGCCATAACGGTGAGCGTTTCAATGTTCGTCAATCATAGCCGATATTTCAATCCATTTGTATAATAAACAGACGTGAGGGGGCAGCAGTATGAAACCGCTAATGGTTTTTCAGTCAGACTTTACCTATAAAGAAGGGGCAGTCTGCGCAATGTACGGCGTTGTAAAGAGTGTGGATCGGACGCTAGAAATAATCGATGGCACACATGAAATTCCTCAGTATGACATTTGGAGCGCATCTTACCGTCTGTTCCAATCCATGAAATTTTGGCCAGTGGGCACGGTGTTTGTATCGGTTGTCGACCCTGGCGTGGGAACGCCTAGAAAAGCCTGTATTGCCAAAACAAGTGACGGCTATTACGTGGTGACGCCTGATAACGGTTCTTTGACCCACCTGAAGAAGTGGGTAGGGATTACCATGGTCAGAGAAATCGATGAAAAAGTGAATCTGCTGAGAGGCAAGGATACGGAAGGGACGAGCATTTTCCACGGAAGAGATTTGTTCGGATACTGTGCGGCAAAACTTGCAAGCGGCAAAATTGTCTATGAACAAGTTGGACCTCGTTACTCGGTTGACGACATTGTGGAGCTGCCTTTTGAGGAACCACGGGTAGAAGGGTCTAAAGTAATGGGCTATTTTGAAATCGGTGATCCTAATTTTGGAAATCTATGGACAAACATTCCTTTGGCATTATTTGAAGAAAACGGATTTGCTTATGGCGATCAGGTGAAGGTAGTTGTAAGGCATGCGGGTGAATCGGTCTTTGAAGAAACGCTTCTTTTCCATAAATCCTTTGGCTATGTGACGAAGGGTGAGGCAATGATTTATACCAATGAGCTCATGAAAATTTCGCTCGCGGTCAATCAAGGCAGTTTGGTTGATCAGTACCATCTCAGTTGGGGCGATGAGTGGAAGGTTACGTTTGAAAAAGTGGTGAGTGCATGATAACGAAAGCGACTAAGCTCGATCAGGGGCTAATTTTGGACTACTGCATGGCCGAGCCAAATATCAACATTTTCATTATTGGGGACATTGAAACGCATGGTTTTGAGAGTGATTTTCAAGATGTGTGGGTTCAGACAAAACCAAATATTTTGCTGAAAAATGGCGATGAAACGCTTCCAAACCCTCTAACGGGTATTGTCCTCAGATACCACGACAACTTTATTGTTTACAGCCAGAAAAACGATATGGATTTCTTTGAAGTCTTAGATTTTTTACAAATACAATCCAAAACACATCAAGTCAACATCATCAGCGGCAAAAAATCGGTTGTTGAACCGCTTTATCTAGCTTTAGGCAAAGATTACAGCAAGCGTGAAATGTCATTTTGCGCCCTTAAAGACGCTTCAAAACTGTTGAGCGACACCACAAAAACGCTAATAGCAACCGTGAGCGACGCGCGAGAAATTGCCGAAACCTATGGTCAAATTGCTGAATTTGCAGGTCTCTACTCAGCTGACCCAGAGCGGCGCTATCAGCAAATTGCAAAGCGCATTGAGAGCGGCGAAGGGGTGCATGTGGTAGTGCGAGGGGCAAATGGCCCTATCATTTCCCACGGCAACACCACTGCGGAAACCAGTGTCAGCGCAATGATTGGCGGTGTATTCACGCTTCCTGAGCACAGAAGAAATGGCTACGCAAGTACCATCGTCTCGGCGCTGTGCCACGCATTAATCAAAAAAGGAAAATCGGCATGCCTGTTCTATGACAATCCAGAAAGCGAACGACTTTTTAAAAAATTAGGATTTGAAACCATCGAAAATTGGACAATACTGGGGAGGCAATAATATGAGCGGGTTATTGGTACTGCAAAGTGATTTTGGATTGACGGACGGCGCAGTTGCTGCAATGTACGGCGTTGCGCTAGAGGTCAATAAAGACATTAAGTTGTTTAGTTTGACTCACGATATTACCCCTTACCATATTTGGGAAGCCTCTTACCGCTTATACCAATCCGTGGAGTACTGGCCAAAGGGAACAATCTTTGTATCGGTTGTGGATCCGGGTGTGGGGAGCAGTCGAAAGAGCGTCGTTGTGAAAACCGTGAATGGCCATTATATTGTTACGCCAAACAATGGCACCCTGACGCACATTAAGTGTTTTGTGGGCATTGAATCCATTCGAGAAATTGAAGAATCTAAGCACAGAAGGCAGAATACAGAATTTTCTTATACGTTTCACGGGCGAGATGTCTATGCGTACACAGGTGCAAAATTGGCATCGGGCTTAATCGATTTTGAAGACGTGGGTGCACTCCTTAGTGTTGACGAGATTGAAGAACTTGAAATGGGCGCCGTTACAAAGACTGAAGGAAGTGTCAAAGGCAGCATTGATATTTTAGATGTAAGATTTGGAAGCCTTTGGAGCAACATTACGCGCGAAGATTTCCTTGAAATTGGTTTTGAATACGGCGAAATGATTGAGGTGGTCATCCGAAATGGCTCGACACTTGTTTACAACAACCGCATTGTTTATGGAAAATCCTTTGCCGATGTTTATGTCAGCGAACAAATTATCTACGTCAATTCTCTGTACCGCATGGCAATTGCAATCAACCAAGGCAACTTTGCAAAGGCGTACAGCATAGGGACGGGGATTCACTGGACGATTGAATTTAAAAAGATTAAGTAATTTAAAAAAGGCGATGCTCTCCCAAAAGTTTTTAGGAGGACTCGCCTTTATTGTTTTAACCCTCTAATTATTATGATGTCGGCGCTTCTACATTTATAGTAATTTCAAACCGTGTCCCTTTACCAAGTTGCGTATTAACCTTAATGTCGCCGTCCATTAAATCTGTAAGCGTTTTTACAATGGAAAGACCAAGCCCCGTGCCACCGTATTTTTTGAAAATGATATTATCGCCTTGGACATATTCTTCGAAGAGGTGAGCTTGTTTTTCTGGATTAATGCCTAAGCCTGTGTCTTCAACAATAATCTGAAGATTACGAGATTCCTCCTCGTAAACCAAGTTTAGCGAGATGACACCTTTCTTGGTAAATTTGAGCGCATTGCTGATCAAGTTAGAGATGATTTGCATCAATTTCATTTCATCTGCATAAATTGGTTTTGGAAAATTGCCTTCAATGGTAGAAATGAAGCGCAAGTTATTGGCTTCAATTGAGTTGGTGTAAATTTGATCAATCTCATGTTTAATTTTTTGAATATTAACGGGCTCCTTAACATAGGCAACTTTTCCGGATTCAAATTTAGACAGATCCAACAAGTTATTGACAAGGCCAATCAGCAAATTTGCTGAGGAGCGCATGTAGCTGAGCATTTCATTGGTTTCTTCATCATAATCATTTTGAGAAAGTAAGGTGATAAACCCATTGATCACATTCAGTGGGTTTCTAATTTCATGACTGACATAAGCCAAGAGTTGAGACTTCGAATTCAGGGCTTCTAGCGCCATTTCTTTTGATTGACTCAGTTCAATGCTATTATTTTTTTCTTCGGTAATATCATAGCAGGAGCCAATATAGCCTTGAAATTCATTTTCGAGACCGTAAAATGGAATGCCAAGGTCTAAAATCCAGCGGTACTCGCCGTCAGCTCTCATCAATCGATATTCCATTGAAAAGGATTCTTGTTTGTTAAAATGAGTCAAATAGACATCTAAACAGCGGTCAAAGTCTTCTTTGTGAACGCCTTCTGTCCATCCATTTCCGGATTCTTCTTCCAAACTACGCCCTCTGAAATCCAGCCAATTTTTATTGAAATACCAACATAAACCATCCGTCCCTGCCATCCAAATAAGTGCAGGGAAGTCGTCAAATATTTTCTTGTAAAAGAGCGCTGTTTTTTCAGAGTCTTCGTATAGCTCTTTTAGTGGAAGTAGGCCTTTTTCGCTCATTATTTTCACCTCTTTTTAAAGTTACATTTTTTAAAGTTTAAAGTATAGCGCTTTAAACTTTAAATTTAGAGACAAGTTCAATCAGTTTATCTGAATTGTGTTTTGAGAGTGTTGCCATTTCAGATACAGAGATTGCTTCACTTAGAATACCAGAAGCGCGCTCGGCAATGTTGGTGGACCCATGAGCCGCTTCTTCTGTAGCTTTTGAAATTTCTGAAATAGCACTCACGATGTCTTGGATATGAGCCGCCATTTCTTCAGA
Organism: Eubacteriales bacterium; assembly: GCA_043770095.1. GTDB lineage: Bacteria > Bacillota > Clostridia > Peptostreptococcales > Acidaminobacteraceae > JBGSUZ01. Next base: position 25,688 of record JAYVIR010000026.1, read on the forward strand.
GGAAGCATTAAGATCAGAGGACATGTTGTAAACGTAAACCGAATCATCTTTATACTGCTGAGAAATTTCGACTAGTTTTTTATAATCTTGAATCACTTGTCGGTCTACAAAGTTTAAAATTTCTTCTGAACTACTGGATAGGTTGGCAACTGCATCAACAATCACTTTGGTGACATCTTGAATTTTATTGGCGCTGTCTCTGGAAACTTCGGCAAGTTTTCTTATTTCGTCTGCAACAACGGCAAAACCTCGACCAGACTCTCCAGCTCGAGCCGCTTCAATGGCAGCGTTTAAGGCAAGCAAGTTGGTTTGATCTGTAATGCCAAGAATTGATGTAGCGAGCAAATGAATGTCTTCAACGGCTTTTGAATTAACCATTGCAGTTCTGAGCTTTTGATTGGTTTCTTGATAGAGGTGATTGGCTTGTTCATTAGAAGAAATGGCCATTTTTTGAATGGATTCTGCGCGAAGACTAATGTCGTTGGCGTTATGAGCTGCATCTTCAGCTTTTTTAGTAATTTCGGCAGCAATTTTATCCACTTCTTGAGAAACTGAATTGATTTCTTCAGTTGAAGCATTCGTTTCTTGCATGCTGGCAGAAAGTTCCTGAGTGGTTGAAGAAATTTCTTCTATGCCATAGTTTAGTTGGGAAACGGTGCTTTTCATATCGGTTGAAATCTGGTCAATGTCATAGGATGTTTCTTTGACAGATGAGATGATGTCTCTAAGCAGTGCAAAGAAGTGATTGAGAGAGGTGGCCATATCTTCAATTTCATCGCCGGAATGAATATTGATATTTTCCGTTAGATCTCCACCGTTTTGGTATAAATCTTCAAGTCTTGAGTTCATTTGGTGAATAGATTTTAAAATAGTACGGACGACGTTGATAATGAGTAGGCCGATAATGACGACGACCACAAGTCCTCCAATTTGAACAAGGAGATTTTTTGTAAACAGTCTTTCAGATTGATCAAACTCATCTTTAGAAACGGTGAGTTGAAGTGCAATGAGTTTTCCAATCTGCTCTGTGATAGGATCAATGCTTGGGTATAATTGATTGATTGAAAAATCAGAAAGAGCTATGGCGTCTTTCTTTTCAATAATGGATTGAAGTGCTGCAATAGACAGATTTGCATTTTTAAAGAGGGAATCAGCCTCGGTCACCATTTGGCTTTCTTCAGCAGTCAATTGAGTCGCGGTATAGGCTTTCCACTGAACGTCTATTTGGGTTAAAGCCTCTGAAATGTTGGTAGAAGCTTGATCCCACTGAATATTGTTGTTGCGCAGTTTATGAGTGGTATCAACAACATTGACCGCATAAAGGTCAGAGATAACTTTAAGTTGTTCCAAAGGGATGACTCGATCCTTATAGATGGTCTCCAAGCCTGTATTGGTATTGTTTAGACTAGAAATTCCAAGTACTCCGAGTGAGAGTGTCAATAGCAAGATAATCAAAATGGACATGTACAGTTTAAATGAAATGCTTTTTATGCGCATACTAATGCTCCTTTCATCATAATAGTCGAGGTTGAGTCATCTATACCCACTTTTCAAACAATTATAAGAACAAAATAAAATGAACGCCAATCTTTTAAAGATAGCGTTCATTGCATAATTTAGTGTTAATAGCACTTATTTCACTTTTAGTTTAGAAGCTTTCGCCAAAAGATCTTTAAAGCTAAATTCTTTCGCTAAAGCTAGGGCTTTATCTTTATAAGTTTTACTTTTAGTTTTTTCAGCACTTGCAATATATTGACGTGTCAGAGCGTCGGCCACGATTTTATTATTGGCGTTGATGGCTGGGATGTATGCATTGAGGCTGGCGTCTTCATACGCTTTGGATTTAAGACTGGCAATGGTCTCTTTTCCGATTTTAATAATGCTCAGTCGACTTTGCTCAGTCGTGTTTGATTTTAGCAATTGAATACGATTTAAATAACCATTATAGGTCTCATGCAAAAGTATCATGTTTTTATTATGAGCAGTTATAAGCGCATTTTTCGCATCCACTTCTATGGTGACATTTGAATCGGTCATCGCCTCAGAAATAATGGAAAGTTCAGTGAATGCCTTTTTTGAAGGGTTTGTAATCAAAGCGCTCAGCGCAGTCTTTAGCGCGTTTTCATAAGCAATTTTAGATTCCTGCTCAGCCTTTGCATCCAAAGCCTTTTGTGATACACTATAAGCTTTTATGTTTTGAGCCAAATAGCCAATAATATTGGCTTCTGAGTAATTGCCAGAGGTATAAGTCTTGTCAGGTGTTTCGGGGGCGTCCGCGACGCGTTCTACAAGAGATTTCCACTTAAACTGTTTTTCTAAAAAATATTGGTTGCCCTTTAAGAAAAAGTCGGCTTTTTTATCAAAATGCGTATTGGTTGGATCAACGTGATACCAGGAATCTTTGATTTTAACCAAATTCCACAAATGAAGCGTATTTTCTAAGGTGCCTTCTTGTGTTCTTACTTGAAGCCCTGCGCCTTTCGCCATTTTGTAGTAAAGGAGTGCATAAGCTTGGCAAACGCCTTTTTTACTAACGCTCATGTTATAGGCATCGTGGATGATCAAATCTTGATCGTAACTATAATTCATGTCGAGAAATATGGCGATGGTTTTTGCGCGGTCATAGTCACTTAACCCTTCAATTTTCATAAGTTTTAAGGCTTCTTCAACGTACTGATCAAGTGATTTTTCTTTATCTGGGGGTGTATTGCGTTCTAATTTTACGGTAATGGTGGCATCTTCGCCAAGTGCTGCATAAGAAATGGCATAGCTAGATAATCCATAGTAAATGTAGTCATCGTAGGCGAGAGAGCTCCCCAAGAGACTCAGTAAATCGCCTAGAGGCTCCAGTTCACCTTTATAGTCGATGGTAAAATTGGATTCGAAATTAGCGGCATGTGAATAGATTTCATTCTGGATGCCTTCTATATCATAAGTGGTTGCAAACGTGAAGGACGATAAAAGTGAAAAGAGAAGCAGCAAGCTAATAAGTTGTTTCTTAAACATATGGATAACCTCCTGAACAAGAGTCAACTTCGAGGGATGAATAATTATAGTTGTTTATGTATAAATTATATCACTAACTGCTCAGCATTGGAACTTTGTTATATTAAGTTTTATCGACTGTTTCATTAAGAGTGGTTTGTGATTTAATGATCTTCAATTGGATATTAATAGTCATAAGATGCAACGACAAGATCGTTTCAAGGAGGGTATTTATGAAACTAACAACCAGTGAAGTGCTTTATTTAGGCAAATATTTCGAGGCGCCTACAGCCATTAGTTTGATGACAAATCTTCAGGCAGATATGACGGGTACTGAAGAACTAAGTTTGGTAAAAAAAGGTATTATTGTCAATGGCGCATTGTCTGCCCTCGTTAAAGAACAGTTAGAAGTGGTTGCAAATCCGACGGCCTGTACGCGCATTGTCCTTACAAACCCATTTTGCCTGATTGAAAAGTATGCGTATCGAAGGGGTGATAAAAAAATTTTAGTGGAAAATGACGATGGCGAACTGGAAATAACAGTCCTTGAAAAAGAGTCGAACATTCAAATGGAAATTGCTGAGTGGATTGGCGCTTCCAATATCAAGACCGCAGACTTCCAAGAAACTATCGGATATGCAGATCTGCTCACTTTATTTGCCTTGATCGATTTTCACCGCGCAAATGGCCTTAGAAGTTATTTGGGAGAAGTGGCTCAAAAGGGAACCATCGACTTGAAAAGCTTGGTTGAAAGCATTGTTAATCCAATGCCTAACAGTTTGGTTCAGTCGATGCGGTTAAATTATGGCATGCCAGAACTGGAAACTCTAGCTGTAGAAAAGGCGCTTAAAATTTTATCGGATAAGGCAATTATAAAAATTGACCATGGTTACGCTTTGGAGGGTTCATTCAAATTGTTTGCTGAGAATTTTCTGATTCCCGAAACGGTAGTGATGATGGAGACACTCAGCATGCTGCCAGATGGCGGGATTAAGGCGGCAAATAGTCTGGCATACGGTGCAGGGCTCAAAGACTGGATTGGCATTACTTTTGGCAGTGAAAACGTAGAAGTAGAAACACTTACCAGTGTTCAGTTGTTACAGTCTGTGACACTTTACCTAGGGTGCCCCGAAGAATAAAAACTAGAATAGAAGAATAAAAAATAAAAAGACCAGACGCCAATAATTAAAGTTGTGACGTCTGGTCTTTTTGTTATAATGAATAAACTGAAAAAATCGGAGTAGTCAGTGTCGTGTCAAGCAGACCAGCTTCGAGTTAGGAGATTAAAAATATGCAGAAGTTATTAGATGGCATTGTAAAATTTAGAAGCGGCGACTTTGAGTCGCACAAAAAATTATTCACAGGCTTAATGAAAGAGCAAAAGCCACACACGCTGTTCATTTCCTGTTCGGATTCTCGGGTTGACCCGAATATGATTACGGGGACGCTCCCAGGAGAGCTGTTTATCATTCGAAACATAGCCAATTTAGTGCCGCCATACCGTGAAACCAGCGAGTATGTGGCAACGACGTCTGCGATTGAATATGCCGTGCTCGCTTTAAATGTGGAAAATATTATTGTGTGCGGTCATTCCAATTGTGGTGGTTGTGCGGCATGTTTAAACCCATCAGAACATTTGGATCAATTGCCGCATACAAGAAAATGGCTCGAATTGACTAGGGCTGTCAGAGACCGAGTGCTTGCGGAAATTCCGCCCGAAGAGCCAGAAGCGAGAGAGTGGATGATGGAACAATCCAACGTGGTTGAGCAGCTCAGACATTTGATGACATTTCCGTATGTCCGCCAAAGAGTTGAAAGTGGGACGTTAAACATTAGTGGTTGGTATTATATTATTGAAACGGGCGAAGTGTATATTTATGACAGAAAAGACGGAGAATTTTTACTTGCGAATGGATAAGTTGGATTTTGAATTCATTTCAAAGCGATAAACATTATCATTGACAATAAAAATATCTCATGTTATATTTGTTCGTAAGCGAACGAACTATTTTCATTAGGAGGTACTTATGGCACTTACCTGTGTTATTGGGAAAATAAATCAAATGAATAAGCTGGCAGAAGAGTATGTTAATCTGCGTATCAAACAAGATCAATTGCCTGTACTCAGGTCTCATGTGTCTTTGTTTTATATTTTGCCGGAGTCTGGCGAAAAAATGCGTTTTCAGGATCTAGTCGATATTTGGGGTGTTTCTAAATCGTCAGCTTCAGAAGTCGTGGTGAAATACGAACAGATGGGCCTTCTTGAAAAATGTACTTGCGCAGATGATAAGCGTAACGTATTTGTTTCTTTGAAACCTGAAGCGGTAGCCTTAAAGCGCAAATTTGAAAAAATTGAACAAGATTTTTTAGAATTGATTTTAGCAGATTTGAGCGAAGAGGAAAAAGGACAGTTTTCAGAGTACTTGGATCGGGCAATCAGTAAGGGACATGTTGGAAAATAAAACTTGTGTAAATACACATACGAAGGTGTCCTATAGGACATTAAGAGGAGCGTAAAATATGAATCAAGTGATTAGCAATATCTTATCAAGAAGAACGACTAGAAAATTTACATCGGAAGCCATTAATCCAGAGATGATTTCGGCGATTGTTGAATCCGGTATTTATGCGCCAAGTGGTCATAATGCTCAGCCTTGGCACTTTACAGTGATACGCAATGCAGCGCTTTTAAAAGAATTAAACTTAGCAACGAAAGAAGAAGCTAAGAATTATCCGGATCCAACGGTTCAAAAAATGGCGAATAACGAAGAGTTCAATTTGTTCTATAACGCACCTGTACTCATTGTGGTTTCAGGCATGAAAACAGGGGCTGTGATGATGAGAGATGATTGTGCAGCGGCTACTCAAAATATGTTGCTTGCGGCGGAATCGCTTGGCCTTGGTGCTTGTTGGAATGGCATGATGGCATTCTTGTTTAATAGCCCAAAAGGTGCTGAATATACTGAGAAATTAGGCATTCCAGAAAACTATACGCCTCTGTATGCAGTAGCACTCGGACACAAAGCGGTGAGCGCATCTGCGGCACCTGCAAGAAAAGAGAATTTGGTGAATTATATAGACTAGGCATTTTACTATTAAAAGGAGTCCATAAAATGAAACAAATAAATGAAAAACTATTAAAAGTCGTTACATTAGGCAATGGCAAAGTTGTAAAAAATGCAATGGTTATGGCACCTATGACAACGTTTTCAGGCAATGCAGACGGCACGGTTTCGGATGCGGAACTCAGTTATTATAAAGCAAGATCAAAAGACATTGGCATGGTCATTACTGCAACAACCTACGTCAGCGAATCGGGCAAAGGCTTCCAAGGTCAATTTGGAGCTTACTCAGACCATTTTGTGCCAAGCTTGAGACAATTAGCTGAAACGATTAAAGGCGAAGGTGCTTTGGCAATTTTACAAATTTTCCATGCGGGCAGAATGGCACTTCCAAATGAAATACCAAATGGAGAAACCCTCAGTGCCAGCGCTGTTGCACCTGTAAGAGAAGGCGCGGTCGTTCCAAAAGCGATGACAGATGAGGAAATTCTTAACCTAATTACAGCCTTTGGCGAAACCACTAAAAGAGCGATTGAAGCTGGCTTTGATGGTGTTGAAATTCATGGCGCCAATACGTATTTGCTTCAACAATTCTATTCACCGCATTCAAACACAAGAGAAGATCAGTGGGGCGGCAGCGTAGAAAAAAGAATGACTTTGCCTCTTAACGTCATCAATGAAGTCAAAAGAGTTGCTAAAAATGAAGGGAAAGAAGATTTTGTGATCGGCTACCGTTTCTCTCCTGAAGAATTAGAAAACCCAGGCATTACACTCACTGAGACGCTTAAGTTCGTAGACGTTTTGTCTGATCAAGAACTTGACTACTTACACGTGTCAACAATGGACTTCTGGCAAGGGTCTTCAAGAAATCCAGCGGATAAAACACCTGTCATCAATCAACTTGTCGAGACAGTTGCTAAAAGAGTGCCGCTCATCAGCGTGGGTTCAATCCACACACCTCTTGAGGCTGCAAAAGCCCTCGAAAGTGGCGTTAATTTTGTCGCACTTGGCAGAGAAATCATTATGGAACCAGAGTGGATGGCAAAGGTCATTGCTGAGAAACACAGCGATATTCGCACCACTTTAAACCTTGCTGACCGCGCTGCACTATTCATTCCTCAGCCACTTTGGAATGCTATTGTGAACACTAAGGGTTGGTTCCCTATCGAAGAATAAGCCGATGAGACTCTTTGAAGGACTACTTCTGCTCACTAACCTCATGCTGCTCCTAAGTTTCAATAGGAGCAGCTTTAAAAAAATAAAAGCCTCTAAATGGCTATCTGCGCTCTCCGTGATTTTCTTTGGACTGCATGTTGTCGTTGAAAAAGCCAGATGGTCTATGGTACCGCTCTATCTGGTGGTGGCAATCGCTCTGGCAGTTGCGCAGTGGTGCGTCGTGTCAAAGGAAACGAGCGAAACGTTTTTTAATCGTTTAAAATTCAAACGCACCCTTATGGCGATGATGGTATTCTTTGTATTGACCTCTGGCGTCTTAGCAGTCCTATTCCCAGTCTACAAAATGCCGCTTCCAAAAGGGGAATACCCAATTGGCACGGCCTCTTTTGACATTACAGATCCTGTGAATAAGGCAATTTATAGCGACAATCTAAGTGACCAGCGCAAAATTAAAGTACAAATTTGGTACCCGGCAGAAGCGACAAAAGGGTATAAACAAATGCCTTGGCTGGAAGATGGGTTAACCATTACCCATGCACTTGCTAAAGACATGGCGCTGCCGTCATTTGCGCTCAACCAAACAGCGCTCATCATGTCTCATTCTTTTGAAAAAGCACCTATTAGTCAAAGACTCTCCCATTATCCAGTCGTGGTCATTTCACATGGATGGACAGGGTTTAGACATCTGCACAGCGATTTGGCAGAAAATCTTGCCAGTAATGGCTATATTGTCGTTGGCATTGATCATACGTATGGCTCTGAAGTCACGGTGTTTAATGACGGTGACGTTAAATACATGAACAAAGCGGCGCTTCCTAGCAGGGATGTGACGCCGAATTTCTTAGAGTTTGGCAATCAATTGGTGAACACCTATGCGGCGGACGTCAATTTAACGCTCAATGAACTTGAGAAGTTTAACAGCGGTCAGGGTGCGTCAAACTTTAAAGACAGATTGGATTTAAGCAAAATTGGCCTTTTAGGGCATTCTACGGGCGGCGGAGCCGATGTGAGCATCGCAATAAAAGACAAACGCATTAAGGCACTCATAGGAATGGATGCATGGGTGGAGCCTATAAAAACGTCAGAAATTGAAAAAGGGCTTAAAATACCAGCGTTGTTTTTAAGAAGCGGCGTTTGGGAAGTGGGCCTAAACAATAAAAATTTACTGTCATTAATCAATAAAAGTTCGCCTGCGCCAACGTTATATCAACTTAACGGCACAACGCATTATGACTTTTCAATGGCCTATATGTATTCACCAGTAACGAAATACATTGGTATTACAGGTAAGTTGGACGGAAAGACATCCGCTTCTATTTTGACGGAGATGACGCAAAACTTTTTTGACAAAACCTTGAAAGGCTCGACAAAGACCAGTCTAAGCGATGTGGCGGATCAGTGGAGAGCTGTGGAGTTCATTAGATAGGCTTCGGCGATAGTGCTGTCAATTGCGCCTTGTTATGTTAGAATAGAAGTTATGAATCTAGCTAAAAGGGGTCTAAAATGATGGTAAGTGAAATTGATTTAGAAACAAATTCAACGATGCCAATGCCAAACTCAGGTAATCCATTGCTTAAAAATTGGCAAATTTGGGGTTTTGGCATTGGTAATTTTGGATATGGCGCACTTTCTCAAATTATGGCATCGTTTTTCGTGTTTTACGCAACCGCAGTACTGGGCTTATCGGGAACAATTATCGGATTTATCGTGGGCATCAGCGTTTTCTGGGATGCAATTTCTGATCCGATTATGGGATATCTATCAGACTTTACTGTCAACAAACGCTTTGGGCGTAGGCATCTTTATCTATGGATTGGCTGCTTGACCATGGTGATTTTCAATCTTGTTTTATGGAACCTTTCGAGCGCACTGCCGAGTTGGTTATTGGTGACATTGCTTGCACTCACCCTATTGTTGATCAAAACAGCGACGACAATCTATGGGACGCCTTATTCGGCTCTAGGCGCAGAAATGACGCATGATCACGTTCAGCGGACAAAAGTTCAATCGATTCGCATGACTTTTTTCATGCTAGGCATTTTCTTTGCAACGGCAATAAGCATGCTCGTGTTTTTTAAAGCTTCACCTGAGTTTCCGATTGGGCAGCTCAATCCTGCGAGTTATCGCAATATGAGCGTTGTAACGTCGGTGATTCTCTTAATATCAGGATTGTCAGCCATTTACAGCACCAATCATTTGATTCCTAGCCTCAATAAGCGCGTGGTAGAGTCATCAGATATGAGCGTTAAAAACTTTTTTATGCAAATGACAAATGCCTTTAAGCACAGTGACCTGCGCGTGGTCATTATTGGATACTTGTTTACCAATTTGGCTGCGGCTATTCTTAATGGTGTTGGCCTGCATGTATATACCTATACTTTTATGATGGGCAGCAGCGCTGTGGCGCTTGTTGCTGGTGGTCAGTTGTTAATAGCTGTCTGCAGTCAGCCGTTTTGGCTTTGGCTGAATAAGCATCAAGACAAAGTGGTTTCAATTCGTTTAGGTCTGACACTGTCGATGGTTGCCAGTGTATATTTTACGGTTTGCGTTCTATTTAAGGATTTTACAATAGCGCATTTATGGATTTTGATTCCGTTTGTGATACTTGGCGGGATTGGATCTGGTGGTTTGTTTACATTGCCACAGGCGATGGTCGCAGATGCGGTAGACGAAAATGCCCTTAATACGGGCAATCGGCAAGAGGGCGTCTATTACGGCGCATTGACGCTCAGCTATAAACTCTCTCAATCGATTGCAATTTTCTTCATCGGTATTTTTGTCGACGTGGTCGGATTTGACAGTGGTCTTTCGGTGCAGTCAGAGTTTACCACCATGACTTTGGGAATCTTTATGGGAATAGGCACGCTACTTGCCTTTTGGGGGGCAAGAAAGAGCTATAAACATTACAAAATTACGCGAGAAAGGCTTAAGGATATTCACGAAGGACTTCTTGTGAGAGATCAAGCGCTTTAACAGAAAAAAGAACCGGCAACTTCAAGAACGTTTGAAGCTTGCGGGTTCTTTTTGCGTATATTCTTTGTGGAAGGGGACTTGCGAGGGTATACTTTAATAAAAGTAAAGGGCATTAGTAGAAATACAAATGCCCTTTATCAATTTAGGGTATCTGCAAATAATGTTGGGGACATCATTTGTTGATAGAATAGATAAAGGGCAACAAAAGGGAGGAGCAGTATTTGGTTATAAAAAAAAGTTATTCTAATGTATTGTATTTAAAAATATTGTAGAATAGAAATGTGTGAATTTGCTATTAGGCTTTTTCTGGATTATTATCATCCATCATTTTATAATGGCTAGCAGATTGTGTGTTTAAATCGGACGTTTTAGAATCTGTGACAAAAGACAAACTTGTTGTTAGAATGCAAAGCGAAATCCCAATGACAGACAGTGTTACTTTAAGGGTGTTGAAGTTAGCTTTCATGTTGAACATCTCCTTAGATAAAGTATGGGGTTAGGTGCAAACTAAGTTTCTATTAAGCATAGAATAACTTAGCAAAACATTCTTGTAAACATATTTATTTACAAATTCGAAATTAATTATATAATACATATGAGGTGGTATTAAAATGGAAGTTATTTCGATTGGAAAAAGGTTGAGAGGCATCAGAAAAACGTTAGGCATCAGACAAGATGAAATTACTGGAGACCTAGTGACCAGAAATCTTATAAGCATCATTGAAAATGACAAAGCGTCTTTAACGCCAAAAGTTGCACAAATGGTAGTCTATCAAATTAATCAAATTTGCCTTGCGCGAGGCATCGATTATCGTATTACCATTGAAGAATTATTGGAATCCGAAGCGTCACAAATTGAGAAAAACACCTATAACTTAATTGAAAATATTAATAAGGGTGAATATAACCTTAATGACGAAAGAAACAAATTGTGTGTGTTAGAACTTGAAAATAGTTTAGTGATGAATGGCGCTTATATGGTGGCGTTTGCCCTCAATGTTGCGTGTGAAGAATATTTCTCGTTAAAAAACTTATATTTTGAAGCCTACTATTATTGTAAGCGCGCAGTGAATTTAGCGACACCTCTTATTGGCAACGAGAGAGTACTAAAGGAATATATAAACATCAGTTATTATTTAATTTTGCTTGAAAGGTTTAAAGAAGCCATTTATTACTGTGATCTGACGATGGAGAAGTTTTCTGAAATAAGTCCAAGCTACCGTTATATGGTGCTTATGAACAAGAATATTGCTGCAAACAGAATGGGCGACCGAAATCTTTCTTCGGAAATAATCGAGAGCATGTTGGATATTGAAGGATTAAAATCAATCGATTATAATAAAGCCTTAATTAGTAAGGCCAATAGATTGGCTGAAGATGGGAATTTTAACGAATCCATAGAAATTTATGAATCCATTTATTCGGAATTAACTTCAAGTCCTCAAAAGTACCTAGTGTTGTCTAACATGATTGATATTTATATCAGTATTGATGATCAAGACAAACTTAAGAAGATTATGAATCAGTCTTTAACAGCGTTAGAAAAAGACGGCATAGAATTAAAATCTGGCTATCAAGGTAAAATATTGTTTAAATTATCAAAAGGCTATTTACATTTAGAGCAAAATGAACTTTTCTTGTTTTATAGCGAAAAAGCACAAAATTGCTGTCGTGAAGAGAAGCAATACAGCGGTTTAAAGGCAGTCATTGATTTTAAATTGGACTATCTGATGACTCATGAGAATATTGGTTTTTTAAATGAAATGGTAAGTTTTGTATGCTCTGCTGCTGACGAAAGTATTTTAAGAAGAGAAGACGATTGCGTTTGGCGATTGATGGGACATTTGGCTAAAATCAATGATTTGGGAAATGTTCAAAGAATGGTTGACTGTTTTGCAAGTGTTGATGTTAGGTCGTAATGGTAACTATTGTGCATAAGCTGAATTAATGATTGGATGTATGTAGAGTGACAAGGTCTATTTTTAGATGATTTTAAAAATCATTTGAAGGTAGACCTTTTTTTAGCATTTTAAGGCGGGATGTGATATTCTGTTGAAGTAATTATAAATTTTTACATTGCTTTGAATTGGGGAGGTTTATAAATGAAAACAAAGAAAGTAGGCGTAATCAGTGTTGTTTTGATTATTATAGTGTCTCTTTTATCTGTTTCTTGTGCAAAAAATGTGGGTTCAAAGAGTGTCGTTAATTCACAAAGTCCAGTTTTATTTAGTAGCGAATCTGAATATGTAAACTATATGAATAAAGAATTTCCCGATTCGAAAGCAGTCTTTAATTATAATGAAAAGAAACGGTATATCTCAATAATCGACAACATCGGATCGGTTCACCTAAAATATTTTTTGGGGTTTGATCAACAAAAAAACATGAATTTAGAAGGGGTCTCACTAGTAAATTTGAGCGGTAAGATTGAGTTTGGGTTCATTGGGTATGACAAGTCGTCTTCTTCGATCATTGGAAAATTTGAAGTAAGGGTAAATAAGAATCAAGAAAATAATACTGATGTATTAAAAAAATTGGAAAAGGAGTATTACCAAGAGAGAGATGATTATTATGTTAAAATTATCAATGTTAATATTCCTTTAAAGGAAGCTACTGCGGATCGTATTTTATAAATGGCATGATATCTAATATCGGAGGACATAATGAGTAACGTAAAAAGTCCAGTTCTGTTCAAACGGCTCAATTCATTGGCAATCCCAATATTGTTAACCTATATGACCTCGTTCTTGTTCACTTTTGGCGATCAAATGATTATAGGGAGAATCTCTATTGAAGGCTATGCTTCTGTGAGTATGATTTCAAATATTTTATACGCATTGACAGGAACGCTTGGTGTAATGGGATTGTGTGTTAATATAATAGGCTCTAATTTTTTAGGTGACAATAATCAAAAGCAGTATGAGAATCTCTTTAACACGGCATACACATTTTCTATCATAATCGGCGTATTATTTCAGGTACTTGTTTTTGTATTTGGAAAATGGTTTTTATTAAATGTATTAAAGCAACCATCTGAAATGATTGAAATAAGTCTTCAATATCTTTATATTGCCAGCTTGGGTATTGGGTTGAATTTGCTTCTCTTTATTTTATCTGCATACTACAAATCTGTTGAGCAGCCGCTTGCCTTGGTTTATTCAAGCCTGATTAGCAATGTGGTCAATATTGTTGTGGATTATACTTTGGTATTTGGTGCGTTTGGATTTCCAAAACTTGGCGTTTCGGGTGCAGCAATAGGAACTGTTTTAGGTTTGATGATCAATCTTATTTTCTATCAAATTCATTTTAAACGATCAAGTCAAATCAAGCTAAAGTTTATGCTCAATTATGAGCTGTTAAGGAAATTATTTTCAAATTATGTGCCGTTAGTAGGGCAAGATTTTCTTGAATCGACTGTATTGGTATTGATTATAAGTGGCATTATTTCCCGATTGGGGACTTTAGATAGTGCGGTTTACGGCATTTCAAATTTCATAATGGGCATATTTCTATTGCCAATTTATGCTTATGGCAATGCGACAATTACCTTAATGGCAAAATCTAAAGGCGCCAAAGATTTAATCGCTCAAAATAAAATACCACTATTTTCTATAGCCATGTTACTTACCGTTTTATCAATATTAGCGATGCCATTACTATTTTATTCTGATTTTATTATTTCTTTAATCACGAATGAACAATTGCTCATTTTAGAGACAAGCAAAATAGTCATTGTCTTATTGCTCATACAGCTCATCAATATTCCCAATATGATTTATAAATACGCATTAAATGGCGTTGGAGATGAAAAATGGGTGCTATACTTCAGCTTAACAATGACAGGCTTAACAGCGCCAATGCTCTATTACCTTGCCATTATAGGGCATATGGGGCTACTGGGAATCTTTATCGGCTTGGGGTTAAATTACTTGTGTCATACAATTGGGTTTGTGATCAGATTCAATTTGCTTAAAAAGGACGTTCTAAATGAAGATGTGGCTAATATTGCATGAGGCAATTAGGCAGGTAACGCGTATATGAATAAATAATAATCAACTGATCGAACATATTCAAAGGAGCAAACTATTCATGAATAATGTTTTGAAATCTGGAGTCGTATTTTTAGGTGCGTTAATTGCCATAATTTCAACTTATGCGCTATCTTCTATTTTTAATATTGATAGACGTATATTTGTGGCATGGATAGGTAACGCACTTTTTTTAAGGATGTATGTTCAATCAAGACGTCCTGATGCCACGATGGACGAAGGGAAAGCGTTCATTGTTTTAATGATAATGACTACCGCATCGATCTGTATTACGATATTAATGCTAATTTTATGAGTTTATAAATCAAGGAGGGCTCAAAATGTTTTTAGTCTCTAATCCTCTAAATAGCGCATACAAAGACCTAATGGATTTAGCTTTTGATCTTTGCGATGAATTTATTTTAGTTGTTAGAAAGGATGGCGGATTATATTTAAGTGAAAATGGGATGAATGTGTTAAATCTCATATCTCATTCACTTATAGTCGTTGAAGAAGACTATAAGTGGCCAGGTACTGAAATAATTGGAGCTGTCGCATTGGTGTATCATTATAAAACAAACGAATTGACTAAAAAAATAATCAAGGAATCCGCTAATTCACTTCATGATTGGGTGCAACCTAATTTGCCAGAAGATTTATGTTTTATAAAAAAAGGGGTTCCTTGGTTGATTAATACTTCACATGAACAGGAAACCTATATCAATACTGAAGACAGTGAAGAAATATATAAAGTGTCCAGTATATTGACTCTACTCTAACACCCTTACAAAATCAGCTTATAAATCATCGGAATCACCATAATCGCAGTCAGCAGACGAACCAGTTGAAGCGATGTAATCGTGACGACGTCTGCATCAAATTCATCGGCTAAGACAAGCATGGCAGACATGCCACCTGGGAGAACCGCCATGAAACCGGTCATAAATTTCCATTTGAAGAGCTTTGCAAAGAGAAACCCAAGAACAATGCTTGTTGTGAGAATCAAGACGGTGAGCAGGATCATCGGGAAGACGAGGGTGCTGACCACACTAAGGCTTTCTTTGGTGAAACTGGTGCCAATGACAGCACCCATGCCGATTTGAGCAAGGTTGTATATTTCAGACGAAGGCTTGTGAAAGGGTTTTTTTGAGAAAATTAGCGTTAAAGACACCGTCACGGTAGCGCCGATGAGCAGTCCTGCTGGAAAATTGGCTTTGTAAAAAACAAAACTGCCAATGCTGCCAATCACAAAGAGCCACAACCAGTGCCGTGAATTTGGAACGTCTGTATAATCAATAGGGTCTGCATCTTCAATCATTTCTGAAGGCTGCGGACTTTTTTTATTTTTTGATTGTGAAAGAAGCACCCATTTGGCAAATAGAGGCACAATGACCACGATGGATAAAAATCTTACCAATTGAAACGAAGAAACTTGAGCGAGATTGGCACTATAAGAAACCGCCAAAATACCAGCTTCGGCAACGCCACCTGGAATGACCGCCAGAAATGCCGTGGTCTGATCCATTGTGCTGACAGCTGTGAGCAGTTCGCCGTAAAGCATGGTAATGCCTATGTAAAGAACAGAAATTAAAGCCGCGGGCACAAGGGAAGCTCTGAGGCGACTGACTGCGGCTTTGTTAAATCGAAGCCCCAAGTAAATTCCGAAGACGATGGAGAAGCCCATCTTAAGAAACTGCGGCACCGTAAATGACAAACCGAAGGACTGCAAAATGGCAACGGCGATGATGGGCCCAACCAGACGGCTGGCTGGAAAATTTATCTTTTGAAACAGTTTATGCGCTAAAAAACTGATGATGAAGAGCAGGGGCAGCTGAATGAAATCGAAAGTCATGTGTCCTCCTAAGAAGCGTCCGAGTGTGGTGTGATAAGCCTATTATACCGCATGTTATTTCGTCAAAAGAAACAATCTTCAAACAAAATGAAAAAAGTTTTAAAAAAACAATTGACAAACTATTCAACGATTTTGTATAATCATACACAAGTAATAAATATTCATTTAATTGTATAAAATACAAGCTTTGATTCAAGAGAAATATTCATGTGAAAATGCGGACGTGTCCTTTAAGTTGAAATCAAATTCAACAGACTAAATCCAAATTTTCGGGCAGAAAACCAGCAATGTGAGGACGATGGAAGCTCACACAAAAGCCAGTGAATTGAGAGTCTTGAGGAGCTCGTGCCAAGAAACATGACTGAGGTATTAGTCACTGTGATGGGCATGCGGTCGCCAACCGTTACTTTGGATAGAAATACTGTTAGAGGTCGAGAGGATCAATTGGCAGCGTTTTGAATAATGAAGTTGGGTCTAATGGCCTAATTGGGTGGTAACGCGGAGTACATTCGTCCCAAGCAGTATGGGGTGGGTGTTTTTTATTGCTTAAAATTGCATAAATATGCATTGATATTGATTATAATACAAACAATAAGGGGGCATTTAAGATGAAAAAGAAAGTGGTACTTGCATATTCGGGTGGGTTAGACACATCGGTTATTTTGAAGTGGTTAGAGGAAACTTATGACTATGAAGTGATTGCGGTTTGTGTAGATGTCGGTCAAAAGGACAATTATCAGGCGGTAAAGGCAAAAGCACTAGCAACAGGCGCAAAAAAGGCCTATGTGGTTGACGCCAAAGATGTGTTTGTGAAGGACTATCTCTTTAAAGGCATTAAAATGGGTGCCATCTATGAGGACGATTATTTGCTTGGAACGGCATTTGCAAGACCACTCATTGCCAAGCACTTGGTTGAAATCGCGCTCAAAGAAGGGGCTGAAGCCATTGCTCACGGCGCTACAGGCAAAGGGAATGACCAAGTGAGATTTGAAGCTGGCATTAAGGCCATGGCACCTCATTTGAAGGTCATTGCCCCTTGGAGAGAGTGGGATTTGAAATCAAGAGAGGACTGCATCGACTATGCGCTGGCACATAATATTCCGATTCCGGTTAGCAAGAAAGATATTTATAGCAGAGATGAAAACCTTTGGCATATCAGTCATGAGGGTGGCAATTTGGAAGATCCTTGGGATGCGCATGAAACGGGCGTATACAAATGGTGTGTGCCTGCAGAGCAGTCTCCGGAAACAGCAAGCGTGCTGACGCTCAGTTTTGAAAAAGGCGAGCCGGTTGCAATCAACGGCGAAAAAATGACGCCAGTGGCGCTGCTGACAAAGCTCAATGAGCTCGGCGGAATGCACGGCGTCGGGATCAAGGACATTGTCGAAAACAGACTGGTGGGCATGAAGTCCAGAGGGGTTTATGAAACACCGGGTGGCACGATTCTTTACGAGGCTCACAAGGCGCTGGAAAAACTCACTTTAGACAGACAAACCATGGCTTTTAAAAAGCAGGTTTCTTTAAAATACGCAGAACTTGTTTACGACGGACTTTGGATGACACCGCTCAGAGAAGCGATGGATCTGTTCTCAGAATCGATCAATCAGGTGGTCACTGGCGAAGTTGAAATCAAGCTGTATAAGGGCATGTGCACCACCATCGGAAGCAAGTCGCCGTATTCCCTTTATAATGAAGCTTATGTGACTTTCGGGGAAGATGAAGTTTATAACCAGAAAGATGCGGCGGGCTTTATCCAACTCTTTACTTTGCCGCTGATGCTTAGAGCGATGATGAAATCCGATCTTGAAAATCAAGACATGCTCACTGAAAAAGTGGGTTCCTAGTGGCGGTGCCTAAACTCTGGGGCGGAAGATTTGATGGAAACTGCGACCCTTTGGCAGAGGCGTACAATGCCTCCATTGACATCGATCAAGTCATGCTCGCAGAGGACATTCAGGGTTCTATCGCTCATAGTAAAATGCTTTTTGAAATTAATGTTTTAACGTTCGAAGAACAGCAGGCCATAGAGCAAGGGCTCTTAGCGGTTGAACAAGATTTTATGGCACATCCCGAGTTGTTTAGCGCCGCGCAAGAGGACATTCACATGAACGTGGAATACCAATTGACGCTGAAAATTGGAGACGTTGCGAAGAAGCTGCACACCGCTAGAAGCCGTAACGACCAAGTCGCACTGGACTTCAGACTCTACACCATGAAGCAAAACAGACTGCTAAAAGAAGGGCTAATCTTGCTGATGCAGGGGCTCCTAACACAGGCGAAGACTCATGCGGCGTCCATTATGCCGGGCTATACGCATATGCAAAGAGCGCAGCCCATCACGCTTGGGTTTCACCTACTGACTTATGTGGAAATGTTCAAAAGAGATTTGGAAAGACTGGAAGAACAGTATCCAAGAATTGCACGAATGCCTCTAGGCGCAGGCGCTCTGGCGGGACTGCCCTATAAGACAGATCGGGAATTCTTGAAAAATGCCCTCGGATTTGACTCGGTAGCCACCCATGCGATGGATGCCGTCAGTGACCGTGATTTTGCCGTAGAATTTTTAGCGACAGGTGCGCTCATTCAAATGCACCTCTCACGTCTGGCTGAGGAGCTCATTCTTTGGTCAAGTTCAGAGTTCAAATTTATCAAGCTAAGCGATGCGTACTGTACTGGGAGCAGCATCATGCCTCAGAAGAGAAACCCAGACGTGGCGGAGCTCATCAGAGGCAAAACGGGGCGCATCTACGGCAATCTGCTGAACCTACTCACGACTTTGAAAGCATTGCCGCTGGCCTATAACAAGGATTTGCAAGAAGACAAGGAACCGCTGATTGACACGGCAAAACAGCTGATGCTGGCGCTGACCTTAATGACCAGAATGATCGATTCGGCAACGTTTAATACCGACAGAATGCTCCAAGCGGTCAAAGAAGGGTTTTTAAATGCAACCGATCTGGCCGATTATCTGGTAGGACTGGGCATTCCTTTTAGAACGGCTCACGAAATTTCGGGAAAAGCGGTCAAATTGGCGGAAGGCAGCGGTCGTGACCTTGAAAGTCTTGCGCTTTATGAGTATCAAGCCATTTTGGAGGCAGTTGTCTCAGGTACGGATCTTCAACTGGGCAGCGAATTGTTTGAATCGATTGACCCATGCCGCAGTGTCAGTCAAAAACTCAGCCCCGGTTCAACCGCTGTGTCAGAGGTCGAAAAAATGATTTCGGACAACAAAAAACTGATTGAAAAGATGAAATGATAAACGGGTAGACCGTTTAAACACTAAACACTAAACACTAAACACTAAAAACGAAAGGTTGAGGGTTAGAAAGAACCCTCTCAGGTGATGATTATGAAAACAACTCTATTAATGAAGACAATGAAAAGTGCGTTAGCTTTGACGTGTATTATAGCTTTAGGTGTTGCCATGACTGGCTGTTCCACGCAGGCGTCTGTACCAGCGGCACCAGCGGCGACCGAAGCAGTAACAGCACCTGTTACGGAGGGTCAATTGGCGCTTATTAAAGAAAAAGGGAAAATCGTGCTTGGCACTTCGGCCGACTACCCGCCGTATGAGTTCCATAAGACAATCGATGGCAAGGACACGATTGTTGGCTTTGACATTGAAATTGCAAAAGCTGTCGCGAAGGATCTTGGCGTGGAACTTGAAATTGTGGACATGAAATTTGAAGGACTTTTACCAGCACTCATGGGCGGGAAAATTGACTTCATCGTCGCTGGAATGAACCCGACTGAAGAGCGTAAGAAAAGCGTGGCCTTCTCAGTGGAATACTATGAAGCGCACCAAACCATTCTGGTGGCAACCGATCAAAAGGCTGTGCTAAATTCTCTTGAGAGTTTTAATGGCAAAGCCATTGGTGTTCAAAAGGGAACCCTTCAAGAGCAAATTGCAACCGAGCAGTTTAAAGACTCTCAAGTGAAGGCGATTGGCAAGATTCCTGATCTCATTATGGAACTTAAAACGGGTAAAATCAGCGGCATTTTATTGGCAGATACCGTTGCAAAATCTTATGTGACTAACAATGCTGACCTTTCAATCAATGGCATGGATCTTGGTTCTGAAGGTGGCGTATCAATTGCGATGTCTAAAGAAAACCCTGAGCTAACGGCTGAGGTGAATAATACGCTCGAAGCATTAATGGCAGCTGGCAAGATTGATCAGTGGATTACGGATGCGAATTTGATGGTGGAGAATTAGCACTGACCGATAAAAAAAGATGACACTAGAGACATCTTTTGAACTTGTTCACAAAATTCACTTGCAAAGCACGGCCGTTTATGGTAAATTGCTTTCAATATCAAATGTAATAACTGTGATTGAGGGATGAAATATCAAAAGCACTTTGTAGAGAGTCAGTGTAGGTGAAAACTGGCAGGTGCAGATATGGATAAAGACTCATGAGTTGCTAGTATAGCCGGTTTACGACCGTTATCCCGTCAAGAGTTATAAACTAGGATGGTACCGCGTTAACACGCTCCTTACAATAAATGTAAGGGGCTTTTTTGTATTTAAAATTAGAACTTTTCTCTTGAAAGGAGGAAGTATGACGAGGTCATGCAATGAATAAAATGAATGAACAGGTGAACGTTGTAAAAAAATTGAGTGAACAAGAGCAAATCCGCATGGATAAATTAAAAACTTTAGAGAATTTAGGAATCGATCCGTTTGGCGGCAAATTTGAACAAACGCATCATTCGGAAGAACTAAAGACGACTTATGCAGAGATGACAAAAGAATATTTCGAGGAAAATGAGGTTACTGTCGCCATTGCTGGAAGAATTATGACAAAGAGAAGCAAAGGTAAAGCGGGCTTTATGCACATTCAAGACAATGTTGGTCAAATTCAAGTTTATTTGAGACAAGATATTTTGTCTGAGCTTGATTACCAAGTGTTTGATATGTGTGATATTGGTGATATTGTGGGCATCAAAGGCATTGTATTTATAACAAATACAGGTGAAATTAGTGTTAAGGCAAAAGAATATATTCATTTGACGAAAGCATTAAAACCCCTTCCTGAAAAATTCCACGGCATTACAGACGAAGATGAAAAATTCCGCAAAAGATACCTTGATATTATTATGAATCAAGAAGTGAAAGAAATTTTCATGAAAAAGCAAAAATTCTGGAGCAGCATTCGTAATTTCTTAATTGAAAATGACTTTATGGAAGTAGAAACACCACTTCTTGAAACTTCTTCAGGTGGCGCTGCTGCAACACCTTTTCAAACCCATCACAACGCCTTAGACATTGATGTATTCCTTAGAATTTCTATGGGTGAGCTATGGCAGAAGAAACTGCTCGTGGCTGGCTATGAGAAAACTTTTGAAATTGGTAGACAGTTTAGAAATGAAGGTATGAGTCCTGAACATCTTCAAGACTATACCCAAATGGAATTCTACTGGGCTTATGCAGATTACAAAATGGGGATGGATTTCTGTAAGGAAATGTACCGTCGTGTGACAAAATCGGTTATGGGCACTTCAAAATTCACAACGCGTGGCTTTGAAATCGATATGGATGCTGAATGGGAAATCTATGATTTTGAAACGGTGATCGAAGAGAAATTGGGCATTAATATTTACAATACGGATCTAGAAACCATTATGAAAAAGCTTGATGAAAAAGGTGTGGAGTACGATCGAAAAGCTGGATTCTGGAGATTGGTAGACTCTTTGTGGAAAGTTGTGAGAAAGGATCTTGCTGGTCCTGGCTTCTTAGTCGGTCAACCGGTACAACTCAATCCACTGCCAAGACGCTTGAAAGAAGATGAAAGAAAAGTGGCACAGATGCAAATCGTTCTTGCCGGTTCAGAAATGGGTAATGGATATACTGAGTTAAACAACCCACTCGACCTCGAAGAACGTTTTAAAGAACAACGCACAATGGGCGAGGAAGGTGACGAAGAAGCACATGATCACGATGAAACGTTCGTTGAAGCACTCCGTTATGGCATGCCGCCAGCATTCGGATTTGGTGTATCAGAGAGATTCTTCTCAGTGCTGATGAATAGACCAATCAGAGAGTGTGTTATGTTCCCGCTTATGAAACCAAAAGCTTAATTTAAACAGATCGGTAAGCCTTATGACAACAGCCGCTATGTCTTTGTTTTGTATCTTTAAAATCATTTGATTTTGTTCAAGTTTTGGGTATAATATTGTTATAGAGAAATTCTATTGATAATTATTATCCATCTACAATATTGATAATTTTAAGGAGGTAGGCACATGAAGATTCAAACGAATTCATCCACTATAGATGAAATTAAGAAAATCATGGACACTCAAGCAGAACGCCCTAAATTTGTAAGAGTATTTGTTGCAGGCTATGGCTGAGGCGGCCCATCATTAGGTTTAGCTCTGGATGAGCTAAAGGATAACGATTTACAAGACGAAGTAGAAGGCGTTTCATTTGTTATGGACAAAGAAGTTCACGAAACAATGGGCAATGTTAAAGTAGAATTCGTAGGCAATGGTTATCAGGTTGTCCCTGTTGATCAAGCGCCAAGCGATTGCAGCAGTTGCACAAGCTGTGGCGACTAAGCATCAAATAAACTAATAGAAAAACAAATAGCATTCAATATTTAAATAGACAAACCCTCAAATATTTATTGTTTGAGGGTTTCTTTTTGGTGTGCCTGTGCTATAATTAAACTAGTAAATGTAATCATTACAATTTGATAATTGGAGGCAATTAATATGAAAGTTGAAATCAGTCAAGAAACAATAGATGAAATCAAAAGAACCATCGAAACGCAAAGCGACCGTCCAGCAAACGTAAGAATCTTCTTAGCGGGTCATGGTTGCAGCGGTCCTTCACTTGGTCTTGCACTAGACGAAATCAAGGACACTGACCTCATCGACGAGTCTGGCGAATTAAAATTCATCATGGACAAAGACGTTTATGAGCAAATGGGCGAAGTAAAAGTTGAGTTCGTAGGCAATGGTTATCATGTTGCGTCAGTAAACGAAGTTGAATCTGGTTGCAGTAGCTGCGGCGGCGGATGTCACTAGTTTTTTGACGCGGCAAACAATTTAAACAAATGCAAAGGCCTCTATTCCTGAGATTGTTCTTGGGGGTAGGGGTCTTTTTTTGTATTCTCGTCACCGCGAAGACACAAATATTTGATATACTGTGCAAGGAGAATCAAAATTGCAACTTATTTCCTTAATGTAAAGGAGCTATTTATAGATGCGAACATATATATGCCCCAACTGTTATAAATTAAATCCAGCAAGCCAGTTAACATGTAAGCGATGCAAAACTTTATTGGGAGAAGTTCCCGAAACCATTGTGACTCGAAAAGAAGCCAAGGAACTACAAGAAACGCTTTACAATCGGCATAAGTATGAGATTGTTGAGTTTCTAAAAAAGCAGTACGATACCTCAGAAATCTATTATCACGACGAAGAAGTTGACGCCAAGCCAGTTAGATTGCCTTATAAAATTCATTATTTAAGACGGCGTATCATTGGAATTTCAATTCTTTGCTTAGTTGCAATAGGAATTATTCTAACTGGAGCGGTTGATTCCAATGATCTGTTGAATGAGGATAAAATGTTTAATCTATCAAAGTATTTATTAATAGGATTGAAGTTCTTTGTTCCGCTAATTTTCATTTGGGGTGGTGCGGGAAGTTTAGGTTTACGCCCTAAGAACCTTCAAATTCATGAGTCACATTTTAAAATCGGCTCAAAAGAAATTCCATGGCATAAAATTCACAGAATTGGATTTGTGCAGGACGAGTCAAGCGGAAAAGAACGCGTCATTCTTGAAATATGGTATGACCAACACCCGGAAGTCTATCGACTCAAAATCAATGAAAATAAAGAGGCGTTAAAATTAAGAAAGGTATTAGAGGGTATGGCGATTAAAAATGACTGTGCCTATTACTTGGATTTAATTTAAGCGGATTTGCAAAATCAGGAGGGGAAGAAATGAAAAACAAACTCAACCTAAAATATAAAGTCATCATTATCATTTCAAGTTCAGTGTTATTCTTCATTTTATTATCCATTACAAATCTTTCGAGCTCTGACGTAATGGGTGGAAATGTGAACCGGTCCATAATAGTCGCTTTGACGCTGACACTTACGATGACTATTTTCTCATTGATCCAGTATTTTAGGAGGCGTAGTTGAAATACAAGAAAATCTTCAAAAAAACGATTAAATCTGCCGACAAAGGTTATAAATACCTAAATAAGACCATGCAATTATCAACGATGGAGGGTTTTCAAATATGCTCAAAAAAACAATTGCACTTTCAACAGCGCTCTTAATAATCGTCAGCGGACTCTCGGTAAGCAACCAATCAAACTTTACCAGCTACGCAGAAAGCCTTAAAACTGTCACGACAAAACTGGAAAAAGTAAAATACTCAGGTGGAACAGCAACGTTCACAAGCATCCGAGTGCCTCTAAACGATCCTAAAATTCAAATAGTGACCACAACTGCCGCAAAGAAAATTGGACAGGTAGACACTTTGTCAAACCTTGTGCTTCAAGAAAATGATGAGATGGGCAAGGCAATTGCTGGCATCAATGGCACTTTTTTTAACGCTTACACAGATTTCCAGCCTGCGGGCACGATCATCAAACAAGGACAAGTTGGGCATATTTCCAATACGGGTAGTGTCATCGGCTTTGGAACGGGTGGGCAGCTTAGTGTTGAACCTTTGGACATTAAGATAGAAGGCAGTTCGCAGGGACAGTGGGTGTGGCCTTATAATTGGTATGCATGGAATTTGAATCATTTCTACAATGACCCAAAAGCGGTTATGATTTTTGATAAACAATATGTTGGTGTTAAACCTAAACACGATTTTGCCGCTATTTCAGTGGTGAAGGGTGTGGTCACTAGCATTCAAGTGGGCGCTTTTAACATCCCTTCAGAAGGGTTTTTAGTGCTGACAAAAGATGCTGATATTCTTAAGAAGTTAACGCTTAAATCGACTGCGGATTACCGTTTTGTTTATGGCGTCAAAACATATGACGCAAAGAAAACCATTACCCCATATGATGCCAGTCAGATTCAGTTTGCGGTTGGCGCGGGGCCAATATTGGTGAAAAACGGGCAAGTGGTTGCTGACCCAATAAAGGAAGGGTTTACAGAGCTAAAAATTCTGACGAATAAAGGACAGCGCAGTTTTATTGGGGTGACACAGGACAAGCAGTTAATTTTTGCTTCAGTGCCAAGTGTGACGGTTAAGGAATTGGCAGAGATTGCAAAGCTTTTAAAATGCCAAGAAGCGATTAATTTGGACGGCGGCGCATCGTCAGGCACCTATGCAAATGGAAAATCGGTGGTCACACCTGGGCGCAAAATCAGCAATGCCTTGGTGGTAAAAGTATTAAATGAATTGCCAATTGGGATTAGCCTCAATGGAAAATCGGTATTTTTGAGCTTGCCAGCAGTCTATAATCAGAAGGATGAGCAGGTTTATGTGCCTGAAAAAGAATGGCTGAATCGATTGGGATTTGCAAATAAAGCACAGACCTTGAGCAGTGTGACGACCCTTAAAATCAAAGGGGTTGATTATGTCGCCCTTAAAGAACTCATAGACGATCTGATGGGGAAATATGATTATAATAAAGACACGCGCAGTCTGGAAGTGGTCATAACCCTTGTATCGGATATTTTGAGAGAGGCAAGTTCGCTTGAAACTCAGGGGCAATTGCCACTCGCTGCGGCGCGTTATAAAGTGGCTCTTGCGAAAGATACCAATAATATTGTCGCCCTAAAGGCGCTCGCGAACCTATACCATTTGAAGTTGAATGAGCCATTAACAGCGGTGCCCTATTATCAAAAAATCATTCAATTGGAGCCGAAAAACGTCTCAGTAATATCAAGTTTGGGGTGGGTATTATATGCTCAAACTCAGTTAAACGATGCAAAAGTTCTTTTTGAAAAAATAGTTTCCTTGTCACCAGATTCGGCGGTGGGCTATTACGGCTTGGCGATGGTGCTTTCGCATAACCAAATTAACGACACCAGCGGTGCTAAAGCAAATTTTGAAGCCGTCTTAAAACGTTCGCCAACCAAAGAGCAGAAGGCAATTTGCACGACATATATTAATAGTCATTGACGCCACTTCTTAATGAAGGGATGCTGATAAAAAACACCCTATAAGCCAGGCTTTGATAGTCTATGCTCATAGGGTGTTTTGCATAAGCGATAGTTAATAATGAAGCTGTATTATTTTTTTAATTTGACCTTCAAAACTTAAAATAATAAAATAGAAACCGTGCGTAAGCATAATTTGGTATAATTAAGGTAATGAACTTTTCTGGAATCATTTACTGGCAATAATGCTAAGGGAGTTGTTTATGAAAAAGTGCATTCGAAAAGGATTCATCTTGACTTTATCGCTCGTGTTGATTGCAAGTAGCATGATGGGCAGCTTTGCAGCTGTGACAACAGATCAGTTGCCATTGTCATCGGCCTTTAAATACTTCGAAAAATTACCAAAGGATCAAGTGAGTCTCTACGTAAAAGACCTGACATCGGGTAAAAGCTACGGCCTCAATGAAAATTTTATTAACAAAGAAAAGGAAGCGGGCATGATGGGCGCATCTGTCATAAAGCTTCATTTGGCCTATTATGGCGTCAAAAGTATTGAAAAAGGCACCTATAAATGGGATCAAACCTACAAAGATCCTGTGAGTGGGCGAAAATTTACCATCAGAAATGAAATGTCTAAAATGATTACGGTTTCGGACAATGGCTCGTTCAATACATTGCTTCGATTTTTCAAGCCTGAAGCTATTAATGCAGGCTTTGCAGATCTGTTAATGCCAAATACAAAAGTGCACGCGGAACTAGGTCCTGCAGGCGATGGTTGGTCTGCTGCGAATAACAGAAAGCGCTATGGCACGACAAAGGGCGGTCGGATTAACGCTTACGAAACCGCTGTGATGCTTGAGGATATTTTTAAAAATAAAGAAAAGGCAGATATGAAAGTGCTTCACAATTTCATGCTTAAAGTCAGCAATAAAGATAGAATTCCATCCGCGGTGGGCAAGGCAACTATGGTGGCTCATAAGACGGGAACGATGTCGGATAAAGATGGTGTTTTTGACGATGTAGGTATTGTTTATGGAAAAAATGGCAATTATATTATCTGTGTACTCGTCCAAAAACAAAAGGCTAGCATCGATAAAGAGACTCGCAAAGCGCTTAAATTGGCATTTGATTATATGGAAAAATCCATCCGATGATTTACGCCGACTAACAGTGGTTTTGCGAGCTAATTTTGCTGCATATATGAATGAAGGGAATGATAACGGTGAAACAGAAAACAATTATACATATTGCGCTCTGCTTATTGGTATTGATGAGTGCGATTGTGCTAAGTGACAGCGCTTTTGCGGCTGAAAACACTTCTAATTACGACAAGATTCCTTTAAAGGTTTTAACGAGAACGACTACGGGTACTGCAGTCTATTTAAACGAAACGTTTCAGCCTGCTCATGATGGGTTTGTTCTGTTTAAGGCTTCGGATCTCTTTAAAGAGGCTTTGGACAAACATCAAATCAATTTAAAATCATTTGTAAAAGGCAAGGGCAGTTTTTATGCATTTGATAAAGGCGTGTTCGCAAATGGAAAACCGCTGATACAATCGGATGGTGAACTTTACTGCATGGTGGCAAATGACTATCAAGGCAGTTTGGGTCAGTTAATTGTACATGATGCTAAGGGCGTCTTTGTGTATGAGTATTTGCAGCGCATTGGCATAGATGGACACTATTTAATCGAATTGGCAAAAGGGTTGCCTAAATTGAGTGGGTTGGCTTATGAAGACAACTTGATTTGGGTGAGTCGACAAAGTCCATATCCTGTAAACAATGTACTCGATTTAGGAAGTCTCGATAAAAATGGCATTCGAAGCACAAAAGCAATGAATGCTCAAAAAGAGGTTATTGCTCCACTTAAAGCACTTTTTGAGAAAGCAAAATCTTCGGCTCAAATCAACCTGCTTGTGGTAAGCGCGCAAAGAAGCGTCGCTTTGCAACAAGTGTTATTCACCAATAAAAGCAATACTTTACGCAAGCAAGGGGTCAAAGACCCAGATTCAATCGCACAAAAGAGTGTGAATCCACCAGGATTTAGCGAGCATCATACTGGATTTGCGGTGGATGTGCTCTCGACTACCATCACAACTACCCAGGGTTTTTATAATTCAAAGCCTGCCAATTGGTTGGAAAAAAATGCGCATTTGTATGGGTTTGTGGTGCGTTATCCAGAAGGGAAGACACCTGTAACGGGCATTATTCATGAACCGTGGCATTTGAGATATGTCGGCAAAACGCTTGCATCTGTTCTGGTACAAGAAAAATTGACCTTAGATGAGTGGATGATTCAGTCGCAAAAAGGGAAAATCTATCAAGATCAAAAAGGCCAGTGGCACTATTTTTTAGTGTATCCTAAAAAGAATCCAGTCGCGATGTTTTTACAACCAGAGAAGTTTAAATCTGTTGTTAGATATATGATAAACGCTGATTTAGAAGGTTTAGACTTTATCCTAAATGTGGAAGAAGGCGCAAAATGAGCATTATAATAAGAACTAAAAAAGTAGTGGCGTGGACGTTGCTCATCGCTATGAGTATGGCGGTTGTGCCAAGTCAGGGGTTTGCAGAAACCACGCTCACATCTCCTTCAAGTATTACAATCGAAGATCAGCAGAAAAAAAGGGTAGAAGTATTGCCACTTCAAAATGCGGGACAATATATTTTGAAAGATGCCGATCAAAAACTCTACTGGATGGATGCAAATGAACAAGTTTTTAAAATTTGGGATGAGCCCATACTAGGACTTCAAATTGTTCAAGGTCAAGTATATTGGCTAAATCAAAAGGATAAAAAACTGTATGAGTGGAATGGGCGTTTGGCATCTGCAAAGTTGCTTAAACAGTTGCCTGAGCAAACCATTCATTTCTTTGTAGGTGATAAAATAACCTATTCTACTGTAGATGGCATATATGCGATTGATGGTTCAAATCAACCACAGGTGATCTTTGCAGGAGAAGCGCATCAAATTCAAGTGTTTAATAAAACTATTTACTTTATAAACGGAGCGGGTGGCATTTTTGAAATGAAAGAGAATTTGCCGGCAAAACTGCTTGCAAGTGGCCCGTATACGCAGTACCAATTGGGATCAGACGCCATGTTTGCTTTTAATCAAGCCACTGGGAAATTGGACAAAATTTCACTGGCAGATGGGAAGACGACAACCATTTATCATAGTGGCATACGATTCTTTGACATCGACCAAGATCATATTTACTTCATATTAGACAACAATACGGAAGCTTTAAACCTGATACAAAAAGATTTAAAAGGGTCATATACATTTGTTCAAATTGATAAATTAATGGACATCAATGTCTCACAAGGCCAAGTAACCTTACTGACTCAAAGCGGACATTTTATTGAGGGTAAAGCTGATTTAGGTGGGCTGCTTGTAAAGGAAAGTCTAAAAAGCAGAAAACTTCTTATTTCTGGCGTATTTGAAGAAACGGTCAAAGAGCCTCCTGTAATAGTGCCGCCAGTCGCACCTATAACACCACCAGTCGTTACACCAGTAACGCCGCCAGTCGTTACACCGGTAACGCCGCCAGTCGTTACGCCAGTAGTGCCAACCAAACCAAGCGCGCTTCTTTGGAATTTTGGCGATAAATATACCGATATTGAAGGCGTTTTGACGTTCAGAGGTGGCAATTACAGACAAAATGCGGCTTACGGCAACGTGAAAACACCTATCACGGGGATTCAAAAAATGTGGCAGGCCAGTATTCCTTCAACAGGCTCTATGTGGGGCGGCGGAAGTGGTTGGACGGGTCAGCCGTTGCTAATTAAGTGGCCAAGAGACACGAAGAAATTCATGAACATTTCTCAAAACTATAGAAATGATGATTCTTTTGTAGAAGTCATTCAAGCATCGCTTAATGGAACGGTCAACTTTTTTGATTTAAAAACAGGCAAGCGGACAAGACCGGTGATTAAAATTGGCAACTCCATTAAAGGAACGCCTTCTTTAGACAGCACAGGGCTTCCAATCCTCTATGTAGGCGATGGCATCAAAGAAAGTGATCGCATCGGCTTTAGACTCTTCAACTTAATCAATCAAAAGGAAATTCATTTTGAAAATGGATTCAATTCAAAAGCGCCTAGACGTTGGCCTGCCTTTGATGGTTCGGCCTTGTTTACGCCAGATGGTAAATGCCTGTTGGCGGGCGGAGAGAACGGGTTGCTGTATCAAATGAAATTGAACGCCGTGTTTAACGCAAAAAATGGTGCTTTAAGCATTGCGCCTAAAGTTACGACCGTAAGTTCTGCGTACAGCAAAGGGAAATATGTTGCTCAACCAAGACTTGGCATGGAAAATTCTGCGGCTGCTTATAAAGACTTGCTCTTTATCTCAGACAACAGCGGCTATATTAGATGTTATAATTCCAAAATGACTGAAGTGTGGCGGTATAAGAATTTAGATGACACGGATGCCAGTATTGGTATAGAAGTAGAAAATGGAAGACCAATGCTTTATAGTGGATGTGAAGTCGATCATCAAGGCAAAGAAGGTAATTCAAGAATTATCAAATTGGATGGACTGACAGGGAAAGTTGTTTGGTCTAGAACCTTTAAATGCTATTCACTCTTTGGAGAAAGCCCATCAAACGGTGGCATGGTTTCTTCACCAATTGTCGGCAAAGGCCAAATGTCGGATCGTATAGTTCTTACGCTGTGCAGAACGCCAAAGCTTACATCTGGGCTCATGATGGCACTTGATAAAAAAACAGGCAAGACGATTTGGCAATACCAAATGCCAACATATGCATGGCCTTCTCCTGTTGCGGTGTACGATGAACACGGTAAGGCGTATATTTTCCAAAATGATCGACTTGGGAACCTCAGAATTGTAGATGGCGCTAGTGGGAAACTTATTTCGGCTCAAAAGATAGACAGCTATCTTGAGGCATCACCAGTGGTATATAACAATTTGATGGTCTTTACATCTCGTACAGGAAAAATGTATTGTTTTAAATTGATTTAACGTATGGGTTACGTTTACTTGATTCAACTGGAAAAAAGGTAACGTTAAAAAAGTAACGTTAAAAAAGAGGACAATAATAAACAAAGTATGATATACTCTATTAAGTAATATTACTGTAACATTACTGTAATGTTTCAAAGTGATTTCTTAATGAAGACATTCGAGCGTTTCCATTGCACAATGCTTCAAAGACACTAAAAATAGGAGAACAACTATGTATTTTGGAGCTCAGCAGAAAATGAAAACGCAGAAAGCGATCAAGTCATTTTTCCAAAAAGCAACAAGAGATCATAAATATATATCATCTTTGTCAGTCGCAACTCTTGTACTTGTTACATCGGGAATAATCGTTTTTAGTAAAATACCAGGACTTGAAGTAGAACAAACGGTTGTCGGATTAGACCAGTCTCAGTGGGTATTAAGCCAAGAAAACATGCACGCTGTACCAAGTGAGTCAATCATTGCAAATGTGAAGAATGATTCAGGACTTAAGCCGTTTAGCCTTGAAACTGCAATTGAAGATGTGGCAACCTATGCACAGGTGGCGCTTAATGGTTACACCATTAGCATAGATCACCGAGAAATTGGTTTTTTTAAAAGTGAAATGGACACTCAAAAGGTGCTTGAAAGTTTCAAAACGCCTTATGTCAAACCAAGTGTGACGGATATTTACTTTAAAGAGCAAGTGGAGAGTAAGTTTTTAAGAAGACTGGCGATTAACTTCTCGGGGTACTCGGATCAAGCAAGTGCCATTAACTACTTAAAAAAAGGTTCAGAGGTAATAAAAACGCATAAAGTACTTGAAGGTGAAAGTTTCTGGGCAATTGCAGAGGCAAATCAAATCTCAGTCGATAAGTTGATCAGTGCTAACCCTAATTTGGTGCCAGAACGTATCAAAGCAGGAGATGTTCTCAATTTAGTCGCACCAAAATCATTTTTAACGGTTTGCACAGTGGAACAACTCAAATATACGGAGAACATTCCGTTTGATATTCGTTTTAAAGACGATTCGAAAATGTTTAAAGGTCAAACGAAAGTTGTTGTTGCAGGTGTTACAGGAACAAAAGCCATTGAAGTAAAATTGATTAGCGAAAATGGGAAATTGCTTAATAAGCAAATACTCAATGAGAAAGTTGTCGCTCAGGCGTCAACTCAATTTGTAAATAAAGGCATCAAAGCATTACCTTCTACAGCACCAACAGGTAAATTCGCAAAACCTTTCAGCCGTGGCGCATTTTCATCTCCATTTGGAAGAAGATGGGGCAGAATGCATAAAGGTGTTGACTTCAACATGCCAACGGGTTCAAATATTTTTGCTGCCGATGGCGGTAAAATTGAAAAAATAAGCTTTGAGAAAGATGGATATGGACTTCATGTCATTGTCAACCATGGCAATGGTTATAAAACCGTCTATGCCCACACAAGCAAGATTCTTGTGAAGGTAGGCGACAAAGTGTCCAAAGGACAGCAAATTGCTTTAAGCGGCAGTACCGGCAGAAGCTATAGCCCGCATTTGCACTTTGAAGTTTATAAAAATGGGACGCCTGTTAACCCACTTGGCTATATCAGCAAATAATGCGTGCGCCAATAAAGGGTAAATCAAATAGAAAGTTAGACCTCTTACAACTGTTAAAAGTAAGAGGTCTTTTTTATTGTGTTTTTATTAGCGACAACAGTTGAATTAAAGACTCAACTCTTAATAGAAGCTATTTTAACGGCGTTAGTCATTAGAACCTGTGCTGTAAAATAACCGAAGCGCCTCTATCGCTGAAGCGGTCGCAGGGGTTAGCGGCATTTGCGAATGCTTGACGATATAAACGGACGTGGTCGGGATTTTCTCAGGTATGGGGATGACCTTGAGGTTTTGGTCAGCCCATTTACTCAGCGCCATCTTAGGCACAAACCCTACCCCAATGCCAATGCTCGCCATTTCTAAGATTAGTTCCACGCTGCCCCCTTCAAACTCGGGCAGCCAAGGGACTTTTTTTTCTGCCAAAAATCGATCGAGCAGCCTGCGCGTGGTCGATTTTGGTTCTAAGGTGATGAGGGTGCAACGGCTGAGTTTTTTGAGCGTAACCTTCTCACGCTTAAGTCCATATGCTTCTAGCACAGCATCCGTTGCCACGAAGACATTCTCGGTTTCCGTTAGGGGATAGACGGTTAGGCGCTGAGTCTCGAGTGTTGCCTCGTAGTTTACCACGGCAAAATCAATCTCGCCCTTTTGAACAAGCTCAGAAGAAATGGGCGATGGGCGGTTGTTGATGGTAATGCGAATGAGTGGGTGTTTTTCATGGAAGCTTTTGATATAGGGCAGCAGTAAAAATCGGCTGATGGTGTCGCTCGCACCGAGGCGTATACTGCCAGAGTGGAGCTGGTTCATGTCTCTGAGAGTCGCTGCGCCTTTGTCTAGCAGTCGGATGGCGGGTTCAACGTGCTCAAGCAGAATTTCACCCTCTCTGGTGAGCTTGACCCGTCGTCCGTCTTTATAGAAAAGTTTGACTTCTAAAGCGTCTTCGAGTAGACGGATGGTTTGACTCACGGCAGATTGGGTAACGAATAACTCAGCGGCTGCTTTTGTATAACTTAAATGAATGGCCGCGGCGTAGAATACTTTGTACCACTCATATTGCAAATTCATACATTAGTTCTCCTTATAGAATACATTAGAATGATTAATTATGATTATATAAGAACGGGTGTTAAAATGATAGTAGGAAATCACAAAATGATGGAGGTAAGGGAATCATGGTGAAAAGAATATTGGTGACAAAGCGTCCTGAGCTCGATGTAGAAGGGACTTCACTTTACAAGCAAATACGTGAATTTTTACAAATAGACAGCATTGAAAAAGTGACCGTTTATAACGGCTACGACGTAGAAGGATTAAATGACTTAGAAATTGATAAGGCAATCGAATGTGTCTTCTCAGAGCCAAATGCAGATTTTGTGTCAGAGCAAATTACACTTGAAGCAGGAGAGCAGGTTGTCTTTTTCAAACTCCTTCCGGGTCAATATGACCAAAGAGCGGATTCGGCAAAGCAGTGCATCGCCATTCTTGGACTTGGTCAAAATGTTGGACTTCAGTGTTTTAGAGCGGTTGTGTTAAAAGGAAATCCTACGCCAGAAGCGTTAAACAGCATTAAAAAGTTCTTGATCAACCCAGTGGAAGCGCTCGAAATTCCTGCTCAGGCACCTCTTTCAACGGCGGTTATTTTGCCAGTTCCAAGTGACATCCATCGCTACGACGGCTTCAATCAAATGGACGAAGCGGCGCTGGAAGCTTTCATCAAAGGGGAAGGCCTTGCAATGAACGCAGAAGACTTAAAAATGGTTCAAGCGTATTTCCAATCAGAAAAAAGAGAACCTTCAAATACAGAGATCAAAGTACTGGACACTTATTGGTCGGATCATTGCCGTCACACGACTTTCACAACCGAGATTACTGAGGTGACGTATGGTGAAACGGGTGAAACTTCTGCCTATAGCGCGCTTCTTGCAAAAGCAGAAAAAGAATACCATGACATGCGCCAGTTGGTTTACGGTGAGCGTGCGAAGACTAGACCAGTTACTTTAATGGATCTTGCCACCATCAACGCAAAGTATTTAAAGAAGCAAGGTAAACTCTCAGACGTGTTGGAATCTGAAGAAATCAATGCGGCGACCTTTGAAACTGAGGTTACTTTTGAAGACGGCAGCAAAGCGCCTTACTGGATCTTGTTCAAAAATGAAACGCACAACCATCCAACGGAAATTGAGCCTTTCGGCGGTGCGGCGACGTGTCTTGGCGGTGCGATTAGAGACCCACTTTCAGGCAGAGCACTGGTTTACCAAGGGATGCGTATTACAGGCGCAGCGGATCCGAGAGCTTCTTTGGAAGAAACTTTGGCTGGAAAATTGCCGCAGCGTGTCATTACGAGAGGCGCGGCAAAAGGCTTTAGCAGTTACGGCAATCAGATCGGCCTTGCAACGGGCTTGGTTAGAGAATATTACCACGACGGTTTCCTCGCTAAGCGCATGGAAGTCGGCGCAGTGGTTGGCGCAGTTCCGAAAGATCAAGTGCGCAGAGAAAGTCCGGTTTCAGGCGATGTCATTCTTCTCATCGGCGGAAAAACAGGCATTGACGGCTGCGGCGGTGCAACAGGTTCATCGAAAGAACATGATGAAGCGTCACTTGCTACTTGCGCATCAGAAGTGCAAAGAGGCAATGCGCCTGAAGAGCGAAAACTTCAAAGACTCTACAGCAGAGCAGACTTTGCGGCTCTTGTGAAAAAGTCCAACGACTTTGGTGCAGGTGGCGTATCGGTTGCTGTTGGAGAACTTGCAGACAGCTTGATCATCAATTTAGACGCAGTCAGATCAAAATATGAAGGCCTTGATGGCACTCAGCTTGCCATTTCAGAGAGCCAAGAGAGAATGGCAGTCGTGGTGTCTCCAAAAGATGCGGCGGCGGTAATCGCTTTATCGGCTTCAGAAAACTTGGAAGCTTATCAAGTGGCAGAAGTGACGGACAGTGGCTATTTGACAATGACTTGGAAAGGCGACACCATTCTTCATTTAAAGAGAGCCTTTGTGGAAACCAATGGTGCAAAGCGTGAGCAAAGCGTTGTGGTTAAAACCGAGACGCCAGATGTGGACGCTGCCCTTAAAAATACGTTAAAAGAGAAAAAATCCTTAAAAGCAGTGGTAGACAATTTGGCTCAGAGCCTTAACTTCTGTTCGCAAGAAGGTTTGGTTGAAATGTTCGACAACAGCGTGGGTGCACTTTCAGTACACATGCCATTTGGCGGCAGAAGACAAAAGACGCCAACGCAGGCAATGGTCAGCAGAATTCCTGCCTATGAAGTACACGGCAAAAATGTTACGACGGCAACGGTTATGGCAGCCGGATATGACCCAGAAGTTCTCAGCGCAGACCCATTCAGCGGCG
Source organism: Eubacteriales bacterium (assembly GCA_043770095.1). Taxonomy (GTDB): domain Bacteria; phylum Bacillota; class Clostridia; order Peptostreptococcales; family Acidaminobacteraceae; genus JBGSUZ01. The sequence continues at coordinate 61,760 of JAYVIR010000026.1, forward strand.
GCGCAAAATGCACCGTAGAAGCCTTGGCAAAAGTGATTGCTGTCGGTGGCGAGCTTGGCAAGGTGAAATTCTCTATGCAAGAGTATTTTGAGAAACTCGCAGACGATCCTAAAAAATGGGGCAACCCTTACAAAGCTCTTCTTGGAAGCGCTTATGCCTTAAAAGGACTTGAACTATGTGCCATTGGTGGTAAAGATTCCATGTCAGGGACGTTCAAAGAAAAAACAGTGCCGCCCACTTTGATTGCGTTTGCGGCAACGGTAGCTGAATCGGAACATGTGGTTTCGCCAGAATTCAAGGCTGAAAATGAAGCTCTTTATTTAATCGATGTCGACAAAGACGCTTTTGGCATTCCAAACTTTGAAAATTTGAAAACGGTGTATGCGCTCTACGGCAAACTCATCGCGGCAGATGTCATCGGTTCGGCAATGGCGCTTGAACAAGGCGGCCTCCTTGGCGCACTCATCAAAATGAGCTTTGGCAATCAAATTGGTGTCCAAATGGCACCAGGCTTTGCTCTAATGACAAACGAATGGCTGCAGGCACGTTATGGTGCCCTTGTGTTTACCATCAAAACAGAAACATCGATTAGCCCTGAGGCACAAGCCTTGGTCAGTGAAACTTTAGGCTTATTAATAGATATGGGACTTGCAAACAAATTTGGTAAGACGATAGCGACTTGGAGCCTTGAGACTGGAAAAGAGTCCATTGCTTTAGGCGATGTAGAGAAAATATGGGAAGCACCGCTTTCTGAAATATTCCCAAGAGTCAAAGACGCTACAGGTGAAGCGCTCGTTAGCGGACTTGTTGGAACGTATGATTTAAGAAAACTTTCGGTAAATGTTCTAACAGGCGCAAAGCCAAAAGTCTTCATTCCAGCTTTTCCAGGCACCAACTGCGAAATGGACACGATGAGAGCCTTCGAACTTGCGGGCGCCGAGGCACACGTTGAAGTCTTTAGAAACAAGACGGCTTCAGACGTTTCATACAGCATCGAAAGTTATATAAAAGCGGTTAGATCTTCCCAAATGATCGCACTTCCAGGTGGTTTCAGCGCAGGCGACGAACCGGATGGTTCAGGCAAATTCATCTGCAGCGTTCTTAGAAATCCAGAACTTGCTGAGGAAGTCATGAAGCTTCTTAGAGAAAGAGACGGCCTAATGATCGGTATTTGCAACGGCTTCCAAGCACTTGTAAAACTTGGTTTGGTCACTTACGGCGAAATCCGAACGTTAGAAGACGATGCGCCTACGCTCACCTACAATACTTGTGGCAAGCACATCTCTAAAATTGTCAGCATCTCAAGCGTTAAAAACGATTCTCCTTGGCTTAAAAATGCGGAAGTCGGTGCTGAGTATCAAGTGGCGATGTCTCACGGCGAAGGCAGATTCTTCTGTAATGAGACATGGTATGAGCAGTTAAAGGCGAACGGCCAACTCGCAACACACTATGCGCCGGGGAGTAACTTAAATGGCTCAATGTTCGACATTGAAGGCATTACAAGCCCTGACGGCAGAATATTCGGTAAAATGGGCCATGCAGAGCGCATTGGTCATAATACCTACAAGAATATTCCAGGTCGCTATGATATGGGCATTTTTAAAGCTGGAGTTGCCTATTTTAAACGATAGAATATTCATTGAACAAATTTTAAGAAAATGACATTAAATATTCTTTTAAAAGTAGTTGAAGGTTTGCTTAAGAATTGGTAAGATAAGAGCAAGAGAAAAACACGAAGTATCATACGAGTTAAAAACATAAATGTTCGTACTATTAGGAGGGACTTCATGAAAGTTGCTATATTGATGGGAAGCCATTCAGATCTTGAAATCGTTTCAAAAACAGAAGCAATCTTAACGCAGTTTGGCATTGCAGTGGAAATGCACATTTTATCTGCTCACAGAACACCAGAAGAAGTTAAGGCATTCGTTAGCCGTGCAGAAGAGAATGGTTTTGAAGTGGTCATTGGGGCGGCAGGCAAAGCAGCACATTTGCCGGGTGTCATCGCATCGTATACGACGCTTCCTGTTATTGGATTGCCGCTTAAAGGTGGCATTATGGACGGACTCGACGCTCTTCTTGCGGTCGTGCAAATGCCTGCTGGCATTCCAGTTGCGACAGTGGCAGTCAATGGGGCTGAAAATGCAGGATTATTGGCAGTTCATATTCTCAGCATCAAATATCCTGAAATCAATCAAAAGTTAAAAGCTTATAGAGAGCAAATGAGAACAGACGTGCTTGATAAAGATCATACTTATGGGAGGGTTTTATAATGAATAAAGTGACCATGCTCTACGAAGGAAAAGCGAAACGCGTTTATACTACAGAGGATCAAGACCTTTACATTATGGAATTCAAAGACGATGCAACTGCTTTTAACGGCGAAAAAAAAGGCACGATTGACAATAAAGGCGTTATGAACAATGCCATCAGCGAAAGCCTTTACAAAATTCTCATGGAAAATGGCATTCCAACTCACTTTGTTGAGAAACTTAACGACAGAGATACGTTGGTAAAAGCGGTTAAAATCATTCCAATCGAAGTGCTTGTCAGAAACGTGGCGGCAGGATCGCTTACAAACCGTCTTGGCATCGCTGAAGGGACTGAACTTCCAATGACTGTCCTTGAATTCTGTTTCAAGAATGACGAACTCGGCGATCCGCAAATCAACGAGTATCACATCGAAGCGATGGAACTTGCAACGAAAGCACAAGTAGAAACCATTAAAATAGATGCGCTTAGAATCAATGAAATCTTAAAGAAAATCTTCATCGAAAAAGGCATTCGCTTAATCGATTTCAAATTGGAATTTGGCGTTCATAAAGGGGAAGTGATTCTTGCAGACGAAATTTCGCCTGACACTTGCCGTCTTTGGGACCTTGCGACAAACGAAAAACTCGACAAAGACCGTTTCAGAAGAAACCTTGGCAACATTGAAGAGGCTTACAAAGAAATTTTGAGCCGTTTAGGCGGAGGCGCTAATGAATAATATGCGCAAAATGGGCTTTGACCCATTTGAAGGCGGACTCGAAGACGATAAATTAAAAGAAGAATGCGGCGTCATCGGACTTTACATCAATGACCCTGAGCGCATTGCCTACATGGCTTGTTATGGGCTCATTGCGTTACAGCACAGAGGTCAAGAAAGTGCCGGCATTGCGGTTAAAAATGAACATGGCGTGAAATATTATAAAGACATGGGTTTGGTTCAAGAAGTCTTTAACGACGAAAAACTCAATCAATTAAAAGGCAATATGGCAATTGGCCATGTCAGATACTCGACGACGGGTGACTCACATGTGTCAAATGCTCAGCCGTTGGTGGTTCAATACAGAGGCGGCGCCATTGCGCTTGCTCATAACGGAAATCTTGTCAATGCCAATGTCATTCGCGACGAACTTGAAGATGGCGGCGCCATTTTCCAAACATCCATTGACAGTGAAGCCATTGCGGCGCTTATTGCTAAGAACTATAAAGATGGCCTTGAACTCAGTTTGATCCGTTCGCTCAAGAAACTCAAAGGCTCTTTTGCCCTTGTTATTCTCAGCGAAGACAAACTCATCGGCGTGAGAGATGCTTACGGCCTTAGACCTTTATGTCTTGGAAGATTGGATGGCGGCTATGTGCTTGCATCTGAAACTTGTGCGCTCGACGTACTTGGCGCAACTTTTGAAAGAGACATTGAGCCAGGTGAAATCGTCATCATAGATGAAACGGGCGTCAATTCTTTAAAATTTACAGAACCTCAGCGCAAAGCCGTTTGTAGCTTTGAATACGTTTACTTTGCTAGACCAGATTCGAATATTGACGGCGTCAATGTTTACCTGACTCGCAAAAATGCAGGTCGGATTTTGGCTCAGGAACACCCTGCCGAGGCGGATATGGTCATGGCTGTACCGGATTCAGGCATCGCCGGTGCGATTGGATTCTCTGAAGAGAGCGGCATTCCAATGGGTATTGGTCTGATCAAGAACAAATATATGGGCAGAACATTCATTCAACCCGATCAAAAACTTCGCGAATTGTCAGTGGGTCTCAAACTCAACGTGCTTAAAGAAAACGTGGTTGGCAAGCGCGTGGTACTCGTGGACGACTCAATTGTTCGCGGCACGACGAGCAAGAAAATCGTTGAAATGCTTCTAAAAGCAGGCGCCAAGGAAGTGCACATGCGGATCACTTCACCGCCAGTATGCCATTCTTGTTACTTTGGCATCGATACTGGAACGCAGTCGCAGCTCATTGGCTCTGTGTTGTCGGTTGAAGAAATCAACCAAAGCATTGGCTCAAACAGTTTAGGCTACATTTCCAACAAGGGCCTTGTTGAGAGCATCGGCTGTTCAAAGAATCAACTTTGCACCGCCTGTTTCGATGGTGATTATCCGATGGATGTCCCAAAATCCGCTAATAAATTCTTATTTGAAAAATAATATTAATGAAACGAAATTCATATAAACGGGAACGAACCAATTCCCCCACAGGTCAGGGAGGGTACTTATGAGCCATAGCAGAGAAGCTTACAAACAGAGCGGTGTCAACGTAGAAGAAGGTTATAAAGCCGTTGAGATGATGAAGCACTTCGTCAATAGAACGCATAATGACAAAGTCATCGGCGGCCTTGGCAACTTTTCGGGCATGATGCGTCTTGGTCAATATAAAGACCCAGTGCTTTGCTCTGGAACAGACGGCGTCGGCACAAAACTCAAAGTGGCGTTTCTCATGGACAGACACGATACTGTAGGCATTGATCTTGTCGCTATGTGCGTCAACGACATTCTCTGCCAAGGCGCAGAACCACTTTTCTTCCTCGACTACATTGCAACCGGAAGACTTGAAGCTGAAAAAGCGGCAATGCTCGTGAAGGGCGTTTCGGAAGGTTGCTTGGAATCTGGAATGGCACTTCTTGGCGGCGAAACGGCTGAAATGCCTGGTTTCTACCCAGAAGGCGAATATGACATGGCTGGTTTTGCAGTCGGCGTTGTGGAAAAAGAAGACCTCATTGACGGCCTTAAAATCAGCGTAGGCGATGTCGTGATTGGCCTCCCATCGACTGGTTTCCATTCAAACGGCTATTCGCTTGTTAGAAAAACACTCATCGAGAGCGGCAGCGATTCTTCAACGGAAGGCACTAAGAGCGAATCTGAAGAGGAAGATCGTCTCAATGCGTTTGTTCCAGAACTGGGAGAAACACTTGGAGAAGCGCTCCTTAGATCGACTAAAATATATGTTAAAGAAGTAGCGGCACTTAAAACGAAAGTGGAACTGCTTGGTATGTGTCACATCACAGGCGGCGGCTTCTACGAAAACGTGCCAAGAATGCTTAAAAATGGCATGGGCGTGACCTTCGACGACAGCAAATGGGAAGTTCCGGCTGTGGTTAAATACCTTCAAGACAAAGCAGGTCTTTCAAAAGAAGAAATGTATGGCACGTTTAACATGGGTATTGGTTTCATGATCGTGGTTAAACCCGAACAAGCAGCATTAGCCCTTTCTACACTACATGAACAGGGCTTTAAAGGCCAAGTAATTGGCGCTATAAACGGTGACGGGCAGGTTACGGTATGATGTCTTTAGACAAAAGTTCTGGCAGAAAAAATCTGGCGGTATTTGTCTCAGGCAGCGGTACCAACTTGCAAGCCATTATGGATGCATGTGACAGTGGCGAGCTTTTCGCCACTGTTTCCCTAGTTGTGGCGGACAATGACAGCTGTTTTGCTCTAAAACGAGCAGAATCGGCGGGCACTCAGACATTTATTCAAGACAAAAAACAGATGCGACTATTAGACGCAGAGGGCAAAAAAGAGGCACATCAGGCGCTTTTACAAGCGCTAAAGAGCCACCAAATTGACTTGGTAGTACTCGCAGGGTATTTGAGTCTGATTGACCAAAGCCTTGTAACGGCGTATCCCAAAGGCATCATCAATCTGCACCCAGCCCTCATTCCGCTTTACTGCGGTAAAGGCTATTACGGCGACAAAGTTCATAGAGAAGTGCTTGCAAACGGCGAAACAGAGAGTGGCATTACCATTCATTTTGTCGATGGCGGCTTTGATACAGGCGAGATCATTTTACAAAAGAAAGTGCCTGTTTATAAGGATGACACGGTGGAAACCTTATCCGCGCGGATTCACGCCCTTGAGCATGAAGAATTAAAACAGGTGATTAAGAAGTTGCTTCTATAGTTAGGAAGATTAATAAATTAGACAATCGGTTGAAATTTATATAAATTGGAGAGTGGATCATGAAGAGCGCATTGATCAGTGTAAGCGATAAAACGGGCATTGTCGATTTAGGCAAACGCCTCACAGCCTTAGGTTGGAGAATTCTTTCGACAGGTGGCACTTCTAAGACGTTAAACGATAGCGGCATTAAAACCACAGATGTTTCTGATATCACAGGTTTTCCAGAATGTATGGATGGAAGGGTTAAAACCTTGCACCCGAAGGTTCATGGCGGTTTACTCGCAAGAAGAAGCCTCGAAAAGCACATGCAGCAAGCGGAGAGCCTTGGCATTGAAATGATCGATATGGTCGTGGTCAATTTATATCCGTTTAAAGAAACCCTTCAAAAAGCTGGCTCAACGCATGAAGATATTATTGAAAACATTGATATAGGCGGTCCAAGCATGCTTCGCTCTGCGGCAAAGAATTATCAAGACGTGGTGGTGCTCTGTGATCCAAACGATTACGAAGCCGTTCTTGAAAAAATGGAAGCAGGCGAAAAGTTTGAAGAGTCTGAACGTGCATTGTTCGCGCTTAAAGTCTTTGAACACACCTCTCACTACGACACCCTCATCGCTGCCTACCTTCAAAAACACACAGGAAGAGTTGAGCCGGGCAAAACAGTGACCTTGACGTATGAGCTCGCTCAAAGCTTACGTTACGGCGAAAATCCACACCAAAAAGCATGGTTTTTAAAAGACGCTTTGGTGACAGATGAGGCGATGTCTTCGTTTAAACAGCTTCACGGCAAAGAACTTTCCTTCAATAATTTAAACGATCTGTCTTCTGCCATTCAAATGGTCAGAGAATTTAAAGAACCTGCGGCCATTGCCGTTAAACATACAAACCCTTGCGGCGCAGCTGTTGGACATGATATTGCTACTGCTTATCAGTTGGCGCACGATGCAGACCCAACGTCTATCTTTGGAGGCATTATTGCCCTCAACAGACAAGTCGACCGAGAAACAGCGGAGAAAATGAGCAAAATATTCCTTGAAATCATTGCCGCTCCAAGTTACACAGAAGAGGCGCTTGAAGTCCTCACCAAAAAGAAAAACCTCAGACTCCTTGAGATTCCAACGGACAAGCCGTTTGAAGATTCATTGGATATGAAGAAAATAGAAGGCGGCCTCTTGATCCAAGAAGCCGATCACAGCACAGAAGTGCCTTACAGAGTCGTTACAGAACGCATTCCGACTGACTCGGAAATCGCAGACCTTCTCTTCGGTTGGAAAATTGTGAAACACGTCAAATCTAATGCGATTGTGCTTTCAAAAAATGACGTGACCGTTTCCGTCAGCCCAGGCCAAACAAGCCGAATCCTTGCAACAGAAAACGCCATCAGACAAGCTGGCGAAAACGTAAAAGGGACTGTATTAGCATCAGACGCCTTCTTCCCATTCGCAGACGTCATCGACGCAGCCTCAGCAGCAGGCATTTCAGCCATCGTCCAACCAGGCGGCTCAGTAAACGACCCCGAAGTCATCGCCGCAGCGAATAAACACGGGATAGCGATGATCTTTACGGATAGACGGCATTTCAAGCATTAAGAGAATTCGCGAAGCGAATACTCGCGGCAGGACATTCGCAAAGCGAATTACCGAGAGCAGGAGCGTTTAAGTTGAAAGGATGTGTCCATAAATGAAGGTTTTAATCATTGGTAACGGCGCGAGGGAGCATGCCATCGCTTGGAAGCTTCGCATGAGTCCCTTGGTAGAAGAACTTTATATTGCACCGGGTAATTATGGCACGGAGAAAATTGGTAAAAACGTCAACATCGACGTGGAAGACCTAGAAGGGCTTAAGGCGTTTGCCATTTCACAGAGGATTGACCTGACGGTTGTCGGGCCCGAAATGCCACTTGTACTCGGCATCGTAGACCTTTTTAGAGCGGCGGGACTTAAAATTATTGGGCCTGACAAACGCGGCGCCCAGCTTGAAGGCAGCAAAGACTATGCCAAAGAATTTATGGTCAGACATAACATTCCGACGGCGGCCTATGCGACTTACATCGATTACGATAGCTCGGTTAGCGGACTTGAAGCTTTTAAATACCCAATGGTTATCAAGGCGGACGGATTGGCGGCAGGAAAAGGCGTGATCATTGCACTTACCAAAGAAGAGGCGCTTGACGCGCTGAAACTTATTTTTATAGATCAGAAATTTGGCAGTTCGGGCAACAAAGTTGTGCTGGAGGAATTCCTTGAAGGCGTTGAAGTGTCGGTACTTTGCCTCGTAGACGGCGAGACGATTCTTCCGCTTGAAACGGCGCAGGACTACAAACGCGCATTCAATGACGATGAAGGCCCGAATACAGGCGGCATGGGCACGTATTCACCGAGCCGCTATTTGGTAGGCGACCTGTATCAAGAGGCGCTCGACTTGGTGGTTCAGCCAACCCTAAAAGGCATTCAAGCCGATGGTTACGACTTTAGAGGCATTGTCTTTATTGGCATCATGATGACCAGTGACGGCCCTAAAGTACTCGAATACAACTGTCGTTTCGGCGATCCAGAAACCCAGTCCATACTGGCAAGACTGGAAAGTGATTTGATGGAAGTCTTTGTGAAATTGTCACGAAAAGAATTGTCAAAAGTGTCGCTCAAGTGGTCAAGTCAAGTGGCGGTGTCCGTGGTACTCGCTTCTGGCGGTTACCCCGACGACTATGCATCGGGCGTTGAAGTGAAGTCGCCAGAGCGTTTCTCTGGTCTAACCGATGCAGGGATTCTATTTGCAGCAGGCCTTAAGACCCATACCAATGGCCCCGTGACTGCTGGTGGCAGGGTTATGACCGCAACCGCTCTTGGAGAAACCTTCGAAGTGGCTAGGGCGAAGGCTTACAACTTAGCGAAATTGGTCAGTTTTGATGGCATGTTTTATAGGACGGATATTGGAAAGTAAATGGATTTAGAATAAAAAAATAACGCCTCTAAGTGGTAAAAAACTTAGAGGCGTTATTTTTTATGTGAAAAATTCATAATTCGATTCATAACCAAAACAAGCACTACTCTTTCTTCAAAGTACTTCTAAAATGAGGTTCGACATATGCCTTGCGTTTGCTGCCATGCCCAATGAATTCGAGCTGCTCAATGGAGCGAGTTGGACAGAGGTTCATGCAGCGTAGACATTGTTCGCAGTTCTTGTGCCATTTAGGACGATCATTTACCATGGTTAGCGCTTTAGTGGGGCAATGATTTGCGCAGTAACCGCAACCAGTGCAGCTTTTCGTCACTTTAAAATGCTTCCAAAGGCGCTTGATTCCTAAGTCCCAAAAACCGATATGAACCAGTTTAGAGCCGATTTTGCCATAATTATTGAAGTTGACGGGCTTTTCATATTTTAAGCCACCAATGAGGGCAGTGGTCTTTTCAGCAACAAAAGCTTCACCTCTTAGGCGAATCTGCTCAGCGACATCGCCTTGCGGCGCATCCATCATAGGAATCCAATTATTTGGCATCATGACAACATCGCCATAAACCACGTCATAGCCTTTGTTTCTAAGGGCTTCACAGGTGCTGAAAACACCCCAGCCGACGTCGTCCCAATCACCGCCATTGATAAAGACAAAGGCCTTCTGTCCGCGGACAGCCTCAGGGAGTTTTCTTAGAAAAGCTTTCATAAGCCTTGGAATATCGAGTGCGTAAACGGGTGCTAAAATGCCGATCCAATCGGCAGAAATTGTTTTTAGGGCAGTCACTTCTAAATCACTCATTGCAGGGATGGGTTCAAAATCGGTTAAAATGCCTAGATTTTCTAGAGTTTCTTTCACGAGAGTCGTTAGCCTAAGCGTATTTCCAGTGCCTGTGAAGTAATAAAGCTTGGCGCTTTGTGAGTTTGAATTGCTGCTCGTCATGGATGTGCCTCCTTGTTTGGATACACTTTTAGTATACTATATTTTGCTCAGGACGGTTCAACAGGTAAATAAGTCGTGAAAAAATGGATCGGTTCGGATATCAATGTCATATTTTTCTTTTGTGACAGAAATGTAAATATCCATCAATTTTTCAACGCCAAGTAATTGCATGATTAGAATGCATTTTCGTAAGGAATGCAGATAACAAGGTTTATTGAGGCGCAGTTCAGCGGTAAATTTTCTGTAGTAAAGTGCGTGTAATTCATTAAAAATATGTTTGCTTTTTCCAATATTAATGCCTAATTCAGCGTAAGTTAATGATTCTTCATATAAGTCTAATCGGTGATAGTGATAGGAAATGTTGAAATAGATATTCATGAGATATTTTGAGGTTAAAGTATCATTTGGAAATAAAAATGCTAACCAATCTATGGTAAATAGTAAAATTTGATTACTGAGTTCAAATCGTTCTAAAGCAGCCCATATAAGTGCATAAGATATTAATATTCTGAGTTCAAAGGCATTATAAGTGTGTTTATCATAGCTGCTTATTGAAAAATCTGGAATCGTTAATTGGAGAGCATCTTTAAGTTTATCAACTGAGTTTTCAATTGTAATAGGCAAATTTAACAAATGAAGAAGAGTGGTATCAATATAGCACTTCAATTGCAGTAATTCATTGCGGTTTATTAAATTTTGAGAAATTAATTTTGAAATATCATCCGTCAATAAATAATCACGAATTTCTTTTATGCCATCAGTATCATAACTGTGCAAACACTCATCAAAACTAGAATATAAAGAGAGTATTGTTGTCTCCGTTCGATATTCTGTAAACTTTTTTACTAAATCTACCTTGTATACTTGTGAGAGTATAGCCAAAGTCTCATATTTTGGAATAACTTGCCCTATTTCAATTCTTCGAATGGTGTCCGCATTAATGCCTGTTGAATCACTAATTGAGGCTTGTGTAAGGTTTAATTTGATTCGCAAAGTTTTTAAATATTGCCCAAAAGCGGTGCTATTTATACTGTCAAACATAGTGCCTCCATGAAGCCCGAATTGATGCGGGATTATTTGATGATGAATTATGTTACAATTTTACCATAACTACCAGAGGAGGTAAAATAAGAATGATAATGATCTTAAATGCTAAAAGAGTAAAGACGGCCATCGTTTTGACTGTTGCATCGTGTATGATGCTAACGGGGTGCTCATTTGACAAGGCAAACTCAAAAATAAATGAAGATGCAATGAAGAATGCCTATGCTTATGAAGTCCCAATAACACCCGATCAAATACCAAACAGTATGGTTGAGCTTTTAGGGCAATATAAGGTTGTCGTTTCGGGAGAAATACATTATGCAAAACAACACCAAAAAATGACAAGTCTACTATTAGAGAGATTGCACGAGAAGGGCTTTCGTTACTATGTTCAAGAAGCAGGCACAAGTGAAGGCTATATGATAGATAAGTATATTAAAGGCAAGATTAAAACACTTGAAGATGAATACTTGAAAAATGATGAAATAATGATTGAGTCGTTACAACAGTTTAATGAAAAGCTGAGAGCTAGTAATAGAGTGGATCAGCAAATTACATACGTTGGCTTTGATATGAATCATAGGGGGACAATATATTTACAAGTGATGAAACAGTTGGGTGAGTACTATGAAATAGATGCAATGAAGGTCTATGCAAAATCACTTCAAAATGAAGGGGCAAAAGGTTCTAAATATAGTGACTTGATTAAGACGTACATTAAAGTGCTAGAGGCATCTGAAGAAGAAGGTAATCCTTATAAAAAACTGTCAGGTGCTCAAAGAGCACAGCTTATTGAGCTAAGTACGACAGAATTGACTTCTAGTGCCATCAGATTAAACTGGAGTGACATTGAACGTGAAGACTTTATTTATACGCAAGTTCATAAAGTAATTGCCGGATTAAAAAACGATGAAAAAATGCTTGTTAATTGTGGAATGTGGCATGCGCAGTACGTTAATAAATGGAAGGTTTCTAAGGATAAAAAATTTGCATGGTTGGGAATGCGACTAAAAAAAGATTTTGAAAATGACCCATTTGGTGTGTATAGTTATTCAACGGCTACATACAAAGCAAATTTAAAGAAAAATTTGTATACGAAAGAAAGGTTTGACTACACTATTAATATGAATAGAAACGGCAATTTTGTAAAGCAATTACATGATGCGTTTGGCAAGAAAAATATTTTTGTAGATTTTACACCTCTAAATGGACGTAAAGAGAAAATTTTAATTGACTATGTTGGCGAAGCATCTAAAATAAAGCCAAATGTCCAGTTCAATGGTCTACTGGTGTATCCTGAGTTAAGCGTTGCAGAAGGCAGTCTGTTTTACGAAAATTAATCACAATAAAACTTTGTATAAGTTAGCAAAAGCATTGAACGGATATAATTCAATTGCTTTTGCTTATTTTTTGTATCCACTTGACTCTCCCGCTAACTGGAGGGTATATACTCAAAGTAAGTCAAGGAGGTGGTACCCCATGTATAGAATTGGCGAGTTTTCAAAATTGGTGAGCCTTTCGGTCAAAACGCTTAGGTACTATCAGGAAATAGGGCTATTAGAGCCAGTTTCAATCGATGAAGAGACTGGTTATAGATACTATGACACCCATAGTTACGAGCGCGCAAAGAAAATTAATCAGCTAAAGGCGTTTCATTTCAGCTTGATGGAAATTAAAGAAATGATTGATCAGATTCAAGAACCAGAGGATTTGCAAGCGTATTTAAAAGAAAAGCACCATCAAATGGAAACGCAAATTGTCAATTTGAAAAAAGAGCAGGAAAAATTGCTCCAAGCCATGGTTCAAAAGGAGGGAAAAAGCATGTCAAAAAATTATGAAATTAAGGAAAAAACAGTAGAAAATCTTCTGGTTGCCTCTATAAGGTATAAAGGTAGATATGACGAAATGGGGCACTATATCGCTGAGCTGTTCAAAGTAGTCAAAGGTGCAGCATCAGGGCCCGTCATGGCACTTTATCACGATGACAGTTACCAAGAAGAGGATGCGGATATTGAAGTTTGTGTCCCTGTTAAAAAAATGGTCGCGGGCAAAGATGTGACGACTATTACTCTTGAAGGTGGCAAGTATTTGAGCACCATTCACATTGGCGCCTACGAAGACTTATCGGATGCCTATAAGGCGATGACCGACTATGTTAACGAAAAAGGCATTATCTCATGCGTGCCAAGTCGTGAGATTTACTTAAAAGGACCGGGCATGCTTCTTAAAGGGAATCCTCAGAAATATGAGACTGAAATTATGATGAAGGTGTTATAATAGGCTTGCTTTTTGGCAGAATATTGTCTATAATTATAATAGTAAACTTCGATATTTACTTATCGCAAGCGTAGGCGCCCTAATATTATGGTTTTTCCTTTGTACATATTCCGCCAAAGTAGTGCACAGTTGAGTTGATTATGGGCGTCATCTTTAATTTTTGAAAAAAAATGAATCATGCATCAAAAGCCCTTGAAATTTAATGCGTTCAGGGTTTTTTTTCTGGGTAAAAGTATGTCATATGTATCATTAATAAAAATTCCCAATAACACCAATAGTGAGGGCAAAAAAATGAGTATTATTTCAGCCAATCAAATCAGCAAAAGCTATTTAATGGGCGAAGTGACCGTAGACGCGCTGAGTTCAGTGAGTTTTGGCATTGAGCCAGGAGAATTTGTGGTTATTTTAGGACCCAGCGGCTCAGGCAAGAGCACGCTTCTCAATATCATCGGTGGCATGGATCAGGCATCTGTAGGAGACGTGATTTACAGAGATCGCAATTTGAGCGCATTTACAGAAAAGGAAATGACGCTTTACAGAAGAAATTCAGTCGGATTCGTGTTTCAATTTTATAACTTAATGGGCAATTTGACCGCGCGCGAAAATATTGAACTTGCGACGGAGATTATAGACGAACATTTATCCGTAGACGATGTTCTTAGAGATGTAGGACTGACAGATCGTGCCAATCATTTTCCAGCACAGCTTAGCGGCGGAGAACAGCAACGGGTTGCTATTGCAAGAGCGGTATGCAAGAACCCAGATCTGCTTCTATGCGATGAACCCACTGGCGCCCTAGATTTTAAGACAGGCGTACAGATTTTAAAACTGCTGACTGAGATCAATCAAAAGTATCATAAAACCGTTATTGTCATCACCCATAATGCTTCAATTGCAGGCATTGCCAATAGGGTCATCAAAATGCGAAGCGGCGAAATCATTGAAAATTACATCAACCTTGAACCAGAGGATCCCGAAAAGGTGGGCTGGTAATGTCAAAACTCAATAAACGGGTGCTTCGGATGCTCGTTCAATCAAAAGGTCAAAATATTGCCGTAGCACTGGTTATTGGCATCGGGTTAATGTTCTATATTGCCATGAGTTCAGCGATTGTCAATTTAGACACAACCGTAAACGCCTATTATAATATGACGAATGCTGCAGACCTATATGTGGACATTCCCAAGATAAACAGCAGTGAAATCAAGAATTTGGAAGGCCTTGCAGGGGTAGAATACGCCGAGGGGCGCATCGTCAAGGACGTTCGGTTTATAGGCGATGAAAACGAAAAAGTGACGCTTAGAATGATTTCTGTTCCTAGCACAAAAAAGGCAATCAATGCGCTCTATCATCACGATGTGAGCAGCAATCTCAGCGGAAATAATGAAGCCTTTCTCTTTAAAAGCTTTTCAAAGGCAAGAAACATTGGAAAGGGTGAAAGTCTTAAAATACAAACGCAGGGGCAAAATTACCAGTTCGACATAAAAGGCATCGTTTCCAGTTCGGAATTTATATATCTCATGGAAAGCGATCAGTCTCTGCTCCCAGATTTTAAGAACTTCGGCGTACTCTATGTGACGGAAGAATTTGCGCTGAAGTCGCTGAATACGGCGGGCACTTACAATCAGGTATTGGTGAAAATAAAACCCAATTACAGCGGCGAAGCGGTCAAGAAAGCCATTGAAAAGCGATTGGAGTCCAAGGGGGTTCAGCGTGTTTTTCTCAGAAAAGATCAGCTGAGCAGCCGCATGGTACAAGAAGAAATCAATGGCAATAAAAAAACCACGACCGTCGTGCCCATTTTCTTTCTAGGCATTGCGGCGGCCATCATGTACGTCATGGTGTCCAGAATGGTGAAAAATGATAAAATGACCATCGGGATTCTTAAGGCGATGGGCTTTGATAATAAGAAAATTATTGGGCACTACTGCCTGTATGCGGTTGGCATTGGCATTTTTGGTGCCATCATTGGGGTTGTGTGCGGCAGTCTGGTCTCTGTTTATGTGACTATCCTGTATTCGACTGAAACCTTTAATATTCCCATTTTAAAAACTATTTTTAACCCTTGGACGTTTGTGAGCGCTTTACTTTTATCAGTTGGCTTTTCAGTGGTGGCAGGCGGAATCGGCGCCTATGGGGTGGTTCAAATTGACCCCGCTGTGGCCATGCGTCCTGAAGAACCCAAATCGGGCAAGCGTATTTGGCTAGAACAGACGTTTTTGTGGAAGCACATTAGTTTTACCGAAAAAATGGTCATTCGAAATGTGCTGAGAAATAAGCTTAGAATGCTCATACTTTCCGTTGGGATCGCCATGACCTATGTGGTCATTATCATGCCGGTTTTCTTTGTGGATGCCTTTGTCAATATGTTTGAGTTTCAATATGGTCAGATGCAAAAAATGGACTATAACGTGGTCTTCACAAAATTTGTAGATGAAAACATTGTTAAAAATCTAAAGGAGTATCCATCTGTTAAAAGCACAGAAGGTAAGATTGAATTTCCCTTTGAGGCCGCAAATGGTCATTATGTGAAAACCATTAACGTGATTGGGCTAAAAAAAGACACTCAAATGATTGCCTTTTACGACGCGCAGACAAAACAGCCTTTAAAGGGCGGCGTTGATGGGCTAATCATTAACGATGGGCTCGCAAAAATCCTCCACGTCAAGGTGGGAGACGAATTGACGCTGAGGCCTTTTATTCCTGACAAAGACAGCCACCATTACAAAGTGGGCAAAATCGTGATTCAAAATTTAGGCGCCAACATTTATATGCCCCTTGAAATATTGCAAAGAGACTATTTTGATCCATTGTCTATCAATGGTGTGTATGTAAAAGGCGGCAATGACCTCAAACAGGTGTTAAACAAGGGTAAGAACATTGCGACTCTCTTATCCGTGAGTGACATGAAAAATGCCTATAAAGAATTTATGGACTTGACCAATACGTCCATTGGCATGATGATGTTTTTTGGCGTCATTTTGGGCGTGGCAATTGTCTACAACACCGTGGTGCTGATGATGAACGAACGCTCCATTGAAATCGCTTCCATGCGCGTGCTTGGTGTCACCCACAATGAAATTTTCTCTATTTTCGTCAGGGAGATTTTCATAATGAGCGTCCTTGGCATTATCATGGGGATCCCACTCGGAAAGTACTCCCTTCAGGCGATGTCAGGTCTTTTTACGACAGAACTCTATTCGTTTGAAGCCAATGTGCTGTTGTCACATTATATAACGGCGATTGTTGTGACGATCTTTACCATATTATTGTCACTGTTTTTGTCTTATGAAAAAATTCTTAAATCAAACTTTATAGAGGCTTTAAAGAGCCGTGTGACATAGGAGGGGTTTCTCATGAAAAAAAACTTGAAAAAAAAATTGAAGAAAAGGAATATGGCAATCGCTGGAGTCATCATATTGCTTGTTGCAGGCGGTTCATATGTAAAATTTGCAAACAGCTCAGTGGCAGTTGAATCGGTTAAAATTGAAAATGGGCCTATCGAGGAAATTGTGAATTCAACAGGGACGGTGGTTTCCGACAATACGGCAGGCGTTTACAATCGTCAAGGCGGGTTTTTGACACAGCTTAATGTCAATATAGGAGACTCGGTTAAGGTAGGGCAATTGGTGGCGGAGATTACCTCTGAGGATTTGTACTATACGAAAACGTCTGCAAACAGCAGACTTGCGGTAGCGCAGGCGGAGTATAAAAAGGCGCTTGAAAAAAGCGATCCCAATCAAATTAAAATTGCTGAGACGGCAGTGGTAGCGGCATCTTTAACACTAGGCGATGCAAAAAAAACCTATGAGGAAACAAAGGTTTTGTTGGGACAGGGCGCAGTGAGCAGTGAAACTCTGAGTCAAGCCAAATTGAGACTAGACAGTGCCGAAAATTCTAAAAAATCTGCTGAAAGCGCTTTGCAACTCCTTAAAAAAGGCGTTTCTCAGAATATCATCAACGGACTCAAAGCAAATATTAAAAGCGCGCAAAATGAAGTGGATCGCATGAGTGCTGTGGATAAGGGACTAAAAGTCTATGCGCCAATTTCAGGTGTCGTGACGGAAAAAATCTCAGAAAAAGGTGCTTATTTAGCACCAGGAAGTAAACTGTTTACCATTTCTGACATGCAAAAGTTAAAAATATATTCAGATGTCATTGACCAAGACCTTCAAAAAATCGTCCTTGGATTAAAGGTGCGTTTGGAAATGAACAGCGAGGATGCGGCAATAGGCAAAGTGGCTAAAATTCACCCTAGCGTCTTTGAGAAAACGTCAGATCTTGGCATTGTTCAAAAGCGTGTGAGGGTCGAGATTCAACTGTCAAATGTCATAAAACCACTGCTTTTAGGACAGGATTTGGATGTGAAATACATTGTTAAGGAAAAAGACGATGTGATTTTGGTGGATAAAGATTTTGTTTATGAAGACGGAGATTTATATTACGTACTGGTAAATGAAAGTGGTCAGTTGGCTAAAAAAACAGTGAGCATCGGCATTAAAGGTGAAGACTTCGATGAGGTCTTAACTGGACTTGCTGCAAACGAGCTTATTGTAGGAGAGGTGGATCAGAGTTTGAAAATTGGCGATCGTATTAAATGACTTTATAAATAGAAATAGGTGATAAACGCCAAGAATAGATTGTAAAAAAAGCAGCCTCTCATGATGTCATGTTGAGGCTGCCTTATTATATTTGCCAGTTTTGTTTTAAGAGATCGGGAGGATCATTCTTATTGATTGACTGGCGGAGCATATTTTATTATTTTTGTAACTTCAGTCGTAATGCCAGAGCGATTGGTCGCTTGGATCAAAATGACATTATCGCCTGGAAGGAGCGTCAATGTTTTTGTAAAGTTGCCAGATGGTGTAATGGCAACAACTTCACCTTTGATTTTGAGAACGACAGCAGATGTATCTTCGCCACCATAGAGGTTTCCGCTAATGGTCACTGCTGCGCCGGATGTGTTTGTTTGGATATCAGAGAATGTGATTGGAGGGGCACTTGGTGTGTAAGTGACTGTGAAATCAGTTTTTGTCACTTTACCATCAGGATTACTCACTTCAACCGTTATAATGTTTTTATCAGCAATAAGCGTCACTGGGTAGCTAACGGTACCGTCGGAATTAACAAGTGCACTCTTTCCGTTGACCTTAACCGCTAAATATTGTGATTTGTAGAGAGCATCTGTCACTTTCAATTCTACCGAGTATGCTGCTTTTGTGCTTGTTACAGGGCTAGTAAAAGTAATTGCAGGTGCTACCGTTTGGTAAACAACTGTTTTAGTCACTGAGCTCATTTTGTTCTGGCTATTTACAACTTTAAAGGTAATCACGTTATCGCCTTTGATCAATTTATAAGGGATTGTGACTGCTTTGCCATTGGTCATTTTGTATTTTAGCTCATTCACGTAAAGGTAAAGCGTTGAATCGACAGGATCAGTTACTTTCAAATCGATGTCAATAATTGCTTTGTTAGAAGTAGCAGGGATATTGATGATAGAAATGGTTGGCGTGCCTACTTCATAAAGAACGCGAATCAATTTTGTAGTGACGAGGCCAACTTGATTCTTAACTTCAATAAGAATATCGTTAGAACCTTCTTTTAATTGCAAAGTAGTAGAGTAATAATCATTGAAGTAGCCTTTTGTAACAGCTGTCCCATTCACATTTACAATTGAAAGGGCACTGCCATTAGGATCTTTTGCATTAAATTTTACAAGCAATTTTGATTGATTGACTTTTTCAGGAATAGAATCGATCAGCGTAATCACTGGTGCGCCTGCTGTAAAGATAACTTGTCTTGTAATGGTTTCAATTTTAGAGTTTGGATACTGAAGGCTAATTTTGAAGGTATAAGTACCTGGACCGTCAGAAATTTTCCAATTGCCAGTATAGTTTGTGCCAGTGTATTCTATTGTTTTTTCATTGATCACGAGTTTTGTATTTGCAGGAAGTTTGATGTTAATTGGAACAATATTGCTAGAAACTTGTTCCGGCATTTTAACTTCTGCGCTATAATTAACATTTGCTTTGCTGAAGGTAGATTTGATTACCTTATAAACCATTGCAGATGCTTGTGCTCTAGTAATAGAAGCAGAAGGTTGCAAAGTGCCATTTGGGAAACCAGAAATTAAGTGGTTATTGACTGCTAAAGCCACTTCGTCTCTTAAATTAGGAGAGATATCGGCAATATCACTGAATTCGAGATCGTCAAAAGAAGTGGAACTTCCAATAGCATCTAAATTTAATGCCCTAACAAGTGCGACAGCAACATCTTCACGAGAGGCTTGGCCTTCAGGGTCAAAAGTTGGTTTTCCGTTAGGTGGAAAATAGCCTGTTAAGTAAGGTTTTGCTGCTTCTATGTAGCCATATGACCAACGGGAAGCGTCTACGTCTTTAAAACTTGGCGTTGAAGGTTTTGCTTCGTCTAATCCAAAAGTCTTAAATAAAACAACGGCAAATTCTTCTCTTGTGATCCCTTTCTCAGGAGCAAAATTACCATTGGTGTAGCCCGATAGGATTCCACTGTTTACAAGGACCTGAATGTACTCATTTGCCCAGTAGGTAGATTGAACATCTTTAAACTTTTTGTTTTCCGTAGCAAATGCCATGCTTGGAAGGCTGCTGACAAAGAGTACGATGATCAGCAACAGGGTGGATAATTTTCTCGATTTCATAAGAACCTCCTCTTTAATAAACTAAATAATCTATAATACCATTATAGCGGTTCTAGTATTTCATGCCGTTTCATTCTTATGTTTTTTTCGTGACAGATAAGTCATTTGCATTACAATTCGAAAAAACGTGGAACTTTTATTAAAAGGTAATATTACAGCTTTTATCCATTAAATTTTATACTCTGATGTATCAAATTTAATGGATAAATAAGACTTTTTTAAGAAATGATATGGTAAAATTGTAAGAGTAGGAATGTAAAATTTATTTTATACCTTTTGCTATACAAAGTATTTCTTTAAAAATCGGAGGTGGCAAGTTTTGGTCATTGGTTTTAATAATTCTGGCGTTATGGTTAGCATTCTCTGTGTAAGCTTGTTGGCAACTGGCTGTTCAACGCCTAAAAAAGAGCAGGGAAATGGTGTGAGCGTGGGAACAGAAGTATCTCACGAGCAATCAATTGTGAGTCATAAAGAATCCGAGCAAGATAAAAAAGCACCCAATTACACGATTGATCAGTTTACAGATGCGGTCTTAAACAACGATCAAGCACTCGTAAAAAAGATGCTAAAGAGTGGATACATAGACATTAACACAAAAAATTCAGATGGCGATTACCCTCTTGAAGTGTCGCTCATTCTTGAAAATATTGAAATGGCAGATTTGCTCTTGCAAAATGGCGCAGATGCAAATTTGAAAACGAACTGCGGCAAATCGGTTAAGGAATTGGTGCTCAAAAATGGCTCTCGGGCTATGAAAGATTTATTCACGGCAAGTTAGAGGTTCAAAAACCTCAACTGTATAGGTTGACATAAACAGTTGACTTATAACATATAGCAATTCAACCTACTATTTATTAAAAGGGGGAATGAAGGTGAGTTTAATCAGTATTTCGATTATCGCAGTTGTAGGGTTAATACTTTTTGTTATCCTACTCAAACTCATTGGTATCATTGTTATCGGATCAAACGAAGTCGGTATTATTGAGAAATGGTGGTCTACGCGTGGATCAGTCAAATCGGGCTTCATCGCTTTAAATGGCGAAGCGGGTTATCAGCCAGATATGATCAGAGCCGGGATTCATATCAAACCGCTATTCATTTATAAAGTCAGCAAACAGCCACTCATCACCATTCCAAGAGGTCAAATGGCGTATGTGTTCTCGCGCGATGGTAAGACTTTGGCAGCCTCCCAGCTACTTGGTTTTGACGTAGAATCAAACAGTTTCCAAGATGCAAGAGCTTTCCTCACCAATGGTGGTTTCAAAGGGCCGCAGGTTGGCTATTTAAAAGATGGTACTTATGCCATCAATACGGCACTGTTTATCGTATTAACAGCAGATCGCACTTACGGCATTAGACTGGGTTCTTCAAAAGAAGAACTTCAAATGTTAGAAGCGATGAAAAAAGACATTGAAACACGTAATGGATTTTCACCAGTGGTAATTGCCGCTGAAAACGATGTCCTTGCAATCGTCAATACAAACATGGGTAAACCGCTCTCAAATGGCGACATCATAGCGCCGATTATCGGAAACAACCCAGATGAACCGAATAATTTCCACAATAACTTCCAAAATGTTAATAACTTTATTGTTTCTGGCGGTTATATGGGTAAGCAATTGCAAGTACTAACAGATGGGACGTACTTTATCAACAGGTTGTTCGCAACCATTAAATTTGTGCCTAAAGTTCAGATTCCAATTGGGACAGTAGGTGTTGTGACATCGTTTGCAGGAGATAAAGGGTTAGACGTTTCTGGAGATGACTATAAACATGGTGAACTGGTTGAAACGGGCAAAAGAGGGGTTTGGAAAGACGCCCTTGGCGTTGGTAAATACGCAGTCAATACGGATGCGTGTGCAGTTGCGCTCGTGCCGACTGCCAATACAATGCTCAAATGGTCGGCTCAAGAGTCGGGCACGCACTATGATGAAAATTTAAAAGAAATTTCATTCCTTACCAAAGATGGTTTTGAAGTTCAGTCTACATTAACCGTGGTTGTCCACGTTGACCGTTTAAAAGCGTCTAGAATCATTCAAAGATTTGGTGACATGGTCAAATTATTCGAGCAATCCATTGACCCGCTCATCTCAGCGTATTTCAAAAATGTAGGTCAGACAAAAACGCTTATTGAGCTCAACCAATTCAGAGACGCCATTCAAAAAGAAGCGACAGACGCGATGAGAATTCAATTCAGAGAATACGATTTGGAACTTGTGTCTATCTTGATTGGTAATCCTGAATCCGCCAATAAGGGCGATAACAGCGTTGAAACGATGTATGAACAGCTCAGAAGCCGACAATTGGCTAAAGAGCAAATCATCACTTATCAGTCTCAACAAGAATCCAAAGAAAAAGAAAAAGAACTCAATGAGGCAGCAGCAGTTGCTCTTCAGCAAAAGTCACTTACAGAGTCTAAGATTAATATTGAAATTGAGAAGAATAAAGGTCAGGCAGACGCGACAAGAGCAACACAAGAAGCGGCTAAAATTGAGACAATCGCTACTGCAAACGCAAATGCGACAAAACTCACGGCAGCGGCTCAAGCGTTCAAAATTACACAAGAAGGTTTGGCGCAGTCTATTGCGACAGAAGCCAATGTTGCCGCTTATGGCGGGCCTCAACTCCTGCTTACCAAAGAAGTTATGGGCATTATTGGAGACGCAATTGCCAAATCTGGATCTCCTATTGTACCAAGTCAAATGGTTGTTTTCGGTGGCGGCGGACATGATGGGGATGAGCAATCGAGTTTCCCAAATGCGATTGAAAGCCTTGTAAAAACAGCACTTGTTAAGAATCTTGGCATTGACATGGGTATGGTCAAAGATCACTCTAAGCACTCCGAGAACATTGAAAACATGAAAAAAGAAATTTTGAATAAGATGACGGCTGAAGCTAAGGCAGAAGCAGGCGCAGATGCGAAAGTGGTTGCTAAACCAGAGCCTTTAGTAGAACCAAAAATAGAACCAAAAGTAGAGACGCAAGCATAATAAAAAACGAAACCCCAATGATGCCTTTAACATCGTTGGGGTTTCGTTTTTTGCTTAGCGAATAAAAAAACCGCCAAAAGCCAGTGCGGCTAAAATAATCAGCGAAGGGTGCACCTTAAAGTAGAATAAGAGAACGGCAGAGACGAGCCCAATAATCCCCGTCGTGACATTTACGTAAGACTGAGGTGTCATTCGGTAAACCGTCTCAAATAGAATGAGCACGACGACTGGTCTAACAGCCACCATCATGCCATTCATCCAAGGGGCTGATTTAAACTGGTCATAGATCCTAAAAAGAAACACAATGGCAATGGTCGTTGGCAAAACGCTAGAAGCTAAGCCAACGACAACGCCTGTCCAACCTGCAACTTTGTAGCCAATGACAGAGGCAAGTTTGGTTGCAATTGGCCCAGGAAGGCTATTGGCAAGGGCGACAGCGTCGGTAAATTCGGGAATCGTCATCCAATGATAATTTTCGACGACTTCTTTTTGAACGAGCGAAATGGCTGCTGGACCTCCGCCAAACGTAAAATTACTGGCTCTAAAAAAGGCGACAAATAGGTCAATATAAGTGTGAAAACTGGTCATATTTTAGCTCCTTGTGATCATACGATTTCTTAATCTGTAAAGTATTTTGGCACGAAGCCCATCAGGCCACCCGTGTGAATAAATAAAATATTTTGAGACGCATTAAACTGTCCCTTTTCAATTTCGCGGATCAGACCACGAAAAGCTTTTCCTGTGTAAACAGGGTCTAAAATCAAGCCTTCGCTTTGAGCAATTTCCATAATGAACGCCATTTCTTCTTTTGTGGAGAGGGCATATCCGAGGCCAGCGTAGCCATCGATTATGGCAATGTCAGAGGTTTTAGCCGTTTCAGGCAGTTCCAAACGACGGAGGGACTCGTTAACAATTTTAGAAATATCATCCTTGAACGCTTCTGCGGTGCTGCTAATATTAAAGCCGATGATTTGGCGATTGCTTTCACTCAGGTAATTGCCAAGAAAAAGACCGCCGTAAGTGCCACCAGAACCAACCGTACAAACAATGGTGTCAAATGTTAGCCCAAGCGCTTTTTCCTGATCCAGAATTTCCTCAAAAGCATGGTAATAGCCAAAGTTGCCTATGCCATTAGAAGCCCCAATTGGCAGGATATAAGCAGGCGTGCCAAGTGCGTCGTACTCGGATTTGAGCTTTTCCATGACTTGTTCGTATTCAGAGGCAAAGACATCGGCTGGAAGAAGGGTGATCTTGGCACCCATGAGTTGGTTCATTAAATAATTGCCTTCTATTAAAGGATTCGGTTCGCTTCTTAGCACCAAATGGACGCCGAGCCCCAGTTTTCTAGCTGCGGCAACCGTCGCTCTGGCATGATTAGACTGAATGCCACCGCAAGTGATGAGTGTCTTTGCCCCCAATGAAAGCGCTTCACAGATAGCATATTCAAGTTTGCGAATTTTATTGCCGGAAACTTCGCTGCCGGTATAGTCATCTCGTTTTAGATAGAGGTTGGTTTTGAGCGTAGCAGACAATCGCTCCATTTTTTCGATGGGCGTCGGTAGGTGGGCAAGTGGTACTCTGTTTGGGATGTTTTTGATGGGCGTAATGGTCATATTGGAACCTCCTAATTGGATTAGTGGCACACAGTCTATGGTCGGTTTTGCATAAAAAGTTTTGTGTATTTGTTCCTTAAGTTTATCATAAAAGATGACACTTTGGGTTAAGGCAATTATAAATCGGTTTTTAAGGTCAAAATTATGGTATAATACCGATATGTCTTTTAATGGATGTCGACCGATGTGAAGGTTCGATAAATACATTAAAAATTAGAAGGTTATGAGCTATATTATGTAAATTTGAAATAAGTTGATTTTTCAGTTCAACTTATGTAGTCATTTTTAGGGCTTATGTCGTGCAGTTTACCGTTTGTCTGACCCACACGTTGGATCACAAGCCACCAAACGCAGAAGACGAATCACGGGGCATTTACCCCAGGGAGACCCAAAAATGAACAATTTAATTTTAAAAGCAATTGCAAGACCTGAGCAAGCAGGCAATTTCAAAGAAGCTGGTTTTGTACAAGGCGTTATTTACGGAAAAGGCATTGACTCTTCAGCTGTCAAGTTGGACGAAGCAATGTTAAATAAAATTATTGCAACTGGTGGCAGAAAATCAGCTGTAACAGTTGACTTTGCAGGCGTAACAATGACTGGCGTACTCAAAGAAGTTCAAATCGCTGTTATGGACCAAACAGTTTCACATGTAGATATCCACATCCTCGGTTAGTGGATTGGAACTCATGAGCAAAGGGGCACCTAGCGTTTAGTCGGGGGCTCTTTTGTTTTTTTTTTTGTTTTAAAATAATGAATTGAAAATATAATTGTGGGGCTCTTATAAAAGAGCCCTTTTTTATTGGGGAAATTGGGGTTATAATGGGTTGAAAACAAACAATTAAGACAATTCTAACGAATAGGCGGTGTACTTTATGAATAAATCAGAGCAAAATAGCCTCTTAAAAACAAACCCAAAGCGAATTGCGGTAATCACCGGAAGCGATTCCACAAAAAATCGACTGGTGCTTCAACTTGAAAAATTACTGGAAGGACATGCCACGATTGAGGGGTATGCTGTCAATTTAGGACTGGTGGGAAAAATAAAAGCGGATCTGATTGTCTTTTCAAGCGTGTCTCTTCAAAAAGAAGCCACTGCGTGGATTGATCCTAAATGCCCGCAAATCATTGCACGTCGAGCAATTGATATCATTCACCTTGATCAGTTATTTTCAATCAGACGAGGTGAGATGGTACTATTAGTCAACGACTCAATGGAGGCGACCTTTGAATCCATTGAGCTTTTGCAACTACTGGGGATTGATAATATCAACCTTTTGCCGTGGTGTCCTGAAATGTTTGAAACCGAGCGCAACCACAATATTAATCAATGCCACGTGGCAATCACGCTTGGAGAATTAGAACTTGTACCGGAATCGATGCTGCATGTGGTCGATTTAGGCCCAAGAATCATCGATTTAAGCACCATTGTAGAAATTTTGCATGAACTTGATCTACTAGATGAAAAATCTCACTACCTCTCTGCAACCTATCTGGCGACGGTGGTCAAAATGGGCAAAACCATTCATAAAGCGATGGCAGAGCAAGAGTTGCTCAATGATCGTTTAAAGCAAGTGCTCCATCAAATTCACGATGGCCTATTGGCATATGACGAGCTCGGCATCATTCGCGTGTTTAGTCAAAAGTGTGAACTGATTTTTGGAAAACGCTCTGAGCGCGTAATTGGCAAGCCGTTGGTGCAAATCATAAAAAATGAGAATCTGATTCAATTTCTCAAAATGTCCATTGAATCGGATGAATCCCAAGAACAACTCATTATGATTGAGGCAGGCAATTATCAAGTTCAGCGCTTTACATCGGGTAGAGGAGATTGGACGGTTTGCACCCTCAGAAGTCTAACAGAGAGTGGTGCCTTAGAGCAGCAAAATCGAAGGCTGCACTTACAAAAGGGGCACATTGCCAAATATGACTTTGAAGACATTCGACATGAATCAGAAGTCATGAAGGCCGTTGTTCGCACGGCTCAGAAAATTGCCAGAACACCTCTTTCAATTCTTATTTATGGGGAAAGTGGGACTGGAAAAGAGCTGTTTGCCAGCGCGATTCACAAGGCGTCCAATGTATCGAAGGGTCCCTTTTTAGGGGTCAATTTTAGCGCTCTGCCAGAAGACTTAGTGGAAAGTGAGCTCTTCGGCTATGAAGAGGGCGCTTTCACAGGGGCAAAAAAAGGCGGCAGACCTGGCCTTTTTGAACAGGCTCACGGCGGGACTCTGTTCCTAGACGAAATTGGAGATGTTTCTTTGAAAATCCAAGCAAGACTCCTCAGAGTGTTGCAGGAAAAAGAAGTCATGCGCGTTGGCGGGAGCGAAATCATTCCAGTGGATGTGAGGATCATTGCAGCGACCAATAAGCCACTTATGACACTTTGCGAACAGGGGCAATTTAGAGAGGATTTGTATTACAGACTCAAACGATTGTCGCTTAACACTCCACCATTAAGGGAACGTCGAGAAGACATTCCGATGCTGTTAAAATTCTTTTTATTGAAAAATGGGTGGCGCCATCCCTTGGAAACTTCAATCAGCGAAGCCTTGATTCAGGAGCTTCAATCGGCTAATTGGAAGGGCAATGTGAGAGAACTGGAAAGTGTCGTGGAGTACTTGGTAGCGGTTGCAGATGGGGCGATACTAAATCTGAGTGACTTGCCAACGGATTTTATAGGGGGTGTAAAGGGGTTAAACAAGTTCGCTTCGAAAGTGTTAAATGGGGATGTGCCTATTGAAACCCCCATTAAAATAGACAGAGCAGCAGATCTCTTTCACCGCATGTCTGGTAGAGACTATCGGTTTTTGCTCAAACAAATCGATGCTCATAATAAAAAAGGCATTAGCATCGGCAGAGAAAAACTTTCGCTTGAGGCAAATGAGGCTGGACTTTTACTCACGCAAGATATGGTCAGAGGCAGATTGAAAACCCTTGAACAGCTTGGCGTTATTGAGGTGACAAAAGGACGAAAAGGACCTGTGCTGACACTTTTGGGGCTTGAACTGCTTACAAAATTGGATAAGAGTTAACGCATAAAGCAACCTATATGCGTTGAAATTTTGATTAAGAGCGACCGAAAACTAAAATTTTGTTTTGGTTAAAATGATTTTGGCATAAACCTTGCTTTTAACAACTAGCAGTTCTTAAAAAGGGGGAATTAGCAAAATGTCAGACCAAAAAAAGAAGCAAGATGAAAAACGGTTCCAAATGCCACACACCTACGTCATTATATTTTTCGTTGTAATGTTCTGTTGGGCACTCACATTCATGGTTCCAGTCGGTAAATTCGATACGCATGACGTGACGTATACCAACGCTGACGGCAAAGAGAAAACAAAAACAGTCCTCTTGCCTGAAACCTTCCGTCTTCAATACCCGCTCGACAACCAAAAGTTGGCTGAAGCGCTTAAAACGACAGATGCTGCCAAACTCACGGAAAGCGGCGTAGACGCAGAGGCGCTTACCGCACTGATGGCAACAGATCCTGCAACGTGGGAATCTGGCGCATTAGACGAAATGGGTCTTTCAGAATCTACCATTCATCAACTTTATGACACAAAAGTTTACGACACGACAAGCCCTATCAAAAAACAGGCTAAAATATGGGGCACAGATGACTTCTATGGATTCGGCGTATTTAACTACATGTTTGAGGGTCTTGTCACAGGTGACAAATGGGGCTCAGCAGTAGGAATCGTTGCCTTCATTCTCGTTATTGGCGGTGCTTTCGGAATCATTATGAGAACTGGCGCAATTGACGCCGGCATTTATGAATTCATTACGCGTGTCAAAGGGGCTCAGTTTTTAGTCATACCGGCACTCTTCATCGTATTCTCACTTGGCGGCGCTATTTTCGGCATGTCGGAGGAATCCATACCGTTTGCGATGATTGTCATACCGTTTGTGATCGCTATGGGCTATGACTCCCTTGTCGGGGTTGCCATTACGTTCGTTGCAACACAAGTGGGCAATGCGACTTCTTGGATGAATCCATTTGGGGTTGCCATCGCTCAAGGTATTGCAGGCGTTCCGGTACTTTCAGGGGCTACTTTTAGAATTATTATGTGGGTTGTTCTCACAACGGCATCTGTTATTTACATCACCATGTATGCCAATAAAATTAAAAAAGACCCAACAAAATCAATTGTTTATGATACAGATCAATATTTCAGAGATCACTTAGCTTCTCAAGATCCAGAACACAGAGCGTTTAAATTAGGCCACGGCTTAGTGCTTCTTTGGATGCTGTTTGGCGTCATCTGGATCGTATGGGGCGTTACGAGCGAGGGTTATTATATTCCTGAAATTGCTTCTCAGTTCTTTGTTATGGGTCTTGGCGCAGGTGTGCTTGCGGTCGTATTCAAACTCAACAATATGAGAATCAACGACATTGCCTCTTCATTCCAAAGCGGTGCCGGTGACCTTGTCGGAGCGGCAATGGTAGTGGGTATGGCAAAAGGCATTTTGTTGGTACTTGGCGGTTCAAGTGCCACAACGCCAACCGTTTTAAATACAATTTTAAGCTCAGTCGGCAGTTCGCTTGCAGGTCTTCCAAGCGCTGTAACCGCTGTGCTCATGTACACTTTCCAAACTATTTTCAACTTCTTTGTCACTTCTAATTCAGGTCAAGCGGCTCTAACGATGCCAATCCTTGCCCCTTTATCTGACATCGTAGGCATCAGCAGACAAGTTGCCGTTCTTTGCTACCAATTGGGATCTGGTTTTGCAGATGCGATTGTACCAACATCGGCTTCCCTCATGGGCGTTCTCGGTGTGGCAAGAATGGACTGGACGAAATGGGCAAAATTCCAAATCAAAATGCAAGGGTTCTTCTTTGTATTCGGCAGCGTGTTCATTGTCATAGCGATTATGATTGGCTATAACTAACTAAATGACTTACAAACTTGAAACTCTGGAGGTGCATTAAGTGATTTTATTAAAACAAGTGGAAGTATATGCCCCAGAGAAGATTGGGTGCAGAGATGTTCTGATAGGCGCAGAAAAAATACTGCAAATATCAGAAAATGAGATAGATACTGGTGACATGCCCGTAACGGTAATAGATGGAAAAGGCATGGTATTGGTGCCGGGACTCATTGACGCACACGTTCACATCTGTGGTGGCGGAGGTGAAGGTGGTTACAAAACGCGTACGCCAGAGCTCAAAATGACGGAAATGATTCAAGCGGGCGTAACGACAGTAGTGGGTTGCCTCGGGACGGACGGGATTACCAGAACCATGGAAAATCTTGTGGCCAAAGTGTACAGCCTGCGTGAAGAAGGGGTTTCTGCTTGGTGCTACAGCGGTTCTTATCAGGTGCCTGTGAGGACTTTGACGGGAGACATCATGAAAGACATTATGCTCATTGACCCAATCATCGGCATTGGAGAAATTGCGCTTAATGATCACAGATCTTCTTCGGTAACGGTTCAGGAACTGGCTCGAATCACGTCGGAGGCGAGAGTGGCGGGTATTTTGTCAGGCAAAGCGGGCGTTATCAACTGCCATTTAGGCGATGGCCCCTTTGACTTGGATCAAATTGATCAAGCGGTAGAACAGTTTGTCCTGCCAATTGCACAATTTTATCCGACCCATATCAACCGAAATGCAGGTCTTTTTGAAAAAGGGATTGCTCATGCTTTAAAAGGTGGCATGGTGGATATGACCACATCGACAACCCCTCAGTTTATTGAAGAAGGGGAAGTGCCTGCAGCAGAAGCGCTGTTTCTGATGAGGGCTGCGGGTGTGCCGTCAAATCGCATCACGTTTACATCGGATGGGCATGGCAGTCTTCCAATGTTCGGCCCGACAGGTGAATTTGAAGGCCTTGGCGTTGGACGACTCGACAGTCTTCTAGAATCGGTCAGAGAAGCGGTAAAAAGACATAACATGCCGCTAGAAGAAGCCTTAGAACCTGTAACGTCAACGCCTGCCAAGTATTTAAAACTTCACGGCAAAGGGCAGATTCAGGTAAACAAAGATGCCGATTTGGTGCTTCTTGATGCAAGTAGCCTCAACGTTAAAGGGGTTATTGCCAGAGGAAAACTCTGTATGCTAGACGGTGTGCTTTGTGTAAGGAATACGGTAGAACTTAACTAAGGAAATCTAACTATAAAGCTATCTATAAAACAAAGAGCGGTGACATATGATGTTTAAATGCTTTTTGAATGTCAGAGAGGAGAAGGGTTCTTATGACCCTTCTTTTTCTTTTGAGAAATTGGAAGA
The DNA here is from genome assembly GCA_043770095.1 of Eubacteriales bacterium. Lineage (GTDB taxonomy): Bacteria > Bacillota > Clostridia > Peptostreptococcales > Acidaminobacteraceae > JBGSUZ01. The sequence continues at coordinate 92,660 of JAYVIR010000026.1, forward strand.
GACGACGGCAAAATTGTTAAATGTGGTGGGCGAATATGTAACTTCTACAGATGAAATTGATATGGCGATGAAGGAAATGAGCACTTCCGGTATTCAATTGTCGTGCTCGGCAGAAGAACAACTCCACAATATACAAAAGATTAAATCGTTTACAGGAAAAATTTACGAAAGTGCGGAGGAAAACCATCAGTCGGTAAGTGCCATTTTAGAAAATTCAGAAGCGGTTTATCACGGCGCAGTGAGCAAACAAGCTGCCATAAATGATGCCGTCACTGCTTTTGATAAAGTTCAAGAACAGATGGGTGAGGCTTGTCAAACGGTAGAAATTCTTAGAACAAATGCCTCTGAAATTTTAAGCATGATGGGAGCGGTTCGAAACATTGCCTCTCAGACAAATTTACTAGCACTTAATGCGTCAATTGAAGCGGCAAGGGCAGGGGATAGCGGCCGAGGTTTCGCGGTCGTCGCCTCTGAAGTTCGAAAGTTGTCAGAGGAAACGGAACTTGTGGTAAAGCAAATGTCTGCGCTGATCCAACTGGTAGATCAAAGAGCTGGGCAGACGCAATCGACAATGATGCAAACCATCAGCGGTATCAAACATCAGTCGGGACAACTCGAACATATCAGCGAAGACGTCAGCGAAATGGTCACTCAAATTGGCGCGACGCTCTTGTCCGTAAAAGATTTAGATCAAAATAACCAAGACCTTGTGGTTTCGTGCGATGAAGTGGATCGGCTGACAGAGGCCATTACGCAGAGTGTCTCAGGCAATGTGGCGTCTACCAAACAACTCAGTCAAACCATTAAAGAAGAAGCAGAGTCTTTGAAGCGGCTGGTTCATATTGGCGGACGTTTTGAGCATTTGACAGAGCAGTTTTATGAAATTCTTGAAACGGAAGTAACGCATGATTCTCAAAAGGGGTTGGTGCTCGTGACTTCTGCCTACCCACCGTATATTATTGCGCAAAAAGATGGTGTGGTTAGCGGCATTGACATCGACTTGGTCAGAGAGGCTTTTAAAAGAGCAGGCATTGATGTTCGAGTGCATTTGAGCTCTTTTGATCAGTCGCTTCGATTGGTTCAAAAAGGGTTTGCAGATTTGGTGCCAACGTTGTCTAGAAATGAAGAACGCTCCAAAACCATGAATTTTACGGAGAATTACAGAGAGCCAACTCGGTATGTGTTTGTTGCGTTGAAGCAGTCAAATCTGGAAATAAGTCGATTTGAAGCATTAAGAACTTGGAGAGTCGGCGTTATGAGGGGTTATGGCTACTGGGAACAATTTGTTAAAGACAACCAGATTCAAAAAGACATCAGCGAAAAAGAAGAAATCATGTTCAAAAAGCTTTTCAAAGGCCAAATCAATTGTTTGATTATGAATGAATACGCAGCGCGTTATTTTATTGTTTCAAATGGGCTACAAGAGCAAGTTAAAATGCTGGCATACAGTCACAGCGAGCAAGCGGGTTCAGATACGCGCATTGCCTTTACGAAAAAACGTGACACAGAGGCGCTTTGCAAACTATTCGATGAAAAAATGGCTCAGATGAGAACGGATGGGACTTTGAAACAGATTGAGGAACGGTATTTGAAGATTTAAGGAGGGCGAACAGTTTGAAACCAGTAAAAGTGACGGAAACAGCGTTAAGAGATGGGCACCAATCACTGATTGCGACCCGCCTTCGGACGGATGAAATACTACCCATCTTAGAAAAAATGGATCAGGCGGGGTATTATGCCTTAGAAGTTTGGGGTGGCGCTACATTTGACGCCTGCCTGCGCTTTTTAAATGAAGACCCTTGGGAGAGACTGAGAGCCATTCGTGGCATTGTAAAAAACACCAAACTGCAAATGCTTCTCAGAGGGCAAAATTTATTAGGCTACAAACATTATGCAGACGATGTGGTGGAAGCCTTTATCTTAAAATCGGTTGAAAATGGCATTGACATTATTCGTGTATTTGACGCGCTCAATGACTTAAGAAATTTGGAAGTCTCTATGAAGGCCATTAAAAAATCTGGGGCTCACTGCCAATGTGCGATCAGCTATACAACCAGTCCTGTGCATACCAAGGACTACTATATAGAACTCTCTAAACAAATGGTGCTCATAGGTGCAGATTCAATATGCATAAAAGACATGGCTGGAATTTTGACGCCAAACGGGGCTTTTGAATTGGTAAAAGAACTGAAAGAAGCTGTTTTGGTGCCAATTGAAATACACACGCACTGCACAAGCGGCATTGCTTCCATGACTTATTTAAAGGCAGTAGAAGCCGGTGTGGACATTATTGACACTGCGATTTCACCATTTTCTGAGGGCACTTCTCAACCGCCAACGGAGTCGATGGCAATGGTTTTGGACGAAACGGACCGTGGCCCAAGGCTCAATATGGCAATTTTAAGCGAAGTTGCGGATTACTTTAAACCCATCAGAGACAAGTATAGAGTCGAAGGCATTTTAAACGCCAAAGTGATGGATGTCGAACCCAACACGCTCACGTATCAAGTGCCGGGCGGCATGCTCTCAAATTTACTTTCGCAACTTGAGGCTCAAGGCGCAAGCCATCATTATGAAGCGGTTCTAAGGGAAATTCCAAGGGTTAGGGCAGACTTAGGCTATCCGCCACTGGTCACGCCGCTGAGTCAAATGGTCGGCACGCAAGCGGTTTTTAATATTTTAACTGGCGAGCGTTACAAAATGGTGCCTAAAGAAATCAAAGAATATGTCAAAGGCCTATATGGGGCATTCCCAGCACCTCTAAATGAAAGCGTCAAGCAGTTCATTCTTGGAGATGAGGCAATCATAACGGTAAGACCAGCAGACTTGCTCGAGCCAGAACTTGATAAATACACCCTAGAAATAGGCGACTTGGCAACGTCTTTAGAAGATGTGCTCTCTTATAGTTTGTTCCCACAGGTGGCTAGAAAGTTCTTTGAGGCGCGTTTAAAAATGTCGGATGTTCACTATATTACTGTAACGATGTAAGTTGAATGAGTAGGTCAACTTATAGAGATCATAAAGGAAGTGGATATATGGAAATTTTAAAATGGATTAAGGGGTTATTAGGAAGTAAGGCTGAAGCCGCTACGGTTACAGCGACCACGCCAGAAGTCGCTGAAAAGTGCTCACTGCCAATGGACGACGAAGAAAAAAATCTGGTTGCGGTCATCACCTCATGCATTGCAGGAAAAGACACGCCAGACGCTCAACTGCACATTCAGCGCATAACGCGTATTGACTAAAGAAAAAAGGAGTAAAACATAAAATGGAAATGAAAAAATATGTCCTTAAATTGAATGGAAAGGTTTACGAGGTTGAAATGGGAGAAGTCGGCACGGTTTCAAATACAGGCGCGGTGGATCCTTCTAAAAACGAAATAGTGACACTTTCTCCACTCAAAGCAGTGGAAAGCCCTGTCGGGGCATACAGAGAGACGGTCATTTCGCCAATGCCGGGGACAATCATCAGTGTGCTTGTCAAAGCGGGTGACATTGTCAAACGCAATCAGGTGTTGGTTGTCCTTGAAGCCATGAAAATGGAAAATGAAATTGTATCACCAATAGATGGCACGATCCTTTCAATCTCTGCAACCAAAGGGGTTGCCGTTAATGTCAGCGAAGAACTCGTGAGAATCGGATAGGAGGTAGCTCGTGGATATATTAATCAGTGGTATTCTCTCGGTTACCTTTAAGCAAATATTCATGTGGGGTGTCGGCGGACTGCTCATATACTTAGCCATAAAAAAAGAATACGAACCAGCGCTTCTTCTCCCGATGGGTTTTGGCGCAATTATCGTCAATTTTCCAATGACAGGCGTACTGACTCAAAACATCGGCGGAAAAGAGATTGAAGGTATTTTAGATTTCCTGTTCACAGGGGGTATAGCAACAGAACTCTTTCCACTGCTGATTTTCATTGGTATTGGCGCCATGATTGACTTTGGGCCTTTGCTTCAAAATCCGTTCATGCTTTTATTTGGCGCGGCGGCGCAGTTTGGGATTTTCTTCACAATTTGCGTGGCAACGCTCATTGGCGGATTTGATATTAGAGAAGCGGCTTCCATTGGCATTATAGGCGCGGCAGATGGTCCGACGTCCATTTTCGTTACCAGTCAGTTGGCTTACCATCTACTGGGCCCCGTCACAATCGCGGCATATTCTTACATGGCCTTAGTGCCAATCATTCAACCAATTGCCATTAAAATGGTGACGACAAAAGCAGAACGTCAAATTAGAATGACTTATAAAGCAGAGCGTATTTCCAAGACGACTAAAATTCTATTCCCAATTGTCATCACGGTCATTGCGGGTCTCATTGCGCCTGTATCCCTTCCACTCATTGGATTTTTAATGTTTGGAAATTTACTCAGGGAGTGCACTGTATTAGACCGATTGTCAAATGCCGCACAAAATGAGTTGGTCAACATTGTCACTATTTTGCTTGGCATAACAATTGCCACTAAAATGACAGCAGATGAATTCTTGCAAATGGACACGCTGCTCATTATTTCTTTTGGCCTTGTAGCGTTTGTATTTGATACGATTGGCGGCGTTTTATTTGCCAAATTCATCAATTTATTCAGAAAAGAAAAATTCAATCCGATGATTGGCGCAGCCGGTATTTCAGCCTTTCCAATGTCGGCGCGTGTCATTCAGAAGATGGCTCAAAAAGAAGATCCGCAAAACTTTGTACTTATGTATGCGGTAGGTGCGAATGTCGCAGGACAGATTGCATCGGTAATCGCGGGCGGATTGGTTTTGGCATTCTTTGCTTAAGGCTGAAGGTATAAAAGATGAAAGGAAGAAAATAAGATGAATTTTATGGACAACATTAGCCAGAACGTGCCAGATTTCTTAATTGCACTACAGATTATGAGCTTCGGCATGGTAGGCATATTCATAGTGCTAGGTCTGTTATTTGTATCGGTCAAAGTACTCATAAAGCTATTCCCAGAAAAAACAGTTCAATAAATGTCCCAAGCCTCGCAAAACCCTATGCGAGACACCCTCTAAAAAACAGCCGCGTTGTAGATGCACCCAACTCTACAGCTGTTAAAGCGGCTGTTTTTTTGTTTTTTGTGGGGGGTTATTTGTATATGATAATCCAACGGAGCAAGCGGCGAAGTTACAAGTGGTAATGCGATGGATACAATCACAAAAGCAGGCGTTGTTGAACTTGCAACAGAACCAATCAGAGTATCATACAAGCTGACTTAAGTCTAACATTCTAAACACGAGGTGATTATTATCAGCAAAGAGTTTGAAATACAAGGGTGTGTTGAAGTACCAATGAAGTTGTCTGAAGAAGAATTTTGGGGCAAATTTATTGGGTTTATTGAAGCCAACGAGTGGTCGTTTGGTGGTGGCATTAATGAAATTATTGATGGATATTATATCAAAGCGGATAGTACAAAAGGCAAATCTGTGATTGCGGATTTACCCCAAAATATGTATGACGGTGTAATAAATGAATTGTTTCAGCATCATTCCTTAGCGGCCTTAATTTTTTTAATAAACAATGGTCGCGAACTGGAATTTTCTATTAATGATCAAAAATATTTTATATCTCACAGCGGTTCTAGCAAGGTCGTTTCGCTATGGTATAGAAGAAAATGAACAGGCTTTTGATGGCATAGAAGAATTGATTGATAATGCAGTAGCGTGCAATCAAAAATTTGTACATATTTTCCGAGAAGCTACTTTGGAAATGCTTTTTTAGCAGCAATAATTTCAAGGTGAATGTGAAAATAAAGTACAGCATTCTTAAGCACAAACAAAAGGACATCGCCAAAACAACCGGCAATGTCCTTTTCTAATTAAATTTTCAAAACTAACTTTACTAAAGTACCTTTTTAAAAACACCCACTAGAACGTCGCAGCAACCAAACCAGCCTTTTCCTTCGCACTGGCAAGAATCTGAGCATAGTCGAGACCTTGAACACTCATGTTTTCTGTTGCAACAGCCTGAACATCGCTAACGCCAAAGAACCCAAGAATGGTTCTAAGGTAACGCTCGCCCATTTCAAAGTCAGAACGAGGCGCTTCTCCATAACTGCCGCCTCTTGACGTTAAAAGAAAGGCTTTTTTATTTTCAAGAAGGCCTATTGGGCCGTGCTCAGTATAAGCGAATGAAATGCCGGGAACGCTGACATAGTCCACGTAAGCCTTCACAATAGCAGGAAGTCCCAAGTTCCACATAGGGGCTGAGAAAATATATTTGTCCGCTTCAGCAAATTGATAAGCGTGCTTTAAGATGGGGTGGTTTCTGCTGTCCTCTGTTTTCGGCCCGAAAGTCACAGCGAGGTCAGCCCCTTGCAAAAATGAAATCCCTGCATCGTATAAGTCAAGTGTCACAATTTCGTCTTGCGGGTTTTGACGTTTATACTGCTCTACAAAGTGGTCTGAAAGTTGAAATGAATTAGACTCGCCTTCTGGTTTAATATTGGCTTTAATGTACAATACTTTTTTCATGTGTGTTCTCCTTTTTAAATGAACGTCTATAGATACAAGTGGATCACGTTTGATAACGTTGTTAAATCTTAATGTGGGATGTGGATTATATCTGTTATAGTAGTATCATACCCTATGTAAAAGAAAAAGAAAGTACGCACTTTTTTGATACATACTATACAAAAGGAGAGTGTTATTAATGGATCAAAATCTCATGAACGTGGACGAATGTCCTGTGAAATATACGCTATCAGTCATTGGCGGCAAGTGGAAACCGATTATTGTCTATCATTTGTCTGCGGCTGGCGTCATGCGCTACGGCGAAATTAGAAAATCCATGCCAACCATTACGCATAAAATGCTCAGCACACAGTTAAAAGAGCTTGAAGCCGATGGTTTGGTTCTTAGAACGGAATATCCTCAGGTGCCGCCTAAGGTGGAATATCAGCTAAAAGAAAAGGGCCTTTCTCTAATGCCTGTGTTCACAGCGATGGGAGCGTGGGGCACGGCCAATAGATGAGAATGAGAATTTTGTTAACGGTGCTGTTTTTGAGCTTTTTTCTTGAAAATACGCTTGTTGCAAATGCAAATGAGCAATCAATGATGTTAAATATCAATGAGAATGCTTCGTCATTTAAGAATGTGTCGACTTTGCAAAAGACGGTTACCTACGAAGACAACAGCTTCTTTTTTGTCCGAGAGGTCGATTTCAAAACAACGAATCTTTATACGACAAGTTTTAAAGTGAAGGGAACGAAAGGCACCTATTCTTATTTTGATAAAAATAAGAAAATGATAACAAAACCATTGACAAATGGCACTTTGCCTATGACAGACATGATAGTCATTGATACGGATCAATATCATATGTTTTTAGGGCAGCCCTACATGTATAAATCTTTAGGTCAGGGCGTCATTCAAGCAACCAATAGCCCGGCGACAATGAAAATTTCAAAACAAAGTGACGCATGGGTGGTTACCTATTCTTTCAAACCTCAGAAAACAATTGAAAACGGTCTCCTGTACGGCGTGGGGTCAAGCAAGCTTCTAATCGATGTAAAGAATCCGAGTACAATCAATGTATGGAAAAATTACGACTTCACTCAAAAAGCAAAGTTAGGCATAGATGGTTATTACTATGAATGTCCTCCAACCTACACACCCTGCGCAAAGGGTGCCTATTGGAATAGTCCGTCCATGTATTTGATCAATGCAATGGTCAAAAATGGCGGATCGCCTCTTTCAGACATACTCGCAACCTCATACTTATCAATAGCGGAAAATAATATCAATCAAGAAGGCTTTATACCATCGCAACCAGAAAGCAAATGGTTAAAAGAGACCTACGACATAGGCAGTGGTTTCTTTGACACGAGGTTTAATGCGGATATGATTGAAATCTATATGTTAGCCTATCAAAAGTTTGGCATTGAAAGTTACCAAATTGCCTACTTGGAACTTGCCAATTATTATTTAAAGCATGGAGAAAATAACCATGTTGAAATGTATCTTTCAAGCGAAAATGCAGACTCAGAGGAGAACTTACCTGGGTGGTTGATCGAAGATTATGGAAAAGGTGACAGTCTAATCAATACGCACACTGCGCTCAATCATCAGCTGCAGGCAATTCATGTGTTTTTGAATCTATATCAACTTGAAGGCGAAGACCTGTATTTGGATTACGCTTATAAAATGATTCGCGGGATTGAATACACACAGAACCAATGGATTATGCCAGACAGAAACCTTGAATATGCCTACATGCCAGACGGGCAAATGGGCTATGTGGATTACGAGTACCTCACCTACAATGACTTCTATAAAGTGCAAAAGGATCTTGTTGGCATAACGGGAACGCGCAATGTCATTTTTGATATTCTAATGGACAGTAAACGGGAATGGATGAACGCAAACAATATAAGCAATTACAATCAGTAGAAAGCAAGGACATGCAGGGGGAAAAAGTTGTGAATTCAAACGTTGTAACGGGTAAACCGGCGCTGATGAAGCGCATCAACCGAAATCTGATTATCAAACTGATCATCAAGCAGGGCGAAATTTCAAGGTCGCAATTGGCTAAAATGACGGGACTCGCACTGCCGAGCGTCATGCGAATTGTGGACAGTCTTGTTGAAGAGGGACTTGTCGAAGAAACGAGGAAGGGTGACTCAACAGGTGGTCGAAAACCGAATCTCATTCGCCTCAATAGAGACTATAAGGTGATCGTAGGCATTGAAATTGCCATCCAAAGCAGCATTGTGATTACGGATTTTGGTGGTGCGCCACTCGCACGTTGGTCGTCGGGGCAAATGGCTTATATGACGCCAGAGGTTATGCTTGAGATGCTTTTAGAGCAAATGCAGGACATGCTTTCTGAGCGAAATATTGAACCTGAACAGGTTGCCGGCATTGGTATTGGAACGCCAGGCATGAATTTCAAATATCAAAATGAAGTCAAACGTTCCATTTTAAAAGGATGGGAGCAAATTGACGTCAAAAGCTGGTTTGCATCGCGTACGCCTTATTCAATTGTCGTAGACAACGTTGCCAGAACACGCACCTTAAGCGAACAGTGGTTTGGGCTTGGGCGCGAGTACAAGAGTTTTCTGTATATATTTGTCGATCAGGGCGTTGGCGTGGGCATCATGAACAACGGTGTCATTTATGAAGGCGCAATGGGGGCTGCAGGTGAGTTTGGGCATATGTCGATTGACATAAATGGAAGGCCTTGCTACTGCGGGAAGAAGGGTTGCATCGAAATGTACGTTTCAGCAGGGGCGCTGACCAATGAGGCGGATCAGTTGGGCATTTGTGCTGGTGCGTCCGAGGCAATTTCGTTTGAAGCGATTATTAAAAGGGAAAATGAACCTGAAGTCCGTGATATTTTTGTGCGCGGCGGTCAGGTATTAGCCTTTGGGATTGCGAATCTCATAAATTTATACAACCCGCCAGTGGTTATTCTTGGTGGCATTGTGCCAAAGTTGAGCAAAGCGTTGGTTGAAGAGGTCAATTTAGCCTTAGAGTCTTTTATTTTTCATAACGATGCGTGCAAAACGCCTGTTCTTCTCAGCTCGCTCGACAATGAACAGTTTTGTCTTGGCAGTATTGCCTTGGTGATTGATGATTGTTTTAAAACGGTGGAATTATAGCAAAGTCTATGGTAGAATCAACTTAGTAACAAATTGTAAGTAAGTTGACGAAACGTCAGTAACCTAATAGTTGCTCTCATGGAGGATGGTAAAATGAAACGTTCTGAAATCAATATAAACCTAAGCTGGGCAGTGTCGCTCCTTGAAAAACACCAAATCACGTTGCCTCCTTTTGGGTACTGGACACTGGAAGATTGGCAGGCAAAACGTGAGGAAACCAAGGTCATTCGGGAGATTATGCTCGGTTGGGACATTACGGATTTTGGCAACAATCGCTTCGACGAATTTGGGGCTGTTCTTTTTACGCTCAGAAATGGCTCTCTTAAAGATTCAAGTCTCGGGACGCCATATGCGGAAAAACTGATTTTGCTCAAAGACGGGCAACGACTGCCACTTCATTATCATGCCAGCAAAACGGAAGACATTATCAACCGGGGGGGCGGCGTCCTTGCCATCAAGCTCTACAATGCCTTGCCAAGTGGTGAAGTGGATTATGAAGCGCCTGTAAGCGCTGACCTTGACGGCGTTAGGAAAATCTTTAAACCGGGGGAAGAAATTCACATCGCGTCGGGCGCTTCCATTACGCTTAGGCCTTTTCAGTACCATCTGTTTTGGGCAAAAGAAGGAAAAGGCGACTTGGTTTGCGGCGAAGTGTCTTCGATCAACGACGATCAGACGGACAATTACAACGCAGAACCCGTCAGCCGATTTTCAACCGTTCAGGAAGATGAGAAAATCATTTACCCATTATGCAATGAATATGACCGTGTCCTAGGAGGTCTGTCAATATGAAGTCGTTTGATATCATAGCCGTGGGCGAATTGCTGATAGATATGACCCCCGTGAAAGTAGACGGACATTTGCATTTTAGGGCTAATCCAGGCGGTGCGCCGTGCAATTTCCTAGCGATGGCACAGCTGATGGGCGCTAAGACGGCCTTTATTGGAAAAGTGGGCGATGACGCTTTTGGAAAACAACTTAAAGAGACGGTCGAAAACGTGGGAATAGACACTTCTAATCTTATGATGGACGCTTCAAAGGCAACGACGCTTGCCATTGTCAATTTAGATGAATTTGGGAATCGTAGTTTTGGTTTTTACCGAAAAGGCTGCGCCGACGTCTCTCTTAGAACGGATGAAATTAATTTTGAACTCTTGGATCAGACGAATGCCGTTTATTTTGGATCGCTTGCCTTTACGGATGAGCCTATACGATCTGCTGTAGTGGCACTTCTGTCGAAGGCTGTCGAAAAGAAACGTTTGATTTGCTATGATCCGAACTACCGACCACTGCTTTGGGATTCTCAGGAGCAAGCGGTAAAAGCCATGATTGGTGGTTTAAAATATGCAGACATCTTAAAGGTGTCTGATGAAGAAGCACTCCTACTAAGTGGCGCTTCTACTTTGGAAGATGCTGCTACAATCCTTGTGGCAGAGGGCATTCAATTGGTCTGCATCACCATGGGAGAAATGGGCACATTGGTTGCCTTTAAAACAGACGTTTTCCATGTCCCTGCCATTGAAACCAAGGTTGTGGACACGACGGGTGCAGGCGATGCCTTTTTCGGAGCGCTCGTCCAGCAAATTACGTGTTGTGGGCGTCTTTTACAGGACATTTCAGTTGAAGCTATGAGACAGATGGTGCTTACTGCAAACGTCGCAGGTGGTCTTTGCGTGCAAAATTACGGCGCTATCCCAGCGCTTCCAAATCGGGAGAAAATACTTGCGGTATTAGCAGAACAAGTTTAGAATATCAAACCATATAGAATCAATCTAAACGGAGCATCCTTTTTAAATGAAGGGTGCTTTTTTCATATGGAGAAGTGTAAATATCCATAAAGGTGCCCGTTTTGATTGATTGCAAACAGGGTAAAATAGTAATATAAAAAATATTTGAAATAGCAGGTAAATAAATATTGGGGGTTATTTCTATGAGGATTAGCCAAAAAAATAAATATTATGTTTTTGTTTTTGCCATTGCCCTCATGATGACTGTCCTAATAGGCTGTCAATCAACGCCAAAACCTCTGGTATCTGAGAAGAAACCTGTTGCAGTCATTGCAAAACAGCTTTCTTTTCAACATTATTTTTCGGGATCGATCAGTGGTGGCATCGATCAGATGGTTCAAAAAATGAATGAGCAGTCGGATCAATTTAAAATTACAGCAGTACCACTAGATCATGAAGCTTTTAAAGTGAGAATCAAAGAGGCAATCGATTCAGTCGATGCGGCAGATTTATATTCTTACTGGGCAGGTGCGAAGACCCAAAATCTTTCAGCGTCACTTGAACCTTTAAATGATGTTTGGGACGCTCAAAAATTGGACGATAAATTTCCAAAATCCATTATGGAATCGGCAGTGACTTATGACGGCAAGAAGTTGCTACTGCCTATTACGCAGCACTATGTCGGCATTGTCATCAATCAAAAAATCTTTGATGAGAATGGTCTTAAACCACCAAAGGATTGGACTGCGTATTTGAAAACATGTGAAACACTTAAATCAAAAGGCATTATACCCATCGCGCTAGGCTCAAAAAGCAAATGGCCGGCGCAATTTTGGTTTGATTATATTTTACTCAGGACGAGCGGCTATGATTATAGACAAACCTTGATGGCGGGTAAAGCGAGTTACACCGACCCTCAGGTCATGAAGAGTTTTGAACTATGGAAAATCCTATTGGACCGAGAGTATATCAATAAAGATGCGAATGCGCTGGAATGGGATACGGGCGCCGCAGAAATGGTTTATAGCGGAAAAGCGGCTATGACGCTCATGGGAACGTGGGTGATTGGCTATTATGAAGATTCAGCACATCAGTGGAAACTAGGAACGGACTATAACATCATCGACTTTCCAGTGATGGATAGTTCTATTTCAAGTTGTGCCTTAGGGCCAATTGACGGCATTGTTATTCCGAAGGCTTCGATCAATAAGGAGCAGGCTAAGAGCATTATTGTGAATTTTGCGAGCGTAGAAAATCAAAAGGTGATGAGTCATGATTCGGGCGCCTTTGCACCAAGTTTGGAAGTTGAAGATGCCTTTTATTCACCTGAGCGCAGCGCGCTGCTTAAGCGAATAAGGCAAATGGAGCGCTGGGCATTTAATTATGATTTGGCGACACCCCCAGAACGTGCAGAGATTGGCTTAGATGCTTTCCAAGATTTTATTCAGTATCCTCAGGAATACAAATCAATTCTTGAAGTCGTTCAAAGGAAAATAGAAAAATTAGGCCATTAGCACATCCTATGGGTCCATTATAGAAGGAAAGGAGTGAAACTGATGAGAAATTCACTAAAGCTTAAACTCAGAACAAAAGTAATCATCATTTTCACATTTGCCTTGCTCATTCTCATTTTAAACGCCCTGTTTTTTTCATCAAGCATTCAAAGCATTGCCAACCTTTCGCAGACCATTCGCCAAATCGATGGACTGACTCCTAGTATTCAAGCGGTTAATCTTAATAAATTAACCTTTATACAAAGTCGTCAAAGAGCTGAATCCGAAGCGGTACTGGAAGGCCTGAACGGACTTCGCCGAGAAATTCAACTGTTATACAAAAACAAATGGCATTCAGAAATAAGCATACAAAACTTAGAAAAATTATATGGCATATTGGATCAGTATGAAGCGACTTTTCAGGAATTTGTTGTTATGGAAGATCAAAAGCTAGCGCTTGAGGGCGATTGGAAGTCAACAACGGTCAAATTTTTTGATCAATTGGCGGATTTAAGAAATCAATTGGATCAAGGCAAGATACAATTGACTAAAGTGCAAGACATCAAAGTATTAATGAACCAAATGAGTGAGATCGTTATTCATGAGTCACTAGCAGAGACGCTTAAAGGCATTGACGTCAAAATGCTAAACACAGCTAAAGAGACTTCGTTAAAAGCAAAGGGCGCTGAACTGTTAAAACTGTTTACAGAAAACGGGAATGCTGTTATTGGCTATAAATTTATTAAGCTCTCAGAGTCGTATGACGAAACTCTCTCGCAATATCGAATTTTTCAATCTTCTCAAAACCAGAGATTAATCATACTCAACCAATCAACGATATCTTTACTGGACACTTCCAATAAATTGGTTGAAACATTGCAGACACAAATGAATCAGCAGACTAAAATGTTAATGAACAGATTGCTATTGACGGTTATAACGTCGATAATACTTGCTGGTCTATTGACCTGGTTTTTCGCTGCAGATTTGTTTAAACGCTTAAAAAGTGTGGTAAGCGCTACTGAACTGATAGCGGAAGGGATTTATCACTTGCCATTAGAACTTTCTAGCAACCAAGACGAACTGGATCACTTGTCCAATAGCGTTAATCATATGGCGTTAAAATTACAGGCAGCTCAAGCTGAACTGGTAGAGAATAATAAAGATCTTGAAGAAAAAATTGTTGCAAGAACCTCTCAATTATCGAAGACTCTTGAAGATTTAAAACGCATCCAATTTCAAATTATTCAGTCTGAAAAAATGGCTGCCGTGGGACAACTCATTTCTGGAATTGCCCACGAAATAAACACTCCGCTAGGTGCGATTAATTCCTCTATCGGAAACACCAAACATGCCATTGAACAGTTGCTACAATTGTATCCTGTAACCTACTGCAATTGGTCTGATCAAGAAAAACGTGCTATGAAAAGAACCTTAGAATTGATGGAGAAAAAAACACAGCACCTGACAACGCGCGAAGAACGTCAACTTAAAAAACAATTAACGACCTTGATGGCTGACTTTGAACTCGACTCACAGTCGGATATAAAAGAATCGTTGATTAATATTTTGTCAGATCTCCGAATTTACAATCCTAAAGAAGTTATTTTTCTTTTTAAGGAACCAAGAATTTTGGAAATTCTAGACCTTGCCAAAAAGAACAATCAGGTAACAAGAAGTCTTGAAACCATTACGATTTCAAGCGAACGCGCTTCAAAAGTGGTAACGGCGCTCAAGAATTTTGCGCACTATAGTCCAGATGGCAAAATGGAATTGGCAGATTTAGTAGATGGCATTGAGCTTATACTGACGCTCTTTCATAGTAAAATTAAGCAAGGTGTTGAGCTTATCAGGGAATATCAGCCCTTGCCCCTTGTTTTATGCAATCCAGATGAACTCAATCAGGTTTGGACGAACATACTATCAAATGCCTTTCAAGCCATCACCTATCAAGGACGCGTTGTCATTCGAACCAGAATTGAAGGTGCATTTGTAAAAATCGAGTTTGAAGATGATGGCCCTGGCATTCCGCTTGAAAGCCAAGACCATATTTTTGAACCGTTTTATACAACGAAAGTGACCGGCGAGGGCACTGGACTTGGGCTCGATATTTCTAAAAAAATCATACAAAAACACCACGGTCAGATTACCTATACAAGCCAACCAGGAAAAACAATTTTTACTATTGAACTTCCTGTCAATATAAAGGAGGATCGCAATGCCTAAAAAACCGATTATTCTCTGTGTAGACGATGAAGAGATTATTCTTTCTAGTTTAAAAAATGAATTGCAAAACATATTGGGAAATCAGTATGATTTTGAGTTTGCTGAGTCTTCGCAGGAGGCTATAGAATTGGTTGCGGAGCTGTTAGCAGACAATCGTGAATTTGCACTTGTGATTTCAGATTACTTAATGTCTGGTGGCAATGGTGACACGCTTTTGATAACGTTGCACGAACAAATTCCTAAAGCTGTAAAAATATTATTAACCGGACAAACGGCATATGAAGGTATGGTTAATGTTGTCAACCGAGCTCAACTGTATCGCTTCATTGTCAAGCCATGGAATCGGGAAGATTTTATGATGACCATTTTAAGCGGCTTAAAAAGTTTTGTCACCGACAAAACCATTGAAGAACAAAATGCCAAATTAATGGATCTCAATCGAAATTTAGAAGCATTGGTAGACCAGCGTACTCAAGATTTGCTCAATACGCAAAAGGAACTTCAAGAGGCCAATCAAATTCTCAAGGCAGAAAAAGAGCAATTAAGAATCGCTTCGATTACAGATCAATTGACGCAACTTTTTAACCGTGCCTATACGCTTCAAAGGCTACAAGATGAAATACACGCATTTGATCGATACTCTGAGCCACTTTGCGTTTTGATGTTAGACATAGACAATTTTAAAAGCGTCAACGATCGATTTGGCCATTTGGTGGGTGATCAGGCGCTGATTAAAGTGTCATCGGCGATACAAACGAGCGTTCGTAATACAGATGTTGCAGGGCGCTATGGCGGCGAGGAATTTATAGTGATATTCACACATACCGCCCTAGAACAAGCCCTGAAGACCTCTGAGCGGATTTGCATGACCATCAAAAACCTTGTTTTTGATACCCTCGACTTAAGTGTAACCATTAGCGGCGGTCTAAAGATGTATGAGGGGACAAGCATAGACGAATTTTTATCAAGTG
>JAYVIR010000027.1:0-2399 GCA_043770095.1 Eubacteriales bacterium
TCAAGAGTATTTTCGATTTTACGGTAGATGATATTTCTTTAATTAATTATCAATCACATTCCGTAATTAGTTTCCCCATTGCTGTGTAGGAGGTGTATCGTGTACGTTTCTCTAATTACTGCTGTTGACGAAAATAATGGTATTGGCTTTAAAGGAAAGCTTCCTTGGAAACTTCCAGAAGACATGGCTTTTTTCAGAAAAATGACAATGGAACATGTTGTTTTAATGGGACGTAAAACTTTTGAATCAATTGGTCAGCCTTTACCGTTACGTGTTAATCTTATTTTAACACGAGATGAAACATACACGATACCCAGAACATTAACGCACACCTTTGTTGTAAATAGTTTTGAAGAAGCAATTGAAATTACAAAGACAGTCAATCGGCAGGATTTATTTGTTATTGGCGGAAGTGAAATTTATCAATTGGCACTCCCTCACGCTAATCGAATTTTGTTAACTCGTATTCATAAAGCTTTTGAGTGCGACAGCTTCTTCCCTACATTTGATAAAGCAGACTGGCATGAGTCTATTCGAGATACTTTCCAGTCTGAAATAAATCAATGTTCGGTTGACTTAATAACGTATCAAAGGGTATTTAAGAAATAAAAAGATAGAGACAAATCATGGACAAGAATACAATATATAATCGGTGGCAAAGTATCCACCAACGATGCTATAATCCAAAAGTGAAAGGATATAAAGCTTGTGGAGAAAAGGGCATCGGCGTAGACATTGAGTGGCATCGTGATTCTCTTACTGGGTTTATTCATTTCTCTAACTGGTTTACTGAGAATCTTCAATCGTTACCAAAAACAAATATAAATCGCTTGAGGGTGACTAGGATAAATGATGCCGTTAATTTTGGACCAAATAATTGTATTCTTGTCCCACAACAAATTGTAAGTCAATCTATCGAACAAACGGTTTTAAGTTTTGAACTCGTTGTTCAGTTACGTCAACACAAGAAAATAAATCCACTGGATTCAACTTACAAAATGAGTGAACTCTTTGGTGTTAGCCCAGTCAATATTTCAAGAGCACTCCGAGGCGTTACTTGGGGAAATGTTAACACTGTTGAAAGCCCTATTATCGTTGTCTAATATTTTTTGATCACATATCACCTCGCTGATCTATTCTGAGGATTGAATTGATCTAACTTATTTCTCACAGGAGCGTAACATGACACAATTTAGACAACAGGTTCAACTTGACAAAGGATCAGTCGAAGTATTGGCTGGTTGGGACGAACCATTACAGCGTTTCTATCTCGTCGTTGAAGATGAGTTGTACGAAGAAAGCGGCGGTTTGGAATCCGCTCATTCGCAAACAAATACTGAAGGGTATGTTTATACCAATTTGGATGATGACGAATTGAATCGCAATGTTTCGTTGGCGCAGACATTCGATTACTTTGAAAATAAACTCAAGGAACTGGGTATTCCAGTACCTGCGGATTTTATCGCCAAAGTAAAAGACGTGTAACGGCATACATGGGAGCGCTTACTGCGCTCCCATGTATGCTCGTACGAAATTTCTGATTAATAAAAACTAAGGAGCCATGAATGGTAAAGAAAGCAAAAACACAAGCACAGCGAGATTTTGAGGCTCTTCCCAATCACATGCAATTGTTCAAATTACAAGAACCAAAAAATAATGGGCGCGGTGTCGCATGTGTTCGTGATGTATGTCGGTTCATGGAACGGAACGAGCAAGGGAAAGTAAAAGCATGTGTCGATAGCGAGTGGGATAAAATATCCAGCTACCCTGATATTTGCACATGGTTAAAAGCAAAAGGATGGGCAGATAAAAATGCCTATGTAACAAAATCATAAGGACTATCATCATGCAAGAAGAAACACTTAAAGAAGTAGATAAGATCATTGTAGATATAACGAATGTATTGCCAAAAATGACTTTGCCAGCACGTCGCTTACTACAAGCAACAATTAATGAAGTATTTGACTCAACCACAGATACTCAGGCGGATCTTCAGTTTCTGAAAGAAGTGCAACGAAACATGCAACAAGGTATAGCGTCTAACGTTCAATTAGTTAAAGCTGGTATAAACATTTGTCCCCATTGCCGCACTCCGAAAGAAAATGGTTACTATTACCCATTAACAAATCGACATAGCCAAGTAATGGAATTTCGTTTAGTGTGCCTTACTTGTGAAAAACCAAAACCTATCACCGATGTTCCTGAGCCCACATTTGATTGTAATGAGTTGTTTTTATTCATGGGGGTTGCCAGACAAAACGTTAATGCAACATTGCGGCTATGGGAATATTTTGTCAACAAGCCAGATGTTTCAAACGATGAGCGCATCCCTATCCATTTTGAAATAAACGATCATTTTCATCAGTTTACAGCGGAACAAATTGATGGGCTTCAATTAA
>JAYVIR010000028.1:0-25049 GCA_043770095.1 Eubacteriales bacterium
TTAACGAGCATAAACATGGTCGTAAATATGGTCACGCCTGCAACAGCTTTTGACGACATGTGACCAATCCATCCAATATTTACAAGGTCAAATATCATCTGAAAAATAAAGCCCATCATGGTCGGCGCCGCTAAGCTGATGAGATTCTTTGTTGGGTTTCCTTCTGTTAATTTTATTGCATGCTGCGTCATATTGGTACCACCTTATTTCTTAATTAATGAGTGTTAACAACATTAAACTTTTTAATTCGTACAATTAATTTGTATGACATCATTATTTTAACACGAACCACTTAATTTCGCAATCCACCCACTAAAATATTGTTTTATAAAATAATATGATTCATTTTTTTAGATTAATGACAATTTTAAAGTTTTTAAGGTATAATATACATGCTTATCATAACCGTCAATGCATTCATACAACACTGTTATGACATAAAATCATAGAAACGAGGAAAAACATTGAAAATTAATAAAATTGTACCTATTTCTATTCTCATCATATCGCTTTTAATATTGAATTTTAGCCACTTTGCTTTTGCGGTTGATAATTCGTCGATTGAAAAACCAAAACTCATCATCGGAGATGACATTAATTATCCACCTTATAGTTACCTAAATTCAATTGGCGAACCTGCAGGTTTCAATATTGAAATTGCCAAGGCTGTTGGTGCAGCGATGGGTTATGATGTTGAAATAAAACTGGATGAGTGGAGTAAAATAAGAGAAGCTTTAGAAAATGGAAAAATAGATGCAACCTCTGGAATGTTTTACTCTATTGAGAGAAAAAATAGCTATAGTTTTTCTACAAAGCATAGTATTACCAATGGTGACATCTTTACAAATAAGAACTTGCGTCTCGATAGTTTAAAAAGCTTAAAAGGAAAGACCGTGGTCGTTCAAAAAGGCGATATCATGGGCGAGTCACTACGACATCTAAACCTTAATATCAACCTAATTGAAGTTTCTACAGTGGATGAAGCGCTTAAATTAATTGAGAACCGTACGTATGACTATGCGGCTCTTTTAAAATTACCTGGACTATATGGCATCAAAAATCATTCCTACCAAAATTTAAAAGCACAGGGTCTTTTGTTATCACCTAACGATTATTGTATGGCTGTAAAAAAAGGCAATGAAGACCTCCTCCTTACCCTTAATGGTGGTCTACAAATTATTAAGGCAACTGGAGAATTTGAACAAATATATAATAATAACCTTGGCGTCTATGAAGAACAGCCCCTTATTAGACTTCTAAAAACATATAGATGGATTGTTATAATAATTGTTGCTATTTTGATAGCCCTCATTCTCATTAGTTTGACCTTAAAGAAATTAGTGAGTCGAAAAACCATTCAACTCAAAGAATCTAATCTTATATTAGAAAAATCTAATCGCGAAATTCATGAAAAAAATGAATTGCTGGTTGCCTCTGAAGAAGAGCTCATCGCTCAACTTGAAGAAATAGAAACACAAAAAGACTTTATTAATTTCTTGGCCTATCACGACCCACTCACAACCTTGCCAAATCGCAGAAAATTTACTGAAAAATTAGAATCGGCTCTAAGTAACGGGATCAGTGGTGCTGTTATTTTGTTAGACCTTGATAACTTTAAAGTGATTAACGATACCATGGGGCATGTTTACGGTGACCAAGTGTTAAAAGGCGTTTCCGATAGACTGTCTGAAATTGTTGAAGAGCATGTATTTGTTTCGCGTTTTGGTGGCGATGAATTCCTAATTATGCTCGAACACGAATCCGATTCTGAAAAAATCAATGCATTTGCAAACAAACTCAATCATATTTTTGATGAAAGAATTATTTTTGATGAAAACGAAGTGCAAATTACCTTTAGTACTGGCATCAGTCTTTTCCCAACAGACAGCACAGAAGTCAATCAGCTCATTATGAATGCAGATTTAGCGCTTTATACGATTAAAAATTCTGGCAAGAACGGCTATTGCTTCTTTGACTACAGCATGATTGCACTCTTGCTTAAAAAATCAAAAATTGAAGCCATCATTAGAACTGCAATAGAGACAGATGGCTTTAAGATGGTATTCCAGCCGCAAGTCGATTTAAAAACAGGTGAAGTACATGCCTATGAGGCACTTTTAAGATTAAAACACCATAATCTCTCTCCAGCAGAGTTTATTCCAATTGCTGAATCCGACGGTAGCATTATCAAAATTGGAAGAATTGTGACACGAAAAGTCATTGAGCAACTTGGGAATTGGCAGCGCCAAGGCTATCCCATAAAACCTGTTTCCATTAATTTCTCAGCAAACCAATTACAAGACCACCAGTATTTGACCTTTATCTCAGAATTACTTGAAGTAAATGCTGTTGATTCAAAATTTATTGAAATTGAAATTACCGAAAATATATTCTTAGAGAAAAAAGAACAGACACTGATTTTTTTAACTGAACTTCGACGAAAAGGTTTTAAAATTTCGATTGATGATTTTGGGACAGGTTATTCATCTTTGAGTTATCTAACCTTTTTGCCCGTTGATAAAATCAAATTAGACCGATCGCTTAACATCAAATTTTTAGAAATTGAAAACATTAAAGTTATGGATAGCCTAATCATGCTCGCGCAAAGCCTAAACCTTGAAGTTGTAGCAGAAGGCATAGAAACCCATGAACAATTCCGTCGCTTGCGCGTAGGCAACTGTAATTATATTCAAGGTTATTATTTCTGTAAACCTCTTGAAATAGAAGAGGTTGAATCAAGTTTTTACAACAACTATTATAAATGGTAAAAAGGAAAGCCTGCAACTTAACGTTGAAGGCTTTCACTGTATCTATATATGATCTAATTTAAAATGTTTAAATTTATTTAGTATAATGACTGAATTAACTTAAAAAGTATCGACAATAAAATATCCTTTATTAAGCGAAAGGTCTAAATCAAAATACAATTCTCTAATATTGCGACTGGTTGGCTTGAATATCCTCACCAAAGGACTTTCTAAGTACAAATTATTTTGACCGAGAACGACACCACGCTGTCCAGTATTCAAGATAATACCTGTTCCAGTAGGATAGATATTAAGCCGTTTTGCAAAAGTCTCCATAATTGCAGTGTCAAAATGCGTATTGCCTAAATGAGTGACTTCTCGAAAAACCTTATCATGAGAAGACTTGCGCTGGTACACTCGATCATTGGACATAGCATCATATACGTCTGCAACAGCAACAATTCTTGCTAAATAAGGAATTGTAGATTCTTTTAACCCTCTGCCATAACCAGTCCCATCATATTTTTCGTGATGGAACAGCGCAATCTGCGCCGCTTCTTGCGAAATATCCGTTTGACACAACATTTCATAACCGTATTCTGTATGTTTTTGTACCTGTCTATATTCTTCTGTGGTCAACTTCGAAGCTTTCTTTATAATGTCCTCAGGAATCATCGTTTTGCCTACATCGTGAAGCATGGCGCCAATTCCTAACTCTTTAAGCTTATCTTTGCTAAGATCCATATCAATCCCTATGAGAAGTGATAAGACACCCACATTTACAGAGTGCTGATACGTATAATCATCAATAGATCTCATTTGAGATAACGTTAAAACAAAATCCTTCTTCTGAAGCATTTCCTCTATCATTTCTTCAACCATTTTTTTAATAAGGTATAAATTAGAATTGCTCACAGCACTCAACCCACCTAGAGTCTTTTTCATTTGCTGATGGGCATGGGCGCGAGTCTTGTCATTTATAACATCATGGATGTTCAATTTTTGTCTAACATCCGTTATGGTTTCTTCAATTAATATATCAGTGTTCTCTTTTGTGGAAGTCTCCGGGTTTTCTAAATAAATGTCATGGACACCGTGTTTTAATAGGCGTGGCAAATAGGGCTCCCTAAAAGTGGTTCCCTTTTTTACAAGAAGTTCTCCTGTTATAGCATATACGTCTTTTCCAATGATTGACCCGTTTTTTGCCTTTTCCACAGTTATTCTCTCCACAAGCCACCCGAACGATTAGCTGATATATTTTGTAAGCAGCATACATTCTATCTTTCTAATTAATTATGTTCATTATAGCATCTTTTGATATTATTAAATACTGAGAATTGTAAATAAAACAAATAAAAATTAATCGTAATGATTGACTTTAGGACACTTACAGAGATTTCTCTTCCCAATCCATAGATCTCCCAACAGCCTTTTTCCAACCTTTATATAGTTGTACTCTTTTTTCCTCTCCGATGGTACTGCAAAACTGTTTTTCAATTGCCCAATTATTCGCAATTTCATCTTTACTATCCCAAAATCCTACTGCGAGACCTGCCAAATAGGCGGCACCCAGTGCAGTCGTTTCTGTTACTTTAGGACGATCCACGTTGGTGCCTAATAAATCGGCCTGAAACTGCATGAGGAAGTTATTGACCGTTGCGCCGCCGTCAACTTTCAATGTGCTCAGTTCAATTCCGCTATCTTCTTGCATCGCTTCTAAAACGTCTCTGGTTTGATACGCAATGGCTTCAAGTGTTGCTCTTATGATGTGATTTTTATTCGCACCTCTAGTCAGCCCGACAATTGCACCGCGCGCATACATATCCCAATATGGCGCACCTAGGCCTGCAAAAGCTGGCACAACATAGACACCATTTGTATCCTCAACCTTTTGCGCATAATATTCACTGTCCGCAGCATCGCTGATGAGTCTGAGCTCATCTCGAAGCCACTGAATGGCAGCACCGGCAATAAAAATTGACCCTTCAAGCGCATAAGTTACTTTACCGTCAAGCCCCCAAGCAATGGTTGTTAAAAGTCCATTTTTAGAAGTCACCATGCGTTCGCCTGTATTCATGAGCACAAAACAGCCTGTGCCATAAGTATTTTTCGCCATGCCTTTGCTAAAACAGGCTTGTCCAAATAATGCAGCCTGCTGATCTCCGGCTATTCCAGCTATAGGGATTAATGAGCCTCCAAAAGTATTTTCATCGGTGTACCCATAAACTTCTGATGAGGGTCGTACTTGTGGCAACATCGACGTAGGAATGTCTAAAGCTTCAAGTATTTTTTTATCCCATTTTAAGTCTTTAATGTTGTATAGCATGGTTCGCGAGGCATTTGAATAGTCGGTCACGTGCACTTTGCCCCTTGTTAAATTCCATACGAGCCACGTGTCTATGTTGCCGAATAGCAAATCACCCTTTTCAGCTTTTTCTCTCGCGCCTTCAACATGATCAAGAAGCCATTTTACTTTTGTTCCTGAAAAATAAGCGTCCACTACCAAACCCGTATTTTCACGAACGTATGCTTCTAATCCCAGACTCTTCAAATCATCACAAATGGACGCTGTACGGCGGCACTGCCATACAATAGCATTGTATATTGGCTTTCCGGTGTGCCTGTCCCAAACAACGGTTGTTTCTCTTTGATTTGTAATGCCTATAGCTGCAATTTCTTGAGTGCTAACGCCAGCAGTTTCTAAAACCTCTCTTGCAACGCCTGACTGTGCGCCCCATATTTCCATAGCATCGTGTTCTACCCAACCTGCTTTTGGATAAAACTGAGTGAGTTCTTTTTGAGCGGTTTGGACAATATGTCCTTCTTTATCAAATAAAATGGCCCTAGAACTTGTCGTCCCTTGGTCAAAAGCTAAAATATACTGTTTTTTCATATAACACGTCCTTCATATTAAGATTTAATCGTCACTATTTTATCACATTTAGGCACTTTTTCTTTAAATTAAGCAAAAAAAACGCCCCGTTTTCACGAGGCAAATAGGGTGTTTCGGCTGTAGGCGTACGTCTCTTTTTTTAGTACCCCTTATTCATTTATGGCAACTGCTGAAGCTGTTTTAGGTTTGCTCAGAGCACCAACGACTGCACCCAACAAAGCTAAGCTTATGGTTGGCAATAGCCAAGCAAAGCCCATTGAGGCAAATGGTAGTAATGAGATTCCTTGGTATACAGGTTCAAGCAGGCTAACCAACTGTTTTACAGCACTTAAATCAATCGCTTTGAGGGAATCAAACAAGCCGATGATAAAAGCGCCCATTATGCCACCTTGGTACACATAGCGACTGGTAATTAACTCGCTGATCAAATTAAACACGATTAAGACAATCGCCATCGGATAGACGAGTACCAATAAAGGCACTGCTACCTTCACAATGGCCTCCACGCCAATTACCGCCATAAAAGCACTAAAGATGCATGTACAAATGACAATGACTTGATAACTCACTTTGCCACCGCTTAAATGCTCAAAATAATTTCCGACAATTGCGGTAAGTCCAATAGAGGTGGTTAAGCATGCGGCTGAAACCGCTATACACATGATCAATTGACCACTGCTGCCCAAAACTCTTGTGGTGATTTCAATGATCAGCGCTGTTTTGGATAAATCTTGCGAAAGAACCCCACTTCCGCTTGCTCCCAAATACAAAAGACCGCCATAGACAAGCGCAAGCGTTCCGCCTGCAAGTAAACCAGCAATTGTTGTCATGCGCATTTGCTCTTTTCTATCAGTGTAGCCCTTTTCAAGGAGTGCCCCTAAGATAATGCCGCCCATTACGATTGATGCCAAGGTATCCATCGTTTGATAGCCATCTAAAAAGCCTTTTGAGAAAGGATTGGCTATATTAGTGACACTAGGGGCACCCATCGGATGGAAAATACCATTAAATATGATTAAACCGACCACGAATAATAGGATTGGCGTGAGTATTTTGCCCACTTTGTCTATAACGCCTGATGGTTTGATGACAAAGAATAAAGTAATGCCAAAATAAATGATTGAAACCACAAATGGATTGACATTGATCATCGGCTTTATGCCAATTTCATAGACCGTTGCGCCAGTTCTTGGGATGGCCAACAACGGGCCGATTGCAAGAATAATCACCGTGCCTAAAATAACGGAAAACTTTGGACTCACTTTGTTTGCCAAGTCGCTGATTGTCCCACCTGCTTTAGAAACGGCTAAAACGCCCATCACTGGCAGACCAATACCTGTAATGAGAAAGCCAAATAAACTGAGTAGCCACTGATTTCCGGATGCCAGACCAATAGCAGGCGGAAAAATCAAATTGCCTGCACCGAAGAACATAGCAAAAAGTGCTGCTCCAATAACAATTGCATCTTTTTGTGTTTTTTTCATGTAATATCCCCCTGTAACAATCAAATATTGGGTTGAAATAAATGCCTTCGCTGTGCAAATTGAATGCGCATTGGATTTGATTTTGATATCTATCTCTTATAGCAACTGCCGTGCCAAGTTTCAAATGGCAGTCTACAGCCTGTTTACAAATCAAAAACAAAAAAAGTGAGAAAAAAACTTCCCATTTGCATGGAAATTTTTTTCTCACTTTCACTTTTTTTCTCTAACAACGCCTATTAACTTTCATATATTTATTGCTAAAGTCCAAGAGCCTTTATCTTATTAAACAGTTGTCTGCGCGTAATGCCCAAAACCTCGGCGGTAGCAGTCATATTATGATTGTTTTTTTCTAAAATACTGCTGATATACACTTTTTCTACAGCAGCTCTAAAATCTTTGAGCGTCTGCTGTTCACCAGATTGGTTCTGATCCGCTTCAATGGTTTCCTTTTTTGAGTATCCAAAAAGGTCTTGACTTGTAATAATCCCATTTTCACTAAACACAACCAGTCGCTCTGCCATATTTTTTAATTCTCTCACGTTGCCTGGAAAATCATATTGATTGAGATAAGCCCACACCTCAGGCTCAATCGTGTGAAT
Organism: Eubacteriales bacterium; assembly: GCA_043770095.1. Classification (GTDB taxonomy): domain Bacteria; phylum Bacillota; class Clostridia; order Peptostreptococcales; family Acidaminobacteraceae; genus JBGSUZ01. Next base: position 7,724 of record JAYVIR010000028.1, read on the forward strand.
TTCTTTGTTCATCACCTGACTCGCATTTTTCACAAAGTAATTCATGAGTTTAGGCAGATCTTCTTTTCTGTGCCTAAGAGGAGGGATTTCTAAAACAATGGTGCTGATTCTATAGTAAAAATCCTCTCTAAACAGCCCTTTTTCAATAAGCGGTGCCATAGGCTTATTGGTTGCCGTGACCAGCCTAAAATCAACCTTAATCGTTTCATTACTCCCCAAGCGTTCTACTTGCTTGTTTTCAATAACCCTAAGCAGTTTGATCTGGGTAGATAATGAAATATCTGCAACTTCATCTAGGAAGAGCGTTCCACCTTCTGCGGCTTCAAATCTTCCCAGTCTGTCAATTAGAGCTCCTGTAAAAGCCCCTTTACTATGTCCAAACAGTTCGGATTCTAGAACGTTATCGGATAACGACTGGCAATTAACCGCTATAAAAGGTTTCTGCCCCCTCTGACTCACTTCATGAATGTACTGTGCAAAAACTTCCTTTCCCACGCCAGATTCTCCGAGAAGCAAAATATTCACTGGTGATAAGGCTGCTTTCTTTACCAGATTCACAACATGGCAAAAGGCTTCATTTTCGGACTCCATAAGTTTTTCAACTGTTTTAATCGCATTTGAAGGATGATTTGCATGAGACGTTTGATTCAAATTTGAAAGTGATTTAACCTTTAAATACTTTGAGTCCTGAGTCTGCAAAAACACTTTATCCACTTCCGCTAACAACTCCGTCGGGTCATTGCCTTTGACGTAGTAACCTGCCGCACCTTCTCGAATGGCTTCTACTGCATTAGGAATTGTCGCATAAGCTGTCATCAGAATAACCGATGTTTTAGGACTTACGCTCTGCTTATTTACATTAATATGCCTAATAAGATCCATACCGCTCATTCCAGGCATCATCAAATCCGTTAACACCAAATCGTAGTGCTTCCACAGTAACTTTTGAAGCGCCTCTTCAGCCGAAATTGCCCATTGAAGGTCATAGCCCTCATACTCAAGAATTTGACGAATGCCATCGGCAAATAGTGCCTCATCGTCTACAATCAATATTTGAAACGCTTTTCTATTCATGTAGCCTCCTCAAATGCCTTTAAATCTCGATGCTAAAGCAACTACCTTGACCGAGCTGACTCTCAGCCTTAATCTTACCACCCATTTTCTGAACTTCATTATAGACAATATAAAGTCCCAGTCCAGTCCCATTTGAAGAACCTTTTGTCGTAAAGAAAGGGTCATATAACTGCTCAATTGTCTTTTGCGACATCCCTACGCCATTGTCTTTAACACAAATTAATAAGTTGCTATGCGTTTGATCCTCTGTGACGGAAATTGATAAAATACCACCCTCTGGCATTGCATCGACTGCATTTGAAAACAAATTTAAAAGTACGTGCTTAAGGGACTCCAAATAAGTCTTATGTGAGAGCATTGGGTCACAAATCAGTTCAAACTCAATACCTTGCGTTTGCCAAGCTTTATGATTAATCTGCCATAAATTTTCAATAAAGGTCCGCATAGGAATATGGCTCAGTTGATTGTCTGATATCTGAGAAAAATTGAGTAAATTATCAATGGTTTTATTGGCTCTCTCAACGGACTGCTCAATGCTTTCTATTTGCTTTAATCGTCCAACCGTTTCAGATTCACGTTTCAACAGATAAGCGGCATTTCTAATAATACCAAGCGGTGTTCGAATTTCATGTGCAATCCCTGCAGCCAACTGACCCACAGCTGCCATTTTGCTTGACTGCAACATACGACTTTCAGCATGTTTGTACTCTGCAAAGGATTTTTCCAATTCCTGCTTGCTAATTGTAAGCGCCGTGGTCTGGCGAATAACTTCTCGTTGCAACTCTCGGTTCCAATAATATAACCCTAAAGCCGTCATTGCCGCAATGAACATGGTAAATTGTATGATCAGCCAATATCTTTCGTTGTTTGTATTTTTAGTAATAAGTGGCTGAGAAACAAACCATTTCTCATAAATACGATCCATCATTCCCTGTTTATTAAGCCGATGAATGCCTTTATTGAGAATGCTTAAAAGCATTTTATTATTTTTCTCAACGCCAATAACCGCTTCTCTTTCATAAAGATAATCCGTAAGCAGAATGTAATTTTGACTGAGTTTTTCCTGAGTCAAATAGAAATTAATGACGGATTCATCGCCTAGAACCGCGTCCACTTGACCTTCTTCTAAGGCATGAATTGCCGTCCTTAAATCCGTTGTGGGGAGGGTCTTTATCTGTTTATAACGACCCTGCAGATATTCAAAAACATAATCGCCTTGTATGGCAGCAATTTTCTTGCCTTCAAGTTCAGACTTTAAGTGTATGTTCTTCTCACTTCGCTTGACAAGAATTGCACCTCTTTGGAAATAGATAGGATCCGTAAAGAGGAATAACTTTGTACGCTCTTTTGAAGCGTACATATCGCATAAATCTGTATCACCAAGGCTCAGAGCGTTTAACGCGTCGTTCCAGATCATTGGTTTTGTTTGAATATTATTGCCAAGTTCTAGAGAAAGTGCCGCAATATAGTCAATGACCAAACCTTCATATTGACTCGTTTGAGGATTGACGTATCTCAGCGGAGGTGAATTCTGATCCGCCCCGTATATTAAGTCACCATTCTTTTTCAGATATTCTTTTTCGGCTGCGGTCAGCCATGAATCACTCTGAAAAAAATTTAGTAGCGTGGTGTTGTATTCTAGCTCGTAGAATCGATTTGCAAAGAATAAGAGCACCACTCCAATGCCTATGCCAATCAACCATTTTTTCTTCATTAATACTCCATATATTGACTTAAATTAGAACTTTCAACCAAAAGACCATTAATACGAGGCGTTTTTGAACTCATTAAAATTGTAATGCCAGGGCCATGCCCCATCTTAATGCAATCTGAATGAATGACTATGCCAATGCTGACAGCGCCTTTAAGTCTGCCACCCATGCCATAGGTGTTGTCACAATCTTGAAGCAAGACGAAATCTCCAAATTTGAGTTTATCAAGGCCAAGTGCCACAATTTCTGCCCGATCAGAAGTGATCAAGTCATAGTCGCCTTTTTGTGCATAGGCTGATCCGACGCCACTGCCCATTAAATATTGAGGAATGACGGCAACAACTGGTACAACCAATTGATCTGCTTCAATGAGAATGCCCATCTTTTCAAACAATGCTGGATCCATGCTCATTATTTTAACATCTTCAAATCCTTCTACTTCTAGGCCTTGACCATATGCTTTTACAAGAATTTTATCATCAATTGTCAACTGCTCCATAACGGTCTGAGGAAACTGAACCATAAGATGTTCTACGCCGCCGTGAGTGCCAACGACATACCCAATAGATCCTTTTGCATCGCCAGTAATGAGTTTTGCCTCATTACCAACACATGAAAGGACCGCTAGTGCCGCGTTATGTGCATCAATTTCATTTTTGACGCTGACGCCTGGTTCTACATGATCTCCTACCCAACCAAAAGCGCAGTCTCCCACTTTCACATTGTAGGTAATCCCGCCTGTTGCAGGTAAAATAAACGGTTGTCCATCTGTTGTTACGCGGTATCCGGAGAATGATGGGTGTTGAATTTTACCCTGAACCGATTGCATGACAAGATGTGCTTTGTTTGTTTTCATGAGAACCTCCTATGTTTGTGTACAGTTTTAATGCATTTTTATACACATTCATCTCATTATATCATGCCCTCAAAATAAACGACAAAAAAATAGACCTACAAAATGAATAGGTCTGTTAAATAAATGGTTGATAAATTAAGCTGAGTTTTTTATTGATGACGCCAATTAAACTTGTCTCAGGCTCAATTTGATTATCAATTGGATGGAGCATTTTAAGATCACCCTCGTAGCAGATTGGCCAACCCACTTGCCGCAAGTGTTCTGGTCTAATCAAATTACGCGGAGTCTTTAAATCTAAAATATCACTTTCTCTCAAAATGTGATACACAAATTCTGAACACAAAAATCGATTTTCATATTCATGCGATTTTTTCTGAACGCTGTGTATGAGTCCCATATAATTGTATTTATATTTTTCTTTTTCACTGACAAACGCTTCAAGAAGTACTCTTGCCCGATGGTATTGAGCCGCATTCACTTCAATTTCATAAACCACACTTGGTAGATTTTTCTGAAGTCCAAAAAGCCCTGAGTGGAGTTCTTCACGCTTAAAGTGTCCAATAAGCGGGTTGTAAGTATGTTTGCGACCAAAGCTATACATGTGACTTAGCTCAGGATCTAGAGTAATAGAAGCATGTGTATACTCATCACGCTTAAACAGTTGAATGGCTCTGGACATATTGGTATTCGTACGTGTCAGCACAACATATACATGATAAGTTTTCATTTTCATTTCACCCTCTTCAAATTGCTACTATACCAATATACCCAATTTTCATGCACTTAACAAGCAAAACGTGCTATATTGAAAATACAGTACTTATTTTTTGTTTTTCAAATTATTTTTAGATACCTTTACAGGAGGCTTACATGCTCATCGAAGGCATACATCAAATTCAAGTCCCGCTGCCAAATAATCCGCTTAAAATAATCAACTGCTATCTTATTTTACCTAGCACCAATCAGCCTGATGGCAGGGCACTTCTTATTGATACAGGCTTTGACCACCCTGAAGCCTATCTGGCGATTACTTCTTATATTGAAGCTTTGGGCATTTCGTTTGACCAAATTGACCTACTCGCAACCCATTTGCACTCAGATCACAGCGGACAGCTGACACGCCTTAAATCAGATAAAAGCATTTGTTATGCAGGCGATGTAGATGGCCCTCTCATCAACGCCATGACTAGAGAAGACTACTGGCTTGAATTCTCGAAATTATATACCCTCATGGGCTTAGACTTTGATCAAATCAGCTATATTGATCACCCTGGCTACAAATACTGCCCTAAGACACCTGTCGATTTTGTCTATCTTAAAGAAGGACAGCTATTGAATTATGGCGATTTTTCGTTCAACATTATTGATGTTCCTGGGCATACGCCAGGTCAGATTGTTCTTTGGGATGAAAGTAAATCTCTTCTCATCTCTGCCGATCATATTCTTGACGAGATAACGCCAAATATTTCTTTTTGGGGATTCAAACACGGCGATTCGCTTGGAACTTATATTAAAAGCCTCCATAAAATAAGAGCCTTAAGTCCAAGAGTAGCACTGCCTTCTCACCGCTGCCTCATTTACAGCGTCAATGAACGCATCGATGCGCTGATTGCCCATCATGAGGAACGTCTGAGCGAAGTCCTTGAAATTCTCAAAAAAAGCAAAACTGCCCTCAATCCGAGAGCAGTTGCAGCGCAGATGCACTGGAGCGTTCGTCAAAATAACTTTGATGATTTTGCGAGTCCACAAAAATGGTTTGCGACAGCCGAGGCAATGGCGCATCTAGTCCACTTAGAAACGCGCGGACTTGTAAAAATGAGCATGAACGCGGATTTGGTTTACTTTACAAGTTTATAAGCTTACAAGTTTTATTAAAGATATTTATTTTTCAACCCAAGAGATGACATAACTAAGGTCGTCTCTTTTTTCGTCAGTATTCAAATCTAGAATTTGCCACGAGCCTTCAAGTCCAAGTTCCTGAGCCGCGAATTCAAAGTGACATGCAGCGATGCCCATATCTACTCTTTGAATGTCATAGCCTAAAGAAGAAGCATAGCCTTTTGTTTGGCTCAATACAAGATGCCATTGTTTGCCATCTTTAACAATTCTCCAAGGCTGTTTATTGGAAGCCGATGGCCCCATTTGAACCATATCAAGTACTTCCTGATAAGCGCCAGCGCTTTGTTTTGTAAGCGGTTTTCCGAGACCCTCTTTGAGGTTCAGCTTGCCCTCAAAGAACAGTTCTTCCCACGGTTTTCGTTGGTTAGAACCAGCGACCTTGCGGATCAATCCGCCAAATAACCCATCTTTTTCAGCTGGGTAGCCAAAAGGAATAACAATTGGCAGCATTTCTTTTTCTTTTAACCCGATAGCACTCGCAAATTGACCTTTATTAAACGTGCCTCCGAGCCAGCAAGTTCCGATCCCCATAGCAGTCGCTTGCAAAACAGCCGCTTCCATTTGGTAACCAAGGCTTTCCATTTTCATTGGGCCCAGCTCCGTCGCAGAAAGCATGTAATGCTTTGCACCTTTAATGATACCGTAAGTACCAAGCTTTAAGGGCGTCTGGGAATCCTGAATAACTGAAATGACTTTGTATCGAATAGACTCTCCAAAAGGACTCTTCGTTTCGTTGAGGACCTTTTCAACAACTGCTATGGTATCTTTACTCACTTCTTTACTAGAGTATCCACGATTAGAACGTCTGATTTCAATAACCTTTTTAAGTGGCATTTCTTTAAATCGTCTATTTGTCATTTCTAAAACCCTGCTTTCTAATAGATGGGTATACTTTTGGGAAGTAAACAAATTTGTACGTGCCCGCAACGCTTTGGCTCCAGTTTCGATCACTTTCGCCACCAGTTCTGACTTTCATGTAATCTGACACTTGCTGATCGTATTCATTGAGAAGTTCAAGTTGATCTGGATTGTAGTGATTTTCATGCCTAAATAGCGCTTCTGGAATTCGAGGTTTTTGATTTGAAATTTCCATCGATCTTCCAATGACAAGACCTGCAACTGGATAGACAAACTCAGGGAGTCCAAAGAGTTCAATCATTTCGTCTGGAGATTTTCTAATGCCGCCAATCGCAACAGTCCCAAGACCCATAGATTCAGCCGCTGCTACGGCAGTTCCCATTGCAATGCCAACGTCTACGCTACCAACCATGATGGACTCCAAACTTTCTGTAATGACAAGTGTTTCACCATTTTTCTCAGCCGCTAATTTGGCTCTGTGATAATCCATGACGAATAACAAGAACACAGGTGCCTCGGCAATCCAAGCTTGTCCGCCAGCAAGTTCTGCCACTTTTTCTTTTTTTGCTTTATCCGTTACCACTATGATGCTGATTTGTTGACCGTTGATAGAATTTGGCGCAGCTTGAGCGCTCTTAATAATAAAATCCAACTGACTTTGCTCAAACATCTCAGGGTCGTATTTTCGGATGGATCTGTGGTTTAATAAACTTTCTATAGTACTATTCATAGGTTTCATTCTCCTTTTAGTGAACTTAAGTTCAGTTTTATTATTATCATACGCAACCTCAACTTAATTGTCAACACAAAAATGAACTAAAGTTCAGTTTTCTTTGACTTTGAAGTTCTCAGATGATAAAATACTGTCAAAAGGAGGTGTTCGTATATGAAAGAAACGACTAAATTGACTTTGCCAACTCAATCGACTTTGTCGACTCAATCGACTTTGTCGACTCAATCGCCTTTGTCGACTCAATCGCCTTTGCCGACTAAATGCAGCCGCAAGCTTTCACAAAATAGAGGGGTTGAGACTAAAAACGCCATTATTACTGCGGGCATTGACCTGTTCGCTGAGTATGGTTTCCATAAAGTCAACACGAAAGAAATTGCAAAAGCCGCAGGTGTTTCCATTGGAAGCTTCTACGGTTATTATGAAGACAAAAAACATTTGTTCCTTGAACTGGTTGAAATTTATAAAGAAGACTTACTAAATGCTGCCCTTTGCCAAAATAATAAAGAGAGCGAACCTTCAATAAACTGTGAAGTTGCGCCCCTTTCTTATACCTATGAAGAAGTCATCAACTACTTTATCAATAGGAAACTAAGCGTTGCACAAAAATACCCACTTGCGTTTCACCACGAACTCAACCATATGCGTTATCGAGATTCAGATGTAGAAGCGGTTTTCCTTCGCTACTACCAAAAGGAAATTGACAATTTTGAAATCAGTTTGTCACAGCACGCTGACGCACTTCGCGTCACGGACTACCGAATGGCGGCTGAGATTATTTATCAGATCAGTGATGACATGATGGGGGCATATCTCAGTCCAAAATCACAAGAAATTAAAGATGCTCTTATCAACGAATACAAGCTAATGCTTCATCTTTATTTATTTTTATAGCCTCTTTACACTTTATCCAATTGACACTATATGCAGTTGTATTGTATAATCTAACCACTATATATAGACAGTTTGTTGAATATAAAGAGAAAATCAAGAGAGGTATTTGTCGAAATGATCACAAAAATCAGAAAAAGAGATGGGCGCGAATTGCCATTCAATATTGAGAAAATAGGAAATGCAATTTTTAAAGCCGCAAGCGTCAGCGGTGGCAAGGATTACCAAACATCAATGGATTTAGCCGAGCAAGTAGCGCTCTATTTAGAGTCTAATTTGAAAGGCACTAACCCTAGTGTGGAAGAAATTCAAGACGCTGTCGAAAAAATACTCATCGAAACGGGTCATGCAAAAACGGCAAAAGAATTCATTCTCTATCGTTCGGAGCGTACTAGAGTTAGAGAAATGAACACCCGCCTCATGAGAGTTTTTGAAGACTTAACCTTTAAAGATGCAGAAAACAACGACCTTAAACGTGAAAATGCGAATATCGATGGCGATACTGCCATGGGCACCATGCTTAAATATGGCTCAGAGAGTTCAAAACAATTCTATGAGCTATTTGTTTTGAATCCAACGCATGCAAAAGCACATAAATCAGGTGATTTCCATATTCACGATCTCGATTTTTTAACGCTGACGACCACTTGTTGTCAAATTGACATCCATCGCCTGTTTGAACAAGGTTTCAGCACAGGACACGGCCATCTTCGCGCGCCAAATGACATTCAAAGTTACGCTGCCCTTGCCTGCATTGCCATTCAGTCGAATCAAAATGATCAGCACGGCGGCCAAAGCATTCCTAACTTTGACTATGGCATGGCACCTGGTGTCGCAAAAACGTACATCCGCCTCTACAGACAAAACTTAGGACGTGCTCTAGAGCTCTTAGCAGACCGATTAGACTCAGAACAACTTGTCAGTGGTCTACTTGTTCAAATAAAAGACAACCATGGCTTAGAACCGAAATTGACAGATATGGAAGCTTATCAAGCAAAAGAACTTAAAGCACTCATTGGCATAGGCATTGAAGAAATTTGTGCCATCAAGGCGCAAAAATTTGCACTCGAACGTTCACTCGTCGAAATCGAACGCAGCACGTTCCAAGCGATGGAAGCGTTTGTTCATAATCTCAATACCATGCACAGCCGTGCAGGCGCACAAATTCCATTTAGTTCAATCAACTACGGCACAGACATGTCACCAGAAGGCCGATTGGTCACTAAACACCTCCTGCTCGCAACCGAAGCGGGTCTTGGCAACGGCGAAACGCCTATTTTTCCAATTCACATTTTCCGTGTCAAAGAAGGCATCAACTACAATCCAGAGGATCCAAACTATGACCTCTTCAAACTCGCCTGCAAAGTAAGCGCCAAGAGACTTTTCCCAAATTTCTCTTTTTTAGATGCCCCGTTTAACTTAAAATACTATCAGCCTGGCAGACCAGAGACTGAAATCGCCTACATGGGTTGTCGTACCAGAGTTATTGGCAACATTCATGACCCTGAGAGAGAAATCACGACAGGCAGAGGCAATTTGAGCTTCACAACGCTTAATTTGCCACGACTTGCGATTAAAAGCAAAGGCGACTTAAACGTCTTCTACTCACTGCTTGACCAAAAAATAGAACTCATCATAGAACAACTTCTTGAACGCTTTGAAATTCAAGCGCGCAAAAAAGTAAAGAACTTCCCCTTCCTTATGGGACAAGGCATTTGGATGGACTCCGAAAAACTTGAGTGGAACGATGAAATTCGCGAAGTCATTAAACACGGCACGCTCTCAATGGGCTTCATCGGTCTAGCGGAATGTTTGAAAGCCCTTACAGGCTACCATCACGGCGAATCTGCCGACTCGCAAAAACTTGGTCTTGAGATTATTTCTAGACTCCGTGAGAAAATGGACGATGCGAGCACCCATTACCAATTAAACTTTTCACTCATAGCCACTCCTGCCGAAGGCACTGCAGGACGTTTTGTCGGCATTGATCAAAAAGATTTTGGAACGCTTGAAGGCGTTACAGACCGTGAGTACTATACAAACAGCTTCCATATCCCTGTTTATTACAAAACAAAAGCCTTTACCAAAATTAATTTGGAAGCGCCTTATCATGAACTGACAAATGCGGGTCACATTACGTATATTGAGCTTGATGGCGATCCTCTAAACAACTTAGATGCTTTTGAGAAAATTGTTCGCACCATGAAAGAAGCTGGGATAGGCTATGGTTCTATCAATCATCCAATTGATAGAGATGCCGTTTGCGGCTACACCGGTATCATTGGTGATACTTGTCCTGCTTGCGGTCGTGAAGAAGGCACTCGGAAATTTGAACGCATCCGCCGTATTACAGGTTATCTTGTTGGCACGGTTGATCGGTTTAACAACGCCAAACAGGCTGAAGAAAAAGATCGGGTGAAACACGCCTAATGCAAAAGCATCCTTTAACCTTTCCAATTTTAAATGAAAAAGACGCAGATTCAAGCCTATTAAGCTTGAACCTGCGTCTTTCAGGCATTATCGAAGAGTCTATTTCAAATGGACCTGGGTTTAGGCTCGTTGTCTTTGCGCAAGGGTGTAGGCATAACTGCGACGGCTGCCACAACCCTCAGTCACATGACTTTGATGGCGGATATGACGTTACCATCCGCGAGATTCTCGACTTAATGAAAGAAAACCCGCTTCTGGACGGCATCACCTTAAGTGGCGGTGATCCATTCGAGCAGGCTTTCGGATTTTCTCATTTGGCGCGTCTGGCTAAAACAATGGATTATCATGTGACAACCTATACCGGTTATACGTTTGAAAAACTCAATTCCAATCAAGAACAGAACCCACACTGGTTCAGGCTATTAGAACATACAGACCTGCTCATTGACGGGCCGTTTCAATTGGCTTCTCAAAACGGTCTCCTAAAATTCAGAGGCTCTGAAAACCAACGCATGATTGATGTCAAAGCCTCGCTTATGTCTGAAAGCGGTGTCGTTACTTTACAACTAGACCCAGTAGTTTAGACAGTTCTGCAGCTTGATACACATTCACTGTGAGACCTTTTAACTCTTCACCAGAAACGAGCATGCCATCAATTTCACATTCCGTCAAATCAATGCCCTTTAAAGGCGTTTTAAAAAAGCTCGTCCCTATGAATAGGGACTTTTTTAATGCCAAATTTGAGAGTTTGCATTCTGTAATATTGGCATGACTTAAGTCGCTTTCAATGACGCCAACATTTTTAAACCCTGCCATGTCAAAATTAGCATATTTAAAATGACAGTTTATAAAGGACACATCTTTTAAGATAGCATTTTGCAAATTGATGCCCATTCCCTTACACGAAATAAGTTCGCATCGATTAAAATAGGAGCCATTCCCATTGCTGTTTGATAGGTCGCATTCTTTAAAAACGACGTCAATAAAATCCGTTTTAACCAATAAGCAATTGATAAACTTGCAGTTTTCAAAAACAACGTCTTTGAAGCAAATTTTTGAAAGGTCAGTATCGACAAATGAAACGCCGCTGATTTGCTTGCTGGTAATGTCCAGTTCTTCCTCTTTGCACAGCCTGATCAATGACAATAAATCCTCTACGTTCTCTAACGCTTTTGAAATACTCGGCTTTATGATTTTCATGGTTCTCCTTTTCTGTCACTTTTTAAATTTCATATGGCAATGTATTAACAGTATCTATTGGTTAGTACCACTGCCATCGTTGCAGACAATGCAATAGCGTATAACCGCTATTCATTATTCAGTATAACCTAAATGGCAAAGTTTAAAAAAGAAAAGATGGCTTTTCAGCCATCTTAAAAATTAAATATGAGTCATTGGCGGTTTGGCTAAAATGTAGCCATTCTCTACCAATGTATCTAAGGTAATGGAAAATAAATGTAACAAATCTTCAAGCATTGCCACATTGGTAATAATCCCGTTCATTTCTAACACGAGTTCATCTTCATCTGCAGAGAATTTAGGACCAAAAGTGCCTTCTGAATCTTTAATTTCAAAATGAATATTTTTTAATTTCATCATTAAATGTTGAATTTCTTTATTTTGGAAAATAACAAGCCCTTTTTCCTTTTGCTCGCACTTCAAAATAAAAGCTTTATCAAAAGACTGCTCACCTGTATCCAAATCTTTCGAACCCGCTGTTTTCCCAATTCGACTCATAAATCCTTCTTTATGAACTTTAAATCTAAAGCCATCTGGGTTTACGATTGGCGCTCTGAGAAGTGTGCTGTAGTAACCTTCTTCATGTCGCCCAGCCTCACTAGTATCAAGAATAATATGCCAAGGTTCATGTATCACCTCAACAGAAATATTCCCAGTCAATCTTTCTTCAATAAATTTTCCTGATACAGCTTCACTAAATTGTCGCCAGACTTCTTGCTTGGCAGTAGTAAATACGCTCATAAGCCAATCCTCCTTAATTAATTTTATGTAGATACTCATTTTATACCCCAAACAAATGACAAAACACTTTCATTTTATCTAATCCTTCAAATTTCTCAGCAATACTAAAAAAATATGATGCTTCAAATAAACTGCCACATAGCTCACGTTTACGGCGATCATATCGATACAGACGTCATTATTCCAGCCCGCTACCTAAGTGCCTCTACGCCGCAGCATTTAGCAAAATACTGCATGATCAACATTGACCCTGAGTTTGCAAACATAGTCCAAGGTGGTGATTTGATTATATCCGGTCGAAATTTCGGCTGCGGCTCTTCAAGGGAACATGCGCCAATGGCGATTAAAGCCTCTGGCATTCACTGCGTCATTGCAAAAAGTTTTGCCCGCATTTTTCTGAGAAATGCGATCAATATTGGTTTAACGGTTATTGAAGCCGATACCGACGCCTTAAATGCTCAAATTGGCGATTTGATTAAAATCAATTGGAAAATCGGCGCCATCATCAATCGTAGTGGTGCCATTCAAATCCCATTTAGCGCCCCACCACCCTTCATTCACGAGATCATAACCGCAGGCGGACTACTCGCCTACGTCACTGAGCTAAAGGAGGGTTTGAAACGATATGGCGCTAAATCCACTCACTATCAAATTGCACTTCTCTCAGGAGACGGCATCGGCCCCGAAATTCTCGCTGAAGCGGTAAAAGTTTTAAAGGCTTTAGAATTAAAATTTGAATTCCATTTTGACTTTATCGAGGCTCCTATCCGCGGTGCTTCCAGCGACCACTCAGGACTTCCGCTAACGAAACCATCCGCCTTTGCCAAGAGTCCAGTGCCGTCCTATTAGGGGCTGTAGGCGCCCCAAATGGGATATCATCACCCAAAAGAAAATCGGTCTGAAACCGGGCTCTTATCCCTTAGAAAAGCTCTTGGGCTCTACTGCAACCTAAGACCCGTCAAATTGTTTTCTTCGTTAAAAGAAGCCAGTACATTGGCTGGCAGTATCGGCCTCATGCCTATTGCCAGTATTGGCGATTTTTAGGCCTTGCAAATTCAATTTATTTTAAACCTAACCTGTTTTCTATATGAAGGAGAAAAATATTATGAATGCTAACTCAAATCTAAATCAACAAACTGCAACCCCTTGGGAAGTCAACGACACCGAGCGCCTTGCCATGGAGTATGATCACTTTTATAACAACGCCAGCACGATGGCTTCTTCTATAGAAGGGAGTAGCTCCATGATTTTTCAGACGCCAGTAAAATTGCCTCATCAAAAAACACCACCCGTTAGCAAACGACTGGGCTTATACGAACCCATCCACGGCTCTGCCCCTGACATAGCAGGCCAAAACATCGCCAATCCAGTTGGCATGATTCTTTCGGCGGCAATGATGCTGCGTCATTCTCTTGGCGAAGAAGAAGCCGCTCTTGCGGTTGAGCGGGCAGTAGAAAAGGCCTTGGAAACTGGCAAACTCACACCAGATCTCAAGGCCTATGCAAAAGAAGTTATTTCGACGCAGGAGATGGGAAGTCTCATTGCCTCATTGTTGTAAATTGGTGTTTGCAAGTTCTTCTCTCAAAGTCTGAAGCTCACTGGCATCAAGCATTCGCCACTGACCAATAGGCAAGGCTCCGAGCTCAAGATTCAATATGCGAATGCGCTTAAGTTTTAAGACTTTGAAGCCAAACACCAGACACATTTTCCTGATTTGTCTGTTTAACCCCTGCGATAGAATGATTTGGAACTGATTTTCTTCCAATCGTTGTAGGCGACAGGGCTTTGTTTTTTGTCCATCAATTTCGACGCCTTGACCCATGGCTTCTAGAAATTGTGCATCAAATGGACGGTTCACTGTGACGTGATAGACCTTTTCATGTCCATGCTCTGCGGCGAGTACTTGATTGGCCAGTTCGCCGTCGTTGGTCAGTAACATCAAGCCTTCAGAATTCTTATCAAGACGTCCCACTGGAAAAATATACTCTGGAAAGTTTAGAAAACCAATGATGTTATCAGGCGTTGTCGCTTCAGCTGTACAGGTAATGCCAACGGGTTTATTGAGCAGCATATAAATTTTATCTTTAGGCACAAGCGCTTGTTCATCTAAAAGTACCTCGTCGGCGTCTTCTAGCCACTGTCCTAATTGACAAATTTGACCATTCACAGTAAGTCGACCGTCTTCAATCCATCGGTTGGCTTCTCTTCTCGAACAGTATCCTAAATTGCTGAGCAATTTGTTAATACGCATGTAGTGACCTCTATTTTTTCATCGCCTTAAGAATTTCTCCTATGGCGTCTTCTGTTGTTAATTCGTCTTTAGAGCCTGTTTTTCTGGTTTTAAACTCTACAATATTTTCAACGGCACGTTTTCCAACGGTAATGCCATATGGAATGCCAATGAGTTCTGCATCTTTGAACTTAACGCCCGGACGTTCATTTCGATCGTCTAAAAGGACGTCGACGCCTTTTGTTTTAAGGGCTTCGTATAATGCATTAGCAAGGTTTACTTGAACTTCATCTTTAATATTGATGATGGTCACCACTACGTGGAATGGCGCAATCGCTAGCGGCCATATAATGCCGTTTTCGTCAAAACTTTGCTCTATTACAGCCGCCATTGTTCTAGAAACGCCAACGCCATGAGAACCCATGACCATTAATTGCTCTTTACCATTTTCATCTAAAAACGTTGCATTTAATGCTTTTGAATATTTAGTGCCTAATTGGAATATGTTTCCGACTTCATTTCCGCGCTCTTGAAGTAAGGTTTCACCACATTTAGGGCATTTATCCCCAATTTGAACCATGAGAAGATCCGTTACTACTTCACCGGTAAAGTCTTTGCCGTAGTTAGCATTTTTAAAATGATAATCCGTTTCATTGGCGCCAATAATGGCATTTGTCATTAATGTCACTCGTTCGTCCACAAGTAGTCTCACTTTTTGTTTGAGACCAATTGGGCCTGCAAAGCCGACTTCAGCGCCTGTGACCAACTTAATATCTGCTTCATCCGCCATTTCAAGCTCATGCTCTGAAACGCCGAGGTAATTTACGAATTTTATTGCATTGAGTTCTCTGTCACCAGGAACAAGTGCGAGAATAACTTCATCTCTTACTTTAAAGAGAAGCGTTTTTACAAAATGATGCGCGGTTAAGGCAAAGAATTCATTGAGTTCTTCGATCGTTTTAACGCCCGGTGTCGATACCTTTTCAAGGTCTTTTAAAACGTTCTCATGAAGTGCTTTTTCAACAGCTTTAACATCGTAGACCACTGCTGCTTTTTCATCCGTAGCGGCGTAATCGCAGTGGTCGCAGAAAACGATTTGTGTTTCTCCAATTTCAGAAAGAGCGATAAATTCATGCGAATTACTGCCACCCATAGCGCCTGCATCGCCTTCAACAATCTTGAAGTTTAGTCCGCAGCGATTGAAGATCCGTTCATAGGCCTTCCACATTTGGAAATAGGCTTCTTTCATCCCAACTTCATCTTTATCAAACGTATACGCGTCTTTCATGATAAATTCACGGCAACGCATCAAACCAAATCTCGGTCTTTTTTCATCTCTGTATTTTGTTTGAATTTGATAAAGGCTTAAAGGAAGTTGCTTGTATGATTTTACTTCGTATCTTACCAAATTGGTGAACACTTCTTCATGTGTAGGACCAAGACAGAATTCTCTGCTGTTTCGGTCATAAAGCTTAAACATCTCTGGACCAAAATCTGCCCAACGACCGCTTTCTTTCCATAATTCGGATGGAATGATTGCAGACATAAGCGTTTCCTGAGAATCGATGGCATCCATCTCTTCACGGACAATCTGTTCAATATTCTTAATCACTTTATAACCCAGAGGCAAATACGAGTAAATGCCTGCCGCTAGCATTCTGACCATGCCCGCTCTTAATAGCAGTTGGTGGCTCGGAAGCTCTGCATCTGTTGGTACTTCTCTTAATGTTGGCGCGTAAAGCTTTGTCATTCTCATATTTATAATCTCCTTATAAAAAATAGTCATGATTGCTTATTTTACAAATTGAAATAATAATGCGTCTTTTCTATTATAGCATGTAAAAGAACATCGGATAACCCACTTGACACTATCACTAACTAGTAATAAGATAAAGTCATGAAAATTACGCGAAAACCTTATGGAAAAGAAAATGAATTGAATTTGAAATTAGTCATTGCTTTGTCTCGAACCATTTCTGCTGAAAATAGAATGACCCAAGCCACACTTAGAGAGTATGGTTTGACAATTGCCCAATTTGGCGTTTTGGAGGCGCTTTACCATTTGGGAAATTTGAAAATTTGCGAAATTATCGAAAAGACCTTATCCACCAGCGGTAACATGACCGTGGTTATTAATAACTTAGAACGCGATGGCTACATTCACCGCTATAGCGATTTAGAAGACAAACGCGTGAGCATGATTGCGCTCACCAACAAAGGAACAGCGATCATTTCTGAAGTTTTCCCTGTTCATGTCGAAAGGCTTTTTAATCATTTTGAAGTCCTTGACCTTGAAGAGAAAAAAACATTATTAGCACTTTTAAAACGATTAAACCGGTTGAAATAAGCCATCAACCGGTTTAATCGTTTTTTTCATGCGTTTTCATATACCTCGCCCGAGGCTAGGCATTAAGGTAAGGAAACATTTTTATATCTTCTTTTAAAAGGTGTCCTAGAATAACCTCTTCTATTAAAAACGTAAAAATAGCTGTTGTGTTAAATTTTTCTTCATTAAATTGGTTTTTTAATGCGAGAGTCTCATCAACTAAAAATTTATGTCTCTCTTTATGTTCTAAAAATTCATTGTCAAAACATCTAACTTACGAATACTTTGACTTAAAACTTTCGCTGTTAATGCCAAAACTTGATCGCCCACATTATGACCC
>JAYVIR010000029.1:0-2136 GCA_043770095.1 Eubacteriales bacterium
TATGTTCCCGCAAATTGCTAATGGGCGTAACTTTTTGGCAACCTTCTCTACTGCCTTCTGGTCAGTTGTAACCCGCATTTTAGTTTTCAACGCTGGGGCTTTTATAGACACCGAGGCACCTCTTCTAATTTTTCTGGCCATAACATTGCTCCTTTTTTTAAAACCATATAAGCGTTATATCAATAAAAAAAGAAATGTCAAATTATAGTTGCTCCATCTCTGCTTGGATTGCATCAAATGTAAATATTGTTGCTTTAGGACTTAAAACCTCCACTAGTTTAAGAAGCCCATCCTGCCCACTAGGCACTGCTTCTCGCGAGCAAAACATACTCTTTGGCACAACTGCTTTCAGTTCATTATTCATTTTTGCTATTGCAGCTATTAGGTCTTTATTTGTAATTTTTAACGCAGAAACAATGTTTGCCCACGCAAGTGAGTCTGTTGATTCCATTGAAGCTTTAATCATTATGTCTGGTGCCATCAATAAGCTAATCGTTGCCAAGGAGTGCAACAACAACCGTCTGCCGCTCTCCTGCTTGTGGTTGGCGAAATAGTCAAAGTAATTTGTTATTGATATGTTTCCAAAAGGTTTAACAGTGAATATCACTTTATTTATGTTAACACCTTTGCACACGAACGAATATGATTCTTGCATGGCATTGTAAACAATACGAAACCTTTTCCACAAGGAGGGCATTGCTATTAAAACCATGTTAAGCGAAGGCATGCTCATCTTGTGAATCAATGAAATATTGTGGTTCCCTGGCTGCTCTATCCCATTTTTTATAGCTTGTGCTTCAATCGCATCTTGCATCCCTGTTGGCGTCCACTTTTCAGGTTCTTTAAAATAGAAGTCTGGCAGAGGGGACAGCTCACGTCCATGATTAAGCACTAGTGTTGCACATGTTTTTGCTTCCATTTATAGCTGCTCCACTTCTGCACGTGCTATGCCAAATGGTAAGTCAAATGTAACCAATGGTGCTGGCTTCCCTTCTACCAATTCAAGATGCCCTTTTTTATTGAAATATCTGTCTTTATTTTTAACAGAACGTTTTCCGATAACGTAGTCAGCCTTTCGTGAATAAAACAAATGAGCTGGAATCACTGCCTGCATCTCAGTGTTCATCTTTTTTATTGCCGCCACTACTTCTTCATTCGTAAATGTTAATTTTGTCAGTATCTTTTGCATCTCATAGTATTCTTGTTTTGGCACCTCTTTGGGTCTGACACGAGAAGTATCCATCTCTATAGATGAAAGCTTTATGTCAGGAGCCAGCAACAAACAAAAGGTTGCAAAGAAGTCCAACAGCAACCACCTATCATCAACAAAGCAGCCAAGACTGTATGCTGCCGTATCCTGCTCTGCGAATGGCAGGACATTAACCACTGGCGTGTCTTTTCCAAAAGTAAAAGCATAAAAGTTAGAATCACCATATGTTTCAACCTTAAAATCCCAATTCAATGAAGGTAAAGCGTGCAAAAGCCAATTAAGCCTAAATAAGCTTAGCTTTTGAATCAATGGGACTCTGCATTTGTCAAAATGAGAAAGCTGTTTCCCATTGTCTTCTATTTTGTCTGCAATTTCTTGGCGGTTGGCATTAGGTTCTGGATACCAATATGGACGAACAGGATATTTCCCAGTGATTGCTGTTTCTAATATTAGCTCAGCACATCGAGTCCTTGCCAAAAGAGTTTTCATGTGATTGTCCATAGAAGCATTATATAAGCTGGCAACGACTTGTCAATTATTTATTTTATAGCTACTGGACAATCATCAATTATTATCAATGGCACGATATCTCCAACATTATGTCTTTTATAAGCATAAGACGAAGTCTCTATTTGAAAATTGTAGTTCTTATATTGAATGGCCATATAATATCGTCCATTAAATGTTGGAGGGAACTTGTGGCTAATGCTCCCGATATTGCAGGTTTCTGAGGCGTTGAAAGCGGATGTTTTCTGTGTCTCTAACAAGACGACATCTCTCCCATCGCTAACAGACTCTATGGCTACTATAATGAAGGCTATGGCAAAAACAGAGATGAGTTCAAGCAGAGAAAAAATATTTATATCTTCCCACATAGTTTTTTTCTTTTTCATACTTAATATTTTATGTTGACAATTCGAGTCGTG
>JAYVIR010000030.1:0-2158 GCA_043770095.1 Eubacteriales bacterium
TTTACGAAGGAATAGTGGAGCTTTGATTGAGCTGTTAACTACTTCTTCTATCTGAGACCAAACCAAGCCAGAGTGCTGTGTGGAGGAGTGGAAGGCAACAAACAACGCCATCATGTTTTCAGGAGTTTGATTTAGCATGAATTCATTGATTTTTCCTTGTAACATTTCTTGCACTTTGTTCATGTAAACTCCTTTAAATGTAACCTAAGTTGATTAGTTCCTGAATGGCAGTTATTGTTTTTTCTTCGATGCTGTAAAATTTAGTTTCTCTGAAATAAGCAGCATAATCAGCAAAATATTCTTCGGACTTCTCACCATTGCTGTTCATAATGATATAAACTTCATGTATTGAAATTCCCTTTTTAGCAGCATATACAGCCACGTGCTCATGCTTGCGGCTGCGTGGTTCTAAGGTGTTGTTTTCTTTGTTGTAAACAGTCATTCCAAACTCGCTCAGAACCTGTTCGTTGGTCTTAATGGCAGTGAGTAGCAAATGGCTCAAGCCATACATGTCTGCAA
Organism: Eubacteriales bacterium; assembly: GCA_043770095.1. GTDB lineage: Bacteria > Bacillota > Clostridia > Peptostreptococcales > Acidaminobacteraceae > JBGSUZ01. Next base: position 520 of record JAYVIR010000030.1, read on the forward strand.
ATTCAACGTTTGCGTCTACCCATATCCAGACGCCATCCTTTTCATAAACAGGGTATTCTTTGGCGAACAATTTATGAAATTTGTAGCCAAGGGCTTCAAGCTTTTCATAGTCGCCATTAAATTTAATCATCTGGTTTGGACTCCCTGTTTAACTTTATACTTTGATTATAACATGAAACAAAAATTTGTCAAGTAGCTTTCTTTTTTCTTTTTTTTACTGGCTTGCCCCAGTCAATATTTGTTGAATATGGCAGTTGTCGCTCTGGTGTGTTCCATTTACGATAGTAATATCTGCACAATCCGCAAAGCATTATTGGGCGGAAGTGGAATATGACTTTCAAGTTTGGGTTGAATTGTTTGAAAAACAGAGAGTTAAGAATAGCTCAAGAAGACTTATAAAAAGTTGTTAAATCTTATACAAAATTATATTTGCAAACCTCTTGACAGATACGCCGAAGCGGTGTATAATAAAACTATGAAAAGATTTCAAATATATATGTCTGAGCCACTAATGGAAGACCTGAAGGAACATGCCAAAGAAAAAGGGCTTGCGGCTTCTGATGTTATTCGTCGCGCTTGCGACGAATACTTGGAAAAACAAAAGAAGCAAGCTCCCGAAAAATGATAAAACGCACACAACACAGTTTGAAGTTCATTACAGCAAAGAAGCGAGAGCTTTTGGACTCACTGTTTATTGAATATCAACGTGTTGTCAATGAGTTTATATCTCTGTATTGGAACGAAAAAAAGCTTGTTTCAAAAGCCAATGCTACACAATGGAGAAAAGTAACCACTTGGCTATGTGGCAAAGCTGTAAAATGCGCTTATAGACAAGCTATACAAATGATAAATGCAACACAAGTTCACAATCAAAAACGAATCTATAAAGCTTATAAAAGAGTATATGCCTACGCCAAAAACAGAAACAAAAGCTGGCAAATTATTGTTCAAAGATGGTCTGAGTGGTCAAAAGACCAGAAATTTCGAGATAGAGTCAAAGTCCCTGTTTTTAATGGAAATTCGATAGACTTAAATAATGACCTTGTCACGATATACGAGTCGCCCAAAAAGATGAAAGTGTTCGACCTAGCCGTACGGCTAGGTTCAATTTTTGGGAATCGAATTTCTTTATTATTGCCGACAAAAAAACATGCTTTATTTAACAAGCATATCAATAATGGATATATTGTTAAATCTTCTGTGCAGTTGCGCAGAATAGGCAACGAACTATATGTTAATTTATTCCTTGAGAAGGAAGCTCCTGAAGTTAAGGCAACTGGCAAGGTTGTTGGCATTGATGTTGGAATTAAAAAGCTAATATCTACCTCAGAAGGTGAATTTCTGGGCAAAGAGATTGAAGCCAAAATTCAGAAATTAAAACGTAGAAAACGTGGCAGCAAAAATTTCAAGCAAACTATTGCTGGGATAAAAGATTATATTGGGCAACAGGTCAACTTGCTCAATCTTGACGATGTGAATGTTGTTGTAGTTGAAGACCTTAATGTTAAAAACATGAGCAAAAGAGGCAAGTCCTCTAAGAAACATCGTAAAACTTTAGGTAACTGGAATAGTAGACTTTTGTTCGGGCGATTAGCTAACAGATGTGCGGAAAACCGTGTTTTTCTTACATTTGTTGCGC
>JAYVIR010000031.1:0-4161 GCA_043770095.1 Eubacteriales bacterium
ATGTTGACACCTGCGAGGGCTTAGGCTAAGAAAAGACTATTCGTCACCAGCGAAAAATAGGTTTTGTTAGCCCTTGCACCAAGCAAGGGTTTTTTTTGAGACCTTAACCACAGATTGTATGATTTTCAACTGCTTTAATACCCAAAATGGGACTTGATCTTCAGCGACAAACTGCTTATTTGTTAAGCTTTTTTGAGGTACAAATGAAAGTTGTCACAGTCTATTGTCAACCCAAATATCACGATGCACTTTTTCTTGCTTCGATTACTGGGCTTAATGAACGCTTTAACTGCAAATTTAATATTGACCCAAGAGATCAGGATCAACCAATCTTGTTTGCAGATATGGTTTCTGGTATTTCTATAAGAATAATTATGAGCGCTTTACAGCCAATTATTGATTCTGTGGATAAAGCTTCAGAAAATCCTTCTTTGGAAACCAAGTCTAAAGGCCTCTAAGCTTTTTGTAATGATCTGCAATTTGATTTAGGTTGTAACCTTTTTTGGTCCAGTATTTTATACCACCAGGAGGGATTTTGTATTTTCTTTTGAAATCTGATGTTTTTATTTTTTCGCCATAAATCTCAATTATTTTAGACCTGTTTGTGTTATACATTTGCTCGGACTTTGTTGCCCATTTGCAATTTTCTGGATAATAACCTTTGTTGTTGTCTATCCTTTCCAGAGAATGATCTTTGTTTGGGCGAGGTCCCATGTCTTTGCAAAACTGCTCAAAGCTTTTCCATGGTTCATATATTCCAAAGTCTTTTGATATTTTCATGTAGGTTGAGCTTCTTTGCGCTTGTTTTTTACCGCTTGATCTTCTAAGCATTCCATCCCAAATATTATAAAGCTCTGGTTTTTTCTTGTTCAAAGTTAAGCCGTGAGTTTTTCTTGATTCAACGCCAAGGCATCCGCAGCTTCTACAAGTCTTGTTTTGCAGATTACACTTTAAAGGCGTTGCTGTCTTTCCACAGTCACAAACACACAAGCAAGCAAGTATTTTTTTTCCGTTTCTTAGTTTTTTATGGAAAACATCCTGAACAACCAGTCTGCCAAATCTTTTACCAACAAAGTCTTTTTTAATCATTGAAATGGGCTAATATTTTTGACTCTATTTTACAATTTTTTTAAATTCTTTGTAGTTTTTACTAAACGCTTTTGCGTAGGCATCAACAACAAGCTCTTCTATTTCAGGCGAAAACCCAGTGAGATACATTCCAAGCTCGTGTAGCACAACGTGTCCAAACTCGTGGACCCAGCAAACGGTAAGAGCATCGCCCTTTAGTCTAGAGGAAATTTCAATTCTTTTGCTGGCAAAAATGGTCACGCCATCAATTTCTAACGGAAGGTCATCAGACAAGTAGACTTTCCAAGTGTGGCCCATGACGTTTAGTTGACCGATCTTTTTCATGCTAAGCCTCAAGGTTGGCGAGTGGATGTTGATCTCTGCGCAGTCTTTTAATCACTGCTAAGATTGTGGCGCTAGGATCGCACCACTCGCCTTAAATAAATTGTGTAGTGATGAAAGACTAAAGTCCATATTCTTAAAAATGGTCTAGCTGTTTTTTTCATAACTTACCGATCCAGCTTCCTTTTGAATCTAATATCATCGGCACAAGTTGCGGTATGCCATTCTTGACAATTGTGCAGCCCAAGATTGGTTTATCAAGCATGGTTCTGCCGTACTCAAAGGCTAAAGAACGATAGTCAATCAAGCATCCAGAAGTTACTCCCCAGTAAAGCCCAAGGCTATTTGCCCAGTAGCGAATCTCAAATTTTGAGTGATGATGACCTTGGATGTAATTCATAGACCTGTTTTTTGAGTTTCTTAGAACGTCTGAACTTTGAGCGTGACAGACGTAAATAGGCTTATCGCCCGAGTAAACAACAAGATCGGGACTCCACTTCCAAGTTTTTGGCGCTTCAAGAATTTCATTATATGATCTTATTACCTTGCTAGGCAGACCGTTAGCCGCCGCTCTTCGATAATACAAAGAGCCATGATTAGACTCTACCAAGTCCACGACTGGGAAAATCTTGTAAAGAACCTTTATTGCAGAAAGAACCATCTCAAGCTCTCTGCTTGGGCTTGCAAGGTCTGGACTGTGATTGTGCATTGAAATAGCATGACCGTCTATCTCGTCACCCAGGCAAACAACTTTGTTGGGCTTATATTTTGCTTTAACAGCGGCTAAAAACTTAAAAGCGTGTTTGTGTTGAAAAGGCAAATGCAAATCTGGGCAAAAAAGTATGGTCTCGTGATTAAGCATCAAGGCACCTCACATCACCATGATGTAAGGTTTTGACAGAAATGCAAACCCTAATGCAACTAAACTAAGCTTAAACCGCTAGGCGTTTGTTGAGGCATCGGTCTTGGCATTAGCATATATTTAATTGCGTTGTAGGATTCTTGAACAATGATCATGTCCTCGCCAATCTGAATGACGGTTCTTTCTTTACTTGGAGAGTCTGGCCTCATTAAAGAAACATTTGCCAGGTTCACAAATACTTTTTCATCGTTTAGCTGAGTGAGCTCGATTAACATAATAATCCTTTTATGTTGTTGGACGAAGCGCCAAAACAAGGCCGCAAGACTCTGCGCCTGCTTGAACACCAATTAAATTCATAGTTAAAAGATCACCAGCTTCAAGCGTTGTGTTTGCAAAAACTGGCAGAGTTGTCAGCGGAGATTGAAACAGCACTGTGTTGGTAGACACGTTTGTCACAATTCTTGCGTAGGCACCAGAATCAAAAGCAATTTTAGGTCGTATTGTGAATAGCGAATAAGCTGGATCACCACTTGCTGGGTTGACCTGGATGTCAAGTTCAAGCTCACCGCTCGTTCCTGGCACAAGGTTATACATTGTAAAGCCATAAATCTGCATTCGTGTGATGCAGGCGTAGGCACCGTCAACACCTGACTGCGGTGTTGGAAGCACTCCGTAAGGTCCGTTTAAAAACCAGCCACGCTGACCTTCGTAAAAAGCATTCCAAAAGTTTGTGCTTGCTGCGATTCTTTGCATGGTTGCTTCAGAGGCAGCAGCGCCAGATTGGATTTCTTCTTCAAAGATATTTAAAAGATTTGGAGGAACTACAGCCATTTTTTACCTCTTAGATCCAAGCATAAGGCGCTCCGTTATCTGAGACAAAACCAACAAGGTCAATTTTATCACCAGCTAAGAAAGTGCCAGTTAAACCTTCGATCACAATTTCATTCATGTCAATTTCAACAATTCTCGCAGCAACAAGACCAGAGTCACGAGAAAAATCAATGCTTCTGAATCTTACGACTGCCCCGACAAATGCCCGAGCAACATCAGTTGGCGATAGTTCGAACCTGTCTGGTGCAACTACAGAGACGATATTAAGCTGCGGAGTCCAAAATGGATGAATTGCCTTTAGGACTTGAGAGTCGCTTTCAACAATTTGCTCATAGCTTGGCAGTCTTACAAAGTAGCCTTGAGGTGGTGCGCTCGAGATCGGATCAATGTTGATTCTAAAATCATCAGAAGCATCAAAACTTAAAAGTTTAGTTGTTTCATTAAATGACCAGTCCTCAGAGTGAACAATGACTTGCTTTCCAATGTAAAAAGTCCATTTGTCTTTTTCAATGTTTGGAAGTCTTGTACCAAAAGAATTTGTGATTTTAAGTGATGTGGTTGTTGAGCCTGCATCTAAAATTGAAGCTGGTGAAAAGACTCCAAAGCGTACTTGCTGATTGAAGCTTGTGTCTGTTAGCTCTAGGCTGATAAATCCTGTTCGCCAATTAAGGCGCTTGTTTGTGATCTCAAATATGCGAGGGCTGAAATTTCTCGTTCCATTGTTGATGTCTGAGATCTGAAGATCTTGACCACCCAGCACGATAGGATCACCAACCTCAGTGTCCCAACCGATGTTAAAAGGCACTTCGACCTGGATTTTTTCAGCACCATACTGATAGCGGTTTAAGAACCTAAGTGAGTTTCTCTCGATTAAGAGTGCAGTCTGTCCAGAAGGACGAAGGCCATTTGCATCAATTGTCAGGGGTTGATTTGGGATCTTAATTCTGTTTACCGAGTCAGCAGAGATCTCAATTCTGCCAGATAAGAACCTATCAGTGACCGAATCTTCATTAAAGCGGTAGACAACCGAATTGTAGAAATTTTTTGTCGTGGATCTT
>JAYVIR010000032.1:0-2404 GCA_043770095.1 Eubacteriales bacterium
TTTCAGTAAGTGGCATTGTTGGTGCATCGGTTATGAATATTGCAAAAACAGCTACGGGTGTAACAGCTAATCTTATAATTCCAGCAGATGTAATGGAAAATGATGCTGTTGTAGTTAAATGCATGTCTGGTGGACGCAGCACAGAGTTAACAGTCGTTGTTGGTGCTTAATTAAAGCTGGGGGTTCATCAAGATGCCAAGAATAATGCGGCAGGTTCACGAATATTTTGACAACCGTATAATTCGGGGGTTGGAATTTTCATTTATAGAAGACACAGTTACTCCTGGCAAACGGGCATTAAATATTAATGTTGGTGCTGGTGTAATAAATAAAGTTAGCGTGGCACTTGCAGCGGCAAAAGTTTTGCGGGCATCTGATTTTATTGTTATAACAGATGGTGTCCCAAATAAATTGTTAAGATTTGACATTGTAGTTTTAACTTCTGCGGGTGCAATATCTGTTGTTCATGGAGTTCCTGGCGCAGTAGGAGCACCAGTGGCACCTGCGCTGTCTTTATTACTTGCTCAGGTGACTATAAGAGATGGTTGGAACAACTTTGTCGGTGAAGGTCCAAGCGATGAAGTTGCTGTTCTTAGAAGCGAATACGTGATTGATACAAGGTTCTTGCCTTAAGTCTTTTGTAAATTGTAATTGTTGCAAAAAAAGCAGGGGAATTCCCCTGCTTTTTGTATTATAGAATGTATGCCAACATTAAAAGAACAGTTTGAAGCAATTCATTTGAGTTCCCGTCAGTTCGATGACCAGATATGTGAAACAACCATTGATGGCTGTGGCTCGTTTTGTGATACATGTGTCGCAAAAATTAGCGGCACCTGTCGTGGCTGCACGCATTGTGACTTTTTTAATAATTGCCCATCAGATTCTTGTGGTAAGTGTCATATAAGATGCGGGCAACATGCAACTTTGCCTAACTGGATAGAAGACGTTGAGGGGTTAGACCTTGCTCATGTTAATTGCAGCACCCCATTCAATGATAAGTTGCCTTTTTTTATGCCACAGATTCGTGATACATCTTTTGGCGTTCAGCACGATGCGTTTTTTATATCATTCAGCAGATTTTTGCGGATTGTAGATGGAGACGTGAAATGGCTTTATCGTAAAAAAAAGACACTGCGAGAAGCTTACAACATTCCAGATACAACGAAGATGATATTACATTTTTATGCTAAGGATGACCTATTAGAGTTGATTTGGCGTTTTCAAGATATGGATTGGGGAAATGGTAAAAATCTTTGGCAGGTTTTTGCTGAATATGGTTTTGATGCGGCGGTTTCTGTGAATTATTCATGTTTTGCCAACCAGCCTCGAATGGAACATGTTTTAAACGTTAAGAGAAACATTTTGAGCGCACAAGCACTGGCTCAGGCTGGAATCCCAGTAATTCTTGATTTGATGTGGCACTCTGATGTTGATTTAGAAAGACTGTTGAGTTGGGGCGATGCCAATAAGATTTCATGGTATTCGCTTAATTTCCAAACTTTGCGTAAAGGGAATTGGGCAAAAGAGTTGATTTTGTCCTCTCTTGCAAAGGTTTTTAAGATAGTTCCAAATGCCAGAATTATAGCTAATGGCATCTCAGAAGAAAGCAGAATTAAGGAAGTTGTTGCAACTTTTGGCGATAAAGTGTCAATTTCTAATTTTGGTGCTTTTATGAAGGCATGTTCGGGGTTGATATATGATGAATCAGCAGGCAAGTGGGTTAAAAGTAGCCGCACAAAAGCGGAATGCTGGAATCATGTTTCACAGACTTATATAAAATGGGGGCAATAATGCGCAAGTCTAAAAAAATAAATATTACGAATAAAATGGCAAATCTTACGCTTCAATTTGATGGAGCAGATAGAACTGTGCCGATTAATGCTGAAGATAGAAACTTTCAAACGACTATGGAGACGGAGTGTGGGTTGATGTGCCCAGAGTGCGACCAATATAAGGCGGGCAGGTGTTATGGCTGTTATAATGGGTGCTTGCCATCTATAAGGGGCTGCATGTCGCAAGATTGTAAGAAGCCGAGGTCTTTTACCAACGAGGATAAAGATGGCAATTTAGTCATAACAAAAGGAACCTGTTCGTTAAGATGTTGCAAACGGACAGATTTAACAGAGTGGCTTGATGACGTTTCAGATGGGAGGGGGGCAGACCTTTCTATCCATCATGTTAAATGGGAGCCTGTTAGTTTTTCTGCTATGCGTAGGTTTATACCCGCGATTAATGGGCATATTGAAAGAGTTTATGTGCCTTATATTGCATTGCCAGTCAATTATTTGTATAGCGACAAAACGCATAAAATGCGTGGTGGTAGACAATCAGTGCATGATATGTATGACATTCATCCTGACACTGAGGTTATAGTTACAGGATATTGTCAAGACCCTGTTCTTGA
>JAYVIR010000033.1:0-32838 GCA_043770095.1 Eubacteriales bacterium
TTTTGAAAGCCGAAAATTGGATATATGTATACCATGATTATTTCTTTCATTTATATAAGTACCATTTTCTCAATGATTCTAATCTATTTGACAATAAAAACAAAATGCTTGTATTTACATTGAAATTAGTATAAAATATAATTTGGTTGTTCTAACCATAGTCTAATGGCCGAACAATTGTCGTTCGGCTTCTCATACAGAGTTAGAAGTGAATTAATATAAAGGATGGTAATTATTTATGGAAAAAGAAACTCAAGAAATGCAAACAGCTCAGGAGATTCAAACTGCAAAGGAAATGAATGTTGTAAAATTTAAGGATTTAAAAATATCCAATCAAATATTAACAGCAGTAGAGGAAATGGGATTTGAAGAAGCAACACCTATTCAAGCCCAATCGATTCCTTTAATTCTTGAAGGCTATGACATTATTGGTCAAGCGCAAACAGGAACTGGTAAAACAGCTGCCTTTGGTATTCCAATGCTTGAAAAAATTCAAGTTAAAAGCAGAAAAACACAAGCAATCATTCTCTGTCCGACGAGAGAACTTGCTATTCAGGTTTCTGAAGAAATCTCTAAATTAGCAAAACATATGAAGGGTATCAAAGCAGTGCCAATTTACGGCGGAGCACCAATTGATCGTCAAATCAGAGCGATCAAAATGGGTGCCCAAATTGTCATTGGAACACCAGGTCGTGTTATTGACCATATCAGAAGAAAAACATTAGACCTTTCAGACATCAACATGGTCATCCTTGATGAAGCTGACGAAATGCTTAACATGGGCTTTAGAGAAGATATCGAAATCATTCTTCAAAGCGTTGGAACAGAGCGTCAAACAATTCTTTTCTCAGCAACTATGCCAAGAGAAATCATGGAAATTGTTGATCAATATCAAAAGGATCCTCAACTTGTAAAAGTGGTACATAAAGAATTAACAGCACCAAATGTTGATCAGTACTATATTGAAGCACATGATAGAGACCGTGTTGAAGTTTCTACTAGATTGTTTGACCGTTACCAGCCAAAACTCTCTTTGATCTTCTGTAATACGAAGAAAAAAGTAGACGAAGTGGTTGCTCAGCTTCAAACAAGAGGTTACAGCTGTGAGAGACTTCACGGTGACATGAAGCAACAACAAAGAACTTTGGTTATGGACAGATTCAGAACGGGTAACATCGAAATTCTTGTTGCGACTGACGTTGCCGCTAGAGGCCTCGACGTTAACAATGTTGAAATGGTCATTAACTTGGACATTCCACAAGATGAGGAATACTACGTACACAGAATAGGCAGAACTGGCCGTGCGGGCAACTTCGGCAAATCATTTACTTTGGTAAGTGGCAGAGAGTTCTTACTTCTTAAAGACGTTATGAAATACTCTAAGTCTAAAATCAAACGTCACGAAATTCCTTCAATCGCTGATATCGAAGAAATCAAAGTTAGCGATTTACTCATAGATGTTGAATCTACGATTGCTGAAGGCGGTCTTGAAAAGTACTATGGTCTTATCGAGCAAATGGCTGAGAAGAACATTACGACGATTGAAATTGCGGCGGCAATGCTTAAAAGAGAACTTGAAAAATACAAAGACGATACTAAGAAAATTTCTGATCTTTACGGCGTTTACGAAAAGAACAGCAATGCTGACGGTATGGTAAGATTCTTTGTAAACGTTGGTAAGAATGCTAACGTTAAGCCTAAAGACATCACTAAAATGATTTCGAATGATACGAATCTTTCTGAAGACATGATTGGTACAGTTGACGTATACGAGACATTCTCATTCTTCGAAGTACCAGTAGCTTATGCAAACGAAGTTTATGAAATTCTCAGATACTCACGCATCAATGGTCAAAAGATTCGTATTGACCGTGCTAAAGGTGATAGCAAAAAAGCCAATTTCAGTCCTGATCGCAAGCCTGAATATAGACCTAGCCGCCCTTACCAAGGCAATAGAGAAAATTCAAGCAACTACAAAAAAGATAGTTTCCATAGTGACAAAAACAAAGATGTTAGACGTAAAGAAGACGGCGCAAAGCCTTATCCTTCAAGCAATAGTTCTCGTCCTGCATCTGAAGGCGCTCGTCCAGAGGGTGGCTACAAAAAGCCTTACTCTTCAAATGACGGCGGCTACAAAAAACCTTACGGTTCTAGCGAAGGCGGATACAAGAAGCCTTACAGCGGCGGAAGCAGCTACAAGAAAGACGATGCTGCTAAATCTGATGGCCCTAAGAAAGATGGATACAAAAAAGAATATGGTTTCAAAAAACCTGAATAAATTTAATTTAAAATCCCAGCATTTGCTGGGATTTTTTTGACGTTTTTTTGACGTTGATATGATACAGTTTAGTTAGGCCAAACGGCAAATTCATTTTAGAGGTGAAACTATGTTAGATAATATTCAAATTGAACAAGCAATGCGCGTTAAACTCAAAGATATTTTTAGCACACTTCCTGAGTATCCAGCTTTCGCTCCAGGCATCAGACGAGCGCCTAAAAGAGAATTTACTTTACGTCAAGAAGAAGTAGAACTTGCCCTTAAGAATGCACTCAGATATATTCCTGAGGAATGGCATGAAGTCCTTGCTCCTGAATTTTTAGAAGAACTTATGACAAAAGGCAGAGTATATGCCTATAGATTTAGACCCGTTGGCAACATTAAAGGCTTGCCAATTCAAGATTACAAAGGCAAAACGGTTGAAGGTCGCGCTTTCCAAGTTATGATTGACAACAATTTAGATTTTGATATCGCCCTTTATCCATATGAACTTGTGACTTACGGAGAAAGCGGACAAATATTCCAAAACTGGATGCAATATTGGCTTATCAAAGCTTATCTTGAAATTATGACTGAAGATCAAACATTGGTTATTGATTCAGGAAATCCAAGAGGTCTCTTTAAATCATCGCCTGAAGCACCAAGATGTATCATCACCAACGGACTTATGATCAGCATGTTTGATAATGCAAAAGACTTTAACAGAGCGGCTGCACTCGGCGTTGCCAATTATGGACAAATGACTGCTGGCGGATGGATGTACATTGGGCCTCAAGGCATAGTTCATGGCACATATTCTACCATTCTCAATGCTGGTAGAAAACGAAAAGGTCTTGCCAACGATGCAGATTTAAAAGGACAACTCTTCATCACTTCTGGTCTTGGCGGCATGAGTGGCGCACAAGGCAGAGCGGCTGAAATCGCAAATGGCGTTGCCATTGTTGCTGAGGTAGATGAATCTAGAATCGTTACAAGACATTCTCAAGGATGGGTTTCATCGGTTGCAAAAACGCCTAAAGAAGCCTTTGACATTGCTGAAAAATATTTAAAACTCGAAGAAGGACATGCGGTTGCGTTCCATGGCAACATTGTCGACTTATTAGAATACGCGCTTGAAAACGATAGAAACATTGATTTGTTATCTGACCAAACGTCTTGCCATGCGGCTTACGAGGGTGGTTATTGCCCTGCAGGCATTACTTTTGAAGAGAGAACGGAGTTGCTCGCAACAGACAAAGCTAAATTCATGCAATTGGTCGACGAGACGCTTAAGAGACATTACGAAGTCATCAAAGCACTTGTTGCAAAAGGCGTTTATTTCTTCGACTACGGAAATTCATTCATGAAAGCCATTTACGATGCTGGCGTTCAAGAAATTTGCAAAAATGGCATAAACGAATTAGATGGATTTGTATTCCCATCTTATGTTGAAGATATTCTTGGCCCATTATTGTTCGATTACGGCTACGGTCCATTTAGATGGGTTTGCCTCAGTGGTTCAGACGAAGACCTCAGAAAGACTGACCACGCTGCAATGTCTGCAATAGATCCTGATAGAAGATTCCAAGACAGAGACAACTACATTTGGATTCGTGATGCTGAAAAGAACAAACTTGTTGTCGGCACTAAGGCCAGAATCTTGTATCAAGATGCGCTTGGCCGTATGAAAATTGCGCTTAAGTTTAATGAAATGGTTAGAAATGGCGAGATTGGCCCTGTTATGCTTGGAAGAGATCACCACGATACTGGCGGTACCGATTCACCATTTAGAGAAACTTCTAATATTAAAGACGGTTCTAATATAATGGCTGAAATGGCAACACATTCATTCGCAGGCGATGCAGCTCGTGGTATGAGCTTAATCGCACTTCATAATGGCGGTGGCGTTGGTATTGGCAAAGTAACTAACGGCGGTTTTGGACTTGTCTTAGACGGCAGCAATAGAATCGATAAAATCATCGAACGTGCAATTCCTTGGGATGTTATGAACGGCGTTTCAAGACGTGCTTGGGCAAGAAATGAAAACTCAATCACAACTTGCATGGAATACAATGACATTCGCAAAGGACAAGACTACATTTCTTTGCCTTATTTAACAGATGAAAACTTTATTTCTGACGAAGTTAAAAAAGCATGGGATAAATTTATGAAATAGGGTATAGATATCATATCTTATGGATGAATTCCTCCTCAGACTAATCCATGAAGGGCCTCTTTCACAATAGTGATAGAGGTCTTTTTATGTTCGTAAAAGGGCGCTTAAACGCGAGTAAAAGTGGTATAATAGTCCTAGTTATATTTTTTGGAGGACATTTTATGAATCAAGCAGGCATAAAAGTAACAGGCTTACCTGGCATTTTTTTTGACGGTCAAAAAGTACAGTTTACCCTAAAAAAAGCTGAAGCCATTGCATTTTACCTTGCACTTGAAGGTCAAACAACCCGAGACAAGCTTAAAGACTTATTTTGGGGAGAATTAGACGATGAAGCTGCTGCTAAAAATCTCAGAAATGCTTTCTATTTGATTCGAAAACAACTAGGTGATGCGTTTTTACTCACACCCAATAACACTTACGTCTCACTTAACCCTGAGACTTACTTTATGTTTGAGAACAGTTATGAAGACTCTAAAGATTTATTATTAGACGAACTTGAATTATTAAAAGACTATGGTTTCAAAGGGGACGAAACGTTCAGAAACTGGCTTAATTTTAAACGCGAAGACGTTCGTAAAAATCAAATTCAAAAATTACACAATCGGTGCAATGACTTTAAAAAAAGCGGACTGCTTGAAGATGCGATTGCCATGCTTGAACATATTCTCAGAATAGACCCATTTTCTGAAGATGTGGTGAGAAGCATCATGGATTTATATTTGAGTTTGGGACAGTTTAGCCGCGCAATAAGCACTTATAATTGTCTTGCCAATACCCTAAGAGAAGAATTAGGCGTTGTACCCGATGCCAACACGACTGAACTTTACGAAAAAATTGTGACGCTTAGAAATTTTGCTGAGCGTAGTCACAGTGCACATAAACACGAGTATTTTTTCGGACGATACGACGAAATTGCCTGTATTAAAGACGAAATGGATCGTTTTTTAATTGGGTCTCATTTCAAACATGTGATTATTGAAGGCGATGCAGGTCTTGGAAAAACGAAATTAATCGACAAAGTTGTTGATAGCTATAGAAACGTTCAAGTCATCAAAGTCAATTGTACCTATATGGAAAACGACTTGCCTTTTAGACCTTGGCATTTTTTGCTGAGAGAAATATTTAAAGTGCATCAAGTAGATAGCAAAACCAACAGCCGAATCATTGCTGGCGGCGTTGTCGGAACCGATGTCAAATGGAAAAACGATTTTGATGCTTATAGCATCGAAGGGGAGCAGAAAATAAGTTTTAGAGAATTAGTTGAGGACATGGCAAACATATTAAAGCAAGCCACTATAGATCGGCCTTTAATTGTTGTTTTTGAAGACATACACTGGGCTCAAGGCAATTCCATTCAGCTGCTGCTTGAAGTAATCAGAGAAAAACTTGACCATGTAATGTTCATTCTCTCAACTAGAGACTTAGGCAGTTCAACTTTAAACAAATTCAGTACTTTAGGCATTAGTGAACGATGGTTGTTCCGCATTCACGTCTTGCCGTTTTCGTTTGGGGAAGCCAAAGCCTTTTTAAAAAATGGAACAAAAAAGCAATTAACGGATGAGTGGATTGAGCATGTCTATAAAGAAACTGAAGGCAATACGTTTATGCTAACAGGCTACTTAGACCTTTACAACAAGGAACAAGTTCTAAAAATAAATCCAATGGGAAATGATGACCTCATGAAATCGAGACTCATCGGACTAAGTGAAAAGACGCTTCGTGTTTTAGACATACTTGCTGTTTTTAAAGAATATCCCGATTACGACGGTATAAAAAATATTACCATTTATGATGATTTGGAAATTGTAGAAATCATCGATGAACTCAAAGACAAACACGTCATCAGAGAAATCGCTTCCAGTACCCGTCTTTATTATGATTTTACGCATCAAAAATTAAAGGAATATGTTTTTAAGGAAATCTCAGAGACAAGAAAAGGGGTTATTCACAGGAAACTATGCCTTTACTATGAAGACAAATACAATAAAAAAGTGAACAACATCGCTATTTTGCCTTATATCATCTACCACGCCAGACATGCGCGAGATTTTACCATTGAATATAAATACCAAGTTATTTATGGAAAAATGTATTTAGACATTTGGCATGAAGTCTTTAACGCCTACTACGATGGACTGGATAAAGAACGAACTTTTGAAGACAAAGTAATGGCAGATATAGAAGAGACGCGGATGAGACTTGAAGAAGGCGCAGGCATTGATATCAGCATAATGAACTATGATTATCAAGTCATGTACATTAAAGGACGCCGTGCCATTAGAGAGGGTCATTACGAAGAAGGGCTTGACTACATCAGCAAAGCCGAGAAGTTTTTCGAAAAAAATAGCGACATGGAGATGTTGATTAACTGTATTCTTCAACGAATCTACTTTGAAATTCAAACAGAAAGTCTTATATCGATGAAAGAGTCACTTGAAAAGTTGGATTATTTGGTAAAAAGAGAAGAAAACAGTGATTTGATTTATATTTTTTGGCGATTAAAAGGGCTCTATTGCATTAAAACAAGATCTTATGAAGAAGCAGAGCGTTACTTGAAACTATCAAAAGAATACCTCACACCGATATGCTCTGAGAATATGAAATATAGTTTGAATCTTGCTGCTACCTATAATTACAGTGCAGAAATATTAATGGCAATAGGTGACTACAAAAAAGCTTATGAAGAACTCGAAACAGCGAAAGACTTAGCTGAGAAAGCGAGACCTACGAATGGTTTGGCACTGATTTATACAAACTTATCAATCGTATGCTACCATTTATCAAAAATTGAGTTTTCGTTGAATTATATTGCAAAATCGAGTGAAGTTTATGAACAGACGGGCAGTTATTGGGGAAGAGGCAGATCTGAAGCGCATATGTCCAGACTCATGTATTTGGCTGATTTTAAAGACAGCGCTCATGAGCACATTTCAAAAGCGTTAGATTTTGCAGAACTTATGAAAAATCCGGTTGAACTTGAATATGTTAGAGAAATTAGCGTTGAGGTAAAGTACAGCTAACGCTCGTATGATTTAATTTTTATTTCATAGGGATAGAAGGAGTAGTTTTAGACGCAAAAATGCGGTATCATAATGAATAGAAATACCGCATTTTTTTAATATTATTTTATTTATACCATCTTAAAAAGACTCCAAGGTTTTTGAGTTACATCTGGTTTTTGCTCGTATTTCAAAGGTTTGTTCATAGTCGGATGATAGAAACTCAAAAGACTTGCGTATAGGGCTATTTGATGCCAACCATCTAAAGCGACGAAATCTTTATTATATTTGGTATCGCCCCATATTGGACAACCTATTGAACTGAGCTGTACTCTTATTTGATGGTGACGCCCTGTAATGAGCAAAATCTCCATAAGTGAGAGTTCGCCAAATTCTGGATCTTGAATGGTTTCAAGGACTCTATATCTAAGGATGGCTTCCTTGGCCGCTTTATTTGCAGTTTCAACCACAGCGGACGTATTGCTTGCCTCATCTTTTAGTAACATGTGTTTTAGTTCACCTTCAGGAGCCTCAGGCGTGCCTTGAACGACCGCCAAGTATTTCTTTCGAACTTTGCCTGCTTGAACTTGTCGACCTAAGTCACTGGCAGATTCTTTCGTTTTAGCATAAACCATGAGTCCGCCAACAGGGCGGTCCAATCGATGAATGACGAAGGCTTGCTTTTTACCTTCTTTATTTGCCTTCATATGCGCATTGATAAAATCAACAAGACTTTCCGTACCGCCCTTATCGGACTGCGAAGCTTCTCCGCTAGCTTTTTCAATGACAATAATGTTTTTATCTTCAAATATAATTTTCATGGGACCTCCAAAAGGGTAAATCAATTGATATGATTTAGAAAGCATATCAATAAATACATACGAAGACAAGCGATAATCTCATTTTCGCTTATAGATCGACAACAACTGTGCAGAAAACGGAGGAAAATAGACAATGCCTAATGAACAAAAAAAGCTCACCAAACTTTTAGTACTTACCAGCATAACAGTTATCATTACGTATGCCATTATTTCGCATTTAAATATTTTATTTTCATTGTTATCCGCATTACTAGGTGCTATAACGCCATTTTTCATAGCGTTTGCCATAGCTTATATCCTAAACCCACTCGTTGATATAATGATAAAATTGACAAAAATGAAACGTTCATTGGCCATAGCATCCGTTTATATCGGGATTATATTTTTAGTAAGCTTATTTATCAATATGGTCGTTCCTTCAATTATTTCTGGTAGCGTTCAAATCGCCAATGAAATTCCTGGGCAAGTTACAAAATTTAGCGAAGATTTAAAAACCTTAAATCTCGACAACCCTCAAATCAATACCTATGTAAAAGACGTAATCTTATCCGTACAAGGAAAATTAACGGGTTGGTCCAACATTATATTAACGAATGTTACAGGCTTTTTCTTGAACCTAACATCTGCTATAATGAGTTTTATATTTGGGACCATCGTTTCTATTTATATGCTTGTAGATAAAGTGAAATTCAAGAAACTCTCGAAAAAAATTGCAATTGCAAGCGTTGGAGATGAGAAAGCACTGAAGTTCTTTGGATTTATGGATACCGTCAATAATATTTTTTCTAGTTTTGTATCTGGCTTAATCGTAGACGCACTAATTGTTGGACTTTTGGCTTTTATTGGATTGAGTATTATGGGCGTTCAGTATGCAGTTATATTTGCCATCATCATTTGTTTTACGAACATCATCCCTTACATCGGACCGTTTTTAGGCGCTATTCCAGCTGTTGGCATTACGCTCTTATATGATCCGATTAAAGCATTATGGGTTATTTTATTTGTAATTGTTCTTCAACAAATTGACGCAAACATTATCGGTCCAAGAGTTATGGGCAACTACATTGGATTGGATGCTATTTGGATTATTCTTGCCATTTCTGTAGGCGGTGCTTTCGCAGGCATGTTAGGCATGATCTTATCAATCCCCATTGCAGCAATCATTAAAATTCTGGTTGGTGGAGTTCTGACAGACTATTATGCTCGTCAGCATTCTAAAATAAAGCTATAATACATGACACGAGGTGAAAAACGATGAAATTACCTATTTATCAGTTAGACGTATTTGCAGAAAATCAATTTCACGGAAACCCAGCAGCTGTTATCCCTTTAGAAAGTTGGATACCAGAAGAAACCATGCAAAAAATTGCCAGTGAGAATAGCTTGTATGAAACTGCGTTTTTTGTTAAAAATGGAGACTATTATGATTTGAGATGGTTTACCCCTCAAAAAGAATCTGATCTTTGCGGACACGCAACATTAGCTGCTGCATTTGTCATCCTCAACCATTACGCCAATTTAGAAGATCGTGTTCAATTTCACACTTCCGGTGGAGACTTTGAAGTATGGCATGAGAACGGACTTTATGCGATGAATTTTCCAAAACTTGAAATTAAACGCTGTGAAATGCCTTATGAGCTCGTCTTAGGTTTAGGAAAACTTCCAAAAGCTTCTTATACTGCAAGGGACTATATGTTGATATATGATGATGAAGACCAAATTTTAAGCCTTGACCCAGATATCGACGAGCTCCGCAACGTTCAAACTTGCGGAGTAATTGTTACTGCAAAAGGGGTTGATTGCGACTATGTACTTCGCTATTTTGCGCCATTAATGGGGCTTAACGAAGACCCTGCTGCTGGCTCCGCACAATGCATGCTTGTTCCCTATTGGGCCGAAGTATTGAATAAAAAAGAGTTTGTTGTAAAACAGCTTTCAAGAAGAGGCGGCACTATTTACTGCAAAGATTTAGGCGATCGCGTTCAAATTTCTGGAAAAGTAATGATCTATCTTGAAGGTTCAATTTATATTTAAATAAAATTTTATGCAGATAAATATAACAAAAAATTAAGGGGTGACTTTTTTGCAAGTAGATTTCATGCTATGGTTGCAAACATGGGGCAATCCTGTTTTTGATCAAATATTTAAAATCATTACGGCTCTTGGTGCCAACAGTATTTATATTATCTATATAGGTTGGATTTACTGGTGTGTAGATCGTAAAAATGGAGAGAAATGGGCCTATCTAATCATAAGCAGTGCAATGCTAAATGGTATTATCAAGTTGCTATTTATGGCGCCACGACCTTTTCAAGTCGGTAAAGGCATATTTGCTGTTGATCCAAGCACCGCAACCGGTTATTCGTTTCCAAGTGGCCATTCACAAGCATCTGCAACTTTCGGCGGATTCTTAGCATTTGAAAATCGGAGTAAACGCATTAAACTTATTGGCATTTTATTTTTCTTGTTCATTGGATTTTCAAGATTATATTTAAGAGTGCATTGGCCAGTAGATATTTTAGTTGGATGGATGTTAGGATTATGTTTTGCAGCAATTTACCATTTTTTCTATGATAAAAATCCATTATTCTTTAAAAGTATTGCACTTGGATCATTTGCTTTATCCGCACTCTTTTTTAAAGATTCAGATCAAATAAAATTGATGGGGCTCTTTTTTTCAATGAGTATTGGTATGTGGGTGAATAGTACCTATTTGAATTTACCAATCCATCGCTTTAAAGAGGGTGGCAAACGCAAGTTATTAATAGGATTGTTGCTTATTGTTGTGATGATGATTCTCTTGAAACTTATTTTGCCTGAATCGCTAAACGGCTTAAGATATGCGGCTATAGGGATTACGTTAAGTTTATTATATCCATGGGTATTCACGCGTCTGTTTTCAAAACTTTCATTAAAGGAGAACTTATAATGAAAAAAATTATTTTTGCAGGTGGCTGTTTTTGGGGTATAGAAGCTTATTTCGCTAAAATACCTGGCGTCATTCAAACCAAAGTGGGCTATGCCAACGGTACAGGAGAAAATCCGAGTTATGAAGCGGTTTGTTCAGGGGTCACAGGATTTGCTGAAAGTTGTGAAATTTCTTACGACCCTGTAATGATAACACTTAACCAGCTTATTGAACGATTATGGCGCGTTATTGATCCAACTTTAATCGATCGACAAGGACCTGATATAGGCAGCCAATATCGTACTGGGATCTATTATATCGATATTGAAGACCAAGCTATTATTCAAATGAGTATTGCTGAAGTCTCAAAAAATTATAAACTACCAATCATGACTGAGAACTTGCCTCTCAAGAACTTTTACGAAGCAGAAGCATACCATCAAAAATATTTAGAAAAAAATCCTAGAGGTTATTGTCATATTAATTTAGATGCGTAAATATTTTTTATAGACTGAGGCGAATTCAAATGAAAAAAATAAAGTACTTTCATGTAGATGCTTTTACCAGTGAAGCATTTAAAGGCAATCCCGCAGGTGTTTGTGTACTAGATGCTTTTATCACTACCGAGGAAATGCAACAGATTGCTTCTGAACTTAACCACTCAGAAACTGCGTTTGTTGTCAAGGGTAGCGACCCCGAACATCTCTACGAATGTCCACTTTACCAATTAAGATGGTTTACACCTGAGGTAGAAGTAACACTTTGCGGACACGCTACTTTAGCCGCTTCTAAAGTACTTCATAACGAATATGGCATTGAAAAAAATTGCATTACCTATAATACACTTTCTGGACTACTTTATACCAGAATAAGTGAGCATGGTATTACAATGAATTTTCCAAAAGCCAGTCATATTAACATTGAACCTTCAGAACAACTTCTTTGGTATATGGGCATTAGTCATTATGAACGCGCGATCTATTCTGAAGATCTTCATAAAATTATCATTGAACTCAGTAGTGAAAAAGACCTTAGAAGACTTATTCCGGATTTCGAAAAACTCAGACGCCTAGATTTGGAATTAGACATTCGTGGTGTTGCAGTTACTTGCAAGGGTAACGGAAAATATGATTTTATGACACGTTACTTCAATCCATGGCTAGGTGTGGACGAAGATCCTGTTACGGGTTCCGTACATACAATCTTGGCTTCTTACTGGGGTGAAATTCTTGATAAGAAAGACTTAATTGTTTATCAAGCTTCTAAACGCGGTGGTGAAATATATTTAAGTTTAACAGACGACGGACGTGTTGAACTCTCTGGTGAAGCTGTTGTCATAATGGACGGAGAATTAAGACTTAAAGAATAGTAAAGCGAAAGCCCTAAGGTCTTTTTAGAAGGCCTTAGGGCTTTATTTAATCGACCAAACTCGGCGGATTTTTATGTGTGTAAATAAATAAACCAGCACTTAAGATCAAACAGATTGGAATCAACCAAAAGGATAACGCCGTTCCAATTTTGTCATTAAGGAATCCTATGAGGAAACTGGAAACGAGTGCTAAAAAGTTGCATATCGTAGAGAGCAAGCTAATTACAGAAGCTTTGTGCTTTGGGTAGAGATTTGCAAGATAGAGCGTTGCTGTAGGAAAAATTAACGAGAAGAAGAACCCCGAACATGAGAGGACAAGAAGTCCAGACTCTCCCATTAGTAACCCAATAATAAAAAGGACACTTGCTAGCATTAAGAAAACACTAACACTTCGAACATATCCTAGTTTCTCAGCAATAAACCCACCTAAAAAGCGACCAATACTGAAAGTTCCAAAAAAGATAGCTGCAAAGATGCCTGCATGTGCTTCAGTGTAGCCATATACTTGATTCAAATAATTAATCATCCAATTGCCGGTTTGCAGTTCCGCAGACACGTACAAGCCAAGTGCAATACATATGGTTATGATAAATTTCTTGTTAGGAATGTCTTTATACCCTCGTGATTTTCCGTTTATGGTTACCCGAGGATATTGAACAAATAGTAAAATCAATATTGCACCAATAAATAATATCGACATTGAAAAGAAAAAATCCTGCCAATTATACCCAAACACCACTAAATCTCCACCAAATTTTTGACTCAACGTTATGCCAAGTCCAAAGAAAAAATGGATCATATTCACTAAAACCGCTTGGAAAGAAACTTTGATAACCGTTACGACTGTATTAAGGCTTGTAAGAGCAAACGTTACACCTAATGAAATGACACAATAACCGATTGTGAACATCATAAAGTCAGTCGATTTTGACGTAAAGTAGAATCCTAAAGCATTGACTGCAATACCAAATAATATGGTCGCTTTATATCCAAATTTTGTGCAAAAAGGAGCTGTCATAAAAGCGCCTATTACTGAAACAGCAGTTGTTATGGAAAAGAGCATCCCAATTTGATAACTGCTGACATCAAAAAACTGCATAAAATTAGGAACCAAAAGCCCTCTGATCCCAGATGAAATGGCAACCGTAAGCATAACTGTAAAGCTTGCTACGATGGTATATATCTTTCTGTAGTCCATAAAATTCCTCCATTGTTCATTGTCCTAATTCAATCATATTTAGATTTAGGTATAATGTAAAGGACATATAGCACTAAATATTAATTCACATTGTTTTTTAACTTTTTTTATGTTAATGTTCGCTTTAGTACGAATGTTATATAGAGTGTATTGCCTTATCAACATTGTTTTAGTATAATAAGGATGAATATTTTAAGTTGGAGGTTTTCTTATGAATTATAACGAAATGAGTCTTAGACTTCACGAAAAAATGAGCGGTAAATTAGAAATTAAATCAAAAGTGGCAATTGAAAATCGCGATGATCTTAGTGTTGCATACACTCCAGGGGTCGCAGAACCTTGTCGCAGAATACATGAAAACAAAGAAGATGTGTATAAATATACAGTTAAAGGAAATATGGTAGCGGTTGTAACCGATGGTTCAGCCGTCCTAGGATTAGGCAATATCGGCCCCGAAGCAGCACTCCCAGTCATGGAAGGGAAAGCAATCCTATTCAAAGAATTTGGCAACGTTGACGCTTTTCCTATTTGCCTAGACACGCAAGATCCTGACGAAATTGTACAGGCGGTAAAATGGATTGCACCAGGTTTTGGTGGCATCAACTTAGAAGATATTTCTGCACCAAGATGTTTTGAAATTGAAAAACGTCTCAAAGAATTACTTGATATTCCCGTTTTTCATGATGATCAGCACGGAACAGCCATTATTGTTTGCGCTGCTCTAATAAACGCTTTAAAGATTGTTAAAAAAGAAATGTCTACCATCAAAGTCGCTGTCAATGGCGCTGGCGCTGCTGGAACATCAATCGTTCAATTACTTCAATCTTTTGGATGCAAAAATATTGTTGTCTGTGATAAAGAGGGTATCTTAAACCCAAATATAACACATAATAATAGCTTCAAAGAAAATTTGTCCAAATCGACAAACCCAGAAAAATTAACTGGCAATTTATCGCTTGCTATGACAAATGCAGACTTATTTATCGGTGTTTCTGCTCCAGATATGGTGACGCAAGATATGATCCGTTTAATGGCTAAAGATGCCATTGTATTTGCTATGGCAAATCCAATTCCAGAAATTATGCCAGACTTAGCAATCGCAGCTGGTGCAAGAATAGTTGGAACTGGGCGAAGTGATTTTGACAATCAAATTAACAACGTTCTTGCTTTCCCAGGTATCTTCAGAGGTGCTTTAGATGCGAGAGCCTCAGATATCAACGAAGAAATGAAAAAAGCAGCTGTCTATGCAATAGCGGAAATGGTTAAAGACGATGAACTCTCTGAACGTTATGTCATTCCATATGCTCTCAATAAAGAAGTTGGAAGTGCTGTTGCAAAAGCCGTTGCAAAAGCAGCTGTAGAGAGCGGCGTAGCCAGAGTCAAAATAGAAGAGTAATAATAATTTATATTCAAATAAAAAAATAGTACCTAACCAAAGTAAAATTCTGGTTAGGTACTATTTTTTTATATATATTTTTTTCAATTTTGTTTTTTCTATTCTATTTACCTAAAAAAACTTTATCAAAGCCAGAAAGGTCCAAATGCTCGTAATTGTTAAGAATAGAATAAATCTGGAGAGCAATTTCTCTTGACCCGCCAGCAATATTGGATTCAATGTTAATCGGCATCACTGGATCATGAAGCGACATCCTAATTAAGAACCAACCTTGTTCTTTTTCGCCAAGACATTTAAGGCGAATACCTTCATGATTATCAGCAACTGGCATCCATCCAACGAAAGAAGCCGAATGATTTCTGATATCTTCAATAATTCGATTTCCAATAAGCGTGAAATCATCATAAAGTATTTTAACGCGAATTTCGGTACTTTCAGCTGGCTCTTCGAGAGACTCTACTAGATCCATTAAGGATTTATTTAAAGTTTTAAGTCTTGCCATTTCAATTAAAATTTTGACAACTGTATAAGCACCATCATCCAAGAAATAGTTTTCTTTAAAAGCGCCATGCCCTGACGTTTCAATCGCTAAGGAGCTTTCAATTCCTTCATCGTTTAGACGAATAGACTCATTGATCACGTTTTTATAACCGCGTTTAAACCGATGGTGCTTACCACCATGAGCAGTGATAAACGTTTCTAATCCATCCGATGTCACTGAGTCTGTAACAATCGTACTGCCTGGCTGCTCTTTGAGCACAATAGCGCTCATCATTGCAATTAAACGGTTTCTGTTTACTTCGCAGCCGTCGCTAAGCACGACAGCTGAACGGTCTACATCGGTGTCAAAAATGATTCCAAGGTCTGCACCCGCCGCTAGAGTTGCTTCGGTAATTGATTGCATGGCCGCATGATCTTCTGGATTAGGCTGATGATTTGGGAACATACCATCTGGTTCTAAAAATTGACTACCCGAAATGTTGGCGCCAAGTGGAATGAGCACCTTATCTGCGAAGAACCCGCCTGCGCCATTTCCTGCATCTACGATTATCTTAAAGCCTTTTAACGGCTCATTAAAGTTTTCTTGATGATTGATCCCTTCTCGAATAAGTGTTGTTAAATGAGCACTATATCGATTTAGAAGGGGATAAACTTCTGAGTTCACATCTGTATCACTTAAAAGACTTTGATCATATGCATTATGTGCAGCGCTAAGAATAGAAGTGATATCCGGTTTATCCAATCCGCCATTATTGGTGAAAAATTTAAATCCATTTCTATTAAACGGTAGATGACTTGCCGTAATCATAATGGCGCCATCTGCCTTAACGTCTTCAAATTGAGTACTCATAAAAAGAGAAGGTGTCGTCGCCAAACCACAATCGACAGCAACGCCGCCAGCTGCAACAATCCCAGAAAATATTCCTTTTTTAAGAGATTCGGCTGATAGTCTTGAATCATGACCAACTGTAATCTTAAGTGGTTCTATAGTGCTTTTAATTGTTTTTAGCCACTGATAAAATCCATAGCCAATATACATGGCTTCTAATTGTGTTAAATTGACTGTTTCGCCTGCAATGCCTTCCAAGGCAACGCCGCGAATATCTGAACCGTTTTGTAATTTATCCCATTTTTTCATATTGAGCCTCCTAGAAATTTCGTAACGATAATAGTATAACAGAGTTTATAGTCTAATATATTTACAAAATCAATGATTTATTAATTTTTAATAAAATAATTGACAAAATCAGTACAAGCGATTATAAAAAGAATATAGTAAAATAAAGGTTTGAACATTTTTCAATTGGATATCAGTAAAAAAAGGGAGTGGTTATGCAAAATGAACGGGAATAGTAACAACAAACATAGTAACAATACTATTCAACCCAATTCGTCAAGGATGCAAAAGCAATACGGTCCAACTATAAGAAATTTCCATTTCAGTTTTATGACAACTCATTTTTTTAGTCATAATTCGAACTCGATGAACCATACATTCAAAAGAAATAGCAGTAAAATTATTTTTGCAATCGCCATCATTATTTTTTTAGTGCAATTTGATGGTTCAAAGAATCGTAGGATCAAAATTAAAACAAAATAAATGAAATTTCTTAGTCAGTATGCAAACAATAATAACTATATTTTGGGAGGTATAAACATGATTGTTGTAAGAAAAAGTCAAATCCAAGAACTTGAGAAAAAAAGAAAACGCTCTAATTTAAATATGCTCCTTTCAGGCCTTTTGATCGGTGCATCCATTGGCGCAATTGTTGCATTACTCTTAGCTCCTAATGAAGGCATTGAAACTAGAACCAAAATCAGTTCAGGCGCTAAATCTATTTCTGGCAGATGCAAAGCGCTTTTCGGTGGTTGTTGCTGTGGCGATGACTGTGACCAAGATTGCTGCGAAGTCACTGAAGAATAAATAAAAAACAAATCAAAAAAGAGCTGTTGTTTCAGTCATAAGACTGAATGCTACAGCTCTTTTAAGTATGAAATGAAAAAAACGGAATTTACTATTAATGCCCCAAGGAGAGTATGATGAAGAACACCATTCGCGTAAAATCCATAATATTAGGGGAAGGCATTCCTAAAATTTGCGTGTCCTTAATGGGACAAACCATTGAAGCCTTATTAAATGAAATTCAACTCATAAAGTTGCTACCAGTAGATATCCTCGAGTGGAGAGGGGACTTTTTTTTAGAAATATTAGACTTCGATATCGTTTTAGACGCACTAGAAACAATTCGAAATGCGACCTCAAACTATCCACTTATTTTTACTTTCAGAAGTGAAAAAGAGGGTGGTCAACTACCGATTTCTAAAGAAAATTACATAGCGCTTAATCAAAAGATAATGAATTCCAGACTAATCGATGCCATTGATTTAGAACTTTTCACTGACGAACTAGCCATAAAAGAACTTGTCCAAGTTGCAAAAGAAAAGGGGCTCATAGTCATTTTATCCAGTCACGATTTTGACAAAACGCCATCTTCGCAGACGCTAATAAACACAATTCATTATGCAGTCTCAATGGGAGCAGACATACCTAAACTAGCTGTTATGCCAAATTCAGATGAAGATGTACTGAGAATGCTTGAAGTCACAACACTTATGTCTAACGAATTAGAACAACCGATTATCACAATGGCAATGTCCGAAAAAGGCGCTGTAAGTCGTATCTTCGGAGAAATTTTCGGGTCTTCTATGACCTTTGCGGCCCTTAATACGCCATCCGCCCCAGGACAACTGAATGTGATCATCCTAAAAGAAATTCTAAATCTTATTCATATCCAATTAGAAAAATAACCGTTTTTTATCTCCAATAAATACCGATAATTCTAGGGTTCTTTGTCCCTTTCAAAAGCAGATTATCAAAATTTTCACCTGCAGCAACAATTAAATAATAGTAATCAAACAATTCTCCATAACCAACAATTCCAGGACCGCTGAGCTCCGGATTTTCTGAAGCAGCTGCAGAACCAAGTGCTTTAACAAACACTTCAGCAGCATCCTTTGCTTGTCCCTTGCTGGTGCCTGGTTCAAGCATTAGTACAAATCCAACCGTATCTTTTTGTGTAATGACACCTGCTTGTCTAACGCCCATCATTGACTCAGCCTCTTTTACAGCTCTCGCAATCATTGAAGCGGTGATTGGCGGAAGCTCTTTGATATTATTTTCAAAAGGATCTCCATCTACTTGTGAAGTATGTTCAAATTTACTCATATCCAGCATAATTTCAAATTGAGACTTTGGTTTGTTGTTTAGAAGATAAACGCCTGCACTAATGAAGGACACAATGACTAAAAGTGCAATCATTTCAGTTTTTGTGGGTTTTCTTATTTTTTTTAACGACGCCTTCAATTCGTTAAATGAAATAGCCAATGCCTCTTTATCAATTTTAGGAAGTTGCCATTTTGGCAGAGAAAATTTAGGCATTCGAACCTTAGGCATATTTATTTTTGGAAATATAAACTTTTCTCGCGGTGCCCGAGGTTCTCTTGGTATTTTTGCTGGCTTAGGCGCCTTTGGCTCTCTTTGTGCCCTTTCTAACTTAGGTACCTTTACTTTTTTACGTTTTTCTTCTTTGGGTGCTTCATCGTCTTCTGAAGCACTTGGCTTTTTAGGGACGATACTGAATTTATTTTTCCCCTTATTGGCAGTATAAGTGCCTTGATAATCCGACCTTGAGGTTATTCTTTCAATTCTTCTTGAAAAACTCTCTTTAATACCAGTCATTTTACCTTCATTTATAAATTTGATTGCCTTTTCACATATATGAATGGCTTCATCAAAGCGTTTTCTTTTTTCCAATATAATAGCAGGTCGTTCATAAAGGTCAGATGTGTTTGGGAAGAAATTAGCATGAATCTCCAAATATATTTTTAGAGCTTCTTCTTCACGACCCATTCGTTCAAGTACCTTTGCTTTTTCACTAAGTTTATGCATTTCTGCAAAATAGTCATTGTTCATATCGAAGCACCCCTAACATCAATTCGCACAATGGAATCGAAAAATAATATGATTATCTCTACAGTATACACTATCGGTAAATTCTGCTTAAATTTTTAATGTTGACAGGAAAAGTCGGATATACTATACTGAAAATGAATTCCAAGTTAAATACTCGGGATTGTGAAAAGGAGGGCATCAGATGAAACTCTCTACAAAGGGAAGATACGGCCTTAAAGCGATGTTTGATCTAGCACTTTTGGGTGGAGAAATACCAGTATCGCTAACAGCAATTTCAGAAAGACAACACATAACGGTTAACTATTTAGAACAGCTCATTGCACCACTTAGAAAGGCTGGACTCGTCAAGAGTGTCAGAGGGGCTCAAGGTGGTTATCTTTTAGCTAAACCCGCATCTGAAATTACAGTAGCGGATATATTGTTTACTTTAGAAGGCTCATTAGCACCATCGGATTGTGTGAACGACCAACACGAAGAAAGCTGCACAAACGCTGACTGCTGCGTGACTCGTATGATCTATGAGAAAATGCGTGACAGTATAAATGATGTTGTTAAATCTATCACACTTCAAGATATGGTTGATGATCATATTCAGCTTAAAAGTAAGACCAAAAATACCAACGACATGTTTTGCCTATAATTTTTAAAAGTGAGGGGATTGTTTTGTCAAAACGCATATATTTAGATCACTCTGCAACAACACCGGTTAAACCAGAAGTCGTAACCGCTATGTTGCCTTATTTCACAGAAATATTCGGAAACCCTTCTAGCATCCACGGCTTTGGTCAAGATGCCAGAAACAGCGTTAGTACTAGTAGAGAAGTAATTGCTAAGTTTATAAATGCCTCTGCAGACGAACTTTACTTCACAGGTGGCGGCAGCGAGTCTGACAACTGGGCTATTAGAGGCGTTGCACATGCTTATAAAGCAAAAGGCAACCACATCATTACATCCACAATCGAACATCACGCCGTTTTACATACTTGTGAAGCTCTTGAGAAAGAGGGCTTTGAGGTCACTTACCTCCCAGTAGATGCAGACGGTAAAATAGATTTAGCTGCCCTTGAAGCCGCTATCAAAGAAACAACAACACTCATCACCATCATGGCAATCAATAATGAAATTGGCACCATTCAGCCTATTGCAGAAATCGGCGCACTTGCAAAATCTAAAAACGTCTTATTCCATACCGATGCCGTTCAAGCGCTTGGCAATATTGCTTTAGATGTAAAATCAATGAATATCGACTTAATGAGTATGTCATCACATAAAATATATGGACCAAAAGGCGTTGGCGCTTTATACATCAAAAAAGGCGTAAAAATTAAGAACTTAATTGAAGGTGGCGCACAAGAAAGAAAGAGAAGAGCTGGTACTGAAAACGTACCTGGAATCGTTGGCTTTGCGAAAGCAGTGGAGATTTCTTCTGAGACTTTTGAAGCACATGTCAATCATTTAACCGTTCTTAGAGACCGCTTAATGAAAGGTATTTTAGAACAAGTGCCATACGTAAAGCTTAACGGACATCCTACGGATCGTCACCCAGGCAACGTCAATGTTTGTTTTGAATTTATCGAAGGAGAATCCTTGCTACTGAGCTTAGACTTAGTTGGCATTGCAGGTTCTAGCGGTTCTGCATGTACCTCTGGTTCATTAGACCCATCTCACGTGTTAATGGCCATTGGTCTTATTCACGAAATAGCGCATGGTTCTTTAAGACTCACGATTGGAGATTCCACAACAGAAGAAGAAGTGGATTATACCATAGAGAAATTAATTGAAATTGTAGCAAGATTAAGAAGCTACTCACCACTTTTTGACAAATTTAAGTTGCAAGGAGGCACAAACTAATGTTATATACAGAAAAAGTAATGGATCATTTTACAAACCCAAGAAACGTAGGTGAAATTGAAAACCCAGATGGCGTTGGTGAAGTTGGAAATGCTAAATGCGGTGACATCATGAGAATTTACCTTAGAATTGAAGGTGATGTGATCTCAGACGTAAAATTCAAAACATTTGGTTGTGGTTCAGCGATTGCCTCTTCAAGTGTTTCTACAGAAATGATTAAAGGAAAAACAATAGAAGAAGCGCTTGCGCTTACTAATCAGCAAGTGGTTACGGAACTTGGCGGTCTTCCGATGGTTAAAATTCACTGTTCAGTTTTAGCTGAACAAGCGATAAAAATGGCTATTTATGACTATGCCAAGAAAAATGGCAAAGAATACAAAGGCTTAGCTAACTTTAATCCAAATGATGATTCAGATCATCACGATCATGGTGACGAAGAAGAACACTAGAAATCGAAAGGTTGTTTTAGTATGATGATAGATAAGAAAAAAGTAGTTGTAGGCATGAGCGGTGGCGTAGACAGTACCGCTGCTGCTTATCTCCTAAAACAGCAAGGTTATGATGTCATAGGCGTCACCATGAAACTGTGGGAACCTGACGATCCCGATTACGTTGAAAAAGAAGGTGGCTGTTGCAGTCTTTCTTCAATCAATGACGCTAGAAGGGTTGCAGAGAAAATTGGCATTCCTTTTTACGTTGTTAATTTCAGAGAAGTCTTTAAGAAAACCGTCATTGACTATTTTATCGAAGATTATCAGGCGGGTAGAACGCCAAATCCTTGCATCGCCTGCAATAAATATGTTAAATTCGATGCGCTTATCAAAAAAGCACATGAACTTGGCGCTTATTATGTGGCAACTGGGCATTATGCAAAAGTGGTTTACAACGAAAATACAGACCGCTATCTTGTTAAAAAGTCTGAAGAAATGCGTAAAGATCAAACTTATGCCATTTATAATTTGACTCAAGAACAGTTAAAACATGTCTTAATGCCACTCGGAGAATTTCATTCTAAAGAAGAAGTAAGAGACATTGCGAGCGCATTTGATGCGACTGTTGGCGGAAAAGGGGATAGCCAAGAAATTTGCTTTATCCCAGATGATAATTATTCGAGATTCTTAAACGAAAACATTAGCGAACCAATTCCAAAAGGCAATTTTGTTGATCTCTCTGGTAAAGTAATCGGCAAACATGAGGGCATTATTCATTACACGGTTGGACAGAGAAAAGGTTTAAATCTTGCCATGGGACACCCTGCCTATGTGACTCAGATTCGTGCTGATGTCAACGAAATTGTTATTGGCAAAAACGATGATGTTTTTTCAACAGGTCTCATCGCTGATCAGCTAAATTTCATGCCTTTTGATACTTTAGAGGCACCAATGGAAGTTTATGCAAAAATTCGTTACTCTGCACCACTTGCGAAAGCAATCATCACACCTATTGCTGGCGGACAAGTTCAAGTTATGTTCCCAGAGCAAAAGGTACGAGCGGTTACGCCTGGTCAAGCAGTCGTCTTTTATGATGGCGATTATATGATTGGTGGCGGAACCATTGTCAGTGCGATTAAATAATCATTATTCTAAATAGGGTAAAAGATAAGGCTTTTCTACTATGGCAATTTAATGGATTTTCTGATATACTATTTCTAATATAGTGAAATGCAGTGATGAAGATAAGTAATAGATTACCTCAGAGAGTAGCTGCCGGTGCAAAGCTACACAATCTATGAAGCTACTTCGGAGCACTTGGTTCTTAAATACCAAGCGTTGACAAACGTTAACAGTCAGGTTTTTTCAACCTCTTGAGTGATCTTTTGATAAATAGGGTGGTACCGCGGGTTTATACTCGTCCCTATTAATTATACCAAGGGGTTTTTTTAATGAAAAAAATAGAGTCATAGGAGGCGATAAATATGGAAAAAATGGGTCTTAATGAAATACGGTCGCGTTTTCTAAAATTTTATGAAGAGAAAGATCATTTTGTAGAAGCAAGTTATTCTCTTGTTCCTCAAAACGATAAATCACTTCTCTTAATAGGTGCTGGCATGGCGCCTCTTAAAAACTATTTCATGGGTTTGGAAGTGCCTCCGAAACTACGCATGGCGACATGCCAAAAGTGTATTCGTACTGGTGATATCGAAAATATTGGATATACATCAAGACACTTAACGTTCTTTGAAATGTTAGGAAACTTTGCTTTTGGTGATTATTTTAAAAAAGAAACCATTCAATTTGGTTGGGATTTCATTCTAAACGAATTAAAACTTGATCCAGACAAGCTTTGGCCAACCGTTTATGAAGATGACGATGAAGCCTTTGCAATTTGGAGAGATGAAATAGGCATACCTGAGCATAAAATCACGCGCCTCGGCAAGAAAGATAACTTTTGGGAAATTGGAACTGGCCCATGTGGACCGTGTTCAGAAATTTATTTTGACCGCGGCGAAAAATTTGGCTGTGACGATCCAAACTGTCGCCCAGGTTGTGAATGTGAGCGTTACTTAGAATTTTGGAATCATGTTTTCACACAATTTGATAGAGATGATCAAGGCGTTTACCATCCTTTGGCAAAGAAAAACATTGACACAGGTATGGGCATTGAACGAATTGCGTGTATCTTGCAAGAAGTTGACAGCGTTTTTGAAATAGATACCATTAAATTTATTCTCGAAGAAGTTTGTAGAATGTCTAACAAGCAATATGGCGTAGATGAGAAAAATGACATTTCAATTCGCATCATCACAGATCACATTCGCGCAGTCAGCTTCCTCGTTTCAGATGGCGTTATGCCGAATAATGAAGGCAGAGGTTACATCCTCAGACGACTTCTTAGAAGAGCAGCTAGACATGGCAAACTCCTTGGCATTGAAGGTGCGTTCTTAAAAGATTTAGTTGATGCGGTTATCAAAGTTTCTGGAGAAGCATATCCAGATTTGGTAAAACGTCATGACTACATTAAAAAAATAGTTGAAATTGAAGAAGATCGTTTCCAACAGACATTAGATCAAGGTCTTAACATTTTAGTGGAATCTATTAATCAATTAGAAGCCAATGGTCAGAAGATGCTTTCTGGCGAACAAGCCTTTAAACTCTATGACACTTATGGTTTCCCATTAGATTTAACGAGAGAAATTCTTGAAGAAAGACTGCTTTCGGTAGATGAAGCTTCCTTTAAAGAGGAAATGACCGCTCAAAGAGATCGTGCTAGATCTGCTCGTGGCGATGGCGAAGATCTTGGTTGGGAAGAAGATGCTTTCTCTAATTTATCAAAAGACATCAGCTCAAAATTTACTGGCTATTGGCTCAATAAAACTGAGGGCAAAATCCTTGCAATTGCAGACGAACATAAATTAATCAACGAAGCCTTTGAAGGCATGAAAATAAAAGTCATTTTAGACGAAACAGTCATGTATCCAGAGGGTGGCGGACAAGTTGGCGATCATGGCGTGCTTAAGACAGATACCTTTGAAATGAAGGTTACTGACGTTAAAAAAGGCAATAACGGCACGATTCACCACATTGGCCAAATAACAAAAGGAAGCGTAAAAGTAGATCAAATGGTTACTTCTGAATTAGATCGCACTAGACGCTTAGACACTGCTAGAAACCACAGCGCAACGCATTTGCTTCAAAAAGCGCTTAGAACAGTTCTTGGCGGCCATGTAGAACAAGCTGGTTCTCAAGTCGATGATAATCGTCTTCGATTTGACTTTACGCATTTCCAATCACTTACGCCTGAAGAAATCAATTCGATAGAGCGTCTTGTCAATGACCAAATATTCAATCCAACCGAGATAGAAGTCATTAACACGAGCATCTCCGAGGCTAGACAGATGGGCGCAATGGCTTTGTTTGGCGAAAAGTATGGCAATGAAGTGCGCGTTGTAAAAATGGGCGACTTCTCGATGGAACTTTGCGGAGGCACACATTTAAACAACACTGCTGAAATAGGCATGTTTAAAATTTCTAGCGAAACGGGCGTTGCAGCTGGCGTCAGAAGAATTGAAGGCATAACCGGCAGAGGCGTATTTGAAATGCTCAATCAAATAGAAAGTAAAATTTCTAATATTGCAAGTGTTTTAAAAACATCTGTAGCCGATTCGGATACTAAAGTTGAACAACTCTTTACAGATCATAAAAAATTGCAAAAAGACTTTGATGAACTTAAAAAGAAGATGGCTTCTGGTTCTATTGACGAATTGTTAAGTTCAAAACAAGAAATCAATGGTTTTAACGTCATTAGCGCTAGACTTGATCAAGTAGAAATTGATGTCCTCAAAGATTTGGGAGACCGATTGAAAGATCGTCTTGAAAACGCTGTAATTGTTCTTGGGAGTCTTGTTGAAGACAAGGTGATATTCCTCGTTATGGCTGGTCAAGATGCAGTTTCTAAAGGTGCCCATGCTGGCAATATCATCAAAGAAGTGGCTAAAATTGCAGGCGGTGGCGGTGGTGGCAAACCGAATATGGCTCAAGCCGGTGGCAAAGATCCTTCTAAAATCGATGAAGCTTTAAAAGAAACATTTAAGCTGATAGAAAAAATTTAAGTATATTTATTAATGAGATGTGGGTATACTGATTAAAAAGGGAGGACGAACCTATGGACAAGACGATGAAGTTTAGTGTGGACCAACAACAATCTGACGAACGCAAAGAAATTCTTAAGTTTGTCTACAGCGCTTTAAAGGAAAAAGGATACCATCCTGTCAATCAAATGATTGGTTATCTTTTATCGGGAGATCCAACCTACATTACCACTCACAACGATGCTCGAAAAATGATTCGACGCGTTGAAAGAGATGAAATTCTAGAAGAATTGTTAAGGTTCTATCTTGATAGAAACCTAGATTAAGGAGATTAAATGAGATATATGGGACTCGACGTTGGTGATGCTACTATTGGTGTAGCTGTCAGCGATCTGCTATACATGACCGCACAAGGTCGTGAAACCATTCGAAGGAAATCTTTTAAAGAAGATGTTGACAAATTAGTCGATATTATCGTAGAAAAAGAAGTTATAAGAATAATTGTCGGCCTTCCTAA
Organism: Eubacteriales bacterium; assembly: GCA_043770095.1. Lineage (GTDB taxonomy): Bacteria > Bacillota > Clostridia > Peptostreptococcales > Acidaminobacteraceae > JBGSUZ01. Next base: position 26,495 of record JAYVIR010000033.1, read on the forward strand.
GAATATGAATGGCACAATTGGTCCGCAAGGTGAAAAGACTTTAGCTTTTTCGCAAAAACTTGAGAAAAAGTTGAGATATTCTGATAGAATAAAGAACAAGGATATTGAAATAATCCTTTGGGATGAAAGACTTACAACTGTAGCTGCAGAAAGATTGTTAATCGACGCAGATGTAAGCCGCAAAAAAAGAAAGCTTGTCATTGATACCGTTGCTGCAGGGTATATTTTACAAGGATATCTAGATTCTCTAAGCCAAAACCGTGAAAACGGATTTGAATAAACAATACTAACATACAAATTTGAAGAGGTGTACACATGAAAGAAGAAAATATGGTTGCTGAAGAAAATATCGTTGTACTTGTAGACGAAGAAGGAAATGAATTAGACCACGAAATCGTATTCACATTCTCATTCGAAGAAAAAGAATATGCTGTTTTATTGCCACTTGATGGTTCTGAAGAAGCAGTCGTTTACAGAATGACAGAAAACGAAAATGACGAGTTCTTATTCGAGTTTATTGAAGATGACGATGAGTTTGATCGTGTTGCTCAATGTTACGAAGATCTTTTAGAAGAAATGGAAAATGAAGACGAAGAAGGCGACGAAAACTAATCACAGGTGATAGAGAGGTGTTCCCATGCTAGTATCTTTTGACGCGTTAAAAGAAAAACTTAAAGACAAGGGTTACAAACTCACACCTCAAAGAAAAGCTGTTTTAGATGTTGTTATGGCTAATCAGGGCAAACACTTAAGCACGGAGGAAATTTATGACATCGTGCGCAAGGATTGCTCTGATATTGGCCTTGCTACTGTATACAGAACACTGCTTTTACTGAGTGACTTAGATGTCTTGTCTAAAATGAATATAGACGATGGCTGTGTGCGTTATGAACTCAATGTTCACGAAGAAGATCATCAACATCATCATCTGATTTGCTCCAATTGTGGTGCTATTTTAGAAGTGGTTGGCGATTTATTAGAAGACTTAGAAACACGTATCGAAGCGGAATATGATTTCCAAATTAAAGACCATAAACTTAAATTTTATGGCATATGCAGCAAGTGTAAAAAAGCCTTGTAATAGTCATATTACAAGGTTCAATTTTTGAATATATAAGGTGGTGAAACTATGACAAAGAAAGTATCTGGTTTAAAAATTATCCCTCTTGGAGGGTTAAATGAAATTGGCAAAAACATGACGGTATATCAATACGAAGACGACATGATTGTGGTTGACTGCGGCATGACGTTTCCGGACGATGAAATGCTTGGTATTGACATCGTTATTCCGGACATAACATTTTTAAAGAAAAATGCAGACAAAGTGAGAGGCATTGTTTATACACATGGTCACGAAGATCATATCGGTGCAACACCTTACGTATTAAGTCAGTTAAAGATGCCATTATATGGTACAAAACTGACATTAGGACTCATAGAACACAAATTAAAAGAACATAAAAATGTTGGCGCAGTGCAAACGACAGTAGTAAAAGCGGGACAGACCATTAAACTTGGCGCATTTGAAATTGAATTTATTGCAGTGGGACACAGTATCCCGGACTCAGTAAGTTTATGCATCTCAACACCTGTTGGAAAAGTAATTCACACAGGTGATTTTAAAGTTGATTATTCACCGATTGACGGTCAAAGAATAGATTTAAACAGATTTGCTGAACTCGGAAACGAAGGCGTTCTTGCTCTTTTAGCAGACAGTACCAATGTTGAAAGAAAAGGTTATACCATGTCTGAAAGTTCAGTAGGGGAAACATTTGACGAACTCTTCCATCATGCACAAGGAAGAATCATCGTTGCTTCTTTTGCTTCAAACATTCATAGAGTTCAACAGATCATTAATGCTGCTGTTCTGAACAATCGTAAGGTTGCTTTAGTTGGACGCTCAATGGTAAACGTTTCCGAGGTTGCTTTAACATTAGGTTATCTTAAATACGATGAAAATGTAATGATTGATATTAGAGATTTAGATAGATACCCAGACAATGAAATCGTTGTCATCACTACGGGTAGCCAAGGTGAGCCAATGGCGGGTCTTTCAAGAATGGCAAGCGGCGAACATAAAAACGTCGTTATTCGTTCAGGCGACATGGTTGTATTTTCATCAACACCGATTCCTGGCAATGAAAAAAGTGTCACTAGAATTATCAACTTATTGTACGAAAGAGGCGCAAAGGTCATCTATGATTCATTAGCAGACGTTCACGTTTCTGGTCATGCTTGTCAAGAAGAACTCAAATTGATGCATGCCCTTACTAAGCCAAAATTCTTCGTGCCTTTACACGGCGAATATACGCATCTTAGAAAACATGCTGAATTGGCTGAACAAATGGGTCTTAACCAAAGCAATATCTTTATTATGAAGACTGGTGAAGTTCTTGAACTCCATCCAACTGGTGGCAAGATGCTCAAAAATGTACCTAGCGGCAACGTCTTAATTGACGGACTTGGCATTGGAGACGTTGGTAATATTGTGCTAAGAGACCGTAAGCACTTAGCGGAAGACGGCCTCATGGTTGTTGTCATTGCTCTTAACAAAGAGACAGGACAAATTGTTAGCGGTCCAGACATTATTTCAAGGGGATTTGTCTATGTTAGAGAATCTGAAGAATTAATGAATGGTGCAAAAGAAAAAATTAATTCAATTGTAAAAAGATGTTTGGCGAATAATGTTCGTGATTGGTCAGGACTTAAATCTTCTATTAGAGATGGTCTTAAAGAACATCTGTATGTGAGTACCAAACGTAGTCCTATGATTTTACCAATCATCATTGAAGTGTAGTCAAGTTTAACAACATTCATCGGATAAACTCAGGAAACTGAGTTTATCCGTGCGTTTAGAGGTGTCTATGAGAAAAAAACTAGGGCTACTTATTTGTATATGCTTGATGCTTTTGCTTTCCGCTTGTGGAATATCTAAAGAATCTTTTCAGCCTAAAGATCCAAACAATACAACAGATGTGATTGTTGAAGTCCCTTCTGGCAGTACAACCAAATCGATTGGTAATCTTTTGGAATCAAAAGGCATCATTAAAACTGAAGATGCTTTTATTGCAAAAGTAAAAGAACTTTCTGCTTCAAATGATTTAAAAGCAGGTACTTATCGCTTTACACAGGCAATGAGTGTTGAAGAAATTGTCAATATAATTGCAAACGGTCAAGTCTATGCAGAACGTATTAAAATTGTCATTCCTGAAGGATATGAAGTTCGTCAAATAATTGATCGTCTTGAGAAATCAGGGCTTATTAATCGTGCTGAGTTTGAAAATGAACTTATTAATGGCGTGTTTGATTATCCGTTCATAGCAAGTTTAGATAGAAGTACTCGACTAGAAGGTTACTTATTCCCCGCGACCTATCAGTTCCCGAAAAATATCACTGAACATGATATAATTAATCAAATGCTAAAAGCGTTTGACAAAGCATTTGATCATGCCTACTACGAAAAGGCAAAATCAATCAATATGAGTGTGGAAGAAGTCATCACCATAGCTTCCATTATTGAGCGAGAAGCTATGGTAGCAGAAGAACGAGTGGTTGTCTCAAGCGTGTTTCATAATCGATTAGACAAGCCTATGAGGCTTCAATCTTGCGCTACTGTTCAATATATTTTAGGAGAGCGAAAAGAAGTGTTGAGTATCAAAGACACAAAAATCAATTCGCCTTATAATACTTATAGGATTAGTGGACTTCCGCCTGCACCAATAGCCTCACCAGGAAAAGCTGCCATTGAAGCGGCTCTTAATCCTGCACAGACGGACTTTCTATTTTTTGTCACTACCAACAACGGCGATGGCTCTCATTACTTCTCCAGAACGCTTGAAGAGCACAATGCAGCCATTAAAAAGAGTAAAAAGTAAGGGGAGTCATTCACTTGAGCGAAGAAAACGGTCGAATCGTATACAATGAAGTGGTTTCTTATATTAGAGACTTAATTCCGGCTCGCGGTGAATACTTTGATGAACTTGAAAGCTATGCAGACATTCATCATGTGCCGATTATTCAACCCGAAGTCGCACAATTCATGCAGACATTGGTGCATTTACACAAACCAAAACGCATCCTAGAAATTGGGACTGCCATTGGCTACTCAGCATCTATTATGGCAGAAGCGATGCAAAGCGGCGAAATTGTTTCCATCGAAATTCGAGAGGATATTAGACAATTAGCACTAGCAAACGTTTTAAAAATGAATACAGAAGTTAACTTTGAGTTTTTGCTAGGTGATGCTTTAGCTGTATTGCCAACGATAGAGGGTACTTTTGACATGATTTTCATCGATGCTTCAAAAGGTCACTATTTAGAATTTCTTGAGCTTTGTCTTTCAAAACTTAAGCCTAATGGCTTGATTATTTCAGACAACATTCTTTACAAAGGCATGATTGCGGATCAACAACTAGTTGAAAGAAGAAAGAAAACGATTGTTAAACGCATGAGAAATTATTTAAGCGTGTTAACTGGACTTCAAACATTACAGACGTCAATTATACCAATTGGAGATGGACTAGCTCTTAGTTACCATATTGGAGGAAAATAAATGAACAAGATTGAATTACTTGCCCCAGCTGGGGATCTTGATAAATTGAAATTTGCCATTGCTTATGGCGCAGATGCGGTTTACATCGGCGGCGAAATATTCGGTCTTAGAGCCAGTGCTAAAAATTTCTCGTTTGAAGACATGAAAACGGGTGTCAACTATGCGCATGACCGCGGCAAAAAAGTATACCTTGTCCTCAACATCATTCCTCACAACAAAGATTTGCACCTTTTAGAGGGGTATTTGAAGGACATTCGAGAAATAAATTTTGATGCGATGATTTTATCCGATCCTGGAACATTACTATTTGTTAAAGAACATCTTCCAAATATGGAAATTCACTTAAGTACTCAGGCCAATAACACTAACTATATGAGTGCAAAATTTTGGTTTGAAAATGGGGTTAAACGCGTTATTCTTGCGCGTGAAATGTCATTTGAAGAAATTGCAGAAATTCTTGAAAAAGCACCCGAAGGTTGTGAATTTGAAGCTTTCGTTCACGGTGCCATGTGTATTTCTTACTCAGGCAGATGTTTGTTAAGCAATTACATGACAGGCAGAGATGCCAATAAAGGTGACTGCGCGCAGTCTTGCCGCTGGAACTATTACTTGGTTGAAGAGAAGCGCCCAAATGAGTATTACCCTGTGGTCGAGACCGAAGAGGGGACATTCTTCTTTAATTCAAAAGACCTCTGCATGATTGAATATATTCCACAGTTAATCCAATCTGGTCTTGCTTCGTTAAAAATTGAAGGTAGAAACAAAAGTATTTATTACGTTTCCAATATTGTTCGGGTTTATCGAGAAGCAATCGATAATTTCTATAGAGATCCTGAAAATTTTGTATTTAAACCAGAATGGCTTTATGAGATTAAAAAAGCAAGTCATAGAGATTTTACAACTGGTTTCTATAATGACAAACCCACTGAAAATGATCAACATTACACGAGTAGTTCGTATATCAGAGGTTTCGATTTTACAGGCGTCGTAAAAGACTATGACCCTGAAACAAAATTAGCACTTGTTGAACAAAGAAATCGAATGGTAATTGGCGATGTACTTGAAGTGATGGGCCCAGACTACTTTACTTATAACCAGACCATTACCGAAATGTTTGATTTAGCCGGAACACCAATTGAAGTGGCACCACATGCACAGCAGATGATCTATATTCGTGTAGATCAACCAGTCAGTGAATTTTATATACTAAGACGTGAAAGAAAGGATGATTCTTTTGAGTAGACCTATTCTAATTGGAATATGCGGAGGGACAGGCTCGGGTAAAAGCACAGTAGCAAAGTCCATTTTTGAATCGCTTCCAGAAAAGAATATTTCAATTATTGAGCAAGACGCCTACTATAGAGATCAATCTCATTTGTCTTTAGAGGAACGTGTCAAAACAAACTATGATCATCCATTAGCGTTTGATACAAACTTGTTAGTGACGCATATGGCAAGTTTGTTGGATGGAACTGCGATTGAAAAACCGAACTATAATTTCTCAAATCATACGCGAGAAACATTCACTACGAGAATTGAACCTAAAGACATTATTATTCTTGAGGGGATTATGATTTTAGAAGAGAAGAGACTGCGCGATTTGATGGACATCAAGATTTTCGTGGATACGGATGCAGACGTTCGTATTATCAGAAGAATTGTCAGAGACATTGAAGATCGTGGCAGAACGTTAGATTCTGTGATCAATCAGTATTTAAATACGGTCAAACCTGCACATGAACAATTTATTGAACCTACGAAAAAATTCGCAGATCTGATTATTCCAGAAGGC
>JAYVIR010000034.1:0-37776 GCA_043770095.1 Eubacteriales bacterium
CGATTGTAAAGGCAATGGCAGAAAGTCCAGCGGGCATTACAGATTATGTCCACGTAGTGAAAGACAAAAATGACAAAGTTATCAAAAAAGAAGATAAATTTACGACTTATTTAACGGTAGACGGTGTTGGCTGGAAAGTTGGCTCGGCAATCGGCATGAGTGAAATCGACAAAGATGCCAATGGCATTCTCTTCAATATTTTTGCTGTAGGCGTTTTTGCGGTAATTCTTTCTGTCTTGGTTTCTTTCTTCTTTGCTAGAACCATTACAAAAGACCTCAATATTTTGGTCAATGCACTTGATAAAATTAGAAATGGTGATTTCACAACGAAAATTACCATTAAGAGCAGAGATGAGATTGGTTCTCTTGCCGCTTACTTTAATGAAACACTCAGTGAGTTGTCTCATTTAATTCAAAACCTCCAAAGAGTTTCTGGTGAACTGTCATTCTCGGCAGAGAGTTTGGCTGCGACTTCGGAAGAAACCAGTGCTTCTGCAGATGAGGTTGCTAGAACGGTTGAAGACATCGCAAAAGGTGCGCAAGACCAAGCTGGAGATGCTGAACAAGGGGCTATGAAGGCGAAGGAACTTTCTAATAAGTTTGTTCACTTAAACGAAAATACTCAGGAAATGCTTTCAAGTGCTCAAAGAGTTATGGAAGCCAACCGAGTTGGGTTTAAGACACTTGATGATCTTAAGAGCAAAACGGTTAAGAATGACCAAGCGAATGTTCGAATTGAAGTGGTCATCAACGAACTTAATGAAAAAACAAAACATATCGGAACCATTTTAGATGCTATTTCAGCGATTTCTGTTCAAACCAACTTGTTAGCGCTTAACGCGTCTATTGAAGCGGCAAGAGCGGGTGAACATGGTAGAGGATTTGCTGTAGTCGCTGAGGAAATTCGTAAGTTGGCTGAGGGATCGGCAACAGCTGCAGACGAAGTAAGAGAGATTGTTACCAATATTCAAAATGACAGTAAAAAAACAGTGGACAGTATGTCTGAAATGAAGATCATTTCTAAAGAGCAAACGATGGCTGTTGATGATGTTAACTTATCGTTTGAAACCATCAGCAGTTCTATCAATGAAATTTCAAATCGTATTGACCGCATCAGTGATTCGGTAAAACAACTCAATGGAGACAAAGACAGCATTGTTGAATCTATTGAAAATATCTCTGCTGTATCTGAAGAAACGGCTGCTGCTTCTGAAGAAGTTACGGCCTCTATGGAACAACAGACGATTGCGGTTGAAGAAGTTGCTAAAGCGGCTCAAAAACTCAATCAAATTGCAAGTGAACTCAATCAAGAAATCAGCAAATTCACCGTTTAATAATTGTTACATCTTCAATACAAAAGCGCCCGAGATTGTTTACTCGGGCGCTTTTTTGCTATAATTTAAGGTGGTAATTTACAAAGCTATTTGGAGGTATCAGATGTATTTGATTGTAGGCCTTGGTAATCCAGGGAAAAAATATGAGTTAACAAGGCATAACATTGGATTTGAGGTCATTGATTTGCTCTCAAAATCTTTAAAGATTCCTGTCACAAAATTGAAGTTTAAAGCATTGATCGGCGAAGGTCGAATTGGAACAGAAAGAGTTGTGCTCGCAAAACCGCAAACCTTTATGAACCTTAGCGGAGAAGCGGTTGTGGCGATGATGAGTTTTTATAATGTTGATTCGGAGCACCTTATTATTATTTACGATGATGTGGATACGGCACCGGGAAAAATTCGCATTCGAAAACAGGGCAGCGCGGGTACTCATAATGGCATGCGCAGCATTGTGTCATTATTAAAGCGAGAAGATTTTCCAAGGGTCAGGATTGGCATCGGGAAACAAGTTCACGGCGACTTGGCGGATTACGTGCTTGGCAGATTCTCAAAAGAGGAAATGACACTCATGGGGGGCGTCATTGAAAAAGCGCGAGATAGTGCACTGATGATTATTGAAAAAAATGTAGATGATGCAATGAATCAATTTAATGCAAAATAGACTATAAAGGAGGGGTTGCCCGTGAAACGTTTCTTAACCAATGCAATTAGACAGACAAGTGAATATCAACAGATTCTTAGGTCTGTTGAAAATGGGCACCATGTCACGGCCGTTAATGGCGTTTGGGAAAATGCGGCGGCGACCTTCCTTTTAACGCTAATGGCAGATCATCAAAAAAAATATTTGGTGATTGGCGCAAATGATGCAGAAGCAAAGGCTTTTTATGAAGCTGCATCAGCCATTGATCCTCTTGTGGATTATTTTCCGACAAAGGATTTGGTTCTCTTTGACGCTTATGCCCATTCTCATGAAATTTTAAATGAGCGCATTCGTATTTTGAAGCAACTGGTGTTTTATAAGACACCTAAAATGATTGTCACTTCTGTAGAATCGTTAATGACCAAATTGCCGCCTAAAGAACTCTGGAAAGAAGCGCAAGTAAGACTTGGCGTAGGCGATGAACTGTTGTTGGAACCGTTTGTCAAAAAAATGCTGTTAATGGGTTATGCTCGCGAAGAGATGGTGACGCACTCGGGGAGCTTTTCTATTCGGGGAGGCATCATCGATTTATTTCCTGTAGGAGAAGAATGGCCTTACCGTTTGGAATTGTTTGATACTGAAGTTGATAGCTTGAGAACATTTGATCCGATTACACAACTCTCGTTAGAAAAATGCGATGCATTGGTCTTTGGCCCTGCTACGGAACTGCTTTTGGATGAAAAGCTTCGACATGACTTGATTGTGAAAATAAGAAAAGGTCTTAAAAAGGTTGAAAATGATGAGTGGACAGAACGTTTAGAGAGTCTGATCGATCATTTAGATGCGGGTATTTACCCAAGTAATTTGGATAAGTTTTACGGTTTGGCATTCGAGACTCAAAGTTATGGATTATTAGATTATTTTGACGATGCCGATGTGGTGGTATTCCTTGACAATAGCCGTATTAAGGAACGCTATAATGCGTCCTATAATGGATTCGTCGAGAGTTTTAAAGATCATTTGGAAAGAGGAAAAGCTTTTAAGGATCAATTGTGCCTTGCTTTCACTTATTCAGAACTGTTAAAAGAAATTGGGAACAAACAGGTCGTTACCATTGACGCCATTGCCAAAAGAATCCCTGATTTCAAAATAGATGAGATGATTGCGGTTCAGACGATGGAAAGTCCGCTTTATCACGGAAAATTGGAACAGATGATTGCGGATTTAAAGCAGTGGTTATATAAAGGCTATAAAGTTGCAATTGCGCTTGGCTCTGAGTCAAAGTGTAAAAATGTTGAACTGGCCTTAAAAGAAGAACGGATTCCCTTTTCTGAAGGGGTTCATGAAAAACCCGTTGCGGGCATTTGCTATTTTCTTCAAGAAGACTTAAAGCATGGCTTCCAGTTAGGCGCTTCAAAATTTATATTGCTCACAGACAAGGAATTATTCGGAACCCCTTATCGCAAAAAAAGTACGGCTTCCAATAAGAAGAAGGGTCAGCTGATCAAGAGTTTTACTGAACTTACCGTAGGCAGTCTTGTCGTGCATGAAAATCACGGCATTGCTAGGTATGTGGGACTTGAACAGTTGGTTGTCGACGGGTTAAAACGCGATTACCTTAAACTGAATTATTCTGGTGAAGATCATTTATATATTCCTGCGGAAAATATGGATTCTATTCAAAAGTACATTGGCGCTGAGGAGTTAGAGGTCAAACTTTCTAAACTTGGCAGCGGCGAGTGGCAAAGAGCAAAGGCAAAAGTTAAGAAATCAATTGAAGACATGACAGAAGACTTAATTAAGCTATATGCCGAGCGTAAAGACCGGCGTGGCCATGCTTTTTCCGCAGATACGGATTGGCAAAAAAACTTTGAAGATATGTTTCCTTATCAAGAAACACCAGATCAATTAAAATGTGTTATTGAAATTAAAAAGGACATGGAGCAAGAACTGCCGATGGAACGCTTGCTCTGCGGAGATGTAGGGTATGGCAAAACAGAAGTTGCCATCCGTGCAATTTTTAAAGCCGCAATGGATGGCAAGCAAGTGGCGGTGCTTGTGCCGACGACCATTTTGGCACAGCAGCATTATACCAATTTGGTGTCGCGTTTTTCAAAGTTTCCGATTAGGGTCGAGATGCTCAGTCGGTTTAGAACGAAGAAGCAGCAAGACAAGATTATTGAGGACTTGCGCACTGGCGTAGTAGATGTCGTGGTAGGCACGCACCGAATTCTATCGAAAGACATTATCTATAAAGATTTGGGTCTTTTGATCATAGATGAAGAGCAACGCTTTGGCGTCAAACATAAAGAAGCGATGAAGCAGCTTAAGACCAATGTAGATGTGTTGACGCTTACGGCAACGCCGATTCCTAGGACGTTGCATATGTCTTTGATTGGCATACGAGATTTGAGCATGCTTGAAGATCCGCCTGAAGATCGCTATCCCATTCAGACGTACGTGGTAGAGTTTGACGAACTTCTCGTGAAAGATTGGATTTTGCGCGAAGTCGATAGAGGTGGTCAGGCTTTCTTTGTTCACAATAGAGTCCAAGACATCGATCACTTAACCGCTAGGCTCAGTCAGTTGATGCCAGATGTGCGCATTAATTTTGCGCATGGTCAGTTGTCGGAGGCGAAGCTTGAAAAAATTATGCTCAGTTTCCTCAATCATGAGTTTGATGTGCTTGTTTGTACCACTATCATTGAAACGGGGCTAGACATCTCAAATGTGAATACCATCATTATAAACGATGCGGATAAAATGGGTCTTTCACAACTCTATCAATTGAGAGGTCGTGTCGGAAGAAGCAACCGGATTGCCTACGCCTATTTGACCTATCAAAAGAACAAGGTTCTGACGGAAATTGCGGAGAAACGACTTAGGGCGATCAAAGAATTTACAGAACTCGGCGCAGGTTTTAAAATCGCCATGAAAGATTTAGAAATTAGGGGTGCGGGCAATTTGCTAGGATCAGATCAGCATGGTCATATGGCTTCTGTTGGTTATGAAATGTTCTGCAAGCTCCTTGAGGAACAAGTTAGGCGTATTAAAGGAGAGACGGTGGAGAGCTTTACTGACACGACCATTGAATTTTCGATTAATGCCTTTATTCCAGAACAGTACATTCTTCAGCCGGAACAAAAATTGGACATGTACAAGCGTATTTCTGCCATCCGAAATCAAGAAGATAAATATCGAGTGGAAGAAGAGTTGGAAGATCGATATGGCACAATGCCTCAATCGGTCTATAATCTACTCTCCGTCGCTCATATTAAAGCATTGGCGCAAAAAATCGGCGTTGGGCTCATTAAAGAACATGAGGAACACGTCAATCTCTATTTTGTAGAGAATCCTAACGTTGGACCAGAGTTGGTGATCAAGGCAACGGAACTTCTTGGAAAGCGAATTGCGTTCATTATGACAGCAAAGCCTTACATGAAATTCAAATATAGTAAATTGAAGTTAAATAAGGAAAAAAAGATTGCTGAACTGGAACAATTTTTACTAGCGCTAACCATTGAGGTAATTGAAAAATAGGGTTTAAACCTATCCAGAATTATTATATAATGGCGCTATGTCTGTAAAAGTATATAAGGAGTGTGCAAAATGAAAGTCAATTTCAAAAAAATAACCAGCCTTTTGCTGATTGGTATTTTAGCAATTTCGGTCGCTGCGTGCGGAAAAAAAATTCCTGACAATGCAGTAGCAGTAGTAGAAGACAAAGTAATTACTATTGAGGATTACAATAAGAGTTTTGCAATGGTGGAAAAAAGTTATAATGAAATTTATGGTGATACCATTTGGACGCAAGAAATCCAAGGAAAAACAGTTAAAGATATGGTGAAAAGTCAATTGCTAGATACAATGGTTATTGAGCAATTAATTATTAAGAATATAAAAGCAACTGAGTTTAAAATCAAAGACACAGAAGTGAATGAAGGTTATGCTAAATTTATGGAAGCGGTTGTAAAGGACGATGTGACTCAAAAATTCTATACGGATAAAGGCATTGATGAGGTCTTTATCAAAAGCCAAATCACCTCACAGTTTTATAAAGAAGAATTTGACAGGGTCATTAAATCAGCGTTGGAAAAGGATCAAGCCAAGCTAGATACATTATATAAAAGCTATCCCATTCAAATTAAGGCGAGTCATATTCTCGTAAAGGATGAAGCAAAGGCAAAAGAGCTTCTTAAAAAAATCAAAGCAGGTGGCGACTTCGCCAAACTTGCCAAAGAAAATTCTACAGATGTCGCTTCTGCAAAAAATGGCGGAAGTTTGGGATTGTTTCCTAGAGGCGTGATGGTTCCAGAATTTGAAAAAGCTGCATTTGCGCTTAAAATAGGGGAAGTTAGCGAAATAATTCCTTCTAAATTCGGATTCCATATCATTAAATTAGATGAAATTCAAACTTTAGACAGCTTGAAGGCTGCAGGTGCAAAAGTCGAAGAAATCGAAGTATATAAACGTACGATTTTAAGCAATTTGACTAATGATGAGACGAAAGCAAAGATTGAAGAGTTAAAGAAGAACTCAAAAATCCAAACTTTCCCTGACCGAATTAAATAATTGCGGGGATTGTATACGAGTGCGTATACAATCCTTTTTGTTTACAGTAAGAGTGTGGAGGTAATTATGTCAAGTGAAGAAAATGGCATCTCGAAAAAAGGCGCTGCCACTAGCTTTGTTAAAGGGGCGGCTATTTTAGGTCTGGCTGGTCTTGTGGTCAAGATTTTAGGTGCTTTTTTTAGGATACCGCTAGGAAACTTTATCGGTAGTGAGGGCATGAGTTATTATCAAGGTGCGTATGCTTTTTTTATTCAGTTATCGGTGGTCTCAACGGCTGGAATTCCAACCGCAATTGCAAAAATTATTTCAGAACGATTGGCTCTTGGCAATGAAAAAGGTGCAAATCGCGTGCTGAAAGTGTCAACTTATTTGATGATTTCGGTGGGCATCGCGGCTTCACTGCTGATGTTCTTTGGTGCTCCAATATTGGCCGTGAAAATGGGCAATGCTGGTTCGATGTATCCTATGTTTGCACTGGTGCCGGCGCTCTTCTTTATCTCGTTGATGGCGGTTTATAGAGGGTATTTTCAAGGTCGTCAGATGATGCAGCCTTATGCCATTTCACAAGTTGTAGAACAGTTTTTTAGAGTTGTCGGCGGTATGACGCTTGCGTTAGTGTTTCTTGGATCAGGACTTCAATATGCAGCCGCGGGTGCTGCCCTTGGCGCATCTATTGGCTCTGGCGCAGGGTTTGTGTGCGTTTTCTTTATGTACAAACGTTTTGTTAAAAAAAATCCTCAGCTTGCCACGAAAGGCGATGATGCCCAGGAACCCTTTGTTAAAATCCTTGGTGAAATTTTACTCATTGCAATCCCAATCACTATAGGGGCTTCGGTAATGCCGGTTATGGGCATTGCGGATGCGTCGATTGTCATTGTCAGACTGCAATCGATTGGAATGGATAATGACACGGCGAAATCACTTTATGGACAACTTTCAGGTTTTGCGCAGTCGATCGTCAATTTGCCACAAATATTGACTGCTGCCGTTCAAATTAGCATAGTCCCAGCAATTGCAAGTTTTAAAATCAAAGGCGATAGAGAGGGTATGTCACACGCGGTTGAAACGGGACTCCGTCTGGCTATGATTATCGGTCTTCCCTGCGCAGTTGGCATTGCGATGCTCTCTGAGCCCATTATTCATTTGCTTTACCCGCTTCAGCCCGACGTATGGGTGACCGCTGGGAAGATATTGGGCATCTATGGTTGGGGCATTATTTTCTTATCACTTTATCAAATTACAACTGGGATGATTCAGGGGATGGGCAAACCGTTCTTGCCAGCACTTTTCTTAATTTTAGGTGCAACCATTAAAGTCATTTTAACGTATATACTGGTCGCTATTCCGATGCTCAATGTTCTGGGCGCTGCAATGTCAACGATTATTGCATTTGCATTGGCATCGATATTAAATGTAACCTTTATTTTAACGCGAAGGGATGTAAAAATTAATTACAATCAAGTATTCATAAGGCCGATAGTGGATGTTGTCGTTATGGGGATTGTGGTGGTTGGAAGTTATAATCTTCTGATCAGCCGAATACCCGCAAGACTCTCTACTGTGCTTGCAATCCTCATTGGCGGCATCGTTTATATTGTGATGTTGTTTGCAACAAACACGATTACGGATGATGATTTAGCCATTATGCCTGGTGGCGCAAAACTCAACCGACTTAAAAACAAACTAAATTTCAATAAGAAAAGGGGTTAACTATGAAACCTTCACTTACAATAATAGGACTGGGTCCGGGCTCAATGTCCTACCTGACGATGGAAGCTTTTGAAGCGGTAACGACAGCGCCAAAAGTGTGGCTTAGAACAATGAAGCATCCAGTAGTGCCACCGCTCGTTGAAAAAGGCGCTCAATTTGACAATTTTGATCATTTGTATGAGCGTTCGGACACATTTGATCAAGTTTATGAAACTATTGCCGAAGAGGTCTTTCAAATGGCGCTACAGGAGCCGACAATCTATGCGGTGCCTGGGAACCCATTCGTAGCTGAGCGTTCGGTAGAACTGCTTATGGAGAAAGCTAGAGCGGCTCAGATGGCAGTAAAGGTCATTCACGGCACAAGCTTTATCGATGCGATGATTACGACGCTTCAAAAAGATCCTGTTAAAGGCTTGCACATCGTTGATGCTCTAAGTATTGAGGCGACGGAACTTACAAATTTGGTAGATCAGGTCATCATTCAGATTTATGATCCAATGGTAGGTTCTAACGTGAAATTAGCCCTTATGGAGATATTCCCTGATGACTACGAAGTGGTCGTCGTTAGAGGTGCAGGCATCCCAGAAGAAGAGCAAATTTTAACCATCCCGCTTTATGACCTAGATCGATGCAAAGCTTTAGACCACTTGGCTTCTGTATATGTGCCAAGAATGGAAGCTGAGCAGGAGCATGTTTACGCATTTTCTGAATTGGTGGGCATCATGAAACGTCTTAGAGACATAGATGGCTGCCCGTGGGATCAAGAACAAACACATGAGAGTTTAAAAGCCAGTTTGCTTGAAGAAGCGTATGAAGTCATTGATACAATAGATGAAGGTGATTTGTACGGTCTTGAAGAAGAGCTCGGAGATGTGCTTTTGCAAGTCGTGTTTCATAGCGTCATAGCCAGTGAAAATGGTTATTTTGACAACCGAGATGTAATCAGCGGGATTTGTCGCAAACTCATACACAGACACCCACATGTTTTTGGAAATTTAGAAGTCTCTGGCAGTGACGAAGTACTCGTCAATTGGGAGCAAATTAAACGTGAAGAAAAAGAACATCTTCGAATTACGGATGCAATGTTAGCACTTCCAAAAGCAATGCCGGCAACTTTACGTGCGCTCAAAGTTCAAAAAAAAGCAGCTCAGGTTGGATTTGATTGGGATCATGTGGAAGACGCCATCGATAAAATTAAAGAGGAACTTGACGAATTTATGGAAGCTTTGGCGCAAGACGAAACGGAAAAAATCGAAGAAGAAATGGGCGATTTATTGTTTTCAATAGTGAATGTTTGCCGTTTTGTGAAGGTTAATCCGGAACTTGCCCTAGGAAAAACGATTTCAAAATTTATTCGTAGATTTGAATTTATTGAGGAGTCTGAGGTGTCAAAAAAGTCAGGAATATCCAATTTGGGGTTAAAAGTGATGGATGAACTATGGAATATCGCAAAAAATCAGCATTTAGAGCAAAAAAAATAAAAAAACGCTTGATAAATAAGGGAATTTCAATATAAGATAGAAATAGCTTAGAGCGAGCTTATTATTTCAGTGATTAGAGGAGGTTTTATTGTGAACAAAGCAGAATTAGTAACAAGCATGGCTGAGAAGTCAGGTTTAACAAAAAAAGATGCAGAACTGGCTTTAAATTCATTCATGAAAAGCGTTGAAGAAGCTTTAGCTAAAGACGACAAAGTTCAATTAGTTGGTTTTGGTACTTTCGACGTTAGAGAAAGAAAAGAGAGAAAAGGTAGAAACCCAAGAGATCCTCAGAGCATTATCGAGATCCCTGCTTCTAAGGCTCCTGTTTTCAAAGCAGGCAAGGCGCTTAAAGAATTGGTTAACAAATAAATACATAAAAAGCAGCTTTGCTGCTTTTTTTTTTTACAGGAGGCAAGGACGCTATGAGAGTAGATAAATTTTTAAAAAACTCACGATTAATCAAGCGAAGAACCATTGCAAAGGATGCCTGTGATCAAGGCAAAATTCTTGTCAATGACAAGGAAGCTAAACCTGGTACAGAAGTAAAAGTGGGCGATCACTTGACGCTTGACTTTGGACCAAAGAAAATGGTTGTGGTAATAGAAGATTTGGCAGAGCATGTGACAAAAGAGTCTTCGAAAGAAATGTTTAAAGTAGTAGAGTAGTTGGTCGTTGAGTTTGGAGGTAGTTCTCATGAAGAAAAAAAGTGTTGTGGTCAAACGCAACAAATACCTCATCCTATTTTTGATCATATTCTTAGGCTACATTAGTTATTCTGTTTTTCAAGCAGAAATCAAAATTCAAGAACTCAGCGCCAAAGAAACAACGTTAAAAGAGGAACTGTTAAAAGTAAATGAAGAAAAAGACGCTCTGACCAAGCAATTGGAAGAGTCAAAAAGTTTGGAATCAATTGAACGCATTGCTAGAGAAAAATTGAAAATGGTAAAACCAAATGAAGTCATTTATATCATTCAAGACAAGAAAAAATAGCGTTTTAACTGGATTAGAAATGTTCGAATTATTTAGTAAAGTCCTTGTTGACAGTATACAAGGGATTCAATATAATCGTAATATATATTGGCATTTTATTTTAGCTTATTGATATGGAATATCAGGAGGAATGATTGACGACTATGTCCACTGTAGAAATCGGAAAAATTGTTGACGGTATCGTAACCGGCATTACTAATTTTGGAGCTTTTGTACAGCTCTCAGATGGTAAAACGGGATTATGTCATATCTCAGAAATTGCAGACAGTTACGTGAAAAGCGTTGCGGACCACCTCACCGAGGCTCAGCCCGTAAAAGTAAAAATCATTAGCGTAGATGAAAAAGGGAAAGTGAGCTTGTCCATTCGTCAAGCTGTTGAAAAATCAGAAGTGCCAGTTGAAAAAAAACCAGTTCATTCTGAGAATACGGCGGCAAGCAGTTCTGCGTACGTGCCTAGAGCTCAATCAAAACCTTATGTAAAAAGTGAAGGCGGCTATAATAAACCGGCTGGCGGCTTTAACAAGAGCGAAGGTTCTTTTAACAAGGGTGGCGGCGGTTTCAATAAGAGCAGCGGTGGCTTTAATAAGTCTGATGGCGGTTTCAACAAGAATGCAGGTGGCTTTAATAAAAGTGCTGGACGTTCGGATAGAAGACCCGATTCGTTAGAAGACATGATTAGTGGATTTTTAAAAGATTCTGACGATAAATTGAAATCGATTAAAAAACCTTCAAAGTCCAATCGTAAGGGTAATGGCTACAACAATAAAGATTGATCCTTAACAATAAAAAACTGAATGGCACCAAATACATAGGCTGAATCAACGATTCAACTTATAATAATTTTAAGCAGATTAACAGCCGAGGAAACTCGGCTATTTTTAATGGAGGAATACAATGAAATATGCCGTCATTGATATGGGTAGCAACTCCATACGACTCATGATTGCGGATGTCGAGTCTGGCAAATTGGGTAAGGTGGAGAAGTTTTTAGAAATGACTCGGTTGGGTGCTGGCGTAGAGACTACCAAATGCCTCTGTGAGACGTCTATGCAGGCGACCATTCTAACGGTAGAAAAGTTTAAGGTGCAAGCTGGAGAGGTATCTGCACTTCTTTTGGGGGCCTTTGCGACAAGTGCGGTAAGAGATGCAATCAATGGAGCGCTTTTCGCCAAACGTGTTTTTGAAGAAACTGGTGTATCCGTCGAAATTCTTCAGGGAGATGAAGAAGCTGAACTTGGATATAAAGGCGTTGTAAGTGGGTTAGAACAGACTCTGCGTAGTGAGCGATTTGTGATTGTAGACATCGGCGGTGGAAGCACAGAACTCATCGTAGGCGATATGAATCACATTTTATATAGAAAGAGCTTCAATGTGGGCGCAGTTCGCATGACGGGCAAACATATTGAAAGCGACCCAGTGGTAGAAACTGAGGCGTTAGAGCTTCAAGCGGATGTTGTGTCTATTTTAAGCGAAGGCATTGAAGCGCTTAAAGAGCATCAACCGACAGTGGCTATTGGCATTGGCGGAACTGCGACGACTTTTGGGGCAATGAAATTGTCGATGAGCGTTTATGATCGAGATCAAATACACAATACAAAGGTTTCATTAGAGACCTTGTCAAAACAAGTCAATCAATTAAAACAACTGACACTGGCTGAGAAATATCAATTGGTGGGATTAATGCCAAAGCGGGCAGACGTGATTTACAGCGGAGGCGTTATTTTGGAACATGTTTTATCGGCGCTTAAGCTGGATTGTTTCTATGTCAGTGATTATGATAATTTAGAGGGCATTCTTGTTCAAAAAAATATCATTTAGTATTAAATAACCAGTTAAGACAGTTCCTCACGGACGCCCGTGGGGGCTGTTTTTTATTCTTATGTTTTAAAAAAAGATACGTTATTGACAATTAAACGTCCGGAGACGTAAAATGCAAAAGAAGAGGTGATTTGATGACAATCCAAATTAGAAAAGCAACCGTTGCAGATAAAGTGGATATCTTAAGAATTTCATCGCAAGTATGGGATGGCACGGATTACGTTCCCGCTGTGCTAGATAAGTGGCTAAAATCTGATGATGGCATTGTTTGGGTCGCAGAAGCAGACGAACAGGTGCTTGGATTTTCAAAAATGACGTTCCTATCCGATCACAAATGTTGGTTAGAAGGCATCCGTGTGGATCAAATCAGCCGAGGACTGGGCGTAGGGAAGGCACTTACCAATTTTCAAGTTGAGGAAAGCGTAAAAATGAATTTTAAGAGCTGTGGACTCAGTTCTTATGTTGAAAATAAAGAAAGTTTGAAAATGGTCGCTTCAAAAGGCTTTGTTGAAATGGCAAGATTCAAAGTATATGCATGCGAATTTAATCGATTGGAATTTAAAAGCGATGAAGAGAAACACCAGGAAAATCAAGCGGCCGCAATGCGCCGTAGTTATCTAAAGGGTTGCGAAGTGACTACGCTTGGTAAAGACGACCACGAGTGGCTAATGGCGAACATGCGAAATTCTCAGGCGCTAGAAGATCGAAAGGGCTATTTGAGTTATGACTGGACATTTGAGACTGTCAATGAATCTCTAGTTGAAGAGAGGCTCATTGCGGGCGATTTTTATAGATTGGATAAGCAGGACTGTTTCACCGTATTCAGTTTCAGCAAAAAAGATGCTAAAGGGCATTATCGCACGGTTAATTTTATCGGCGAAGAAGCGCTTGAGGCCGAAGTTTTATCTTACGCTTACGAAGCAAGCGTTTTAGCCGATGAAGACGGATTTGGCTATATGGCGGTGGATAATAGACGACAAGCTGCATTTGCTGCCATTGGGTTAGAGGGTTACAACTCTGAAAAGCAAGATGCATTTGTTTTTGAAAAGAAAGGACGTGCGTAAAAATGATTTCACCTGTATTGGCTCAAAAAGTACTCGAAGCCGCACTTTCCAAGGGTGGCGACTTTTCAGAAATTTTTATTGAAGAAAAATATAAAACCAATTTTGAAATGATTGGCGGCAAACTAGAACAAGCTGTCACAGGCAGGGATTTTGGTCTCGGACTAAGAATTCTCAGTGGTACAAATGCCATTTATGTTCACACCAACCAATTAGACGAAGAAAGCCTTATTGCATTTGCAAGGCAAGCCTCTAGCGCAGTAGGACAATTAGGACAATCCATCAATGTGCATCTTCAAGCTCAGCCTTTAAAGACGCATCGGTTTGAAATATTTCCAGAACAAGTCGAAAAACAGAAAAAAGTGGCATTAATGAGACGTATTCATCAAGCGGCCTCAAAACATGATCCGCTCATTACCCAAGTGATTGCACGTTATTTGGATGAAGACCAACACGTCTTTATAGCGAATTCAGAGGGCCTAATGGTCGAAGATCGCAGGGTGAGAACCAGGCTTGTAGCAAGCTGCGTGGCGACTTACGAAGGACAGATGCAAACCGGAAGCGCGGATATGGCCGGACTCGTCGGTTTCGAACTTTATGAGGGCGCAGACATAGAAGCGCTTGGCGTTAAAGCGGCAGAAATGGCGAAGCGAATGGCGATGGCTGAAGACTGCGTCAGCGGACGTTTTCCTGTAATTATTGACAATGCGTTTGGCGGCGTCATTTTCCATGAGGCATGCGGACACGGTTTGGAAGCGGAGTTTGTGTCCAAAAAGGCTTCTGTTTTTTGCGAAAAGCTAGGACAGTCCATTGCAAGTCCTATTCTTACGGCAATTGATGACGGAACCATTGCGAATGGCTGGGGCTCTGGAATGGTAGACGATGAAGGGCATCCAACTCAAAGAAATATTTTAATTGAAAATGGTATTTTAAAATCATACTTAGTGGATCGACATAACGGCAAACGTATGAACACGGCGGCGAACGGCAGTTCGAGAAGACAGTCATACCAATTTGCACCAACCTCAAGAATGTCAAATACCTTTATTGCACCTGGAAAGTCAACGCTTGAAGAGCTCATTACTTCTGTAGAATTTGGTCTTTACACCAAAACAATGGGTGGCGGTTCTGTAAACACAGCCACTGGAGACTTTAATTTTTCAGCGAGAGAAGCCTATCTGATTCGAAACGGCAAAATCGCTGAAGCGGTTAAAGGCGCAACTTTGATTGGAACGGGATTAGAGGTTTTACAAAAAATAGACATGATTGCCAATAACCTTGATTACGGCATCGGCATGTGTGGTGCAAGCAGCGGATCAATTCCGACAATTGTAGGACAACCGGCGGTGCGTGTCAGTGAAATGACAGTCGGTGGCAAAAGGGAGGCTTAACAGATGGATCAGGAATGGGTGAACGCACTTTTAGAAAAGGCAAAGGAAAGAGGGTTTAGCGATTTTGAAATCTATATTGAGTCTTCAAAACATTTCTCAATAAGCGTTTTTGATGGCGCATTGGATAAATTTTCTTCTTCACAGCCATACGGCATTTCAGTTAGGGGCATTTACAATAGCAAGATGGGCAATGCTTACACAGAAAAAACAGATTCGGCAGCGCTCGAATTATTGGTGGAAGATTGTTTGACCAATGCTGTGATTAGCGAAACCGAAGAGATTGTAGAAATCTTTGCCCCAGCAGCGACATATCCAGAATTGACAGAAGCTGTTTTTGATTTAAGCGAGATGACTTCAAATGAAAAAATCGACTTATTGAGAAATGCAGAAAAATTGGCGATGGATTTGGACAGTCGGGTGGATCAAGTTCAAAATAAATATGGAGATGCTGCCACAAAAATTGGAATTTTCAATAGCAAAGGCTTATCGCTTGAATACGAAACGACTATGGGCTACATCTATTTTGCGCCCATAGTCAAAGATGGAGAAGAAACTAAAAATGAACTGGTTCTTCATCTCTTTAAAAATAAAGAGGAAATTCAGGCAAATTTGATTGCCAAGACGGCTGTGGAAAAAACCATTGAGATGATGGGTGCACAGATTTTGGAATCTGGTTCGTATAAAACAATTATCAGCGGCAAATCAATGGCAGAACTGATGGAAGTCATGGGTAATATATTTTCAGCGGAGGCAGCGGATAAGGGCCTTACGCATTTCAAAGATCAAGTTGGCGAAATGGTTGCAAGCCCACTGGTTACGTTTATAGAAAATCCGCATTTGCAAAATGGATTTGCGACAATGCCATTTGATAGTGAGGGCGTGCCAACACAGAAAAAACAAATTATAGATCAAGGGAAACTAACGGGCTTCTTGCACAATTTGAAGACTGCAAAAAAATGGAACGTAGCGCCTACTGGAAATGGCTTTAAATCGTCATTCAAATCACCGATAGGCATTAGTGCTACTAATTTTTATTTAGAGCCTGGAAAGGAAACCCTGGAAAGTTTAATGGCGTTCGTTAGCGAAGGGATCTATATTACGGCGCTTGATGGTCTAAATGCGGGCATAAATGCTATTACGGGAGAATTTTCACTTTCGTGCAGAGGTTTTAAAATTGAAAGCGGAGACAAAACGACGCCGATTCACCAAATGACCGTTTCTGGCAATTACTTTGATTTGTTAAAATCAATAGAGGCAGTTGCAGATGATTTTGCCTTTGAAGCACTGGATAGCATTGCCGTTTATGGCGCTCCAAGTGTCTATGTAGGCAAACTTGTCCTGTCCGGGAAATAGTTAATTTGGCTATGCGTTTGTCCGTGTTCACAAATTATTTACAATGTTGACGCAAATAATGATATCTTTATAATAGAAATCCGTGTAAATTAGAAATAGTTGATTAAAAAAGGATGATTTTTTATATGAAGAAAAAAGCACTAAGAACCATCCAAAGACATCGCCTGATTGAAGACGGAGAGGGTATTGTTATTGGATTGTCTGGTGGTGCAGACTCTGCAGCACTGCTGAGGATGCTCTGCGAGATCAAAGAGCAATATCAGCTTAAACTTCATGCAGTCCATATCAACCATCTGTTTCGCGGTGAAAATGCCCTTAGAGATGAGCACTTTTCAGTTGCTTTATGTGAAAGCTATCAGGTTCCGATATCAGCCTATCAGGTCGATGTTGCGGCTATTGCAAGAGAAAAAGGTATTTCCTTTGAATTGGCTGGCAGAGACGTTCGCTATCATTATTTTGAAAGTGTGAGAGCCACGCTCGATTTCCAAAAAATTGCTGTCGCCCACCATCAAGATGATCAAGGTGAAACGGTTTTGATGCGCTTGATTAGAGGAAGCGGTTTAGAAGGGTTGGCGGGTATAAGACCAAGCCGAAGCGGCGGGATTATAAGACCTCTGCTCAATTGCAGTCGAAAGGAAATTGAAGCGTACTGCGAACAAATGGGTATTAAGCCTATGATGGATCACACCAATTTGGACAATGCGTATAGTCGAAATTTTATTCGAAATGAAGTGATGCCTCAAATTAATCAATATTTTGAAATTTCGTTTGCAGAGAAACTCAGTAAAACGGCTGAACGTCTTGCTGAAGACGGCGACTACATTCAAAGTCAGTTGATGAATGAGTGGCAGCAAAATGTTGAAAAGACGGAACTTGCTTATTGCGTGAGAAAGACTGCGCTACTTGAGATGCATCCAGCGCTAAGGAGTCGATTGATTCGAAAACTATATGAAACACTTTCTGGGAATCTGCTCGATTTTGAAGAAAGCCATGTGCTACAGATTCTAGAGTTGCTTAAAAGCGAAGGCAGCAAACGGTTTGAATTTAGAGACGTTTTGTTTAAAACAGAATATAATTTTCTGTATGTGACACCTAAAAATGAAGCGCTTCAAGCTCAAAGCAATGCGACCTTGCAAGAAAAACCAATACTGACCGTTGAAAAAATGGCAGGTAGACAGACTCAAATTGAAGCATCAAACCATAAAGATGGTTTTATCTTTGTGGATGAAGCCAACATTGTTGGAGAACTGTCGCTAAGGCACAGATTGCCAGGCGATAAATTTAGGCCAAAAGGCATGATGGGACACAAGAAATTAAAGGACTTTTTGATTGATGAAAAGATTCCAAGAGAAACGAGAGATCAAATATGGATTTTGTGTGATGCGGTAAAAATCATTTGGATTTGTGGCTATCGTCAAAATCAGGAAGCTTGTGTGAGCGAAAACACGAAACAAATTCTAAAGCTGACCTTGACAGATATTGTGACCCAAGACTAAATGTGATAAAATAAACAGACTCAATTGTTCACGAGGAGGAGTTTTATGAGGAAGATGTTCAAAAACGCAGCCTTCTATATATTGCTGTTCTTGTTAATTGTTGTACTCTTTAGGCAGTTAATCAACCCGACTCAATCTCAGGAGATTAAGAATTATAACCTTACAGAGCTCATAACAACAATCAAGGATAATAAGGTTGCATCGATCAAGATCATAGAATATAGCAAAGTCGAAGGCGAGTTAGTCGATGGTACCGCTTTTAGAGCTTATATTCCAGAAGTACTTGCAGTGCCAATGGGTAATTATTTATTTGACCTAGTGGAAGCAAAGCAGACCATCAAAATTTCAGGTGTTGAACCCGCAAAAGATCCATTCTTCTTAGAGTTTCTGCCGATTATCGTCAGTGTTCTTATGATTGGTCTTCTATGGTTTATGCTGATGCAAAATTCTCAAGGTGGCGGTTCAAAGGTGATGTCCTTTGGCAAGAGCAAGGCGCGTCTGATTAAAGATGACGATGGCAAAAAAATAACCTTTGCAGAAGTTGCAGGTCTTAAAGAAGAAAAAGAAGAACTTTGGGAAGTTGTCGATTTCTTGAAGAATCCTAAAAAGTATGTGGAAATGGGCGCAAGAATTCCGAAAGGAATGCTGATGGTAGGACCTCCTGGAACCGGGAAAACTTACTTGTCTAGAGCCATTGCAGGCGAAGCAGGCGTTCCGTTTTACGCAATCAGTGGTTCTGATTTCGTTGAAATGTTTGTTGGTGTTGGTGCTTCAAGAGTAAGAGATTTATTTGAAAATGCTAAGAAAAATGCACCTTGTATCGTTTTCATTGACGAGATTGATGCAGTTGGCCGTAAAAGAGGCGCTGGCGTCGGCGGCGGACATGATGAAAGAGAACAAACCCTCAACCAACTCTTGGTTGAAATGGACGGATTTACTGAAAACGAAGGCATCATTGTCATCGCAGCGACAAACCGACCAGATATTCTCGACCCAGCACTTCTTAGACCAGGCCGTTTTGACCGTGAAATCACAGTTGGACGACCAGACGTTAAAGAGCGCGAAGAAATCATCAAAGTGCATGCTAGAAATAAGCCGATGGCGGATGATGTGGATTATACATCACTTGCAAAAGGCACACCTGGTTTTACACCGGCAGATATTGAAAATCTTCTAAACGAAGGCGCTATTGTCTCTGCTAGAAAAAACAATAAAAAAATCACAATGGAGACTTTGGAAGAAGCACTTAACAAGGTCATCATGGGTGTTGAGAAAAAATCTAAAGTCATTACAGAAAAAGAACGTCGATTAACGGCTTATCATGAAGCTGGACATGCTGTAATTGCAACACTTATGCCAGATTCAGATCCGGTTCAGCAAGTAACAATCATTCCTAGAGGCAGAGGTGCAGGTGGTTTCACCATGTACAGACCTCAAGAAGATTTGCATTATGAAACTAAAAGTTATTTAGAAATGCGATTGGTAATGTTACTGGGTGGTCGAGTGGCTGAAAAACTCATTTTAGGCGATATCAGCACAGGTGCATCGAATGACCTTAGCCGCGTTTCGGAAATTTCAAGATCAATGATCGTAAAATATGCCATGAGTGATAACCTTGGTTCAATGTCATACTCTTCTGAAGAAGAAGTGTTCTTGGGAAAAGACATGACGACAAGACGTAATTACTCAGAGCAAGTTGCCGCTGAAATTGACCGTGAAGTGAGACATTTGGTAGATTCTGCTTACGATATGGCAGAAACGCTTCTTAGCGCAAACGAAGACAAACTCCACGAAGTTGCAAAAGGGCTCATGGAATACGAAACGCTTGATTCGGATGAGTACTTAGTCGTTTATGATAAGGGCTTTGAAGAATTAAAAGTATACATGAAAGAAAAAGAAACAACGGGTGTTACTCACGGAAGATTCTCGACTTACATTAAGTCAGTGACTCCAAAGGAAGCTGCGGAAACGGCTACCTCGGAAGACGGTTCGGAAGAGGGTTCTAAAGAAACTTCTAAAGAAGAGTCAGATTCAGATCAAAACGAGACAGCTAAAAATTCGTAAAAATTTGAGAATTGATCAAGCACCTTTCTAACAAGAAAGGTGCTTTTTTTAAAAAAAAGCGTGGTTGATCAAGCTAATGTTTCATTCAACTAATATAATTGTATCAGAAGAGGAGTGTTCAAATGAATTTAGAAGTGGGTCTTAAATACACAGTTGAAATGGTGGTTGAACAAAAAGACACAGCAGCGGCATTTGGAAGTGGTAATGTATTGGTACTCGCTACGCCGATGATGGTGACGTTAATGGAGAATGCGGCTTTAAAAGCGGTTGAACAGGCGCTCCCAGAAGGATCAACAACGGTAGGCACGCATTTGGATGTTTCTCATAAAGCGGCGACGCCACTTGGCATGAAGGCTAGGGCTGAGGCAGAATTAATAGAAATGAAAGGAAAAAAATTGATTTTTAAAGTGGCTGCTTTTGATGAGTGTGAGATGATAGGCGAGGGCACTCACGTTAGATATATTGTTTCGACAGATCAATTTTTAGAAAACACAAATAAAAAATCAAAAGCAATTGTTAAATAATTATCTTGCAATTTCAAAAACGTTATGTTAAAGTTTTAACATTGGTTGAGGATTATTTCCAATCATAACATGAAGATAGAAATCGCGTGGAGGTAACTTGTGCGAATAATTGAAGTTTCAACGATTACCCAAAGCGTTAAACAAATGTGTATTGAGGCGAACTTAAATTTGGCATCAGATGTGACTAAAGCGCTTCAAACTTATGAAATGACTGAGGAATCACCCATAGGCAAACAAATTCTTAAAGATCTTTTGACGAATGTGAAAATTGCGAAGGAAAAGCAAGTACCTATTTGTCAGGACACGGGAATGGCTGTTTTTTTTGTTGAAATTGGACAAGAGGTTCACTTCGACGGTGGCTATATTGAAGATGCCATCAACGAAGGCGTTAGACAGGGATACCTTGAAGGGTTTCTGAGGAAGTCAATTGTAGCAGATCCGCTAAGGCGGGTGAACACAAAAGACAATACTCCAGCAATCGTTCATTACCAAATGGTCTTAGGTGATCAAGTTAAAATCACTTTTGCGCCTAAGGGTTTTGGAAGCGAAAACATGTCTAGGAGCAAAATGCTCGTGCCTTCTGAAGGCAGAAAGGGCGTTGTCGATTTCGTGTTAGAAACAGTCTCACTTGCAGGACCAAATCCTTGCCCGCCAATTGTTATTGGTGTGGGTATCGGCGGGACTTTAGAAAAAGCGGCCATCATCGCTAAAAAAGCAACCGCAAGGGAAATTGGGCTAGTGAATCAAGATCCTTATTATGAATTTTTAGAGAAAGAACTATTAGAAAAAGTCAATGGATTAGGAATAGGGCCACAGGGATTGGGTGGGACAACGACAGCGCTTGCTGTTCATGTTGAAACCTTTGCAACTCATATTGCGGGTCTACCGGTTGTTGTGAATATCAATTGTCATGCGGCAAGACACATGACGGTTATTTTGTAGGGGGCGCGCATATGGAAAAGATAAGCGTGAAAACGCCCTTAACCCTTGAAACGGTTAAGATGCTCAAAGTTGGCGACCAAGTGTTGATAACTGGCGTCATCTACACGGCAAGAGACGCCGCGCATATGCGATTGGTTGAGGCGATAAACAGAGGAGAAGACCTTCCGGTTAATCTTGAAAATCAAATTATATATTATGTGGGGCCAGCGCCTGCAAAGCCAGGGCAAGTAATCGGGTCAGCAGGACCAACCACGAGCTATAGAATGGATACGCTGACCATACCGCTTTTTAAAAAAGGCCTCAGAGGCATGATTGGAAAAGGCAGTCGCTCTCAAGTAGTCGTTGAGGGAATGAAAAAATATGGCGCTGTTTATTTTGCAGCCATAGGGGGAGCGGGTGCGCTTATTGCGAATTCTGTAGTGGCGAGCAAAGTAGTCGCTTATGAAGATTTGGGTGCAGAAGCCATCCATGAGTTAACCGTAGTCGATTTTCCAGCCATTGTAGTGGTGGATGTAGAAGGCAATGATTTGTATCAATTGGAACGCCGAAAATACCAAACCATTATATTGGATTAAGGTGATAGAGAAATTGACGTGTTATGATAAATGAATAAAGAATACGAGTCAGTTATGCGGGTATCTAAAATATTCGATAAATAATTGAGGACAGTATACGCTAAGGTGATGATCCATCATCTTAGAATGCTGTCCTTTTTTTTATGCATTAAAGAGGTTTGAAAAGAAGTTTGAATAAAGGGGGCGTATCGAATTAGAATTGCAATAAAAAGAGAGAGAAAAACGAGGTTGCTTAAGTATAAGGCGGGGGAAAAACACTCAATTCAGGAGGTCTGGTATGAAGTTTGATTTGGTAGCATGGCTTTTAAGTCCGTATATTTTAATGTTTATTGCTGTATTTACAGGGTTGTTATTTGGTAAAATTCGATTTGGAAAATTTAGCTTTGGGTCATCAGGTGCCCTCTTCACAGGATTAGTCATTGGATGGTGGGCAACGGATTATGCTCAAAAAATTACCGAAGGCAACCCTGGATTTATTGCGGCAGAAGCTTTTATGAAGGCGGGCGTTGTCCAAAAAGAATTTTTCAATATTTTTTTGATTCTTTTTGTCTGTGCAGTGGGTCTTTTAGCGGCAAAAGATATGGGAACCGTTTTGAAAAAATATGGGCTTAAATTTGTAATTTTAGGCGTTTTAATTACTGCTGTTGGGGCAGCGGCCACTTATGGTTGCACATTCTTCAGTGTTGGAAACAATCCATTTGAAGTATCGGGCGTCTATACGGGTGCATTGACTTCGTCGCCAGGATTAGCGGCAGCCATTGAGACTGCGACAAATTTCTCTAAAGAGAAAGCGGCAGAGTATCCCACATTAAGTGCGACAGAAAAATCAAAAGTACTCAGAGTCATAGATAAGACGGGTGCTTTAACGCCTGAAAATACCCCGGAATTGACACCGGAGCTCAAAGAGAAATATACCAAAGAAGCTCAGGCGGGTATTGGCGTCGGGCATGCCATCGGTTATCCATTTGGAGTTCTCATTGTGATCATCGCCATGAATTTCTTCCCTAAAATTTTTAGGATTGATGTGGATGAAGAAATGAAAGCCTATCGAAAAGAGATGTCAGATGCGAGAAAACTTAATGTAGGCAAAGAAATTCCAGAGGTTTCATTTGATTTGCTTGCGTTTGCTCTGGCATGCCTCTTTGGTTATACGATAGGGGTAATCAATATTAACCTTGGACCGCTAGGTTACTTCAGTCTTGAATCAACAGGTGGCGTGCTGATTGGATCGCTTATTTTAGGTTACATCGGAAAAATCGGATTCATTAACTTCAGAATGGATTCAAAAATTCTAGGCGTGGTACGTGAAGTTGCGCTTGTCTTCTTCTTAGGCATTGTAGGACTTCGATATGGTTTTAAAGTCTTTGATGCGCTCTTTGGTTCGGGCTTATACCTAGCGCTAGTATCGCTTATTGTTGGTACGGTAGCGATGATGGTTGGCTTTATCGTCGGAAAATACATCTTTAAGATCAACTGGATCATGCTATCAGGTGCCATTTGTGGTGGGATGACCTCTACGCCTGGATTGGGTGCTGCTATTGAGGCTGCTGGCGGAGACGAACCTGCTGCGGGCTATGGCGCAACTTATCCTTTTGCACTTCTAGGCATGGTCATATTCACAATCATATTGCACAAATTACCGATGTGATTATTGATTATAGTGGCATAACGTTTTGATGTAGAAAGGTGATTAGTTGCTCCATCTGGTGGTATAAACTAAAAAAAGAAGGTGTTATAAATGGAAAAAAACGAGATTTTTATTGCAGGATATGCAAAACTTCCACAGGGCATAACGGCGAGCGAACTCTATACCGTTATTGCCGTTGGAATGCTTGTGGATTATGATGATGGCACTATTTACGATGTAGACTGCACCTTGGCGACGGATATGGCAAAACAATTTGTCAAACGACTTGTCAACGGCAAGAATATTTGTGATTTGGAAAGTTTAGAAGCTGCCTTTAACGAAAAATATTTTGGATCGGCAAAAAAGGCACTGCTATCAGCCATTCGGATCATCAATGAAAAGTATGTCAACATTAAGAAAGAACAACTGGATGAATTGGATTGATTTAACGGGAATGTTTATTGGAATAACACCCTTTATTCCGTACTAAAAATTCTGGAGTTAGATTGTTTATCTAAACGATAAATGGTCTAGCTCTTTTTTTGTAGAAAAAATAGCTGTATAACCCTAAATAGGAGGAATTATTATGAATTTCGAGCAGAGAATTAGAAGTACGGCACTTAAAAATAAAATAATGACCCCATATGAAGCATCGCTGTTTGTTCAAAATGGAATGACGGTTGCAACGAGCGGGTTTACCCCATCAGGGTATCCAAAGGTGGTGCCACTTGCCATTGCAGAGAGAGCCAAGGACGGAGAGAAAATTGAAATTACGCTGATTACTGGCGCTTCTGTTGGTGAAGAGTTAGACGGTGCTTTGACAAAAGAAGGCGTTATTGTAAGAAGGTTTCCGTATCAGACGAACGAAAGCTGTCGAAATGCCATTAACAATGGCGCGATCCACTACGCGGATATGCATCTTTCACACGTTTCTCAGTATATGGACTATGGTTTCTTTGGAGACATAGATGTGGCAATCATTGAAGCCATCGCCATTAATGAAGATGGAGGGATTGTGCCTTCGACCTCGGTGGGTGTTTCTCCACAGGCCATCAAAAATGCAAAAGTTGTCATTGTTGAAATAAATACTGCGCAGCCAATGAGTCTTGAAGGGGTTCACGATATTTACATGACCGAGAAACCGCCTTTTAGAAAACCGATACCGATTGAACATGCAGGCGACCGAATTGGCACACCATTTATTCCTTGCGACCCTAATAAAATCGTCGCCATTGTCCATTCGAACTTAAAAGACCGAGTGCGGCCTTTGGGACAAGTGGATAAAGATTCGCGCGCTATTTCTAAACACATCATGCATTTTCTAGAAAACGAAGTGGAATCAGGCAGATTGCCGGAAAATCTATTGCCTCTGCAGTCAGGTGTTGGATCTGTCGCAAACGCGGTAATGGCTGGTCTTGTAGAATCAAAATTTGAAAATTTGACGTGTTATACAGAAGTGATTCAAGACTGTGTTTTGGATTTGATCGATGCAGGCAAAGTAACGGTCGCCTCTGGAACGTCATTTACCCCGTCGGAACAAGGTCTTGATCGTTTGCTTAACAACATGGATCATTATTCAAAATACTGCGTGATAAGACCGATGGAAATTAGCAATAATCCAGAAGTGGCAAGACGCTTAGGGGTTATCTCGATGAATACCGCCATTGAAGTAGACATCTTTGGGCATGTGAATTCCACCAATATTATGGGCTCGAGAATGATGAACGGCATCGGCGGTTCGGGCGATTTCACAAGAAATGCGTATATTTCAATTTTCACGACCGTTTCAACGGCAAAAGGTGGCGATATTTCATCTATAGTGCCAATGGTTTCTCATGTCGATCATACTGAGCATGACGTGCAGGTTGTGGTGACGGAATTAGGCTATGCAGATTTAAGAGGAAAAAGTCCTATAGAGCGAGCAAAGGCGATTATTGAAAATTGTGCCCATCCAGACTATCAGCCAATGCTGCGAGATTATCTTGAAAGAGCTCAAAAAGAGAAACCGCAGCATGAACCGCATCTGATTGGCGAAGCGCTTTCTATGCATGAACGGTTTATAAAAACAGGCAGCATGAAAATGCCAATAAATGAGGAAACCATCAAAGGTGATCGTGTCCGATAGCATTGTTAAATAATTGTCTAATAATTGAAAGTTATTATGCATTATCAGCAGAGGATTGTATGCAATCATGCAGAAAAAAAGGTATAAACGTATATATCCTTACGACTTCAAAGCATTGAAAGAACTTTATTAGCTAAAATTGAAAATAACTTATTAAAAAAATTAAACACTTCAAAATTTCTGTGATTTGCACTTTTAATTGCATTTCATTCTTGGTATTCTATTAGTATGGCAAAGTTTGATTTTGAAGGAGGAGTAATCCATGTATCAAAAAGAGAAACTGGACCAAATTAAAGAGAATACCCAGCGATTTGAAGAAAAGGCGATCACATCTTTGGCTAAAAATCCTGAGAGACAATCAACATTTCATACCACTTCAGGTGAAGTGATTCAAAGACTGTACACACCAGCCGATATAGAAGCTATTGATTATGAAGAGGAAATTGGATACCCAGGACAGTATCCCTATACAAGAGGGGTTCAAAATACCATGTACCGCGGTAAGTACTGGACCATGCGCATGTACGCAGGATTTGCGACTGCTGAGGAATCAAACAAACGTTATAAATACCTTGTAGAGCAAGGCTCTGGCGGTCTTTCGGTAGCCTTTGACCTTCCTACCCAAATCGGATACGACAGTGACCACCCCCTTTCAGAGGGTGAAGTGGGTAAAGTTGGCGTGGCGATTGACTCATTGGCAGATATGGAAATATTGTTTGGCGGCATTCCACTAGACAAAGTATCCACATCAATGACCATTAACGCGCCTGCTTCAGTGCTGCTTGCTATGTATATTGTTGTGGCTGAAAAACAAGGCGTTAGTGCAGAACTGTTAAGAGGCACCATTCAAAACGACATTTTAAAAGAGTACATCGCTAGAGGCACCTATATCTTTCCGACTGAGCCTTCAATGAGACTCATTACGGATATTTTTGCTTACTGTTCAAAAGAAGTACCTCAGTGGAATACCATTTCCATTTCGGGTTACCATATAAGAGAAGCAGGTTCTACAGCGGCGCAGGAAGTGGGCTTTACGCTCGCAGACGGCATTGCTTATGTTGAAGCGGCTATTAAAGCAGGACTTGACGTGGATACCTTTGCGCCAAGATTGTCATTCTTCTTCAATGCACACAACGATCTTTTCGAGGAAGTGGCTAAGTTTAGAGCAGCTCGCAAACTTTGGGCAAAAATCATGAAAGAACGTTTTGGTGCTAAGAATCCTAAATCGATGGCACTTAAATTCCATACGCAAACAGCGGGTTCAACCCTGACAGCTCAACAACCAGAGAACAACATTGTTCGTGTTGCGGTTCAAACATTAGCGGCGGTTATCGGTGGCACTCAGTCGCTGCACACCAACTCTAAAGATGAAGCGTTGGCACTTCCTACAGAGGCCTCTGTAAGAGTGGCGCTTAGAACCCAGCAGATCATCGCGCATGAAAGCGGCGTGACAAGTACAGTAGACCCGTTTGCAGGTTCTTACTATGTGGAAGCGCTCACAAAGCAAATTGAAGATCAAGCTATGGGTTACATCCAAAAGATAGACGAACTTGGCGGCGCAACGCGTGCCATTGATATCGGCTATATCCAAAAAGAAATCTCCGATGCGGCTTATGATTACCAAAAAGACGTTGAAAAAGGCGCGCAAGTGGTTGTCGGCATGAATAAATACCAAATTGAAGAAGAGTCGCCAAAAGGGCTCCTTCGAGTAGACCTTAGCGTTGGCGAAGGTCAAAAACAAAAGTTAATTGATTTAAAAGCGAGTAGAGACGGAGGAACCGTTACCCAGAAGTTAGCGGCGCTTAAAGTGGCTTGTGAAGGAACGGAAAACGTGATGCCGCTGATTATTGAAGCGGTTCGGGTTTATGCAACGCTAGGTGAAATCTGCGGCGTAATGCGTGAAGTTTTCGGCGAGTACCAACAATCGGTTAATTTATAAATCTCAAGGGGGAATACAAATGGACAGACCTATTAGAGTATTAGTAGCTAAGCCGGGCCTAGATGGGCACGACCGAGGTGCAAAGGTAATTGCCAGAGCCCTAAGAGATGCAGGCATGGAAGTTATTTATACAGGCCTTAGACAAACGGCAGAACAAATTGTCAGTGCGGCGATTCAAGAAGATGTCGATTGCGTGGCCATCAGTATATTATCTGGCGCCCACAACACCTTGATTCCGAAGGTGGCAAACCTTCTCAGAGAACAAGATGCAGAGGACGTTCTGTTAATCGCAGGCGGCGTTATTCCAGACGAAGACATTCCATTTTTAAAAGGACATGGCGTAGCAGCAGTATTCACACCGGGTACAACAACCGATGTAACAATTGCTTTCATTAAAGAAAATATTCGAAAAGCGTAAGCGGTGATTTTAATGGACTTAGGGAATAGGGTTATGTCAGGTGATAAGCGAGCAACCGCTCGCTTGATCACTTTCATTGAGAATAAAGACCCAGAAGCAATCGCTATATTAAAGGCATTTTACCAATATACAGGAAAGGCTTATGTCATCGGGATTACAGGGCCTCCTGGAGCGGGAAAAAGCACTTTGACAGACAAACTCGCTAAACTCGTCAGAAAGAACAATAAGACGGTCGGGATTATTGCAGTCGATCCCACTAGTCCTTTTACTGGCGGTGCCATTTTGGGAGACCGCGTGAGAATGAACGACTTGGCAACCGATTCGGGCGTCTTTATACGGAGCATGGGTGCAAGGGGTCATTTGGGCGGGATTTCAGAAGCAACCAATGCGGCCATCAAAATTTTAGACTTGTACGGCTGCGATTACATCTTCGTAGAGACTGTAGGCGTTGGACAATCGGAAATTGACATCGTCAAAACGTGTGATACAGTCTTGATGGTAACGGTACCCGGTCTCGGGGATGATATTCAGGCGATAAAAGCGGGCATTATGGAAATAGGTGATGTTTTTGCGGTCAATAAAGCAGATCGAGATGGCGCGCCGAGAGCGGCAAGAGAAATTGAAATGATGCTAGATTATAATTCTGGCCCATGGAGACCACCAGTCAAGTTGGTAACGGCGGCTCTAAATCAAGGCGTAGATGAATTGTTCGAGGCACTTCACGAACATAAGACTTATATGGTAGACAGCGGTGAATTTAAAAATAGACGCATCAGAAACGCTAAAAACGAATTGCATGAGCTTGTCAAACAAAGTGTCATGAGAAAATTAATGGATCCTTCTGAACACAAAGAGTGGGTCGATCAATTGGCAGAAGCGGTGGCAAAGCGAGAAAATGACCCTTACAGTGCAAGTGAGGCCATTCTTTCTGGATTATTATAGTTTTAAATGATTGTAGAGGGGGTTAATCGCATGAATGTAATGAAAGTAGATCATATTGGCATTGCTGTTAAAAATTTAGATGAGACGTTGAAGTTTTACACAGATGTTTTAGGATTAACGCTTCAAGGCACAGAAGTGGTGGAAGCACAAAAGGTGAGAGTTGCGTTTTTGCCAGTTGGCGATACGGAGATTGAACTGCTCGAATCCACTTCTGAAGATGGCCCAATTGCAAAATTTATAGAAAAAAATGGCGAAGGCGTTCAGCACATTGCTTTTAAGGTAGATAACCTTGAAGAGGCCATTGAAGAAATGAAAGCAAAAGGTATGATGATGATTGACGATAGTCCTCGTTATGGAGCAGGCGGCGCTAAAATTGCCTTTATGCATCCTAAAAGCACCCACCGCGTACTGGTAGAATTAAGCGAACGTTAACCGCTCGCCAATGAAATGAAGAAGGCATAGGAGGAAAAGGTCGATGTCCATCAACAAAATTGAAGAACTGCGAAAGTTGAAACTCAAAGCCGCTGAAGGTGGCGGAAAAAAACGCATTGAAAAACAACACGAGAGCGGCAAATTGACAGCAAGAGAAAGAATCAATCTTTTATTCGATGAAAATACATTTGTCGAAATTGACGCTTTTGTAAAACACAGATGCACGAATTTTGGCATGGAAAAAGTAGAGGCGCTTGGTGAAGGCGTCATTACGGGATATGGCTATGTAGAGGGACGTTTGGTATATGCTTTTGCGCAAGATTTCACTGTAGTAGGTGGATCACTTGGCGAAATGCATGCCAATAAAATCTGCAAAGTACTCGATAATGCGCTTAAAATGGGCGTTCCGGTTGTCGGGTTAAATGACTCAGGCGGCGCAAGAATTCAAGAAGCTGTAGACGCGTTGTCAGGCTATGGAAAAATATTCTTCAAAAATACCATTGCATCAGGCGTGATTCCTCAAATCACAGCCATCATGGGGCCTTGTGCCGGTGGCGCAGTTTATTCTCCTGCCCTTACGGACTTTGTATTTATGGTAGAAAAGACTTCGCAAATGTTCATTACGGGTCCTCAGGTCATCAAGACTGTTACGGGTGAAGATGTGACAGCAGAAGCCTTAGGCGGCGCTGCGACACACAATACCATTTCGGGCGTTGCGCACTATCAGTGTCCAACCGATGAGGTTTGTATTTCAGAAATCAGAAAACTTCTCAGTTATTTGCCATCAAACAACTTGGAAATAACACCGGAAGTCATGACTGAAGACGATGCAAACCGTCTTGTACCAGAACTTGACACCACGCTCCCTGAAAATTCAAATAAAGCTTATGACATGTACGCATTAATTCGCGCAGTTGTGGACGATGGCGAAATCTATGACTATCAAGCAAGATATGCGATGAACATCATCACCTGTTTTGCAAGAATTAATGGCACGACGGTTGGCATCATTGCGAATCAACCCAAGTTCCTCGCTGGCTGCCTAGACATTAGCGCATCTGATAAAGCGGCAAGATTCATCAGAACTTGCGATGCTTTTAATATTCCACTTCTGAACATTGTCGATGTGCCTGGTTTCCTTCCTGGAACGACTCAAGAGTACGGCGGCATCATTCGTCACGGCGCTAAAATGCTTTATGCTTATTGCGAAGCGACCGTGCCTAAGATTACGCTCATCATAAGAAAAGCTTATGGCGGTTCTTACCTTGCCATGTGTTCAAAAGATTTAGGCGCAGACCTTGTTCTTGCATGGCCAACTGCTGAAATCGCAGTTATGGGTCCTCAAGGGGCGGCGAATATCATCTTCAGAAAAGAAATCACTGAGGCTGAAAATCCAGCTGAAATGAGAGAGAAAATGATTCAAGATTATACAGACGAATTTGCGACCCCTTATAAGGCTGCAGAAAGAGGATTTGTAGACGATGTTATTGAGCCTTCGCAGACACGTATTCGTTTAGCGGATGCGCTTAAAATGCTTGCTTCAAAACGTGAGTCAAGACCGCCGAAGAAGCACGGCAACATTCCTCTATAAGAAAGGTGGAAGACACATGGGTATTGTAACGCGGTACATGAATAAACTTAAATCAAATAGTGGCCATACCAGTGAAAATAAAAGCAAAGAGACATCAGCGATTAATAAATCTTCAGCTTTACAACCAAGTGCGTTCGAACTTGCACCAAGTGAGACTGTATCTGCATCTTCTGAACTTACAGAGGAATTGGTTGCGGTTATTGCCGCAGCAATTGCTGCCTCGCTTGGGACTGATAGCAGCAACATTGTCATTCATAACATTCGCAGAGTTACACCAAGTACACTTGCTTGGGCAGCTATGGGTCGCTCGGAACAATTAGGAAGCAGATTTTAACAGGGGGAAATAGACGATGAGAAAATTTAACATTACCGTTAACGGAAAACAATATGAAGTAGAT
The DNA here is from genome assembly GCA_043770095.1 of Eubacteriales bacterium. Taxonomy (GTDB): domain Bacteria; phylum Bacillota; class Clostridia; order Peptostreptococcales; family Acidaminobacteraceae; genus JBGSUZ01. The sequence goes on from JAYVIR010000034.1 coordinate 31,427, forward strand.
GTAGAAGAAGTGGGCGGCGCACCATCAATGGCTAGACCTGCATCTCCTGCACCAGTTGCAGCAGCACCTGTGGCGCAGGCAACGCCAGTTGCAGCAGCACAGCCTGCGGCTCCAGCTCCAGCGGCATCGGCTAATATACCTGAGGGCGGCATTAGAATTGAATCTCCAATGCCGGGTACTATTTTAGACATTCGCGTCAATGTAGGCGATATGGTTAAAACGGGTGACATTCTTCTGATTCTTGAAGCGATGAAAATGGAAAATGAAATCATGGCGCCATCTGAAGGTCGAATTCTCGCAGTAGGTCCTACAAAAGGGGCTTCTGTTAACTCTGGCGAACTTCTGGTTGTTATTGGATAGTCATTTCTTTTTTCTGAAAAATTTCTGATAATTACTGCGTACAGGATCTAAGCGACTCATCCGTGTGCGAAAATCATAAGACTTCCTATTGGGCTTGCCGCAGAAATCTGTAGCAAGCCCTTTTTGATAATATAAGGAATGAAAAATCAGTGTGAGAAGGATTTGAATTTTCTCTCCAAAAGGTGTAGTATGAAAACTATATGATTGTGTTATGCTATACCTGAATAATTGAGGTGAATCATGAAAATACACGTTTTAGAAGCGCTTCAGAATAGTGGGGCGGAATATGTTTCGGGCGAACAACTCTCAGAAATGCTGGGTGTTTCGCGAACGATGATCTGGAAAATAATCAACCAGTTAAAAACAGCTGGTTATGAGATAGAATCTTCCTCTAGAAAAGGATATCGCTTGATTGGGAGCAAAGATTTATTTTCCCAAGCCTCTTTGGGCTTACTTTTTAAAAATGAAACATGGATCAATCGAGTCGAGTATCACGAAACGATTGACTCTACGAATTTACAGGCCAAACGACTGGCGCTCGAATCGGAAGAGGATCGGGTTCTGATTGTTGCAGATGAGCAAGAGGCAGGGCGGGGCAGGTTAGGGCGAAATTGGCACTCGGAAAAAGAGACGGGTATATGGCTGTCCCTGCTTCTAAAACCAAACATCGCACCAGAAGCTTCCTTTAGAATGACTTTAATCGCGGCGGTTGCCGTTTCATCCGCTATTGAAAAGGTCACAGGGTTAAAAGCTGGCATTAAATGGCCAAACGATATCATTGTTAATGGAAAGAAAATATGTGGCATACTTTCAGAAGTGAGCGCAGAGTGGCAAAAAATCAACTATTTGGTTCTTGGAATAGGCATAAACGTCAATCAAAAGGTGTTTCCAGAGGATATAGAAAGCGTGGCATCGTCTTTAATGCGAGAAACTGGCGTGCTCGTCAATCGTTTGGATCTACTAAAAGCGTGCATCGAATCCTTCGTGTTCTATGAACGCGCGCTTTACGATGAAGCGGTATTAAAGACCTTGTTAGAAGCTTATAGAAGTCGCTCTGTAACGTTGGGGCAAACGGTAAGAGTCATCGGAAAAAGTGAGCGCATTGGGCAAGCTTTGGAAATAGACGATCAAGGGGCGCTACTCGTCGCCTTTGAAAATGGCGTGAAAGAATATGTCAATTACGGAGAAGTTTCTGTCAGGGGCATAGATTATTACGCGTAAGAAAATGGCATGCAACTTGTTAAACACTCAAATATTATTTAAATAAGTAGGTGGAAAAATGCTTTTAGCGTTTGATGTGGGCAATACCAATATTGTACTAGGCGTTTACAAAGATGATCAACTCATCACAACTTGGAGAATGTCAACGGACAAGAGTAAGTCAGCAGACGAAATCGGAATTTTTGTTGATCAGTTGTTCAAATATGAAAACCTCTCTTTGGCCGATGTAGAAGACGTCATCATATCGTCCGTCGTGCCAACCATTATGTACTCGCTGCAACATATGGCGATGAAGTACTGCAACAAAGAGGCCATTGTTGTCGGCCCTGGCGTCAAAACAGGCATGAACATCAAGTATGATAATCCTAAACAAGTAGGTGCAGACCGTATTGTAAATGCGGTAGCGGCCATTAAAAAATATGGCGGACCCGTAATCGTAGTTGATTTTGGAACGGCAACGACTTTTTGCGCCATCACAGAAAAACATGAATATTTGGGCGGCGCAATCATGCCAGGCATTAAAATATCAAGCGACGCTCTTTTCGACAAAGCAGCAAAATTAACGAGAGTTGAATTGGTAAAACCAGATACAGTGATTTGTAAAAACACAACGGCAAGCATTCAGTCAGGCGTCATCTATGGTTATGTTGGTTCAGTGGACTACATTGTTAATAGAATGAAGGCTGAACTGGGTTGGGAAGACGTACGCGTCATTGCAACAGGGGGTTTGGCATCTTTAATCGCGACTGAAGCGCAGTCCATCCATCTTGTCGATAAATTTTTGACTTTAGATGGCTTGAATTTGATTCATCAAATGAATCGTGTTAAAGTTTAGAAAAGCAATAATAGCAATTAAATCATATTGGATAAATGAATTGTTTTAGGGCAAGTGGAGGAAAGAAATGAAAATAGGTTCAATTCAGTTGGATAGTGGCGTTGTACTTGGCCCAATGGCCGGCGTGACCGATTTGCCTTTTCGACTGATCTGCAGATCGTTCTATAAAGGACTTTTGGTTTCGGAAATGGTCAGTGCTAAGGCCTATACGTATAATGATAAAAAAACGATACAAATGATGCAAATAGAAACGCCAGAACATCCAATCGCCATTCAGATGTTTGGTGCAGACCCCGAATGCCTCAGCGCCTTGACGCTTTATCTCAATGACCATACGGTGGATGTAATCGATATCAATATGGGGTGCCCGGCCCCCAAAATCGTTAAAAATGGTGAAGGCTCAGCACTTATGAAAACGCCTCAGTTGGTTGAACGCATCCTAAAAGAGGTCGTGCAAGTTGCAAAGAAACCTGTGACCGTCAAAATCAGAAAAGGATGGGATGATCATAGGATTAATGCGGTTGAAATTGCTAAAATAGCAGAAGCGGCTGGTGTTTCAGCCATTACAGTCCATGGAAGGACTCGAGATCAATATTACACGGGAAAAGCAGATTGGGATATAATCAGACAAGTTAAAGACGCCGTGAGTATCCCTGTGATAGGCAACGGAGACATATTCACATTAGAAGACGCCATTGCAATGAAGGCAGAGACGAATGTGGACGGCATCATGATTGCAAGAGGTGCACAAGGAAATCCGTGGCTGTTAAGACAAGTTGAACACTACTGGGAAACAGGCGAAGTGATGCCGTTACCAACAGCTTCAGAGAAAATGGCGGTTGCGTTAAAGCACTTTGAACTGCTAAGAGCCTGGAAAGGCGAACACGTTGGTTTGCTTGAAATGAGAAAACATGCCGCGTGGTATTTAAAGGGGATTCCTAATACGACCAAAATCAAAAATATCATCAATACTGAAAAAGATCCTGAAAAACTGGTAGAACTATTGAAATCAGTTGGCTAATACTGGTTTATAATTCTTGACAGACAATGGAATTTAAAATATAATGCACCCATAAGTTTAGGTAGTTGTATGCTTAGGTACTGAAAATTCTATTCCCATATTTTCGCATTAAAAGGAGAGTAAAAGATGAGTTCTAAGGAAGTAATTATGACGCTTGAAGGATTGAAAAAGATAGAAGAGGAACATGAATTCTTAAAATCTGTTAGAAGAAAAGAAGTCGCTGAAAAAATTAAGGCTGCTCTTGCCTTTGGTGATATCAGTGAAAATTCAGAGTATGATGAAGCTAAGAATGAACAAGCAGATTTAGAAAAGAGAATTATGAAGTTAGAAGGGTTTTTGAGTAATGCCAAAATTATTGATGAATCTGAAATTAAAACGGATGAAGTCAGCCTTGGTTCTATTGTAACCGTTAAAGACTTGGCATTTGACGAAATCATGGAATATAGCATTGTTGGCGCTACTGAAGCAGATCCTTATGAAAATAAAATTTCGAATGAATCACCTGTTGGAAAGGCTTTGCTTGGCAAAAAAGTTGGCGATGTTATAGAAGTACAAGTGCCGGACGGTATTGGCAAATTTGAAGTGCAAAAAATCGGACGTTAATTTTTCCGGTCCCATTAATCAAACACAATGAATCGATATGGCTAGCCTGTATCGATTCTTACTTTATGGAGGCGGCTAACATAACTTCTTTGATAATCAAGATATTGATAGCAGTGTTATAGACATAGAAGGCCATCAAGAAAGCGCTAGCAAAGATACAATCCTAAAAAGTTTGGCAATAGGTGCTGCTGAACTGATTAAAAAAATCATAGAAACACGCTTCAAATGCTCTAAAAGCATATATTCAAGACAATTGAATGTAGGTTCAGGACAGGCAAAAATATTTAGAAATGGTTGATGTTATGATGGGGGTATTAAAATAGGGCGGCTTAACCAATGGAAAAGTCGTTCATTTAATCTATGTGATCAACGGTGAAAACGTGATGATGGTGACATTTGACAGTCAGGAGCGTTCTAGTAAGTACAGCATGGGTGTTAGTATTTATTCAACGAAGTAGGGGAACAAGCGGGATCGCAGAATAGGGAGGATTTGAGAATGAGAAAGAAAATAGCGTTAATCGTATCGGGATGTTTATTATTCACGTCGGGTGTTTTTGCAGCCGGACCGGTAAAACAAAAGATTGAAGTCATATTTGGGAATGCCAATGTTTCTGTCAATGGCAAAACGGTTCAGGTAAAAGCTAATGGCAAATCAGTGGCTCCAATTATCTTTAACAACTTGACTTATATGCCTATAACCCCGGATTTTTCAAAAGCAACGGGCATTGACTTGGCGGTTAAAAATGGTGTTGTTACGATGAATAACCCGTTCTTAGCTTCAACTGCAAAGGTCAAATTTAATGACAATGACGTTGCCATCACGGACAATAATGGCAATTCCTTAACGCCAATTGTCTACAACGGTGAAATGTATGTGCCTCTTAGTTCGCTGTCAAAGGCAGTGGACAGACCCGTTCAATACGACAGAAAAGAAGATGTGATTTATGTGGGTAAAAGACAGGCGACACAAACGCCGGATAAGTGGCTTAGCGAGGTTCCTTTGCTATCGGGTTCATTCGAGGATTCATCAGTAAGAAAAGGATCATTTGAGTTTAATGATGGGACTAATTCTAGCAATTCTATTATTGAAATTACTGGCAACGCTGTTGTTGAATATAATTATGTCCTTAATTCGCAATACCGCAAATTAAATGGAAAACTTGGTGTTTCAGATATTACAAAGAATATACCAAGTTCAGCTAGAATTTGGATTTATGGTGATGGTCAAGAGTTATATTCAAATGTAGATAAAGATGACGTTACAAATTCAAATAATAGCAATATTCCGCTTGATTTTTCTGTTGACGTAAGCAAAGTAAATAAACTTACAATTCTCGTTACGGTATCAAGCCGTGCCGGTGGAAGCAAAATATGGTATATAGGTGATTTGGCATTATATGAGTAGTTTGCAGTTAAAAGTAAACAAGTGATAAACAATGGCCCAGAGTTGATAGTTAGAAGACTCTGGGCCTATTTTGTGAATATAGAATCATTCTTAGAGATGACTTATTATACTTGCGCTAGATCATAACCAACTCAAAAACCACCAAATCCCGAAGTTAACAGGTGTTGCTTGGAGCGGTGCTCCTTTTGAAAAGCTTTTTCTAAATTGGCATGGTTCTTTGTTTTTCGGTTCGAGATTTTGCCTAGTATATTGCTGTTACTCAATAAGCAGGCATTAGCTTCGACTTAATCTATACAGGCGAAGAAGCAGTTGAAGCGGCTAAGAAACTTGGTATTGAATTTAAAGAGGGCATGAAGAAAGGTCGTATCATTAATGAAACCTTTGCAAACACAGGGGGGATTGCAAAGACCTTCTCTAATCTCAATGATCCTATGGATCAAAGAGCACGTTTCGAAAAGCATAACAAAGCGTGTGAAGGTGACGATGATGAAGAACATATGATGGATGAAGACTTCTTGAATGCGCTTAAGTGCGGCTCCTGCCAACTGGTAGCCTTGGAATCGGCGTAGATAGAATGATCTCATGCGTCTTACAAATTTACCTTCTATATAAGAGCCGTTATTTTCTCCCCAACCATGAAATCGATTATTAAGTAGAGAGTAGCGTTGGTTGTAGAGTAGAATTGACTAGATTGATAAATTAGAAAGAGCGGTCTCATAAAGAGGCCTCTCTTTCTATGAAATGACTGAAGGTCAGTAATAAATTGAATATTATAACATTCGAAACAGGGGTTGACGCAAGCAAATACAAGTGTTAAGATGATGAAGTTCCCTAAGAGGGGGACACGAAATAACGAAACAAACGAACAAAAGCAAAAAACAATTTTTAAAAAAGTATTGACAACT
>JAYVIR010000035.1:0-8063 GCA_043770095.1 Eubacteriales bacterium
AAAAGCTGATGTCATAATGCTGTGGATCAATAAAAGTAGGGCTATGAAAAGCAGTAGTCATTTCTAGCTTTTCTGCATGCCGATAGAATCCTTTTAAATCAGAGAAAGACATTAGACTTGGGTGAGGCGAAAATTCTATGTGTTTGAAACCCATTTCTGCAAGCGTTTCAATATGAGAAATCCCTTGATTAGGAGAGACGCATTTTTCATAAAAAGTAGTGCCAATTCGCATATAGACCTCCGAATATATAACGTCATAATTATAATAATACTTAAATAATTTCATTCCAATAATAGATTGTTGTAAATTGTTACTATATATTATAGCATACAAAATGTTCTGTAGAGAAATTGGGTTGCCAGTAGTAATCTACAACGGTATAATTTAGTCATGTCTAAGAAATTTATGAGGTGACTTGATTGATTTTAATGATAGATAACTATGATTCCTTTACGTACAATCTCGTACAGTATTTAGAATCTTTAAATGAAACAGTGATGGTTGTTAGAAATGATGCTATTACAATTGAAGAAATTAAAACGTTAAATCCAGAGATGATTGTCATATCACCAGGGCCAAAGACGCCTGACGAGTCTGGTATTTGCAGAGACGTTATTCTTGAGTTACAAGGCAAATTTCCGATTTTAGGAATTTGTCTTGGACATCAGATTATTGGTCAAATGTTTGGTGGCAAAGTCGTAAGAGCTATTTTGCCAGTTCACGGAAAAGTGGAGCCTATTCATCATATGGACTTAGGCGTCTTTAAATTCCTTAACCAGCCACTTAATGTGACGAGATACCATTCGCTTGTCGTTGAGAAAGAAAGTCTCCCAGAATGCCTAGAAATTACTGCTGTAGCTATGGATGGGCAAATCATGGGGCTTAGACACAAAGAAATGCTCATTGAAGGCGTACAATTCCATCCTGAGGCTATTTTAACGGAACAGGGCATGGAGCTTCTGCGTAATTTTTTAGAAGAGGCAAAGGCCTTCAGAGAGGAGCCTGAAAATGATTACTAAAAAAATTCATTTATCTTTGGACGCGCATGAGTTATTTTGGTGTCTTCAGAATGAAAAAAACAGTGTTTTTCTTGATTCGGCAATGGATCCTATAAAATTAGGACGTTATTCAATTTTGGCTTGGGATCCATTTTTAACGTTCGAGTCTAAAAAGAATTATATTCTGATTCAAGACGATAAAATGAAATTTGAGTTTATAGGAAAGCCTTTTGACGAACTAGAACGGCTTTATCATCAATATAAGATTGAAAATAGTTCGGAAATTCCGTTCGTAGGCGGGTTTATTGGCTTTTTAGGCTATGATTTGTGTCATGAAATTGAGGAAATAAAAATCAATACCATCGATGATATAAAGTTCCCTGATTGTTTCATAGGGCTTTATGATGGCGGCGTTGTTTATGATCATCTTTTAAAGGAAATCTGGATTGCAGATGCTCAGGTAAGAAAAGGCGGGCAAAATCGTCTGGATAAGATGGAAGCGTTAATAACAGGTTTTGTAAAACCGGAAATTAACTTGCCAAGTCGAGAAAACGCACCTGAATTTACCTCTAATTTTGAACGAGAGGCATACTTAAAGGCACTTACACGAGTTAAAGATTATATTCGTTCAGGCGATATTTATCAGGCAAATTTGACGCAAAGATTCACAACGACATTAGAGCAGCAACCTATAGAACTTTATTACAAATTAAGAATGGTAAATCCTGCGCCATTCGCGGCGTTTATGACTCTTCCACAAGGTGCGATCGTGTCGAGTTCTCCCGAGCGCCTTGTTAAAATGAACAACAGATGCTTAGAGGCAAGACCTATCAAAGGAACGAGACCACGAGGCACAACTGCTGAGGAAGATGAGCGGTTAAAAGCAGCGTTAATTGCCAGTGAAAAAGATCGCTCAGAGCTACTGATGATTGTCGACCTTGAACGAAACGATTTAAGCAAGGTGGCTAAAACGGGTACCGTTAAGGTGCCAGAGCTGATGGTATGCGAAACCTATCCAACGGTATTCCATTTGGTATCAACGGTTACCGCAGAATTAAAAGACGGTTTAAATCCGATAGACGTGATTCGGGCGACGTTCCCTGGAGGCTCTATTACTGGGGCGCCGAAAATTAGAGCGATGGAAGTAATCGATGAACTCGAACCGACTCAAAGAAGTGTATATACGGGTTCTATTGGATATATCGGATTCAATGGACAAATGGATTTAAACATTGCAATCCGAACGATTATATGTCATCATGATCAAGCTTGCTTTCAAGTAGGCGGGGGCATCGTTTGGGACAGTGAAGAGGTTGATGAGTACGAAGAGACACTTCATAAAGCAAAAGCAATGATGAGAGCACTAAGTCTTTAATATTATAGCTCCAACTTGATAGATATTGGCATGCGCAAGTAAATTTCAATTTGACTGGAGGAAGCGATGATTTGCATTGATGGTCACTATTCTTCTGAAGAAAACCTAGAATTAGAAAAATGGATTACAACCGAAGGCATTCAGTTTGGCATAGGGCTATTTGAAACGATGCGAATTGTCAGCGGACATATTGAAGATCTATCTGAACATTTGACGCGGCTAAGAACTTCTGCGATTGAACTCAAAATACAAGTGCCTGAGATTTTCGAGCATCCAGAAACATTGGAAGGCTGTTTGCGGCCATTAATCGAAGAAATTGAAGAATCGCTCGCAGTCATAAAAATTGTGTTAATAAGAGCAGGAACTTCCAGCCGATGGTGGGCACATACCCGAAAATTTCCATATTCAAAGAAACAATATGAAAATGGCTATCAAGTGTGCATTTCAGAAGTAAAACGTCACTCAAGTGGTGCTTTAAATCGTCATAAAAGTTTAAATTACGGTGAATATTGGCTTGAAAAACAAAAATCAGTTGAAAATGGTTATCAAGAAGTGTTATTTTTAAATGAGGGCGATTATGTAACGGAGTGTGCCGCCAGCAATATCTTCTTTTTAAAGGATGGCATATGGCATACGCCTGGGATTAAATTAGGGCTTTTAAACGGGATTATGAGACAGCGCTTCATCTCCTATTTAAAAGATAATGGACAAATAGTGATAGAAGACAGTTTTACAGTAGAAACTATTTTAAAAGCTGATTATGCGGTGTTAACCAATGCGCTAATGGGGGCAATGCCAGTTTTAGCAATTGGATCAACGACGTTTCAGCCGATGAAGTGCAGTGATAGGGCGTTTATTCAAAAGATGGATCCTGTATATTCGCTTATTTCAGCGGATAGGGATAAAAATTAAAGAAAATGTGAGTATAAATATAAGGAGAAACTATTATGGATAACAAGAGAATTGAGGCAGCGGTTAGAGAAATATTATTGGCAATTGGTGAAGATCCAGATCGTGAGGGTCTAGTTGGTACACCAGATAGAATTGCTAGAATGTATACAGAAATTTTTTCAGGACTCAATGAAGACCCAAGCAAACATTTGGAAGTTTATTTTCAAGAAGAAGCACATGAAGAGCTTGTTTTAGTAAAAGACATTCCGTTTTATTCTGTTTGCGAGCACCATTTAGTGCCTTTTTATGGCAAAGCACATGTGGCTTACATCCCTAAAAACGGCAAGTTAACAGGGCTTAGCAAACTTGCTAGGGTTGTAGACACGATTGCCAAAAGACCTCAGCTTCAAGAACGATTAACCTCAACCATCGCAGATACGATAATGGAGAAACTTCAGCCATATGGCGTAATGGTAGTTGTGGAAGCTGAACACATGTGCATGACCATGCGTGGTGTTAAAAAACAAGGCAGCAAAACCATTACATCGGGTGTAAGAGGCATATTTAAAACGGATCCTAAGTCTAGAGCCGAAGCAATGGCACTCATCAACTTCGGAAAATAAAAGGAGCATCCTACTTATGAAAGAACCAGTTTGTTTGCGTTATGAACCTTATATTTTGGAGTGTCGCGGACTTTCGTTAGAAATTGGTAAAAAAACGCATATAATGGGTATACTAAATGTGACGCCAGATTCTTTTTCTGATGGAGGCGATCATTTTGAAATAGAAAGAGCTGTTGCCTTTGCACTTGAAATGATCAAGGAAGGCGCAGATCTCATTGACGTTGGCGGTGAATCCACAAGACCAGGCTCTGCAGAAGTAACCTTAGAAGAAGAACTGAGTCGAGTCGTGCCTGTTATTCAAGCTTTGGTTGCTCATCCAGACATTAATGTGCCTATTTCTGTGGATACTTATAAAGCAGAAGTTGCAAGGCAAGCGCTTGAAGCAGGAGCGCACATTGTAAACGATGTATGGGGCCTTCAAAGAGAGCCTGAAATAGCAAGAGTGGCAGCTTCATATGGAGCGCCAGTGATTGCTATGCACAATCAAGTGGGCACAGAATACACCAAAGATTTGGTAGATTCAATGCTGGACTATTTTCAAGAGACCATTCGGATTGCTGAAAAGGCAGGCATTCCTAAATCTCAATTGATTCTTGATCCGGGCATCGGGTTTGGAAAAACCGCGGAACAAAATATAAAGCTGATGAATCGATTGACAGAGCTTCATTGCTTAGGATATCCTATTCTTTTGGGGACTTCTCGCAAATCCATGATAGGAAAGATTTTAGATTTGCCCCCCAAAGAGCGTGTAGAAGGCACGATAACGACCAATGTACTTGGCGTGGTTCAAGGCGTTGAAATAATACGAGTACATGATATTTTGGCACATAGTCGCGCCATACGCGTTGCAGATGCCATAGTAAGAGGAGAATGATATGGATAAAATATTAATGAATCACCTTGGCTTTTATGGGTTTCACGGTGTTATGGAAGAAGAAAAGACTTTAGGACAAAAATTCTTCGTTGATTTAGAAATGCGCCTTGATCTTTCAGAAGCAGGAAAATCTGACAGAGTGGAGCAAACTGTGAGTTATGCAGAAGTCTATGATGATGTTAAATATTTTGTAGAATCAGCACGCTACAATTTGATTGAAGCGCTTGCAGAAAATATATGCAATATGTTACTGGCAAAGTATCCAGAATTAATGGAAGTAATGGTGCGCGTAAAAAAACCTGAAGCACCTATTAGAGGTATTTTTGACTATGTAGGCGTTGAAATTAGAAGAGTCAGAATTAATGAGTAAATCATATTTGAGTCTTGGAAGCAATATGGGAGATCGTATTGCCAATTTAAAAATGGCAGTAGATTTGCTAAACCAAACCACAGGTATCCAAGTGGTTAATAAATCATCTTTTTATACGACTGCACCCGTCGGTTATTTAGATCAAAATGATTTTATTAATATTGTCATTGAAATAGAAACTGAATTAGAGCCTATGGCACTCCTATCGGGTTGCCAAAGTGTTGAAATTGAACTTAAAAGAGTACGCCTCATTCACTGGGGACCAAGAACAATTGATGTGGACATTCTTTGGATTGAGAATTTCAAGAGTGACTTAGAAATACTTACAGTCCCTCACTGCAGGATGTTAGAACGCGCTTTTGTTATGGTACCTCTATCTGAATTAAACCCAAGTCTGTTGATTGATCAGCAGATGGTAATAGAATGGTGCAGTCATTTGGCTGACCAAGAAGTTAGGAAGATGACACATGAAGAATGGTAGAATATTAAACGGCGAAAAGCAGATTATTGAAGTTGGTCATCTGAAAATAGGGAGCGGAGAAAAACCGATTTTTATATCAGGGCCGTGCTCTGTAGAATCAAAAGAACAAATGATGCAAACTGCACTCGCTTTAAAAGGCAAGGGCTTAGATGTGCTTCGTGGCGGAATATTCAAGCCAAGAACAAGTCCTTATGAATTTCAAGGCCTTGGACTTGATGGATTAAGAATCCTAAAAGAAGCAGGAGATGCCGCGGGCGTTCCGATTATTACTGAGGTGATGGATGAGAGCCAACTTTCAGAGGTTCTTGAATATGTGGACATCATTCAAATTGGATCTCGAAACATGTACAATTATTCACTTCTAAAAATAATGGGACAAATCAATAAACCGGTGTTATTGAAGCGTGGCATGAGCGCAACAATCAAAGAATGGATTATGGCTGCCGAATACATTGCAATGAGCGGCAATAAGAAAATTATTCTTTGCGAGCGCGGGATTAGAACGTATGATACTTATACAAGAAATACGCTTGATCTTGCAGCCGTTCCTATTATGCAAATGGAGACAGGTCTACCGATTATTGTTGATCCCTCACATGCAACTGGAATGAGAAGTCTTATTGCACCTATGTCAAGAGCCGCAATAGCAGCAGGAGCAGATGGTCTTATGGTTGAAGTTCATATCAGACCGGATGAGGCGCTTTGCGACGGGCCTCAATCTTTAACGCCCGAAGCATATCACAAATTAATTGACAGCATAAAACTTTGATAGGAGATGGACAAATTTGAATAAAATAAGATTTATTGTGAAAGAGCTGTACTCTCGTGTGGTTGAACATAACTTAACTGGATATAGCGCTCAGATGGCTTATTTTTTCTTATTGTCCATTTTCCCGTTTTTGATATTATTTTTTGCAGTGCTAGGCAAACTTCAAATCACTTATGATGTTGTTTCGGCAGCCTATATGCAGGTGATGCCAGTCGAGGCTTTTAGTATAATAGACAGTTATATTAAAGGATTATTGGCTGCGAAATTAGAAACCGTTCTTCCTATTTCACTAATTGCCTCTCTATGGACCGCTTCAAAGGCGGTTAATGCATTGGAGCGTGCGTTTAACAGAGCACACGAGGTGCCACAGCGAAGAAAATACATTTATGGCAGATTGATTGGTGTTTTAGTTACTTTGTTTTTAGTGCTCATTTTGATCATTGCACTTACTTTGCCAAGTATGGGCAGCAATTTTATTGGATGGGTGAATCAATTTGTACGCTTGCCTATTGGATTGAAGTACTTTTTTGCATATGGAAGATGGATTGTCTTGATTTCTTTTTTCATCACAATACTAAGCGTTATTTACAGCTGGCTTCCTAATATTACACTGACTTTTGTTCAAGTCATACCAGGTGTCATTTTTACAATGGTCGGTTGGTCATGTCTTTCTGTTGGATTTTCTATTTTTATTCAATATTTTTCAAATATATCATTTATATATGGTTCTTTGGGCACTATTATTACTCTAATGATCTGGTTATATTTTATTGGAATATTGATCATGTTTGGTGCGGAGATCAATGCAGTGCTCATTAAATGGCATGAAATCCAAAAGCAAATTCCAAATTACATAGAAAACAAATAAGTAAAATTCTTAATTATCGGACTATTGTGTTACAACCGTATTACAGTTTTGTAAAATGTATTGCCAATTCTAGTGACTTATTTTATGATGAACGAGTATAAAAGATGTTTTACATATAAAATTTTGAAAGGAGGTTCTGTCAAATGAAAAACACAATTATAGTAGAAATCGCCAATGGAAACTTAATAATCTCGTTTAAAGCAGAACCTGACAAGGGACAAAAATAAGCAACCTTATTTTATGGTCACTTCCACAGGCTCGTAACTGTGGTTTTTTTATGCCTTAAAAAAGTCATAATTTAACTAAAAAGCCATATTTTAGATTCGCTTGAAGACCTATTACACTTATTGATACAACCGCATGGAGGTATGAAAATGAAAAAGAATTTGCATATAAAAGTAAATGGATTTGATATATATTTGGGCATTAACAAAAGCACAAAGCAGAAGCAACAAGAATTAAAAAGAGCCTATCAAAATCAAATGTTAAGACAAACAGACAATCGCACTAGTTTTAAACAAGAATATGATTTGGCAAGATTATACTAATTGCCAAAACGTAAACTTATTTTTAAAAGGTACACTTATTGGATTTACCGCATGGAGGTATGAAAATGAAAAAGAATTTGCATATAAAAATTAATGGATTTGATATATATATGGGCATTTCTCAAAACGCAAATAGAATGCAATACGAATTAGAAAGAGCTTATCAAAATAAGCTTACAAGAGAATCGCAAGAACGTGCCAGATTTCAGCAAGAATATGATTTGGCTCGACTATACTAATAGTGTATCGTAATCTTTTCGAAATG
>JAYVIR010000036.1:0-9052 GCA_043770095.1 Eubacteriales bacterium
GCTCGATCATTGATAATAATCTATCAAGACCAGAAGTGTACTTATCACCTTCGCCCGATCCACTGACAAGCTTTGGGCTTAGGCCTCGCGACGAAAGAAAGCTTGAAAGCAGTGTCTCTGGAAACTTTAGAGATCCTTGAAGGTCTGGGTTTGGATTTGCAAAACCAAACTGCGGAGCAACTGGATTGTTTGGATCAACTGGAAGTTTAAGAACAAAGTTTGGCCCAATTTGGATATTGTCAGGCATAGCATCAGAGCTTGAAATTAAAAAAGCCTGGGCAAAACCTTGCATCCTAACAATGTGAGCTACGTCACTCATTGTCGCATTAAACTGAATCGTGAAATCTGTGACCGCTGTTCCTCTTCGCACCCAGTATTCAAAGTCTTTGTAAGTCGAAACTTCAATAATAGGAATAAGGCCGAGTGGGTTTTCAGTTTCTTCAGTCTGCGGCTGACCTTGAGTGTTGACCACAGTGTTGATTTGTTCAGTCCAGAGGCTGTATTTTTTTGTCCCGTCTTTGTAGTCATCACGGTCTGCAATTTTTTGGTTAGTTGCATCTGTGCGCCTTACATTATTGTAAAGAAAAGACTTATCAAAACCGCTAATAACATATCCCAAAGCAATTTCTGGATTTGCAGGATCTGGGATCGCATCAATGTGGTGGTTTAAAAGAACACGCATCATCAGCTTATTCTTATAAGGCAAAACCTGAAAGTGATTCTGCGATTGAAGCTTAAACATTCTGTTCGAACGAAGCATCATCTGATCAACTTTCATGTCCTGATAAACCTGCTGGATAGTTGCAAGATTTGACTCAGAAAGGCCATCAAAGGTTCTTACTGGTGACATTCTGTAGAGCGATGCTTCTTGATCGACAATTCGCTTTGCTAAGTTAACGCAAGCCATGAAAGGCATTTCGTTAATGGTCTTCTGCGAATAGAACTTTCTTAAATAAGCCTCAACGTGTGGATAGATCTCATCGTTATAGATCTCGGTTTCAGCAAGTGAAACTGCTTTTCGCTCTTTGCTTTCTGTGCCTTCGATTTCTTGAATTAAACGCTGAATGTCCATGATCTATCTTGCTCCTGATGATCCCTTAACAAGGGATTTTGAATTGTCGATGTGTACTATCCAATAACCTAGCGCAGTTGTGACGTGCTGATAAGGATGCTTAGCGCTATCGTCCTCAATATATTCCCCACCCTTTTTAAGTGTTGTCAATCTTAGACCTTGATCCATGAGCGCAGCCTCTTTGTAAATCACCAGCCGATGCTTTCCATTTCCATTTTTAAGATAAGCATTCACCTTGTTGTGCCTGGTTCTGACTGGTGGGTTAGACCGTGGCACTTTCATTTCAAAAGAAAGCTTTGTGTCCTTTTTAGTTACATAATTTTGTAAGAACTTTTTAATGATGTCGTAGTCTGAGTGAATAGATTTTGTGGTTCTTGCCTCACCTGTCGCATCGCCATAGATTCTAAACTTGTGCTCAAGCTCAAAGATTTCTCTGGAAGCAAGCTCATCAAGCATCACTGATGTTCCTATAGACTCAAGAGCAACAGTGATTGCAGTGTGAAAGGTCTCAGTCTTTGGATCATATTGCCCAAGCATTACTGATAGAGGCTTGCCATCGCCAATATTAAAGTCCCAAGATATATCAATAGGCAAAGTCTTATCGAATTTGTACGTTTCATTTTTTCTAAAGTGGATTGCTTCGTCATACTGGTGATAAATTCCTTTTCCTTTAACACTTACCCAGCGGCCCTTAAGATACCTCTCGACTGATAAAGCATCGAGATCCTCGTAAAGTTGCTGGATGTAAACTGGATCAAGAAATGGATTGTCCTCAGTCACTGAGTAAAAAACAAATCTGTTCTTGTGAGGCTGAGACTTGATGAAATACTCATACCAAACTGTATTTGGATCATCTGGGTTGGTTGCACAGATCAGGATGTTTTCTTTAACTGCTGGAAGCCTGCGAAGTCTGGCTTTTAAAGTCTTAAACGCCTCAAAGTCATCCTCGTCATTCTCTGTAAGCTCTTCAATGATCAGCATTGAAAGTCTTAACGACCTTCCCTTTTTGTATCTCTTATCAGCCCAGGTCATGCTGATGATTTCAGATCCTGTCTTTAAAAACTTGATACTCGCTGATGTCGTGTTCACCGTGTAGTCAACACCTTCAACCATATCTTCTTGGATGTGCTCTAGGATCTCTTGAAAGATTGTTCGCTTAAGATCGGGCAAAGCCCTGCGGCAAATACAAACTCTTGCGTATTTCCACTCAAGGCAATGCGTGACTGCTAGGTGCGCTAATAAAATTGACTTTGAACTTCCATAGCTACCAGAAAGCAAAACCTCTGGTGTTCCAAGCTTGTAGTCCCATTGACCACGAAGCAGATCCACAACTTCGCCCTGCATCGGGATCACATAAGGGTTAAACTTTGTAAGTGTAGGGCCAGAAAGCTTTTCAGCCTCCTGCCTAGTTAGTTTCTTCAGCATCTTCACCCAAAAGCTCTTGCTCTTGTTCAATTTGCTGTTCGATTTGCTTTTTAACTTCTGACTTCTTTGGCTTTTGATAAGCTAGAACCAATGGCTTAGCTTCATCACCGCTATGCACCACAGTTTCTTTTTGACCTAGATACTGTTTACCAAGCCAAATCATCATTGAAACATTTCCCTTGTCAGTAGCTGCAAGCCACTGAGATCTGCGAAGAGAAATTTTACCACCTGCGCTATATTTTTTAAAGGCTTCCGCATACGTCATATTAAGCTGCCTTCTCAGCGCTCGCTCGATTGTGTCCTCTGAAACATCAAACCATCCAGCGATTTCAACAAGAGTGCAGTGAAGCTTGCATAGATCTTTAAATTCTTTAATTGGTAATTCAAAAACTACTTTTCCATTTTTAGATTTAGCTTCGCTCATTATTTACCTTCCTTAATGTCATCCCACAGCTTGCCATCTTCTCTAATTGCTTTTTTAGACGTGTATTTTTGCCAGCGGTCGAGAATTACTTGGCAATATTTAGGATCAAGCTCCATTAAATTTGCTTTTCTATTTGTTTTTTCAGCAGCAATCAAAGTAGATCCAGAACCACCAAATAGATCTAAAACTAAATCTTCTGACTTTGAGCTATTTTTTATAGCCCTTTCTGGCAAATCAATTGGCTTTTGTGTGGGATGAAAATCATTAACTCGATCTTTTTTTAGTTCCCAAACTGATTTTTCATCAGAAGGCCCAAACCATTGGGGAGTGCATCCTTCTTTAAATGCATAAATACAAGGCTCAAAATTTGGTATATACTGAGCCATAAATGCACCTATTCCAGACTTAACTTTATACCAACAAATTATTGCCCGTACACTTAATGGAAGCTTTGAAAATGAGTTAAAAGTCTCGACTGATTTATTTGCTGAAAACCATATGTAAAATGCTGAGTGATCTTTTGAAAATGCACAAGCTAAAGAAAGTGAATCAGAAAAAAGGTCAGTTAAGTTTTGACCAGACAATGCATCGTTCCTAATTCCGGATCTTTTCTTTTTATTATGACCACCTTGATAATCAACACCATAAGGTGGATCAGTAAAAACCATATCGGCTTTTTCACCATTCATTAGTTTTTCAACATCAGTCACGCTAGTCGAATCACCACACATGAGCCTATGATTGCCCAAGATATAAACTTCACCTTGAACAACTTTTGGCTCTTCTAGTGCCTCTGGTACTTCGTCTGGATCACCTTCGGGCTCTTCAAAGACATCAATCTTAAAGTCCTTTAAGCCTAAAAAATCCATATCAAAGTCAGGCCCGAGCATCCCGATGTCTGCATTGATGCCCGACAAATCTAGCTCCGCTTGTCTTGCGATGGCATTATCTGAAACCATAAATGCATAGTCTTGATCAGAGTCTTTAAATGTCTGAAATACGACAGGAACTTCTTTTAGCTTAAGCTTTTTAGCTGCTGCAAGTCTGCCATGCCCAGCCCTTAGCAGTCCGGTCTCTTCGTTAATTATTAAAGGATGTCTCCAGCCTTGATACTCGATGATTTTAGCAAGCTGCTCGATTTGTTCTTTATCGTGTTTGTTTCGATTTGCTGGATCGGGCTTGATCTCTTTTATAGGCAAAATCTTATCATACTTGCAATGGATGTCTAAAATCACTAATGAATCCCTTCACTGAATGGGAAACTATTTTTCACCCACAGGGCGATTGGTAGTCCTTAACCAGACTCAATTGAACTTTTTATTGTCTCTGATGTCAATAGTGAGCTTTAGATCGCCAAGCTCAAAAAGAAAGCAATTCTTGCTCATCATAGTGATTTGAGCCGTGTCCTCGTCTAGATAAACTTTCGACACTTGGTTGATGATAAACTTCGTGATGCCATCATGGTCTAGAGTTACTTCGTCGTCTTGATCCACTTTCATCCTTCGTTATTTTTGCAGTTCTTGGTGCTTCAATGATAAGCACAGCAGAATATTTTGCCACGTCTTTAAGAGTGATCACGCAAGGGCCATCAATTTTGATTTTAGTTTCCAGAGTGATTGCAGTTAGCAATCTGGAATAGTCACTTGGCTTATCGTCTTTGCTGTCCATGCTGACACCTTTATGATGACTTGCTCATCGTGAGCACTCTCGCATGATACCTTTTCGCAAAGCCCTGTCCAAAAATATCTATCATCAATGTTAAGAATATGACTAAGTGCATCTAAGCTGCTCTTAAGCCGATTGTTCGCATCAAGGCGCTTTACAAAGTCTTTTGCTTTCTTGGTTTTGGAAAAAAGCCTGTCATTTTGAAAGGCAAAATAGCAGTCAACTCTTAGAAAAGTTTTGCTGTCATCGCTGATCATGGCCTTAGCTTTTTCTCTGATCTCAAAGATCTCTGATTTATTCTTAAGCATCCAGAGCCGTAGGTCATCATCAAAAGCCCTTGCCTTTAAAGTCTTAATCATTCTGGTGAAGCGTTTTCCGTTTGGGCGTGCTGTCATAAGCTGTTCATTGGCTGAAGGCGGCAAAGGGATGCCTAAGAGGATTATTTCGTCTTTAAAAAACAAAACCTGGTTTTTTAGGCCAGGCTTTAAAACGGGTAGTGAATCTATGCAAGGATTCATGCCCGCATTTTAGTTTTTATAGTCTTAGAGTCAAATGATTTTTTGTTCAAAAGCTCTGTTCAAAGCTAGATTTTTTTGATGTGGACTCATTTTAGACCAAACCCAGTCTTGAAGCAGGCTATCCACTTTTTGATTAGGAATGTTTTGATCTGGATATTGCTGAGAAACTTCCTTAGCAACCTCAACCATTTTCTTTGCCATTTTTTTAAATGGTTTTCCATATTTCTTTTTAAAATTCTGAGCCACAGAATAAATCTTTTGGCGTTTCTTTATGTTGTCCTTACCAGGCATTTCTTTATGGATGCTTTCAAAAATTTGCTTTTGATTTAAGCCTCCTTTTAAAAGTCCTTCAATTCTTTGCGCTAATGCACTTTGCGGTCTACCCATTTTTTTCTCCTTTGTTAAAACGGCATTTCATCATCTGCGAATTGCGTGGGGCCTTGCTCTTGTCTTTGCTCGGCTGCTTTAAAGAACACAACATCACCCTTTGGCGTACCAGGCGTGACAAAAACATTCGAGCACTCAAGCTGATAGTCAGGCTGAGTGTCTTTTGTCTTTTTGTTCTTTCTCATGCGAAGGTTTAAGCTCTTGTTTTGATTCACTTCAAGCGCTTGCTTCATTTTTTCTGGCTCGACAGAGATTGAGAAATATGGGCCGTATTGACCATTCTTTTCCCAAACACCACCGACTTTATAGTTATAACTTTTCAAGCAGAGACTCCTTTAAAATTTTGATTCTTTGATCTTTTTCTTTCGACTTTTCTAGCACATTCTTAATTAAGTTTAGCTGAAGGCTAACAATTTCTGCCCTTAAAGTAGGCGATTGTTTTATCTCTTTAGCATCAATCATTAAAAGATCCTCAACCTTGCTATGACCTTTGGTTTCTTTGAAGACAAAAGTCGTAGCCCTTTGAGAGATCCTGGCCTCAAGATACTGCATGAAAACATACTCAGCCAAAAGAGTATCTGGCAGATTCTTATGTTTCAGAATTCTTTGCCTTCTGTTATACAGGTTCGTATATTCTTGAGTGCCAGAGTCAGGCCTAAGCCGATCCATGGCAGATTCAAGAGCCTTGTTGTAGTTTTTAAAATCTTGCTTCGTCTTTGCCATGAGCCTCTTTTCCTTTAAGCATTATTAGCGTAGCTTGATTTGCCTGCTGAGCTTCGATCTCTTGAATCAAAATATCATAGGCCATAATAGCGCCCTCAGCGATCTTTGCTATGTCGCCCTGACCAGGCTGTGAGTGCTTAAGGCAATACTTCCCAACCACTAATTCTTTGACCGTATCCTTTTTCGGTAGCATCTATTCCCCTCGTTTTTTAAGTGCCCAGCAGCTTAGCGCAACTCCGTGAGAAGTTGCACCATGCAACCCCTCGCTAGTCTGCTGGACTATTTAAGTTTATTTTCTCTATCCTTCTTGATCAAGTAGTTTACTTTTTTTCTTGTGTCCATGACAGAGCAAAAGATCTTTGAAAGCACAAATGCTGCTGCAAATGTTATTGTAAACACTGTCCAAATTTGTGTAATAATTTCCACTTACTCCCCCTCGCCCTTTAGGGCTTCTATTATGATTTTGTGTGAAGAATCATTGCGCTTGAAGATTACGCGCCCAAACTCATTGCAATGTTTTTCAATTACTTCGAGGCATTTAAATGATTCCAATAGTTTTTTATTCTCTGCCTCTACCTTTTCTAGCTTGGATTGGAGGGCTTCGTACTCTGCAACAATTTTCCCAATTAGTTCAACAGCCCTAGTAGAATCAAAAACTCCTCTAGGCAATTCTGACCAGCACATTGAAGCTGCGCCAATGGATTCGCCTACTAATGCTCTAAACTTGCCATTTCCGATTGGCTCTTGCGGGTCTTTACGTTGGGTCATTATTCAACCACCTCAACCGCTGTGATTTTCCATTTTTTGCCGATCATTGGCCGCAATATTTTACTCAAGTTAATTGCGTGTGGACATATTAGCCCATGACTGCTTAATTCTGCAAACTCACACTCAAACTCCACAACTTCAGGATCTCGGATTTCTTCGTATTCCCAGTCTGCCAAGATACTTCTTGAGTCCCAAGACGTTGTTTCTAAAAAATCTTTAGTAAACCACATAAATCTTGTAACAGGATGAATCGCTGCAAAGCGCTTTCGTTCGTTTGCCATGCGGATAAGGTGTTCTAGTTTTGTTTTCATTTTAAAGCCTTTCCAAGAACCTTTGCGCCAATCACACCAGCGCCAACTCCAACTGCAATTTCTCCTGCCGATGGGCCAGATGATTCAGCAGAGGGGCGCTGTCTAATTGCTTCGTAATATTTCTGCAAGGCATAATTAAAATCGACATAACTTGAAGTAGAGCTCTTTAGCTCCGTTTCAATAAAAACTCTTTTTTCTAAAGGATAAGACTCCAAAAGCTGTTTTGTTTGGGAGTCTATTTTTTCATAAGCAGTTTTTTCTGGAACTTTTGTGCAAGAAGATAACGCTAAAAATAAAAAAATTATTAAATTTTTCATTTACTTACCACCACAAAGCAATCAGCAAAGGTCTGAATATAATTTCCATTCATGTCTTTAAAACATAGCCACTGCTGATAAAGGAATGAAGGCTTTCATAAGATCCAGGCGTAAAGAAAAAGTTTTGGTATTCGACTGTGCCGAGACTAAAATTTAAACATCTTTGATATGCCATTACGCCTTAGCCCTTTTCTCAATCACCGCAATTATTTGTTTTAGTTCATCAAGCGAAAGAGCAGATGACTTTTTAACTGTGCCGATCACTTCTTTGATTAAGCCTTGCGGATCGCTGATATTGTACTCAGTGACCATGTTGTAAAAAATAGTGCGCAGCTTTTCTGCCTCATCGTCTTTTTTAGCGCCAACCTTTGTGACCACAGGCTTAGCTTGTGGCTTAATAGGTTCAGGCTTTGAAGCAACTGCTGCATTGCCATCATCATCCTCAGTATCAACAATCCCAAGCATGGCGCAAATTGAATAGCGTCTTGCATAGGTGATCGCAGAGCCAAGGCCCTGCATATTGTTTCGATCTAAAATTAAAGACAAGTTGCTTGAAAGACTCTCGCCCGAAGCGTGAGCCAAGGTTGTCTGCACATTAAAACGTGCATCAATGCTAGAGACTTGCTGAATGATAGATAGGCCATACTTTGGAAGGATGTCACGATAGCTGTCTTGTACGGATGTGAGGCTTGCGTAGCTAGAATTGTAATGTGGATTTTTCATGTCTAGCTTTGCGGGCTTTATTTCGCCCTGTGCTTTTGCTTGTGCCGTGAATTGATTTAATAGGCCCGCAGGCTTTATTTCAGTCTCTTGCATAGATTCCCCTTTTCGGCAAAACCTACGCTAATGAATAAAAAGAATCAAGCCTAAAGAATAGTTTCTTTCGGAAAAATAGATATTGGTTGGTCAATTTCTTCAACGTAGAACGTAAACACGTCATGCTTTCTTGACCAGCTTTTAACAGTGTAGGCTTTTTTGATCCAATCAACAACAAGGGTTTCGCCATGCTCTATAAGTCTTTGGCTTTGAATGGCAATAGCCTGAGAGACTAGGTAGGCGTTAAACTCTGCTTGCTGAATTGCAAAAATTGGCATCTTTGATTGTTCTTGCTCAAGCTCAGCAAACACAGATTTGCAGAAGTTTTTAAAATCTTGTTTGTTGTGAATTCCAAACTTAGCGTTAAGCTTTTTAACTTCTTGCGAAAGCTTTTCTAATTCATCCATTAACGGCTAAACCTTTGAATTGGATCTTCGTGAAAGATCTGTTGATGCTCTTTTATCGAATAGCGATTAAAGTCGCACTTCATTTCTAGCTTAAACTTTGGACCAAACCTATTTTTTAGTGACTTGATAAAAAACTTTTCACCATCTTGAAAAAAAGACAGCACAGCAGCGCATGGTTGCTTTGATCTTTTTGATGCCTTTGGTTCGTTATCATCATCA
>JAYVIR010000037.1:0-12317 GCA_043770095.1 Eubacteriales bacterium
CTGGAACAAATTGTCGGTGAAATTGAAGACGAATACGACGAAGTTCAGCAAGACATTAGAGTCATTCACGATAACGAATATGTTGTTGAAGGCAGCACACGCATTGAAGATGTCAATGAAATCCTTGGAACTCATATTGTCGCTGAACAGTTTGATAGCATTGGTGGCTACATCATCGAAATAATGGGCAAGCTTCCTGAAAGCGGAGATATATTAGTCGATAACGATATTACTTTTAAAATAGAATTGGTTGACAAGAACCGAATAGAGAAAATCCGCATTCACATCTAAACATTCATAAACATTTATCTGAGCCCATTCATCAATAATTGAGTTCGCAAATTCTCTGTCTGAATCTAATATTGCCGCTAAACATCGCCCTCTTATCTCTTCATACATTGAGAAGCAACTCCATTAAATAAGGAATAATCCATTACTTTTGACTCTGAATTTTCTGTATTATAGTCACCCAGCAATCATTGCATAAATCATTTAAGGGGAATTTTATAAACCAAAGCTTGTAAGCCGCTGCCCATTGCAATAAAGAATTTTCAAGCCGATGATCTTCGCAATGACCGCCATTGTTTTAGGTGTATAGAACGAAATATGGCTCATATCTCTCATGTAATGCCAATTTAAAAAAGCATCATCATCTTTAGGATGGAAAATGGTCATAATTGACAACAATCCATCCTCATTTAACAGCTCTTTGAATTGTCTAAAATAGATGAGTGGATCCGGCAAATGTTCAACGACCTCAGTAGAGGTCAACAGATCATATTTCTGGTTTTCATAGACTTTATCAGGGGAATAAAAGAGATCGTAAATATCCATTTTAAAACCATAATCTTTTTCTAAAATCATGGCCAAAACAGGTGATGATCCGCTTCCAAAATCAAGCCCTTTTTTTCCAATTTTACAATATGGCATCACGGCAGCCTCAATAAATTGCTTAAAATAAGCCACATAGCGAGGGTCTTCAATCGTATTGTTATGTCGGCTGTAAATAACCAACTCTTCTTTTGGGCTTATACGTGCATTGTCATCTTTAGAAATAAACTCGCACAGATCACAAACAAAATAGCTAACATCAAATTTTTTTTGGATAATTTCTCTAGTTTTGCAACCACAAATTTTACATTTATCATTCATAGAATTATCCTTTCCAACACATTATTTGTATTTATTTATTCTTTTCTTATATGATACAATAGCCTTAAAAACAAGGGGGTAATGTATCATGGATGATAATAAAAAATGGGTTCTCCAAAAAAAAATTGAAAGAACCATATCTGCACTTGAAAAACACAATATGAACGGTTGGTATGCTAAAGAAAGTTCAGATGTTTTAACCCTTCTCAAAGACTTGATCCCTGACGGTACAACGGTTAGTGTTGGTGGTTCAAGAACCCTCTTTGAAACTGGCGTTTTAGAATTTCTTCGTGCGGGAGACTATCATTTTTTAGACAGATATGAAGAAGGTCTTTCTGCAGCGGATATTAAAAAAATCTATCGCGCAACGTTCTCAGCTGATGTTTTTTTAAGCAGCAGCAATGCCATCACGGAAAATGGCGAACTTTTTAATGTTGACGGAACAGGAAATCGCACCGCTGCAATGATCTATGGTCCCGACAAAGTCATTGTGATTTGTGGTTACAACAAAATTGTAAAAGACTTAGACGCTGCAATAGAACAAAACAAGAGCTGTAGCGCGCCTGCAAATGCCAAACGACTTGACCGAAAAACCCCCTGTGCTGAACTTGGTTATTGTACAGATTGCAGTAGTCCTGATCGCATTTGCAACGACTTTGTTCTCATTAAAAGGCAAGCACAAAAAGATCGCATTCATGTCATTCTAGTAGGAGAAACCCTGGGTTATTAACCCAGGGTTTCTTTTTATTTTTTCAATTTCTTCATTTTTGTTGTAGATTTTAATTGTGCTCTATATTCATCTAATAACAATGCATAAGCAACAACATTCACAAACGCTTGTGCCGTTTCTTCTTCATCCATTTTTATTGGGTCAATCAAATGAATTTCGCCGAATCGAACTTCATGTCCCTTAAGAAGATAAGGTGCTTTTAAGCTAACAAAGTACTTTAACTCTTTTGCAAACTCTGCATCTTCATGTGGGAATGCTTTATTTAAATCACAGCCAAAATTAATCTTTTGCTCATCCGCAATAAGACAAGTGTTAAGATCCATACTAAGAATTACCTGACGGCTATCATAATCATCTAAAGTAACCGATAAAATTGGCGCACCAAGTAAATCTGGATTGATATCAAAACTTACAAGCTGGTGGTTGTCATAGAAATCTTTAATCAACAAGGTTCTAAGCATTATCTTTCCGTGTTTTTCAGAACCAAAACCTGTCAATTTTCTTCTTTGACCACAATCACCTACAACTGTTATTTTGTCAAATGTTTGCGGTTTTAATCTGCTATGGGTATCGTTTAAGCATTTTACTAAGTTCATGACAATTGGTTGAATAGCCTTTGGTGTCGTTTTAGAACTGAATTTTAACGCTGGTTCAAGTTTCTTTGTGAATTTCTTAGCTTGCGATCCGGGATTAGCAGCAAACTGAGCCGCTAACGCCGCTTTATGACCATTACAAATTATTTCATAGTCCGGCACGTTGTCTATTTTCCAAAATGACAAACGGTCTTCTCTAGAGATATAGGAATCAACATCTGTACCATTTGTAACGATTAAGTAATTAATGCCCACTTTTTTGGCAAATTCTTCAATATGCGAAGTGGTTGAATGGTATAATGCCATATCAGGAGATTTACATTCAACGATAGCGACTGGTTTAATGTCACCGTCAATGTTATCATGAATCACAATATCAATCAGCTTTGAAGAATCAATGCCATATTTTCTAAAAGATTGATTCATATACATCATGTTTTTAGGCACGCCCATCACTTGGTGAACATACATTTCCATTTTTAATAAAAGCAACGACTCAGGCGTGCAAGGCACAAGCATTTGTCTAAATGAGTCAAAATAGCATTTTTCGCCATTTCGAATGTACGTATTCTTCGGTCCGAATTGTTTTAAATTAATTTTAAGATCTTCCATAGTTTTAACCACCGTTCGCATATTTTTATTTAGTTTGCACATTAATGAAATTTTATTACGCTAATTATACCATTTTAACGCTCAAAGTCCAAATCTAGACGATTAAAGCTTTTTCACCACTTTTACATCGATTAAAATCATAGTCTCTACTTTGTCTCCTTTTAGATAACGAAGACTTTGTTTAACCGCTTCCAATCCAATCAAATCTGGTTGTTGAGCTACAGTTGCAGCCAACCTACCTTCATTTACAGCTTTAATGGCTTCACTAGTTCCATCAAATCCGACAATAATGACTTGTTTATTTTGAGAATTTGCGGCTTCTAAAGCCCCAAGAGCCATCTCGTCATTTTGAGCAAAAAGTGCCTTTAAATTTGGATGAACGTTTAATAGCTCATTCATGATTTTTTTACCTTCTTCACGGTCAAAAGATGCAGAAACCACGGCAGCTAAAGTCATATTACCCTTTGCAACCATTTGATCATTAAAGCCTTTTCCTCTCATAACGGCCGCTGATGTACCTTCAATACCCTTCATTTCTGCATATTTCCCATCATTTTTACAGTTATCAATAATAAAATCCGCAGCTAGCTCTCCACCTAATTCATTATTGGAAGCAATATGGCAGACGACTTGTCCACCTGTAGAATTACGATCTACAGTAATCACTGGTATATTCTTTGAATTGGCGTATCTTATCGATTCGTAGACAGCATCTGAATCGGTTGGATTGATAATGAGGCAATCCACGCCGATTTCTATCAATTCTTGTATCGCTTCAAATTCCATTTTGTGACTGTTCTCGGATGATCGAAGCAGTAAAGTAGCGCCTAAGCGATCCGCCTCACTTTGAGCCCCATCTTTTAAAGATATAAAAAAAGGATTGTCTAATGTAGAAACGACAAAACCTAATTTAATATGACTCTTCACGTCCTTTTGACTCTGACAACCCACTATAAATAGCATGAATAGTATAAACCACATTCCTGTTGACACTTTTTTTATGCACATAAACCCACCACGCCTTTTTCAAAATTGAGTTCTTTGTTAAAAGATGCCCATTTGGGGTATGTTTCAAACATAAAGTGAATAGAGGTGACTGAAATGATGAAAGATAAAAATTCTCTAAATAAATATAAGAATTTATTCGCTCCAGTCTCCACATTTATTTTTTTGTTGAGTTTATTTTCTTACGCTTCTTGGTTCACCCTTCAATATGAAATTGAACTTGAACAAAAAAAAGTGTCCGACAAATTCTCTTTAATCGCTAGTCACATTGAGACTCTTGTCAATCAACAAATTGATATCGCTCAAGGCTTGGCCATTTACCAAAAAGAAAATCCAAATTTGTCATTTAGCGACCTCACCTTGTTTAGCGAAAAACTTTTTGCCTCACAGACGGAAATACTCAAAACAGTTGTTCTGACCACTGATACAACCGTAACTTTTATTTATCCCCTCAAGGGAAATGAAAGCGTCCTAGGCGTGGACCTTGCGACTGTTCCTAATCAAAAAGATGTTGTTCTTCAGGTAAAGCGTTCCCTTAGAACGGTTATCAGCCAACCCTTGGAATTGATCCAAGGAGGTGTAGGCGTCATTTGCAGAATCCCACTTACCACCTATAAAAATGGCATTACCGAGGACTTTTCAGGTTTAATGAATGTGGTCATAGATTATAACCGTCTTCTCGGAAATTCTGGCGTTTTAGCTGCAACTCGCAACTATCAGATTAACATTTACAATATTGATGAAAGTATGTCTAAGCAAACAAGAATATTTTATTCTTCTGAGGCAACTTTAGATAACCCTGTTGAACTTCCAATAATCCTGAGAGAAAACAATTGGTTGCTTGAGGTTGCACCTATAGAGGGTTGGGCTCCCAGTGCCCGTTTTCACATTATCATTTTACTGATTGGACTTGTGACTTCGTCCTTTTCGTTCTTTTACATCCGAACATTGCTCAGCTCAAAAGATACGCTCAATAAAATTGTTAAAGAGCGCACCCGTGAACTTGAAACAACGCTTGAGAATCTTAATTTAGCCCAAGAACAGCTTATTCAATCTGAAAAACTCGCAGCTCTAGGACAACTGGTATCAGGTGTCGCGCACGAGATCAATACCCCTCTTGGAAATGGCATCGTTCTAACGTCACTACTCCAAGAAAAACAAAAAGCCTTGCAAAAACTTTTTAATGAAAAAAAGTTGACGCAAAAAGCTTTGTCTGAGTACCTTAGCGATGTTGAAGAAGCCACCACTGTAATCGATTCAAGTTTAAGTCATGTTGCAGAAATTGTCAGCAGCTTTAAAACATTTGCCATTGAACATACTAGTTTAGAAATTCAGTCCTTCAATTTTAAAAACCATATAAACAGCATCATCCTTTCATTACCACCGAAATTCAAAAATGCTGCTCATCAAATTCTTCTTTCATGCGATGAAAACGTCGATATCATCGCAGATCCAGGTGCAATTGCACATATAATGACGCAGTTAATTAGCAACAGTTATATTCATGCTTTTGAAAATACGACCGAGGGGCATATTAAAATTGACGTAACCCTAACCAATTCAATTTTGACAATCGATTATAGTGATGATGGTGCTGGCATTCCAAAAGAATTGCTGACTAAAGTTTTTAATCCTTTCTTTACAACACGCAAAGACATGAGTGGTACAGGGTTAGGGCTTCATATTGTTCACCATCTGGTCACAAAAGTACTAAACGGCAACATTGTTTTAACTAGCCAATTGAACCATGGCGCTCAATTTCACATTACATTTCCAATTCAGTAGCTGCCTCCTGAGAGTTATCCAAGTGCCTGATCTCATTAAATAGGAATATCGCCGTCACAAGTGAAGCCGTAAAATCTGCAATAGGACCTGCAACCCACACCCCTGTAAGTCCAAAGAAATGAGGTAATATTATGAGCATTGGAATTAAGACAATAACCTGTCTGAGCAAACTTAAAAATATCGCTTTCGGTGCTTTGCCCACGGCTTGGAAATAGTTTGCACTAATGATTTGGAAACCGATTAGTGGTAACATGCAGAGCCAAATTCTCATACCCGATGTACCGACTTGAATCAACTGAGCATCACTATTAAAGATGCGAATCATCGATTCAGTAAAGAACTGCGTCAGTACAAATCCAAGCAGACAAATGCTGGTTGCCGCTATCGTTGCCAATTTAAGCGCCTTTTTAACACGCTTGTATTCTTTTGCGCCATAATTATAGCCAATAATCGGTTGCGAACCTTGGTTCAGTCCAAAAATAGGCATTAAGAAGAAAATGGCAATTGCGTTGATAACAGTCATTGCGCCAATAGCAATATCGCCTCCAGAGGTTTTAAGCGCATTATTGGCAATAATAGTAACTACGCTGGCAGCAAATTGCATTGAAAACGGAGAAATGCCAATAGCAAGAATGCTTTTTACAATAGGCATTTCTAGTTTCAAATTTTTCATTTTAAACTTCAATTTGCTCTTGCCCGACATGAAGTGATACATTACCCACACTGTTGAGACAAATTGAGATAGAATTGTTGCAATCGCCGCCCCGCTAATGCCCATTTTAAACGTAAAGATAAAGATTGGGTCAAGTACAATATTAATCACGGCACCAATAAGCATCGTATACATGGCAATTTTAGGGCTGCCTTCTGCTCTAATAATATTGTTGATTCCAAATCCAAGCCCTTGGAAAATAGCGCCTAATAGAATAATGGTAATATATTGATCGGCATACCCAATTGTGGCTTCACTGGCTCCAAATAAATAGAGCAGCGGTATTTTGAAAGCGAGGCCAATCACCATCACAATTGTCATAATAATCACGAGTAACGTCACTGCATTTCCCAAAATCTTCTCAGCATCTTCTCGCTTTCCTTGTCCCAACCGAATAGACGTAATGGCTGCTGCGCCAATCCCTACAAGCATGCCAAATCCCATTAAAATGGTCATAAAAGGTAGCGTAAGGCCTATCCCAGTCATCGCCATCGGTCCAATCCAACCGATATACATTCTATCAACCACATTATAGAGTGCATTGACCATCATCCCGACCATTGCAGGAATTGAAAATCTTAATAATAATTTGCCAACACTTTCTGTTTTTAATTCTTCATTTTTTAATACGGCACTATTTGACATGGTGACCACCTTTCTTGCAATGCGCTTCTCTATATGTTGAAGCATTTGTTGAGAGTTTATTGATTAGTTTTTCTAAAAGTACAAGTTCCTGCTCATCTAACTCATTAACCAGTACCTGTTTCCATTCATCTGAAAAAGACCGCATGTCTCTTTGAATTTCATACGCTTTTTCTGTCAAAAAAACATGATTGACTCGTTTGTCTTTTTCACCGTTTTCACGCCTTACAAAACCTCTTTCTTCAAGCTTATGTATTGCCCTAGCAGTTGTTGCTTTGTCAAGTTCCAGCGCCCTGCTGATCTCATCTTGTGTCGCACCATTATTGTTATACAAGAAAAATAAAAACGTATGCTGACCGCTTCCTAATTCATAAGCACTCATTCTTTGATCAAAAAAGGCACGCCCATGACGGTGCAGTACAGACAACTGTCTACCCAGTTCAAAAGGCTTAGATTCTTTATCCATTTATTTACCACCTTACTTCAAATTATATTAGTTGTGTATACAACTATATTACAGATAACTAGTTGCGTTGTCAACTAATTATTGATCGCTAAAAAAACAAAAATAAAAGACTCATCAGGATTAATAATACCCTAATGAATCTTCTTTCATTTAAGAAAATCTAAAATTTAATAAAATCTAAGCGTATAACGCTTCAAGTTGAGAAATCAAACCACCTACATAATCAACCGCTTTGATAATCGGTGCCGGTGTCGTCATATCAATGCCGACCATTTTGAGAAGGTCTTCTGGCTTCTGCGTGCCACCAGACTTAAGCACATTTAACCATTTGTCCACTGAAGGCTGTCCTTCTTCGCTAATTTGCTGAGCAATAGCGGTTGAGGCAGTAAGACCAGCTGAGTAAGTGTATGGGTATAGTCCCATATAGTAATGTGGTTGACGCATCCACGTCATGCCAGCTGCTTCATCGACTTCCACTGCGTCACCCCAGAAACCTCTGATGACGGCAAGTTTCGTGTCGCAAAGCGCTTTAGTGGTAAGCGAAATGTTTTCTTCTGCCATTTTATACACACGTCTTTGGAACTCTGCTTCTAGCAAATGTGTCACAAAGTTATGATAGTAAGTGCCAAGAAGCTGCATAATGACCCATCGCTTCATTTGCGGGTCTTCTGTTTGCTTCATTAGATACTGACCGAGGAACATTTCGTTAATGGTTGAAGGCGTCTCCACAAAATATGTGGAAACTTCTGTATCAAATATTCTTTGCTCTTTGTTGGTGAGCACAAAGTGAGCCGCATGACCGAGTTCGTGCGCGAGCGTGAAAGCAGAACGCATATTGTCTTGATAGCTGATCAAAATGTAAGGGTGCGAGCCATAAGGTGTTGTGCAGAATGCACCTGTTGATTTTCCAATATTGTCGCAGTAATCAATCCATCGGTCGTTATAAGCTTGTTTAATGATGGCCTGATAATCTTCGCCTAATACGCCAACTGCGCCAATAATTGTCTCACGAATGCTGTCATAGGTTGCTGAAGGGTTAAATTCAGCATCGAAAGGCGCTTTTAAATCGCAAAAACGGATTTTTTCAAGACCAAGCTGTTTCTCTTTGAGTTTTGCAAATCGTCTCATATGAGGCGCCAACTCTTTGTAAATGATATTGAGTTGATTTTCGTACATTTCAACGGAAACCTTATGCGGTTCAAGAAGCATGTGGGTCACAGATTCATAATTTCTTAGACGGCTGAGTGCCACTTGTTTTTTAACTTCTGTCGCATAAACGGCTGCATAAGTATTTTTATACTTTCCAAGCGTCTTTGTAAATGACTCATACGCATTGCCTCTCACCACAGCATTTGAAGCAAATTCATACTTGCCTTCAAATAATGCAAACGAATTGGCAACGTCATTTCCCTGCTCATCTTTAAAGCTGTCAAATGTCATGTCTGCTGCTTTGCTCATAGAGTAAATACCATAAGGCGCACCAGTGAGTTCCCCAAGCGCAGCCAAAGCTTCTTCAGTTTTTGGCAAAAGCATATGTTTCTTTTTGCTGTATTTGTCTTCAAGGAAGAGTCTAAAAATTTCTAATTTAGGCTCCTGAGTGAATAATTTTTTAAAGGCGTCTTCTTCTAATGCCATAACTTCTGAATCTAAGAAAGACATTGCCAAATTGATTTGCGTATCCGCAGCACCAAACGTCATGCTGTCTTCTTGGTTTACAGGATCAATGCCATCTTCTGCTTCTCTGAGCATCACATAATTTGCAATTTGAACCACATCTGTATAAGCCGTTTCAAGCGCCAACAAACACGCTAATAAAGTTGTGCCCGACTCGCAAGAATGGCCTTTATAGCCTTTGATTGCGTCAAAATCTGCAAGTGTTTTTTTAAGCGCCGTTTGCCATGCTTCTCTGCTTACATAAAGGTCGTTTAAATTCCAAGTTTGCTCAATAGCTACTTCTGATCTTGACAATCTATTTGTTACCGCTGCACCCATATCATTACCTCCAATTTCAATTAGGAAATAGGTTGAATAATTTCCTTAATTGCCAAACTTAAATTAAATTTGACGACTTCTAATGCTAATGCTAGCACAATTATCGGAATTTTTAAAGTTTAATACAGCGATTTAACAATTTGTTTTTACGTATTTATTTTTTGTATGTTAATTTTTTCTTTTTCTAATCTATCATTGTCATTTTCGCTATTCTATCTCACTATTAATTTCATAAATAACGCCATTCTTATGTTTGAAATGCCAAACTTCCGTAGCGCCCCCAATAGTCCCTTCATTTGTTTTGATCATCGTTTCACTAAGCAAAAAATTCGAATACAATAACGCCAGATTATTCGCTTTTCGACTTTCAAGCCACTGCTCAATTTTTCGCACTGAGTCGCCTACAGAAATGCCATCAAGCCCCTTTGCGCCGTTTGCTTTTAAAGTCATTCCAATCAACTTATAAGGCGTATTCGCATTTTCTTGCTTTGGTCCTTCGAAGAGAAACTCGCCGTTCGCAGCCTTCACAGAAAATCGTCTTTTGGTCGCTTTGGGATCTTTGCTCATCTGCGCATCATATTGCTTTTTATAAGTGCCACCCAGCACCTCTTTAAAATCTTCATAATCGATGCCAAGACGAATGCCCATTTCATAATATTGACTTTCAACTGCCGTTAACGTCCCTTTTGCATTTAGCAAAAAGGTCTTTTTTTCTTCAATGCCATACTTAAAATTAAAATTCTGGTACGTCAGAATCTGGTTTTGAAGGCTAAACGCTTCGCACTCTTTTTCTAGCAAGGTTTTAAGCTTGTTCTCAAAAAGACTGTAATAACC
This sequence comes from Eubacteriales bacterium, assembly GCA_043770095.1. Classification (GTDB taxonomy): domain Bacteria; phylum Bacillota; class Clostridia; order Peptostreptococcales; family Acidaminobacteraceae; genus JBGSUZ01. The sequence continues at coordinate 10,524 of JAYVIR010000037.1, forward strand.
GATGTAATCCTTCCCATGATCATCTTCAAGTTGTAGCAGCAGCTCCTCTTTCCCATCTTGATTCATATCAAAAACCTTAAATTGAATTGCCAGAGGGTTCTTTTTTGCCGTCAAGCGGAAGAGATCTACTTTGCTGCTCACCGCTCGAATCCCTTCTGGCGTCTTATTGATAACATACAAACTGTAAATGGCTTCACCCGTTTTAGGATTTGTTTTGCTTGAAAGCTCCGCCCAAACATTGTTTTTAAAAACCGTCTTGGCGATGATCCGCTCATTAGGCACCCTTTCCACTTGACCTGCCTTCGCTGCAAAGCTGACTTTTTGAAAGCTAAAAGCATTGAAACCACTTAAAAGCCCTACCATCAGCAAAACGGCTATGAGTTGCTTTTTTGTTTGTGAACCACCATATACCCACTTTTTAATACCCATTGTTAACCTCCCATTTAATCTAGTTCATTACAAATATACATATATTGTAAACTAATTTTACATAAAAAGGAAGTAAATTTAACGCCGTACTCAATCTGTGATATAATTTGGTTTATATTAAATGTCAGAATTACACCCTAATCGTTACATAAGAGGACTTAAAAATGGCTAAACGTGTTGTTTTAGCGGAAAAACCTTCCGTTGGTAAAGATATTGCAAAAGTACTGAACTGTCATAAAAAAGGAAACGGATTTTTTGAAGGCGATGCCTATATTGTCACTTGGGCACTCGGTCACTTAGTCACGCTTGCTGACCCAGAAGCTTATGACCCGAAATACGCCAATTGGCGCATCGAAGACCTTCCCATGCTGCCGAATCCACTTAAATTAGAGGTCATTAAAAATACTGGCGGTCAGTACAAAACCGTCAAAGAGTTGATTCTTCGAAAAGATGTCAATGAAATCATCATCGCCACAGATGCTGGTCGTGAAGGCGAATTGGTCGCACGCTGGATTCTCGAAAAAATTGGCGTTAAAAAACCGGTGAAGCGACTTTGGATCTCCTCTGTCACTGACAAAGCCATCCGTGAAGGTTTCAGCAAACTTAAGGACGGCAAAGCTTATGAAACCCTATACGCCTCTGCTGCTGCAAGGTCTGCCGCTGACTGGTACGTTGGCATGAACGCAACCAGAGCGCTTACTTGCAAGTTCAATTCTCAATTATCGTGCGGACGGGTTCAGACCCCAACGCTTGCCATGATTGGGTTTAGAGAAACAGAAATTCAGCAGTTTAAGCCAAAAGCATTCTACGGCATAACGGCTGTCACAAACGGCTTAAAACTGACTTGGTTTGAAGCTAAAAGCAATAGTGCGCAGTCCTTTGACGAAACCAAGATTGACCAAATTACAAAGCAATTAAAAGGACAAGCCGCTATTATAGAGCAAGTGGAGAAGAGCAATAAAAAACTTTACGCCCCTTCACTTTACGACCTTACAGAGCTTCAGCGAGATGCAAACCATTTGTTTGGTTTCCCTGTTAAAGACACGCTTAATATCATGCAAAAGCTGTATGAACAGCATAAAATACTGACCTATCCAAGAACCGATTCTAGATACCTTTCTAGCGACTTGGTAGACACCATCAAAGACCGCTTAAAGTCTTGTGGCGTGGGCCCCTATTCGGCACTTGCCTTTAAAATTTCCAAATCTCCAATCAAAGCAGGAAAGCATTTTGTAGACGATAGCAAAGTCTCTGATCACCACGCCATCATCCCTACCGAGCAATGGGTTGATCTTAGCGCTCTTAGCAACGACGAGCGAAAAATTTATGACCTCGTTGTCAAACGATTCTTCGCTGTTTTGCTCC
>JAYVIR010000038.1:0-12794 GCA_043770095.1 Eubacteriales bacterium
TCTTTCGAAGTTGTTAGGAGTTGACAATCCTCAGGGTTTCTTTTATGATATAACAAAATAATATATTTCATATTTACTTGTTATTTGAAAAGTTTCTTGGGTAATAACAATATTAGGTCTTAGTGAATCAAATGCTAATTATCAAGAGGAGGCAATTTATGAGTATGTTCTGTTATCAGTGTCAAGAGACAGCAAAAGGTACTGGCTGCGAAATCAAAGGGGTCTGCGGTAAAAATGAAGACGTAGCAAAACTTCAAGATCTATTGATTTATTCGACCAAGGGTATTTCAGAAATTGTTAGAAAAGGCGATTTAGAGGTTAAATCTCTTGGCGCAGTCAATCGCGAAGTGTTAAAAAGTTTGTTTGTAACGATTACAAATGCTAACTTTGACGAATCTGCCATTGAAAAGCAAATTCTTAAGATGATTGGTTTTAGAGACGATCTCAAGAAGCAGATTCAAGGCGGTTCTTTTGGAGATGCGGCTAACTTTACGGTAACAGACAGAGCTTCAATGCTTGAAAAAGCCTCTAAAATTGGTGTACTGGCTACTGAAAATGAAGACGTGAGATCACTAAGAGAGCTGATTACATATGGCCTAAAAGGTATGGCGGCATATACCCATCATGCCCTTAATATTGGAAAAGAAAACAATGATATTTATGAATTTACTTATGAAGCGTTAGCGGCAACCCTTAATGATGCTTTGTCAGCCGATGAATTAGTAGCGCTGACTTTAAAAACAGGTCAATTTGGCGTAGCGGCAATGGCGCTATTAGATGAAGCAAATACCTCTAAATATGGTAATCCTGAGATTACAAATGTTAACATCGGCGTAAAAGAAAACCCTGGTATTTTGATTTCAGGCCATGATTTAACCGATTTAGAACAGTTGTTGGAACAAACGAAGGCGAGCGGCGTGGACGTTTACACCCATAGTGAAATGTTGCCATCGCATTATTATCCTTTCTTTAAAAAATATGATAACTTGGTTGGAAATTATGGCGGCTCATGGTGGAGACAAGTTACCGAATTTGAAACTTTCAACGGACCTATCTTGTTTACAACCAACTGTATTGTGCCTCCTAAGAACGAAGACTTAAAGGGCAGAATTTTCACATCTGGCGCGTCTGGATTCCCAGGATGTGTGCATATTGATGCAGACCATAATGGAAAGAAAGATTTCTCAGAAGTAATCAAAATGGCGAAATTAAGCAAAGCGCCAACCGAAATCGAAACAGGAACAATTGTTGGTGGTTTTGCCCATGCTCAAGTATTTGCTCTGGCAGACAAAGTCGTTGACGCTGTAAAATCAGGTGCCATTAAGAAGTTCTATGTTATGGGCGGCTGTGACGGCAGAATGAAATCTAGAGATTACTATACAGAATTTGCAGAAAAACTTCCAAAAGACACCGTTATTCTTACAGCGGGTTGTGCGAAATTTAGATACAATAAACTGCCATTAGGAGACATCGGCGGTATTCCAAGAGTTTTGGATGCAGGTCAGTGCAACGACTCTTATTCATTAGCGGTTATTGCGCTTAAACTCAAAGAAATATTTGAGCTAGAAGACATCAATGACCTTCCAATTGTCTATAATATTGCTTGGTATGAGCAAAAGGCAGTAATCGTACTCTTGGCGCTATTGTCTTTAGGCGTGAAAAACATCCACCTTGGGCCTACGCTTCCTGGTTTCCTTTCGCCAAATGTGGCTAAGATATTAATTGAAACGTTTGGTATTGCAGCAATTGGAACAGCAGAAGGCGATGTAGAAAAATTCATGGCATAAAAAATAAGAAAAGTCCTGTCGTCAGCTGATGATGGGACTTTTTTATAGTGTTTTGACAAGTGTATTTGTTTTGGATACAATATTGTTATTAATACTAAATAAATGACGGAGGTAAAAAAAGTGATTGAATTTTTTATGCAATATACACCAGTACAACAAGCTTTAATTGGGACGCTCTTTACTTATGGCGTTACAGCATTAGGTGCCTCTTTGGTATTCTTTTTTAAGACAATCAATAAGACTGTTTTAAATGGTATGTTAGGTTTTGCTGCAGGGGTGATGATTGCTGCAAGTTTTTGGTCTCTCCTTGCACCAAGCATAGCAATGGCGGAAGAGCTGGGGCAAGTGGCATGGGCGACGGCTGCAATAGGATTCTTATTAGGCGGTGGGTTCTTATATGCTGTAGATAAGCTTCTTCCTCATTTGCATATGGGGCTTGAAAGTACGCAAGCAGAGGGCATTAAAACATCTTGGCAAAGAAGTGTTCTTTTGGTAATGGCGATAACGCTTCATAATATTCCAGAAGGTCTTGCTGTCGGGGTAGCATTTGGAGCAGCGGCAACGGGAAGCTTGTCTGGAGCGACCGTAGCGGGTGCAATTGCGTTAGCCATAGGGATTGGACTTCAAAATTTTCCAGAAGGTGCAGCGGTCTCTATTCCGCTTAGAAGAGAAGGGATGAGCAGGAGAAAAGCCTTTTTAATGGGACAAGCGTCAGGTATTGTAGAGCCAATTGCAGGTGTTGTTGGCGCTTTGGCTGTTATTTCAATGAAACCAATACTGCCATATGCGTTAGCCTTTGCCGCGGGCGCAATGATTTATGTTGTTATTGAAGAATTAATTCCAGAAGCCCAAAGAGAAGAAGGTGGTTCTAAAACTGATATAGCCACGATTGGCGCTATGATAGGCTTTAGTGTCATGATGATTTTAGACGTGGCTTTGGGTTAAACTTTATAGGGTTTCTAGAAAAATGAAGCGAATTCGATTTTGTAAAAAAAAGACCTTAGAATCTGTGCTGAATGCACACGATTTTAAGGTCTTTAATGTCTATTATAAGTGTTTTGCTGATGATCAACTTGACGAATATTATCTCATAATGTCGAGTACGCCCATACTTTGGGTCGTTTTGTTGTTCTGAACATAAATCTGAACATTTTGGAAGAGTTGCTGTTTTTTAAGTTCAGAAATAGTCTTTGCAAAATCAGTGCTGGAAATCTTGTCTTCAGCGCTCGAAATATTTGATGAGGTAATATTGTTGGTACTGACTTGATGGTCAATCCGATTGGTCATGGCGCCAATAGAAGCTCGAGAATCAGAAACTTGAGCAAGTGCATTGTCGATATCTGAAATGCTGAAATTTTGTGTGACATCAAATTGATCAATGCCCAAAGTTTCTAAACTTGTATTTTTTATTGTCATAGGCGTTCCAGTGCCAGAAGGTCCTGAGGCCATATTTTGATCTGTAAAAGAACCATCTAAGAGCTTGATTGTGTTAAACTCCGTATTCCTTGCAGTTCCTTGAATTTCTGTTTTTAGCTGGCTGATTTCTGTTTGCATCGCTTTGCGATCGTCTGCAGTATAGGTTCCGTTTGAAGCTTGAACAGCCAATTCTCTTATGCGCTGCAAGCTATCTTGAATCGAAGTAAGAGCGCCTTCAGCTGTATTTGAAAGATCCTTTGAAGTTAATGCGTTGTCTGTCGCTTTTTCATAGCCATTAATCTGAGAATTCATTTTTTGCGATATGGCAAGACCGGAAGGGTCATTGGCTGCACTATTAATACGTTTTGCAGAAGACAATTGCGAAAGACTTTGTTGAATACTATTATTATCAATTTTCATAAGGCACCTCCAATTAGGATGTGTGAAAGAATGATTTAGTGAGTACTATGCTTATCTTATTATAACATATTATAGTGCAATAAGATACATATGATTGTATAAAAATTCTTGGAGCAGAAATGACCCATACATGGACTGAAGTTTTGTGTTAAAATGATTTAAAACACTCAATATTCGAAATGTTTTAACAACATCTGCAAAGTGAACCAATCTGAGAGGAGAAATTTATGAAACCGTCAATCAATAACAAATTATCAATTATAGGTGTTGCAATGGATCTTGGCGCAGGAACGGCAGGCGTGAGCATGGGGCCTGAAGCGATTCGCTATGCGGGTATTGAAGAAAGGCTCACCAACATAGGTTATGAAGTCCAAGATATGGGTGATATCCGCGCAGTCAGACCAAAAATCTCGGTTTCAGAGGGCACTAACCTTAAAAATCTTGACGAAGTGGCAAGGGTTAATCAACTGCTTTGTGATTCGGTCGACGAAGCAATGAAAGAAGGTCGTTTTCCACTCGTACTCGGTGGCGATCACAGCATTGCCATTGGCACTATTTCAGGCGTGCTTCAGCATAAAAAGAATCTTGGTGTTATTTGGTTTGATGCTCATGGGGATATTAATACAGATGAAACATCGCCATCCGGAAATATTCATGGTATGCCAGTTTCAGTGCTACTAGGTATGGGGCATGCTAAATTGACGTCTATTGGTGGGGATGCAAAGTTAAAGGCTCAAAACATCGTTTTCATCGGCTGTCGCGATTTGGATTCAGGCGAACGGAAAATTCTCAAAGAACATGGCATAACGGTCTTTACGATGCATGAAATTGATCGTTATGGCATGCCAACAGTCATTGAAAAAGCGATTGCAATTGCCTCAAACGGTACTGATGGCATACATGTCAGTTTCGATGTGGATTGCATGGATCCGATTCATGCAGTTGGTACGGGGACACGAGTTCCAGGTGGCATGACCTATAGAGAAAGCCATTTTGCCCTTGAAATGATTGCGCTCACTGAAAAAGTTGTCAGTGCGGAGTTCGTTGAAGTGAATCCAATCATAGATGATCGGAATCAGACAGCAAAGAACGCTGTGGCTTTGATTGGATCTTTGATGGGTGAATGGCTGATTTAGTAATTTTGATAGCATGAATTTATGATACGTTAAAAGGACCGAAAAATCGAAGGTTAATATTCGCGATTTTTCGGTCCTTTATTTAAATTGGTTTATGAATAATAGGGATTATTTATTTTTAGATGTTTTTTTTCTTTGTCGGACACTTTCCGTCAGCAGATATTCGATTTGGCTGTTAATTGATCTAAAGTCATCCTCAGCCCATCGTTCAAAAACTGATTAAGGATTTTAGTGTTGCATCTATGGTATAAAATAGCAATTAATAGAACTGTGGTAAAATGAATTTAACACACTAGAAGATGATAAGACGAAAGGATGATCAATATGACACCACTAATAGAAACCATGCTAAAACACCGATCCATCAGAAAATTTACTGAAGAGGCTGTTTCACCTGAGCATCTTGACCTCATTTTTAAAGCCTCACAAGCGGCGGCAACGTCAAGTTTCTTGCAGGCCTACAGTATTATTAGCATTTCGCAGGGGGCAAGCAGAGATAAACTTATGAACTACTGTGGCGAGCAGAGCTACGTAGGATCTGCGCCGGTGTTCCTTGTATTTTGCGCAGACCTTCACAGACTCCATCAGATGAGCCAGATGCATAATCAAAATTTTGAAGAAGGTTGGACTGAAAGTATGATCATTGGGACTGTAGACGCAGCGCTCGCGGGTCAGAATGCTATGATCGCAGCAGAGTCACTTGGCCTTGGCGGTGTTTATATCGGTGGCATAAGAAACAATATCGAAGCGGTTACGGAGCTGCTTAAGTTACCAGAGGAGGTTTACCCTGTATTTGGATTGTGTATCGGTCACCCCGATCAGGATCCTGACATTAAGGAGCGTTTACCGCAGTCGGTTGTGGTACATCATGACGTGTATACCCCTATAGAAACTCATAAACAGACGCTTGAAGCATACGATGAACGCATTCGCGCCTATTACACAAAGCGCACCAAGGGGAAAGTTACCGAGTCTTGGAGTGAGTCCGTGGCAGAAAAATTCAGTCAAGAGAGTAGACCTCAGGTAGGACCGTTCCTTAAGAAACAAAAGATAGGCATACGGTAATGAAGAGACTAATTTTGGTGACATCTCCGCCTGCGAGTGGGAAAACTTACATTTCAAAACAATTGGCCAAGCAACTAAAACATGTGGTTTATTTGGACAAAGACACCTTGATTGTTTTGTCCAACCAGATTTTTAAGGTGGTAGGGCAAGAGCTTAACAGAAGCTCAGATTTTTTTGAAGAAAACATTCGAAACTTTGAGTATCAGGCGACGCTTGATTTGGCGATGGAAGCCCTTAATTATGATGACATAGTCTTGATTAATGCACCATTTACCAGAGAAATCAGAGATGAAGCTTATATTAACGACTTGAAACATCGGCTGGTTCAGAAAGACACTAGGCTTACGGTTGTTTGGGTAATTACTGATGTTGAAGTGACACGCCAAAGGATGGTTGATAGAAATTCGTCTCGCGATACATGGAAATTGGCGAATTGGGAGGCCTATGTAACCGATGTGGATTTTGACATTCCTAAATCCATTGATGATCCGAAGGTAGTCGATGACTTGCTGTTGTTCTATAATTCAAATGAAGTGGAATATGAAGCTTCGATGACGCGAATTCTTGAAGTGTTAGAAGAAAAGTAAAATGTACTTGAATAAAAAAGGAGGCTGTCTGAATAAGACGCCTCCTTTTGTTGAAAAAAGTTCCATAATTTCAAAAAAATAAATTTAACGATTATTGAATTGGTGAAAACTACTGAATGATGGTAAAATGATTGTATTGCATTTACAAATGTGAAGGAGGCAGTTTATGCTAAACGATGAGTTGTTGGGTCGATTACATGATATGCTTGAATTAGAGAGTACAATTTTATCACCAAGTTATAAATCCAGAGCATCTCAACTTCAAGGGTTTAAACACTGTAGAGTGTTTACGTTATCATATATAGAATTTTATGCAATGGACTTGAGAACTATGTGAAGTCATTTGTTGGAAACAGCGAAGATGTGCGATTGACAAAGGTGACCCCTCTTCTCTTACTTGGAGACCTAGATGCCTATAGAGATCATCAGCGCCGTCAGTCTGAGGCATACAAAAAATTGAGCGATTTTTTAGCGGCAGTAGAAAAGGATGATGCTTTAGGTACGGAGTTTATCAGCCTTATATGGACACTCGAATCCCGTGGCATTTTATCAAAGACATTTGGAATTTTAAGCGATGATGAGAGAGATGAGATGGTCCGCGTTGTTAGGATGATCAAACGATTGGTGTATTGGCATTAATATAATTTTTTAATTAAGAAAGGATTGGCGAAAATATTATGATTCAATTGATAACAGATAGTACGGCTTATTTATCAGAGGCACTTATTGGAAATTATCCTATAGAAATTGTTTCCTTGAGCGTTTTGATCGATGAAGATATATTTGTGGAAAGTGAAACAGATAACAAGGTTTTTTATGCCCGAATGGCACAGGGTCAGAATTTTCCAAAATCAGCTCAACCCAGTGTGGATAAAATGATGCGTGCTTTTGAAGAAGCGGTTCTAAAAGGATATGAAATAATTGGGACTTTCTTGTCTTCTGACATGAGTGGCACCTATCAAACGGCTTGTATGGTTAAGGATCAGCTTTTGGAAAAATACCCTGACGCTCGAATTGAGATTATTGACTCTAGAACCAACAGCATGCAAATGGGGTTATGCGTACTCCATGGTGCTGCGCTAGCTGCACAAGGTAATTCTTTAGAAATGGTTGCTGAGGCGATGCGTAACCATGTCAATCGTAGTCGATTTGTGTTTTTGCCTGCGACCTTGGACTATTTAAAAATGGGTGGGCGCATTGGTGGCGCTAAGGCGCTGTTAGGTTCTATTTTGCAAATTCTGCCTATACTCACCGTTAAAGAAGGACGCACGGAGGTACTTCAAAACGTGCGAACGAAGAAGAAAGCTGTTGAAACGTTACTACAAATTGTATTAGAGGATATCAAAAAATATGAATTAGATCACGTCATTGTACATCATATTGAGTGCTATGAAGAGGGTTTGGTTTTGGCAAAACGACTCGAGGACGAACTGGGCACTTCGGTGACAGTGGTCGATATAGGACCAGTTATTGGAACGCATGTGGGACCGGGTGCGATTGGCATTGCATATGATGTGAAACGGCCTTTTGAGGATTAGAAATCATAGAATATAGACAAACCCATACATTTTTTACTAATAATAACGAAAGAACTGCGTTATGCAAATTCAGGAGGTAAGGGTTTTTTATGCTCAGGTGTGCAATACAACGAGATTCTAAGCGGTCAGGCTTATTTGCATGACAAATACGTGTTATTACTCTAGATTTTGGAGTGAAGGATAAATATCAATTGATGACATTCACGATGGAGGACAACAATGGATTTAACTTTCAAAACAGAAAACGGCAGATTCAACCACAGAGTAGGTGCTATTATTATTAAAGATAGTAAAATTCTTATGGTGAAAAATGAAAACGCCCCATATTATTATAGCGTAGGTGGCAGAGTTAAGTTTGGCGAATCTTGTGAAGAAGCTATACTTAGAGAAGTAGAGGAAGAACTTGGGATAGTGGCAACCGTAGAACGCCCTGTATTTTTCAATGAGAATTTCTTTACAGAGGTGACCAATGGTGAAAAATATCATGAAGTGTCTGTCTATTTTTTAGTAACGCTACCAGAAGCTTCTGCGCCTCTTGAGTGTCAATCTGTCACAGAGATTGGTTCTAAAGAGACTCTGCACTGGCTTGAAATTGCAAAGTTAAAGGAAGTTCAAGCCTATCCGCTCTTTTTTGCAGAGGAACTTTTAGATATGCCTGTTGGAATGAAGTATTTGGTGGAGAGACAGTAAATATATTAGGAGTGTGAAATAGTATGAAAGTGCTTGTAACCGGAGCTTCGGGGAATGTCGGCAGTTATGTGGTTAATGAATTACTGAAAATGGGTGAAAATGTAGTTGCAGCAGGTACTGATATTGTTAAACTTCAAGCTATGTTTGGAGATCAAGTCGAAGCGGTTTCGTTTGATTTTACAAATGCACAAACATTTGATAGGGCTTTAAGCGATGTTGATCGCGTTTTTTTAATGAGACCACCTCATCTTGGTAAGCCTGAAGATCTATATCCTTTTATAGAAGCCGTTAAAGAACACAATATCAAATTGCTATCTTTTTTATCTCTGATGGGTGTTGAGAATAACACAATTCCACCACATCATAAAATTGAGAAGTATATCGAAAAAATAGGCATTCCATTTGCTCATATAAGACCTGGTTTCTTCATGCAAAATGTGTCTGGTATTCATTCGGTGGAAATTAAAGAGAAAAATGAAATTTATGTGCCGGCAGGAAAAAGTAAGACAAGTTTCATTGATGCTGCCGATATTGGACTGGCCGCTTCAGTGGTATTACATAATCCCGAAAAATATAAAAATACCGCTCACACAATAACAGGGTCACAGGCGTTAGATTACTATCAAATTGCAGAGATTTTAAGTGACGTAACAGGCCGAAAAATCACCTATGCAAAGCCAGGATATTTTAAATATAGAAACTACTATATTAATAAACGTGGACTGGATAAGGCTTATGTTAATGTTACGGTAGCACTCTATTTTATGACGCGAATGGGTACTGCAAAAGATGTAACGAGTGAGTTTTATGATCTTACTGGAAAGCAACCAAGAAGTTTTGAGGACTTTGCAAGAGAAAACATTAAAGCTTTTATAAAGTAAGAGAATGGCGTTATGCCATTCTCTTTTTTCGTATGCCTACTTTTCAAGACAAGCTGCTATCGTTAGCGCACAAGCTTTAGCGCCATTTTCAGTCGCTATATTTTTGCCAAGCGTTTTTGCATTTTTGATGATTTCATCTTTAAGAGCAAATTGAATAGCAGAAGCAAGTTTCTCAGCAGTTAAATTTTTACGATATATAGGCTCAGAGGCAACACCTAAGTCATATGCTCTGTGCGCCCATGCAAATTGGTCGTTAGAAAATGGAACGATGATACTCGGTATACCGGCCTTAAACCCTGCAGCGCTTGTGCCTGCACCGCCGTGATGGCAAACAAGCGAAACACGCTCAAATAGCCAACTGTGAGGGATGCTTTCAATTGCTAGAATGTTTTCAGGCAAGTTTTCTATGTCTCCCATTCCACAGAGAATCCCTCTTTTTCCTGATTTAGAGAGTGCGGCGGTTATGAGTTTTATGGTTTCATCTTTATGTTTGCTGTCAAAAACGCTTCCAAAGCCAATGTAAACAGGTTTTTCACCCTGATCCAAGAAATCAGAGAGTTTTTGGGACGGGGTATACTCAATCTGTTCTTCTACAAACCAATAGCCGTTTTGCTTTATATTCTCATTCCAGTCTTTTGGTCTTTGAAATACAAAGTTGCTACATGAGATGAGAGCAGGGTGATTTTTGTCCACTCTTTCAAATGGGCTACCAAAATTATCTGGAAGTTTACCATATTCCTTTTTGAAAAATGCGATAACACCCGTTTTCCCAGCCATCCAAAGCATGCCTTGCAAAAGCTTATAACTCAGCGCTTTTGGCATTTTTGTTTTGCCATAAGCAATCACTGAAGCAACTTCTTTGGTTTTGTGCATCGGAAAAGGCGCCGCTAATATGGATGGAATGCCTAGTTGTTCTCCTGCAAAAAATCCGATTGAACAACCCGGATGGTATACAATCAGTTCGCTGCCTTTACAAGCGTGGAACATTTCTTCGGTTAATTCAACGACATAATTTTTCATTTTGTTAAAGGTTAAAAGCATTTTTAAGGGACTATCAGACGATTGTGCCTCTTGAATCAATTTAGGGTCAATCTCAGCGGATTGATAATCGGATGACAGCGGATAAAAATCAATTCCATATCCTTTTATAAAGTTTTCGATGCTTTTACCGCCTACGATTTGAACTGATTTTCCGAGCTTTTGAAGTTCAAGGGCAAGTGCAATATAGGGTTGGAAATCCCCACGGGAGCCCGAACACAGTATAGTAATCATAATATAGCCTCCTTGGCAAATCCAACATCGTGTTGTATATTCTAATTATAGAATTCAATAAGAACAATATCAACCAACAATATGCTTCAGTTTGTCGGAAAAAACTTTGGAGGTTTATATGCATAAAAGGACAGAAATCACCTTACAAACCAAACAGAATCTCATAGATGCGTTTTGGGCATTATACTGCGAAAAGAGAATCGAAAAAATTACAATAAAAGAGATTACAAATAGAGCGGGCTATAACAGAGGGACGTTTTACGAGTATTTTAAAGATGTGTATGATGTTTTAGAACAAATAGAGGATTCTTTGATTCCAACAATGGGCGAGTTACCGCCCATTTCAATTGGACCTCAAATGCATGGAATGCCGATGGAAGTTTTTTTTGAACTTTACGAAAAGAATAACCACTATTATTCTGTATTGCTTGGAAATAGCGGTGACCCAGCTTTTGCAAGTAAACTTAAAGACTCAATCAAACCAATGATCATGAAAGAACTTGCGAATGAAGTAAATATTGACCTAAAAACCTTGGACTATATTTTAGAATACACGCTATCAGCCATGATTGGCATTATGAGTTATTGGTTTAGACAAACAGATCGGCTTTCAAATGACGAATTACATGAAATTATTAACCAATTAATGCAATACGGCGCCCTTACTTCTTTGCTTCCCAGTAGCAACGCTTTGGTGAAACGATGACTTCTTCATTTTTCATTTTCTTCATGATTGAATCGACTTCTTTGCGGTCAACTCCGGTAGCTTCGGCCACTTTGCCTGCATTAACAGGCTCAGTTTGGGTGTTAAAATAATTGAGTACGACTTCATAGTTATTCATATCAATAAGATCCTCCATTTTGAGTGAATGCAGATATAACTAGGTTTAAAGCATCTGCTTTGCAGATGTAACAGTCACTTCAAGTACCCTAGTCAGGAATGAAAATTTTTCTTTCATCATATCAAATTCAGAACCGTTTTCAATAAATTTTGCCGTGCCTTCCACCACAAAACCAGTCCCTTGATAGTCGTTATACCCAATCACTTCCTTACTACCCAAGGTTATTTTGACACTATTTTGAACGATGGTATTTTTTTCGGTTTTGTGCATGGCGTACGCAGGAATTAGAATCCTCTGATCTGGCGTGAGTACAAGGTATGAATTCCAAGTGTTGACGACATGCGGTTCACCAGTGCCCCATGAAACGATGGTAACCACGCCTTCGTTTTTAAGAACGTCCATAAATTTTTCTGACATCATAAGTAAATCCTCCTAATATAATTATAGATTGCAAGTATCGTAGATAACAGTTATCTGCAATTATTATATATAGACTTTGTAACAAAGTCAAGCTATAATCAATGTATTAGAGATGAAATTTGTCTGTAATTTAAAAGTGTGTCAGAAAGCTGAAAAAAACATCGGTTAAAATATGAAACTGCATGAAAGGAGTCAAACTTATGAAATTTTCCGTAGGGGTAGAATATGCCTTGCACTGTTTGCTATACATGACTGACAGCCCAGAAGGCAAGTCTTTTGGCATTAAAGACTTGGCCGCGTATCAAGGCGTCTCAGAGACATACTTGTCCAAAGTATTCACAAGACTAAAGAAAGCTGGGATTCTGAGGTCGGTTCCGGGGGTCAATGGGGGATATGAACTAGCGATGGCGCCTGAAACCATCAGCTTTTGGGATGTAGTTGAAGCTGTTGAGGGATCTGAATCTTGGTTTCAATGCGCTGAGATTCGCCAGAAAGAGATTTTATTGGATCCGGATAATCTGCCAGAAGCCTTTACCAAGTGCCCGTGCTTAATCAAAGTGGTCATGCAGGAAGGCGAAGAGCAAATGCAGCAATATCTGAAGACCAAGACCTTGAAATGGCTACGTGAACAGGTTAATGAGAAAGTTCCAGAGGATTATGCCCAAAAGACCATAGAGTGGTTCCAATCAAGGAGGTAAAAACATGCAAAGTACAGCAACATCTCCAGATGCATATACAAA
>JAYVIR010000039.1:0-48368 GCA_043770095.1 Eubacteriales bacterium
TGCCGGTGTAGCTCAATTGGTAGAGCAACTGACTTGTAATCAGTAGGTCGCGGGTTCGAGTCCCATCACCGGCTCCATTTTTTAAGAAACATCTGCTTATTTGAAAAATTAAGCAGCAAATGAATATTTTGGATGGGTTCCCGAGTGGCTAAAGGGAACGGACTGTAAATCCGTCGGCTCCGCCTTCGAAGGTTCGAATCCTTCCCCATCCACCACTTTATTGCTATTTAACTGCTATTAATTCTGATGCGGAAGTGGCTCAGTGGTAGAGCATCGCCTTGCCAAGGCGAGGGTCGCGAGTTCAAATCTCGTCTTCCGCTCCATTATTTATTTGAAGAAATAGCAATAGTTCAATCATTTTGCGGAAGTGGCTCAGTGGTAGAGCATCGCCTTGCCAAGGCGAGGGTCGCGAGTTCGAATCTCGTCTTCCGCTCCAGTTTTAAATTATGATCCATTAGCTCAGTTGGTAGAGCATCTGACTTTTAATCAGGGTGTCCCGCGTTCGAGTCGCGGATGGGTCACCATTTTTATTAGGCGACATAGCCAAGTGGTAAGGCAGAGGTCTGCAAAACCTCTATTCCCCAGTTCAAATCTGGGTGTCGCCTCCAAATCTTTAGTTAAACAGTAGATGATGTCTACTGTTTTTTTGTTTTTTGATTTGGGTTGATTCTTAAAGTAATTAGGCATATAATCTTTAAAGAATGATATTATTAATTTGATAATATCATTAGAAGTAAAAGGATAAATTCATTAACTCTTATAGAGGTGTTCATATGAGTAATCAAAACGAAAGTAGTTGCCAAAATAATTCAGCTACAATAGAAATGCTGATCTTTACTATTGGCGAAAAGAAAGTCTTAAATTATAGAAAGCTGCCACAGAAAGAATTGTATATCTTATTAATCAGAGAAAAGCAAAAGAATAACAAGGAAATTAACGAATGGGTATTACCAAATGATTATATCCAGCTACATTTACATGAGAATTTAGATTCGATTGCACTGCGTATTCTAAGAGAGAAGACCAATTTATCAGAAGCGTATATTGAGCAACTTTACACTTTTCGAGAAGAAGATGAAATCACAGAAAGCAGTAATATCAACATTGCCTATATGGCATTAGTCCCGCAAAACGATCGCATAGAATTCTTAAAAAATGATGATACTTATGAATCGAAGTGGTTTAGAATTGATTATGATTTGGAAAGTCAAAAAGAGTCAAAAGACAACAGGGGCAATTTGTTAATTATTCAGAACTATGATTTAAAACTTCAGCGTATAGATGAAGTTTTAGGTACTGTTAATGTTAAATTGTCCATAAATAATAAAATAGTAAATCAAACTTTAATTAGGGAACTTATTATCAGTGAGTCGTCAGGAATTGCTAAAAAACATGGAAAAATTATTAACTGTGGATTGGAGCGATTGAAGAATAAAATCGAATATACGGACATTATTTTTCAGTTGATGCCTAAAACATTCACATTTTCGGAGTTGCAGCAGGTGTATGAACTTCTTCTAGGTTCAAAGCTCTATACGGCGCAGTTTAGAAGGAAAATTGAACCTAAGTTGATTCGATTAACGGATATTATCAGTGAAGGCAAAGGACATAGACCCGCACAATATTATTGTTTTAATCCTATTTGGGCGTTGAAAAATGAATAAGGGGGCTTTTTAATGAAGAAAAATAAGATTCAAATAATTGAGGAAATTGAGCACGACCTTTCAATCTTGCCAGATTTTATACTTCGTGATTCATTACCAGAGAAAACTGCAATAATCGTTGTTGATATGATTAATGGATTTGCATCAGAGGGTAATTTGTATAGTGCGCGTGTCGAGAAGCTCATTCAGCCAATTTCCGAAATAATCCATGCATCTAAAGGGATGAAAAAGGTTTTTCTTTGTGATCGTCACCCAGAAAACGCACCGGAATTTGAAAGTTATTTGCCTCATGCGATTGAAGGCACTAAGGAGGCTCTGATTGTTGAAGAACTCTATTCAATTCAAGATGAATTATCAAGTGTAATTTTTAAAAACTGCACAAACGGTATGATGGTCAAAGAGATGCGCCGATATTTGAAAGCGAATGAGGCGATAGAGACATTTATTGTTATCGGTGATTGTACAGATATTTGCATAATGCAGTTCGCATTAAGTCTGAAGGCATATTTCAATGAATTAAATCTTAATAAGCGTGTGGTGGTTCCAATTTCCTTAGTGGAAACTTTCGATTTGGAATTAACCAAACATGATGCTGAACTGATGAGTCTTTTTGCTTTTTATAATATGAAAATGAATGGAATAGAGCTATACCAAAATATTAAGATATAATCTTTATTACAACATTGAATTGAGGTAGAAGGTTTAAAAATAAATGAAATAAGGTGACTAATATGAGTATATTTGATTCAAAAAGAATTCCTATTGATACGTTTAAAATGACAAATGAAATCATAGACAAGATGCGCTCTGGATGGTATTCGGATGTTTATTTCAATAATACCGTTCATGTACTGACTCAGTTGTCAAAAGAAGGTTATGCGTTTGGAAATAAGGAAAATGACTTAGATGGGATTCTAGATGTTACATCGGTTAGAAATGGCGACTTGGAAGTTGAAATGCAATTTTTCACAAGAAGAAAACCCTTTTCAATCGTAGCAGGAATAGATGAAGCCATAGCGATTTTAAAGGTTGCTACAGGCTATTACGGAGAAGACGGACAGTTTATAAACACATATGAGCAAATTGAAGTGGAAGCTGTTATGGATGGCATGAAGGTCATCTATGAGGGCGATCCATTACAAGTTAAGCCTGTTTTAAAAATCAGAGGGAATTATCGATATTTTGGACACTTGGAAACTGCGTTACTTGGTGTGTTATCGGTGCCGACGCGTATTGCAACAAACGTCTATAATGTGATGGTTGCGGCCAAAGGCAAGCCAATTCTGTTTTTCCCTGCTAGATTTGATCACTATAAAATGCAAGGGATAGATGGGTATGCCTATTGGATTGCGATCCAGCGCTATAATTTGGATTATGAAACCTCTGCCATGGCATCTGTGTCAACACACGCTCAGGGCGATTGGTGGGGCGGAAAAGGTGGCGGAACCATCTCGCATTCGACGATTGCCTGTTTTTTAGGCAATACAGCTGAGGCGATGCTGCAATTTGCTCGGATCATGCCAATTGAAACGCCAAGAATTGCGTTAGTAGATTTTCATAATGACTGCGTCGTTGAAAGTCAAAAGGTGATTAAGGCGATGTGGCAGGAATATTGGAAATATTTGAAACAAGGTGATGAAACTAGTGCCAAGCTATACAAGCTTTACGGTGTGCGTCCAGATACTAGCGGAAATATGATCGATGAGAGCATTGTGCCTGAACCTGGCGTTAGTGCGCATGGTGTGACGCCTCAGTTGGTGCATAATATACGTCATGCTATGGATCATTACTGGGAAGTATTAATCGATACGATGCCGCAAAATGAGCAAGAAGAAGCTAAAGCTATCTTAAAAGCCTATTGTGAGGACATTAAAATTATTGTAACTGGCGGTTTTAATGCGGATAAAATAAAATCGTTTGAAGCTGCTAGCGTGCCTGTTGATGTTTATGGCGTTGGATCGAGTCTGCTCGAAAATTCATCGTCTAATGGCACCAATAGTGATTTTACTGCGGATATAGTGAGAGTGAAAGTTGGAAATAGCTACATTAACCTTTCTAAGGTTGGAAGACAAGTTTGTGAATTCGAATCTTTGGAAACGGTTAAATGAAAAAAGGCCTGATTATTGGAAAATTTATGCCGCTTCATAATGGGCACATTAATCTCATTGATTTTGGACTTAAGCAGTGTGATCTATTAGTGGTTGCGCTTGTGGTCAAATCTACAGATACGATTCCTCTTGAAGTGCGTTTAGAGTGGCTGAATTGGCTTAAATTAACGAGGACTCACATAGAAATTGTTGTTGTTGATGAGGCCTTGCCACGTACAGAGAAACTGGAAGAGGAAACCGCTAAAATTTGGACTGATTATTTCGTCAGTAAATTTGAAGATATAGACATTATTTTTTCATCCGAGCATTATGGCTCTTTACTGGCGGATGCGATGTCTGCTGAGCATGTTTACTTTGATTTACACCGCGTTCATACCAATATTTCGGGGCGAGAAATTAGACGATATCCTTCGAGATATTTAGAGTTTGTACCGGATATTGTTAAGAGTTATATGCGGGTGCATCGAGAAAATTGATTTTACGAAAAAAGCCTCCTTCTGATTTGACTATAAATCGAAGGGGGCTTCTTAATTCCTGCGCAATAGCCTGCGCAATTTTTCTCAAAAAATAAAAAAATACTCAGCCCCAGACTAGCTAGAACCAAGCATTTTAAGACGTTGTAAGTGGTGCGACCAGAGGGATTCGAACCCCCGACCTTCTGATTCGTAGTCAGACACTCTATCCAGCTGAGCTATGATCGCAAATATATGTTGCTGTGTGTTTCTTGGGTACATGAGTTATTATAGTAGATTTTCAGATAGGAGTCAACCCTTTTTTAGCAAAAAACAAAAGGAAGCACTGTGCAACCGGTTAAGGGTTTGTGCTTCCCGTGAAAGGGGTGTAATATTAGGCTAATGGGGGGACTAGCACTTACTTACAATTTCATTCTAATCAAAACTTATTATGAAACTGTTAATGGAAGGTTAAGAGGAGATTAACAAACGATATCAAAATGATTGCAAGAAACTCTGGTGCTTAAACTCAAACATTTGGGTATATATATACCAGTATATCAATACGATTCAAAAAGGAGAGATACTTATGGATGAAATTACTGCATTGGTTGTACCTTATAGAAAGAAACTAGGTCAGACTCAGTATTTGCTTCATAAAGAATTAATCGATAAATGGGATCAACGAATGGATCGCTGTGGTATTTGTATTTCAGGAGATCTTGAAAGCATTGAAAAAGAAATTTTGGGAGTTCTTGAAAAGGAACACGGATACATTGGTGATCTTAACGAAATGAATAGTTTAGGCGTATGTGCAGGTGATCGGTCAACTAGCAATACATATTACCTCTATGCCATCGACTTAAGCAAAGCTAAGATATCAGATCCCAAGTTGCAAGAAAATGCAGAAAAGCACTTCTGGGCATCCGATCAAGTTCTTCTTGAAAGTATCGATGCTCAAATGATTACATGCTATGCAAAAATACAATATTTATTAATGTAGCTCTAGATTAAATCGCTTACAATTTGAAAATCCATCACAAACAAAAACAAGACCCTCTGAGAAAAATTCTCAAAGGGTCTTTACTATATCCAAAACACTATTCAACCAAAACTATGCGTTAAGCTCAGCCAAAAGCTTCTCTAAATCAAGCCCGTGAATATCTGCTGCCATGTGAAGGGGTTCGCTTTGTGAAGAGGGGCAGCCGAGGCAGCCCATGCCATTTTTCATTAAAATATCTGCTGCATTTGGGTGTACGTTTAAGATATCGCCTATAATCATTTCTCTTGTAATCATTTGAATGCCTCCTAAGGAAAGTATAAGTGTGTGTTCTGCTATTTTACTTAATCAATTTAAGCGACTATCGGTTAATTTGGTAATAAGTAGAGCCATTTTGAACGGTTCTTGCATAGTTAATAGTACCTAATGTTTTAAAGAATGCATTGTTAAAAGTATCTCTAAATTGATTGTGATCTTCAACATTGCCATTTACGGCAACCCAGAAACCTTGGTGAAGGCATTTGTCATTTTTCCACTGGAAGAGATTTTCATCGTTTATCGTTACCGCACCGCCGTGATCGCATGGCATGCCTTCGAGAATTTGATTGTGAAGCAATTTATGGGCGCTTTGAAGGCTATTGTCCCAAGTGCCACTATCAACAAGTTGCTGAGCGCTTAAGGTAGCGTAGCTTTCGAAAATAGGGTGGAGTTCTTTAAGAATTTCATTGCCATGAGCCGCTTTTAGGTCTGTAATTTTACCAGCAAATCTTGTTTCGGCAAAACCAATGCGTTTTTGGAGCCAACCGTGGATGTTGCCTTCGTCAATAACACTTTCTAGACTTTCATTTGGATTGGGTTTGCTGTAGAGGTCATCCCATTTTTTGAGGCTGTCTAAGTTGTAGCCTAAATCGGTTAAGCGTGCTTCACAGGCCACTTCTATTGCTTCGTGCAAGGTAATTTTAGAATGTAGCCAAAAGTGAACGGGTCCTAAGAATTTACTCATTTTAAATGCCTCCATTGGATAGTTTTTCATTATAAAGTGCTAATACGTTTTCTTTAAATAGTTCTAATCCGATTCTATCGATTGTATTTCCTAATTTTTCTCCCTGAGGTGCTTTGTCGCAGTAATAATCGTAGACGGCTTCAACCATAAGATAGGCTTGATTTTCGTTTAAACCTTCTGCAATTCGGTCAGCTAACCGTGGGTGGTATCCGGCACTGCCGCCAGCGATAACGATAAAACCGATTTCGTCTGCGAGTACGCCAATGTCTTTCGCATGTACGCTTGTGCAAGCATTTAAGCAACCGACGACGCCAATTTTAGTGCGATTGGGTGCTGTAGCCCCGTAATATCGCTTTTCAAGTTTGAGGCCAAGTGCTAAGGAGTTTTGTCTGCTTCTTTTACACATGTCGCCTGGGCAAATTTCAACGTTTTTAACCGAATACTGACTTTTTACTGCGGGTTCCATGCCAAGCGCTTCATAGGCTTTAGGAACATCTTCTTCACTTAGGCCAATGAGCATAATGCGTTGTCCCGAGGTTAATTTAATGGAGCAGTTAAAGGTTCTTGCAACTTCTGCGAATTTTTCTAAGTTTTTTGCACTTACAAAACCGCCTGGAATTCTTGGGGTGATGCTGAAGGTGCGTTTCCCATTTTTTATTTTCTGTAAGTTGCCATAAGCAGGTTGTGCCATTTTAGACCTCCTCATTTGTTGAAAGACAATTATATTTCGTGGGATTTTGTATTAATGCCCTTAATCTCATGGGCTAATCATATCCTATTTATTTAGTCGGGTATGTAACTTATGTTACACTTTTTAAAAAAATTAGTCAAATTATTTCATCGCTAAAACCGAAGCTTTACGCACTGTTAACCCATGAGCAATTCAACTTTAACCTTAAAGACGTATAGTAAAGGAAAGTGGAGGGTTACAATATGAATCATAGCTGTTTTATAGTGAACCAAATTATTGACGAGAAGCAGATTAGAACCATGTATCAGCCGATAGTGCAGCTTTCTGACGGCGTAATTCTGGGTTATGAAGCGCTTAGCAGAGGGCCTGAAAACACGGAGTATGAAAGTCCGATGGCACTCATTGAATTGGCAGAAGGGTGCAAAATGTCCTGGGATCTGGATTGGGCGTTTAGAAGCCTCGCCATAGAGCGGGCGACGGATTTGACGGAAGATCAGCTGTTGTTCATTAATGTAGATCCGAATATTATATATGACAAAGCGCATTCTGTGGGTAAGACGCGTGAGGTGTTAGAAAAATCATCTATTTCACCTAATAATATTATTTTCGAAATCACGGAAAGAAATGCCATTGAAGACTATGACGGCTTTAATAAAATACTTAAAAATTATACTGACCAAGGGTTCAAAATCGCTATAGACGATGCTGGGGCAGGATTTTCAGGGATTAATCGGATTATAGAAACTCGGCCTCATTATATAAAATTGGACATGAACATTATAAGCGGCGTAGACAAAGACAGTTTCAAGCAAGCGATTGTCAAAAGTTTTGTGCAAATGTGTCAAAATACGAATATTAAAATGATTGCGGAAGGCATTGAGACCAAAGAGGAACTGAAAATGCTGATCAGGCTTGGCGTTTATGCGGGACAAGGTTACTATTTGCAAAAACCATCGCCTAAATTGCTCAGTTTGTCTAATGTCATTAAAAATGAAATATTAAAACACAATCAAATGCTGGCCTCTTCCATGGCTTATAGCGCTAATTATCATTATATTGGGGTGATTGCAGAACCCGTGAGAAGTGTCAATGTGCAGGCGAAGTGCAAAGATGTTGAGCAAGTTTTTAAGCAGCAACAGGCGGAAGCTGTTTGCATTTTGGATCAACATTACATTCAGGGACTGGTAACGCATAATGCGTTCAATCAGGCGATGTCGGGGCAGTATGGACATGCGGTCTATTCCAATAGAGAAATTGCGCTGATTATGGATCAAAAACCGCTGATCGTAGATTATTATACCCCAATCCACAAGGTAGCGGAACTGGCAATAAATAGGCTGGGAGAACAAGTCTATGATGCGATTATTGTCAAAAAAGGGTCTTATTATTATGGATTGGTTTCGGTTAAAAACTTGCTCCAATTTTCAATTGAGTATGAAAGAAACTACGCCAGAGAGCTTAATCCACTGACTCAATTGCCTGGAAACATGGTAATCAACCGAGTTTTAAACGATGTTTTGGTTTATGATGGGCGTTATGTGGTACTTTATTTTGATCTTGATAATTTTAAAGCATACAATGACATTTATGGTTTCGATAATGGTGATAAAATTATTAAAATGACTTCCAAATTGATTTTGGAATATGTCAAATCTCAAGATGCCATTAACAGTTTTGTCGGACATATCGGCGGAGATGATTTTGTAGCGGTAATGGAGCTTAAGTCTATTGATTACCTTGTAGAGCTGATAGCGGATATTCTTAAGCAATTTGATCAATCCATTTTAGAGTACTATAACGAAAAAGACCAAAAAATGAAATGCATTCAGAGTGAAGATCGCAGCGGAAATTCAACTCAGTATCCGTTAATGAGTTTGTCAGTGGCTGGGTTGTATGGCGATTTAAGAAATCTTAAAAGTACTGAGGAACTCGGAAAAATGATGGCGAGCATTAAAAAAATGGCAAAACGCGTTCCTGGCAGCTATTTTGAGCTGGTCTCATTTGAAGACGGTACTGATATTGAAAAATTAGCATAAGGCGAAAGAATGCAATTTCAAGAATTGTGTTCTTTTTTTACATTATAAAGATACAATAACAGCGTAAAAGACTGGATTTTTTAATTAATTGTATCTATAATAGTTAATTGTAAGATACAATAAATTTTAGAGGAGTGTATAATATGAATAATCGGTATGCTGTTAATATAAATTTGGCTCAAATGAATAAAGCCATTCAAGCGGCGGTGAGTATTCCTGTTATGGCAAAAGTTAGAATTGGTCATTTCGTGGAAGCACAGATTTTGGAATCTCTTTCTGTGGACTTTATTGATGAGAGCGAAGTATTAACAATGGCGGATGATTTGTATCATATTGATAAAACGAACTTTGAAGTGCCTTTCGTTTGCGGCGCTAGAAACTTAGGCGAGGCGCTTAGACGCATTGGCGAAGGTGCAGCCATGATTCGTACAAAGGGTGAGGCTGGCACAGGCAACATCGTTGAAGCGGTCAAAAACATGAGAACAGTGAATGCAGAAATGCAAAAAGCTTCTGTAACGTCAAAAGAAGGACTTATGGTCATGGCTAAAGAACTTGGCGTTCCTTATGACTTGCTCGTTAAAACGGCTGAACTTAAAAAATCGCCAGTGGTTAACTTTGCAGCTGGTGGCATTGCCCCCCCCCTGCGGATGCAGCACTTATGATGCAACTTGGATGTGATGGCGTATTTGTTGATTCAGGCATTTTTAAATCGTCAGAGCCAGAAAAAATGGCACATGCCATTGTTAAAGCAGTTGCTTGTTACGATCAGCCTGAAAAGCCACATGAGACTCGCTGAAAGAGGTTGCTAAAATGTACCGAGTAGGCGTGTTGGCATTACAAGGCGGTGTCATTGAGCATATGGAAATGTTGAATACCATTCCAGAAGTGGAAGCCGTGCTTGTCAGAAAAACGGAAGACTTAGCAGAGATAGATGGTCTGATTCTTCCTGTATGGGGGACTTGCGCGGGCATGATATTACTTGCAAAAACGATTGAAAATCAAGAGGAAACTTATCTCAATGTATTAGACATTACAGTCAGTCGAAATGCTTTTGGAAGACAGCTCGAGAGCTTTGATCTGGTTGATTTAGTGCCAATTGTATCGGATAAACCAGTACAAATGAGATTTGTTTGAGCACCGAGAATCTCAAAATGGGATCTTGAAAAAGTTGAGATTATTTATCAACTGGATGGCTATCCGGTTGCGGTAAAGCAAGGAATCGTAATGGTTACGTCTTTTCACCCAGAGTTGGTAAATGAAAATTGTTTCCATCAGTACTTTGTTACGTCTATGGTTTCTAAATAATAAATGTTATGATGAAGAGAGATTTGCTATAGTGGCAAGTCTCTTTTTTCTATTGTTTTTTATCTTTAAGCAAATGACAAACTTGCAGGAGGCATTATGATAAGATGTGCATGGTGTTTAGGAAGTGAACTATACGAAAATTACCATGACAAGGAATGGGGTCGGTTGGCATTGTCGGATCAAATTCAATTTGAATTTTTGGTCTTAGAATCGGCTCAAGCTGGTTTAGCTGGCTGACAGTGCTTAAGAAAAGAGAAAACTATAGAGAGGCATATGATGGTTTTAATCCTGAACGGGTTGCTCAATATGATGAAGAAAAGATCCTTGAATTGATGGGGAATGCAGGTCTTATTCGTAATCGCAAAAAGATAGAAGCATCTATTATAAATGCGCGTATTTTTTTAGAAATTGTTGCGTCTTTTGGTAGCTTTGCCAATTATCTTTTAAGCTTTAATGATGGAAAGCCAGTTGTTAATCACTGGAAGGCATTAACTGAAATTCCTGCGACCTCAAATTTATCAGATGCGATCAGCAAAGATTTGAAGAAAAAAGGTTGTAAATTTATTGGAAGCACCATTATTTATGCTCATTTACAAGCCACTGGAATCATCATGGATCATACGGTGGATTGTCATTGTTATCAAGAACTCACTATGAAAATGGAGGAACTCAAATGAATCAAGAAAGATTGGTTAAACGGTTTATGGACTATGTTCAAATTGACAGCGAAACTTTAAATGAAGGCGAGTTTGATGATGTTCTATTTAAGGAACTTCAAGCGTTAGGCTTTGAAGTCTCAAAAGACGATGCGGGCGCTAAAATTGGATCAAATGGCTACAATATTTACGCTTATAAAAAAGGGACAATTGACGTTGAGCCAATTTTATTTAGCTGCCATACAGATACGGTGAAACCGGGTATTGGCATTAAACCGATTATTGATAACGGCATTATCAGAAGCAGTGGTGATACAATCCTTGCAAGCGACGACAAGGCGGGCATTGCAGCTATAATGGAAGCGATGGAGCAGATCGTTGAAGAAAACTTAGAACATAGACCCATTGAAGTTATTTTTACCATTGCGGAAGAAGGCGGTCTTAGAGGGGCTAAAAATTTAGATTATGCGAGAATTCGCTCTAAAAAGGCAGTCATCCTAGACAGTAGCGGAACGGTTGGCAATATTGTCGTTCAAGCGCCTGCACAAAATAAAATGACGGCTGTATTTCATGGAAAACCAGCACATGCTGGCATTGAGCCTGAAAAGGGCATTAGCGCCATTCAGATGGCGGCAGCTGCAATCACTAAAATGAATTTACTTAGAATAGATGAGGAAACAACTGCAAATCTTGGCACTTTGGTGGCGGAGTCGGCAACGAATATTGTATGTGCTAGTGCCAAGTTGATTGCAGAGGCTAGAAGTTTATGCAACGACAAATTAAAGAAACAAACAGATCATATGGTGAGCTGTATGGAAGAAGCTGCGAAAATGTTTGGTGGTACTGTTGAGGTTCAAGTGGAGACCATGTATAGTGCCTTTAAAATTGATGAGTCGGACGAATTCTTGCTTGAACTCAGCGCACTCTTGACTGAGATGGGCTATAAAATAGCACTTGTTTCTACTGGCGGCGGCAGTGATGGCAACATATTCAATCAAAGCGGCATTAAAGCTTTAAATTTAGGAACTGGCATGACCGGAGCACATACATTAGAAGAGAACATCTCAGTGAAAGACTTGACTGATGTATGTACTGCGGTAAAAGGTATTGCAACATCAGGAAAATAGAATTAAAGGCTTCGAAGCGTTTCTAGTACCACTTTTCGCTCATCTTCATCCAATAACTGCAAGGTGCGTTCCACCATATGGATTAGTATCTCTTGCATGCTATGAATGGTTTCTTGTGATGGCGTAGGCGTTTGCTGATATACAATCTGATCCCTAAATAGCTTAATGGTATTTAGGGATTCTTTTAAACTTGGGTCCTTAAGGTGCTTGGCTAAAAGCGCATAATCGATGTTGAATCGGTCTATAATAGCTTCTGGCAAATGAATCTCGGCATATTTTTTCAAGATGACCTGATGGTCATACCAAGATTCTAAAAATGTCACAAGATTGTTTTTTTCGACAGGTTCTTCCACCTCCTCAGAATAAGGATTCTTATGCGTAATATTGGATTTAACGGTTATTAAATAGCGGTAAAGTTCAGGATGGTCGAGTAGTATTTCGTCTAAGATATGCTCAACGATTGTCTCTGTTTTATAGTTATAATCATAAGCTTCTATATAGGGTTCTAATTTTTCTGCAGAATTTAAATCAGCAAGGCTGATGAATTTAAACAAAAGATCGGCTCGGCCCATGGTGAATTCATCAATATTAACGCACTTCTGACAAATTTTTTCGAAAAGATAAGAAGCCAGTTCATAATGGTTCTGGAAGTGGGCAGACATTTTATTCACGCGATCTTGAACGGCTTTCTGAAGTCGTTTGAGCGCAATTTCACCAGATAAAACAAGCCCATTGAGTTCATCTAGAATTTCGTATTCATCTTCAGATAATTCACCGCTAAGTGGCTTGTAGACCAAATCATGCTCAACTTCTGACCAAGCATGCATTAAAACAGAAGCGACTTGAATTTCGATGAGCGCAGCGGTGTATTTTTCTTCTGTTTCACCCATATGTTTTGGATCGAGCAAGACACGATAGTGAATGGCGTGGTAGCCAGAGAACCTTCGATGATAACCATTAGCCGTTACGGGATTATAATTTTCAGGTGGGAAGTGCTTGACCTCTTTAAGCTGAAAATTAGTCCTAATAAAGCGGTCGATAGCATCTATATCACCGGGGAAGTATAATGCGATTCTGACGCCTGCTAAATCAACGATGTCTTTATAAATAGAATCAACACTAGTGTACTGGTGGCGGTTCTGGCGCTTGTTTATTTTTTCAGAGAGGCGGTCTGGGCGTTTGACTCTATAGGTCACGATTGCCCTCACTCCTGAACCTTCTAGAAAGTTTTGACAACTGTTAGAGCAAATTTGAGCAGCTCGCTCATAATAATCAACTTCTTTTAAATATTGATCTAAAAACTTCTTTTTAATATTCATAAAAGCCTCCGAATGGTTTGAACATTGAAATGATAATGCTATAATAGAGTTATCGTATAACTTAGTCAAGCAAACAGCACTATTTAGTTTTAAATTGATGAATTGATAGTGTGTAAGATGGAGGCGTTATTAAAATGAGTTTCCAAAAGGCGAGTATAGAACTTGCAAATTTATTGAATAGTCATGAGATTAGTTGGGCCTACGGTGGATCATGTTTGCTATATTTTCTTGGAATACAGGTATTGCCAAGAGATTTAGATGTGGTAATTAAGCTTCAGGACATCGAAAAAGCCAAGACCATACTGCTTGAAAATGATGCCGTTTTATTGGAAGAAAAAATAGGTGACAATCATTTTTTAACGCAAAAATTTTATACGTTTTTATGGGGAAATATTGAGATAGATCTCATGGCCGTACCTGGAATAAGAACGAATGATGTGGAATATAGAATTCAGTTTGATAAAAACGGCCCATGGAAAAGCATAGTGCTCAATAATGAGAAAATTTATCTTTGTGACCCTAAGGACTGGCTTCAGTATTATGCCTTAATGCAAAATCGAGAACTTAGGGTAGATCAGTTAACTAAATTTATATTAAACAATTGTGAAAATTAGCCGATATTTTTAAGTATGCGTTTTTATAAAAAAAGACAATAGAGGTAAATTTGTGAAAATTACAGCAAAAAGACTGGAATTACAGCCTTTTTCTAGTCCTCAACTCAATTTATTTGTTAATAACCCAAAACAGTTGACTAGAGAACTCGCTTTAATGCAAGAACTTAAACCCCTTAGCAGCCATATGAAAAAAGTATATCATCTAAAAGAAACTCGGATTGAAGAGGAACCGTTTTCTCTCATCTATAATACTTATTTTGCCATTATTTTAAAAGAACCTAGAATTATGATTGGAAGTCTTGGTCTAAACGGAAAACCTGATGATGAGGGCATTATTGAGGTTGGTTATTGGATTGAAGAACTTTATCAAAATAGAGGGTTCATGAAAGAAGCACTTGAAGCCTTCCTACATTGGATTCTAAAGTTCAAT
Organism: Eubacteriales bacterium; assembly: GCA_043770095.1. Taxonomy (GTDB): domain Bacteria; phylum Bacillota; class Clostridia; order Peptostreptococcales; family Acidaminobacteraceae; genus JBGSUZ01. The sequence continues at coordinate 14,406 of JAYVIR010000039.1, forward strand.
GAAGTTAGTGGTGTCAACGCTTGTACTAGCGATATTAATATAAGTTCACAAAAGGTATTAATAGCATGTGGATTTGATCGGATTTATAAAGATAAAGATTTGTTGATATGGCGATATACAAGCTTATAATTAGAAAATAATTGGCTAAAAGGTTGAGGGTGTGACTATGAAGAAAATTTATATAGAAGATGTTGAAACGGGTATGATTCTTGGGCAGGATATATTTAATGATAACGGCCAATTGATTATCACAGAGGGAACCCAGTTAAAAGACAATCACATTGATTATATTCGAAATTTAAATTTAATGTATATTATCATCCAAGTAGATCCTGATAAGTTAGAGTATTTTAATAAACAGCAGCGTAAAGAAGAAGCGTTCCAAGAAACTTACCAACATTCTGTAAAAAAATTCAAGAAAATTTTTAAAGAGATAAAATTGGGGTCTAAACTCCTTGAAAATGAAATCAATGATATTATTACCCCTCTTTTAGATGAAGTAGATCGGAGTACAAATTTAGTTGAAAGAATATGGCAAATTCAACAAAATGATGAATACACTTTCGAACACTCTGTTCAGGTATCCATTTTTTCTGCATTAATGGGGAAATGGTTAAGACTTCATAAGCGTGATATCAAAGAATTGGCCATTGCGGGTTTACTTCACGATCTTGGGAAATGTAATATCCCTGACAGTATCCTCAATAAACCATCAAGTTTGAGTTTTGAAGAATTGGCTATAATGAAAAATCATCCTATTTTAGGCTATATGATTCTTATTGGATCAAAAGATTTTTATTCGGATAAAATTATGCAGGGCGTATTACAACATCATGAAAGATGTGATGGGAATGGGTATCCCTCAGCTCTGATTGGCGTTCAAATTCATCCCTATGCCAAATTAGTTGCTATTGCTGATATTTATAGTGCAATGACTTCCGATCGGGTATATCGAGAAAAACTATGTCCGTTTAATGTAGCAGAAATGATGTATAATGATAGCCAGGGTCAATTGGATACATTTTATTGTAATATGTTTCTCTATCGAATTTCGCAATATTTTATTGGAAATCATGTTCGATTGTCCGATGGCTCACTTGGTAAAATTATTATGTGTGAAAAATCACATCCGCATTTGCCGCTTATTAAAGTAGGTAATGCTTTTATCGACTTGATCAAAAGACCTGATTTGCGAATAGAAGAATTATTGGACGTTCAACTATAATAATTCTATTTTATTTATTATCAATAACCATTATAATAGTAATTAGAAGGAAGGTGAAGGATATGCATGACATGGTGATATTAGTAGACGAAACAGATGAAGTGATTGGTTATATGAAAAAAATGGAAGCTCATAGTAGAGGGCTATTGCATCGTGCCTTTTCTATCCTTGTTTTTGATAGTGAATTTAAACTGCTGCTCCATCAAAGAGCCAAATCGAAATACCATTCTGGCGGAATGTGGACAAATACATGTTGCAGCCATCAGCATTCAGATGAAGACACGCTTACAGCGGCACACAGACGATTGCTAGAAGAAATGGGTTTTGACTGTGATCTTGAAGAGAGATTTTCTTTTTTATACAGAGCAGAAATGGAGACTGGCATAACTGAGCATGAATACGATCATGTATTAGTAGGACGTTATGAGGGTACTGTTGATTTGAATCCACATGAAGTTGAAGCATACGTGTGGTTAACTTGGGAAGAAATCAGAGAAAAAATTCATAACAATCCTGAAGAAATGACCGCTTGGTTTAAGAATATCTATCAGAAAATTGACGAGATGGGCCTAGAAACGTTTGTTTTAGGAAATTAAATGGTAGAAATAAGTGATCCTTTAATTATGATAAACCTTAATATAATTTACCTAATATAAAACTTATATATGAAAAAGACTGATGAAAATCAGTCTTTTTTTTTATCATATTAAATATTTGACTAAAATTAATTTATCTCTATAAAAATCCTATCATTATTTTTGAAATATGTTAAACTGAAAATAAATCAACATATACTATAAAAATAATTTTGAGGTGAGGGCATGACTTGTTGTTCAGACTGTAACAAAAAAAGCCAAGAACTTGTAGAAGAAATTGAAATAATAGATTTAACCCTTATGGATGATGTGATTGAGCATTATGGAAACGTAAAGGGAAGTCTTATTACCATGCTTCAGAAAATTCAAGGGATCTATGGGTATTTACCTAAAGCGGCGCTAAATTATTTGAGTGAATCAACAGATTTGAAAGAAGCTCAAATATATGGCGTAGCAACTTTCTATACGCAATTTAGATTTGCGCCTGTCGGAAAATATTTAATTATGCTTTGTCAAGGTACAGCCTGTTATGTAAATGGCTCTGCAGTCATCGAAAAAACAATTAATGAGTATCTTAAAATTTCTGAAGGTGAAACAACAGAAGATCAGTTATTTACCCTTAATAATGTTGCTTGCCTAGGATGTTGTTCATTAGCGCCAGTTATGATGGTTAATGGAGAAACTTATGCGAATTTAACGGCTGAAAAAACAGTTCAAATCTTAAAACAGCTTAAAGAAGCTGCACAGGAGGCCGCTCAATGAGAATAGTTGTAGGTATGGGAAGTTGCGGACTTGCTGCAGGAGCGGGCAAAGTATTTGAGGAACTCTTAAAAGCAAATTTACAGACTAGCATTGTAGAAAAAACTGGTTGTATCGGTATGTGTCATCTTGAACCTATTGTTGACGTCTATACAGAGACTGGTCTTAAACGATATGTAAAGATAAAAGCGGATCAAGTTAAGACGCTTTTAGAGAATCCTAGTGTTTTAGAACACCATTTAATTGGTGAAGAAGATGATCAAATTCTTCAAATGCAACAAAGAATTGTTTTAAAGAACTGCGGACTTATTAACCCTGAAGATATAGAAGCCTATATTGCGATTGGTGGATATGAGGCTATTAAAAGTTGTGTGACAACGCAAAAGCCTGAAGGCGTTATCGAAATCATGAAGAAATCTGGCCTTAGAGGCAGAGGTGGCGCAGGTTTTCCAACATGGTTCAAATGGGATGCTGCAAGAAAAGTGCACAGAACACCGAAATACATGGTCTGCAATGCGGATGAAGGCGATCCGGGTGCGTTTATGGATAGAAGCGTCCTTGAGGGTGATCCACATGCACTTATCGAAGGCATGATGATTGGTGCTTATGCAATAGGCGCTACTGAGGGTGTTGTTTATGTAAGAGCGGAATATCCTTTGGCAATTGTCCGTCTTGAAAAAGCCATTGAGCAAGCCAGAGCGAAAAATTTCCTTGGAATCAGCTGTTTCGGCATAGAAGGGTTTGATTTCGACCTTAGGATTAAAGCAGGCGCAGGCGCATTTGTATGCGGTGAAGAAACGGCTCTAATTGCGTCATTAGAAGGTGAGCGTGGCATGCCAAGATTAAAACCACCTTTTCCAGCTGAAAAAGGCTTTTGGGATCAACCTACCAATATTAATAACGTAGAAACGTTTGCCAATGTGCCGTGGATTATTCAAAATGGTCCTGAAGCGTTTGCTGCTTTTGGAACAGAGAGAAGTAAAGGCACAAAAGTATTTGCATTAACAGGTAAAGTCAAAAAAGGCGGACTTGTAGAGATTCCTATGGGGACGAGCATCAAAGATATTATTTTCAAAATTGGTGGAGGTATGGTTGGCAGTGCGCCATTTAAAGCGGTTCAATTAGGTGGACCATCAGGTGGTTGTATTCCAATGGCACTCATTGATACGCCTGTTGACTATGAGTCAATTCAGAAAACGGGCGCAATCGTTGGTTCTGGCGGAATGGTTGTTATGGATGAGTCAACCTGCATGGTTAACATGGCGAAATTCTTCCTTGATTTCACTTGCAAAGAAAGTTGTGGCAAGTGTACTTATTGCCGAGTTGGCACAAAAAGAATGCTCGAAATATTAGAGCGATTAACTAAAGGTCAAGGTTTAGAAGGTGATCTTGAATTATTAGAAGAACTTTCGCATAAGATTAAAGAAGGCTCTCTATGCGGCCTTGGACAAACTGCGCCAAACCCTGTATTGACAACACTTCAGTATTTTAGAAACGAATATGAGGATCATTTATATCACAAAAAATGTACTGCTAAGCAATGTAGCGCATTGATTGAATACCTTGTTATTGAAGACAAGTGTGTCGGATGTACGCGTTGTGCAAAAGCTTGTCCCGTTAATGCCATTTCTGGGAGTGTTAAAGCAGTTCATCACATTGACCAAGAAAAGTGCATAAAATGCGGTCAATGTATATCAACTTGTAAATTTAACGCTATTATAGTGGATTAAAGGATGAGAGGTGGCAGGATATGTCTTTTATAAATATAAATATAGACGGAAAAGAGATCAAATCGTTTAGTGAATTAACTATTTTAGAAATTGCCAGAGAGAACGGCATTGATATTCCAACACTCTGTCAGAATGAAAAAATTAAGAATTTTGGTTCATGTGGCATTTGTGTGGTTGAAGTTGCTGGAAATCCTAGACTTGTTCGTTCATGTTCAACACTAGCGCACAATGGGATGATTATTTCTACGCAAACAAAACGCGTAAAAGCTTCTCGAAAAACAACATTAGAACTGCTTCTTTCAGACCACACAGGTGATTGTAAAGCACCATGTTCTAATGGCTGTCCTGGAAAAGTCGATGTCCAAGGATACGTTGGACTTATTGCAAATAAAGCATATGATGAAGCCTTACAATTGATTAAAGAGGAATTACCGTTCCCTGCTTCTGTTGGAAGAGTTTGTCCACACCCATGCCAGACGTCTTGCAGAAGAGACCTCGTGGAAGATCCAATATCGATTGCATGGCTTAAGCGTTATGTAGCCGATTTAGATTTGGCTAAAGAAAATCCGTATATTCCTGAATTGAAACCCAATACAGGTAAAAAAATTGCCGTAATCGGCGGCGGACCAAGTGGTCTTTCTGCGGCTTATTATTTAGCAACTGAGGGTCACCACGTTGAAGTATTCGAAGGCATGCCAGAATTTGGTGGTATGTTGAAATATGGCATACCGCTCTACCGACTTCCTAAAGAAGTGCTTTTAGGTGAGATTAAAATTATTGAAAAAATGGGTGTTAAATTGACGCCAAATAAACGAATTGGCAAAGATTTGACATTAGAACATATTAGAGCTCAGCACGATGCGGTCTATGTTTCAATAGGTGCTTGGCAATCTGCAAAATTGAATGTTCCTGGAGATCATCTTGATGGGGTCATTGGCGGTATTGATTTCTTAACAAAATTTGCAGTAAATGAACCTGTTAGAACGGGTGATAGAATTGCTGTCATAGGTGGCGGAAATACGGCAATGGATGCGTGCAGAACCGCTAAGCGACTTGGTGCCAAAAAAGTTTATGCCATATATAGAAGAACCAAAGAAGACATGCCTGCGACCGATATAGAAATTGTTGAGGCCGAAGAAGAGGGCATTGAATTTAAGTTCTTACTCAATCCAAGCGAAGTTATTGACAATGGAAGCGGCGGCGTTGCTCAAATAAGACTTCAAAAGATGCAAATTGTCATAGATGAAAAAACTGGTCGACGAACCGTTGTTGCGGTTGAAGGTGAAGATGAGCTATTAGAAGTAGATAGCGTCATTGTTTCTATTGGTCAGAAATTGAAAAATGAAGGATTAGAAGAAATAGCCGTTAACTCATGGGGCAATATGCTTGCAAATGCCGAGACGTTTGAAACTAACTTATCTGGTGTTTTTGCTGGTGGGGATGCGACAAACAAAGGGGCTGATATCGCCATTTCTGCAATAGCAGATGGTAAATATGCTGCTAGAGCCATCCATTCGTATTTAAATGGTGCACTTAAAGCACAAATTCAACCGTTCTATGTCAAGCAAGAGCTTAAGCAAGCGGATTTAGCTCATGTCGAGAAAATTGCTCGAGCACATATGGGTCATGAAGCACCAGAACTTCGAATCACTAATTTTGAAGAGGTTGTACATGGTTATACAGAAGCAGAAGCAAATCTTGAGTCTAATCGATGTTTAGAATGCGGTTGTCATGACTACTTTGAATGTGAATTGGTCAAACAGACGAATCTTCATGACATAAAAGATCTTCGTTTTGAGGGAGATAAACACGCCCTTGTATTTAAAGATGATCATAGCTTTATAAAGAGAGATCCTAATAAATGTATTTTATGTGGTATGTGTGTTCGAATTTGTGATGAAGTCACAGATCAGACAGCGCTAGGCTTAGTCAATAGAGGTTTTGAGACCGTGGTGCTTCCTGCGCTTGAGAAGAAATTAGAAGCAACCAATTGCATCTCTTGTGGTCAATGTGTAATGGTTTGTCCAACAGGAGCGCTTATTGAAAAACAATCCCTTAAAAAGCCAGTGCCTCTTATGGAAACACAGACGCAGACCACTTGTTTTGGCTGTTCTGTAGGCTGTCAGGTCAACATCGCTTCGAAGGGCACTTTGCTTCTTAGAGCACTGCCGGTAAATGGCAATAGTGTAAATAAAGGCTTGTTGTGTTCAACTGGTAGATTTGGTTATGATGCATACCGTCAAGGCGAGCGCATTACAGAGCCAATGATTCGTAAAGATGGCGTATTAACGCCAGTAGATTTAAAAGAGGCATTGCTTTATATTTCAAGAAAAGCACAAAGTATTCAACTACGTTATGGACATGACTCTTTGGGTTTATCCGTTTCAGCAGGCTACACGCTTGAAGAAATGTTTATGATCAAGTCATTTGGGCAAAATATTCTAAATACAAATAATATTTTTGCGTTTAACCAAAGAAAAAGTGGTTTAGAATCGGTTCTTGGGAGAGATACAACAGTAAATCAAATTGAAGAATTGGTTCATACTGATTTGATTTGGGTATTTGGAATGGATCCAATCAAAGACAGCAGCGTACTTGGCTTTAAGATTAAAGAAGCGGTTAATAATGGCGCGAAATTCATTCAATGTCATGACCAAAAAAGTAAAATTGATCGTTTTGCCAGTCAAAAATATTTAATTGATGAAAGCAGCACATTGCTTTTAGAAGTACTCAAAATAATGACTGAAGATTTCAAGCATATGCCAGAAGGTATTCAGGAAGAAGAATTAAAAACACTTAAAGACAGTTTAGAATTTATTCAACCTAGTGACAATGCAAAGAAAATTGCTCATAGTATTGTTCAATTGAAGCATATGATGATTGTCTTTGATGAGTCGAAAATTACTTTTGAGGCAGAAAAAACATTAGCAATGATTGCTGTACTTTCTGGGCATGTTAATAAGCCTAGAAATGGGTTGTTAAAACTCAGAAGTAATTTCAATAGTCAGGGATTAACGTATCTTGGTATTGAGGCTTATGAAAATCACGTTGCGTCAAATAGCAGAACAAGTTTAAAAGCTTTGTTAAATTTTGGAGAAAACATTGACCTTGATTTGATAGAAGGTCTTGAATTCTTAATGGTTCAAGAAAGCCATATGACGGAATTAGCTAGTAAAGCGGATGTCATTATTCCTAAAGCATCGTACCTCGAAACAACTGGTCATGTCATTTCTATGGAAAGAAGAATTCAAATGCTTGCTCCAGTATTCAAGTCGCCTTTAGGTATTGAAAACTGGGAAGTTTTAAAGGATTTAATGAATACCTATAGCACAAATTGTAATTTCAATTCTTCAAATGAAATATTTGAAGCTTTGTGCAAGACATATCCTGTTTTTAGAGGTCTTCATTTAAAATCAGAGACAGCATTATACGCTCCTGAAGGAAAGAATGTGGATAACGATACTAACGTTAGTTATCATGTAGGACCAATCGCTTCAAAACAAATTTTTAACCAATAATAGTAAAAAGCTGTCTCATATAAATATTATTTGAGACAGCTTTTTTATAAGATTAGCTATTGATTAAGGCCTATACATTATAGTGTTTGTAGTTTTCAAGGTCAATTAAATCCATTGAACCGCCTACGATGACATCATGACAACCACAGCGAATGAATTCTTCAAGAATGACAGGGTTTATGATATCAATTGAAGGTGTAATTTGAACACAGTGTTCATTGGAGAGTTTCTGCATTGTTTGATTAGAACAGATGGTTAAGTTATTGGTGTGATTGATTTCAGTATGGATGAGGCGTTTAACGCCCAGTAATGCCATTGAAGAAATAAACTGAGTGACATCTACATCACTGTCTTCAACCCAACCTTCAATAAAGACAGATTCTTCATATGTATCAATAGAAACACAAAGGATATCACCGTAAGTGTCGATAAGGTTCATTAAGAGTTCCTGATCTTTAATTGCGCTAGTACCAACTACGATGGCATTTGCACCTAAATCAATGACTTTTGCAGCAACATCAAAACTTCTTATGCCACCACTTACATAGAGAAAAACATCTTCTGTTTTAAGTTCTTTGATAAGGTTATAACAGGCAAATTCACCAGAAAAAACACCATCAAGATCGGTTATAAAGAAATGGTGAAAACCCTTTTTTTTAAGAGCTTTAATGATTTCGACAGGTTCAGTACTACCCTCATAGGAGTATTTTGATTTTCCGCATTGAATATCTAAGCTTGGAATGATAATCATTGATTTGCCCCCAAATATTTTTAATAGACATATTGTATTTTACATTAAAAAGAAAAGAAAGAACAGAGTATTCGGAAAAAAGTATGTTTTGCGTAATCAAGCGAATACTGTACCAATAGTCAAAAAATAGTTATAATAGCCATGAGGAGTGATCCGTTATGAACGAAGTAAATGATTTCAAACTTTTAGAATATTATATGGAGAAGTTTCAAATTCAATCAAAATTTTCCTGCGATATGACAAAATATTTCAAACTTTATCAAATTCAACAAGGCGAGTATTTATACGAGGTTAATGAATTGCTCGATAAATTCTATTTTCTTGTTTCGGGCACACTAAAAGTATGTTTCGTATTAGAAAACGGGAAGTCAATTTTGTTGAGATTTATTAAGCCATTAGGCGTTGCCGGCGATTTGGAAGTCGGCGTTAATCGCACAGTGAGAACAACGGTCACTGCAGCAACCGATGCGTATTTAATTGGAATGGATATCGAACTACTAAAGACTTTAACGTATGATGATCCTATTTTTATGCGCTTTATTATTGGGAGTTTAGGGATCAAACTATCAGCAGTAACGAATGCGATGGCCATTAATCTTAGTTATCCTTTAGAAAATAGATTTGCTGGATATCTTTTATCAATTTCAGATAAGGTGAACGATAGGAGAATTCAGGAGATAAAAACGTTTGATTTAAGAGAAATTGCGACCATGTTAGGAACCAGTTATAGACATTTGTGTCGTGTCATAAAAGATTTTTCTGATTTAGGTTACATTGAAAAAAAGCAAAGCCAAATATTAATCCTCAATTTTGAAGCGTTAGAGACGTTGTCGGGCGGATTTTACGAATAGCAAAAGAAAAAGAGAAATAGAAAAAGCCATTTTCAATTAGAGTACTTTTCTAAAATGAAATGGCTTTTTTGTATTGTTTGTAAAGACTAAAAAAAAAATAGTCGGGATTACATTGAAACTGCGATGTTGATCATATCGAGTAATCGTTTTTCACGGTCTTCAGAAGAACTCATTTCGCCTTTGATGATGTGATCGCTGATAGTTAAGAGACATAAGCCTTTAACGCCATATTTAGCACATAGAAAATAAAGTGCACTAGCTTCCATTTCTACTGCTGCAACACCATAATCTGCCCAAACTTTGTACCAATTAGGATCATCATTGTAAAAAGTATCACTTGAAAGTACGTTGACAACTTTCATCGGAATACCTAGAACTTCGGCTGCTTTATCAGCTTTTTTCATAAGTCCAAAATCTGCAACAGCAGAATAATTTAAACCATCAAAAACTCTGAGCATTGTGTTGCTATTAGTACTTGCCGCTGAAGCCATTAAGACATCATTAACGTTAATATCATTTCTCATAGAGCCAGCAGTGCCAATTCGAATTAACTCTTGGCATCCGAAGTCTCTGATTAACTCATTGACGTAGATCGAGATAGAAGGAATACCCATTCCAGTGCCTTGAACAGAGATTCTCTCTCCTTTATAAAGGCCTGTAAAGCCAAACATGCCTCTAACTTCATTGTAGCATTTTACTTCTTGGAAGTAATTTTCAGCAATAAATTTTGCTCTAAGCGGATCGCCTGGAAGCAAGATTCGCTCTGCAATATCGCCTTTATTGGCATTAATATGATAACTCATTATAAATCCTCCTCATAATGTATTGTCGAACAACCTCAATAGGTGAATCAACAAGTTCTGGAACATTGTAATCATACCTCTAAATGTTCTAAAAATCAATAAAGTAAATAGGGGAATTAAATTAGTAGAAATAATTACAGAAGATGTATTTACAAATGATTCCAAATACCATATAATGTAAATATAAATCTTTAGGAGGTATCTGACATGAATAGGATTGAATTGATTGGAAGGCTTGCCACAGATGTGGACTTGAAATTAACATCAAGTGGGTTAGCAATGGCACGGGTAACTTTAGCAATTGATAGACCAATGTCAAAAGAAAAAAAAGAGCAAGATAGAAAAGAAAATAAACAGACCGCAGATTTTCCAAGATTACTGCTGATTGGCAAAGTGGCAGAAAATGCCTCAAGGTATCTTCAGAAGGGTTCATTGATCGCTGCAGAAGGTAGCGTTAAAACAAGCAATTATGAGAATGCAAATGGGCAGAAAGTCTATTCAACTGAAATACTATGCGATAAAATTCACTTCTTAGAGCAGTCGAAAAAGGCAAATACACCAGATGAGATCAGTGGAGATCTTGATTCTGAAAGTTTTGAAATTGAAGAAGTTGCTTTCTAAAAACATAAAAATGACTAAATCTATTCAGGTTTAGTCATTTTTATGTTTAGAATACAAATATTTTAGTAGAGTCGTGATATAATGGAAGACGCAGTTTCTATTGAACTATTTGGAGGTTAATATGTACGATTATCACATGCACAGCGCATTCTCATCAGATACCAATGTTTCCATGAAGGCTATGATAGAAAGCGCTATTCAAAAAGGGTTTAAACAAATAACTTTTACCGATCATATAGATTATGAATATAATAGCTCTGAAATTTCTTTTGAATTTGATACAGATGAGTATAAAAAAGAAATTCTTAATTATAGAGAAATCTATGGTCATTTAATTGAAATCAATTTAGGTTTGGAGATTGGCATTCAGCCTCACGTTCTTGATCGCTGTAAGACTTTGGTTGAAAGCGTTGAGCCAGATTTTATCATTGCGTCCTTGCACAATGTACACAAAATGGATTTGTATTTAGGTGACTTTTATATTGGAAAAACACCTGAAGAGGCACTTAAAGCTTCTTTTGAGGAAATAGAACTCATGTTGGAAAAGTTCTCAGACTTCTGTGTTATTGGGCATCTTGATATCATAAAAAGATACAATAAAGATGTTTTAAAATTGCCAAAGAGTAAATTTATTGAATATGCAACGCCACTACTTAACAGAATAATTCAGATGGGCAGAGGAATAGAAGTGAATACATCGGGACTCAGACAAGGTTTGGGGGAGACTTTACCTTCTTTTGAATTGTTAGCGCTATACAGAAATTTGGGCGGCGAAATCTTGACAATTGGTTCAGATGCACATCAGCCAGAAGATGTAGGGCATAGTTTTAAAGTGGTGCTGGAGAAATTACAAGAACTTGGCTTTGAGAATATCTATACCTTCAAAAAAATGATTCCGATCCCTATTGAAATAGAGCATTTACTTAAAAGTCTGTAACTCAAAAAGGTGTGTGTTTCTATGATAAAAGTTGCTAAGCCATCGATTGAGAAAACTGCCTCAATCATTGGCATTACATTCCAACATATTTTGATTGCATTGCCAGCCATCTTAGCAGTCCCAGTTTTATTTGGGGCAATTGTTGGGTTAAATCAGATGGAAATGTTAAGAATGACACAAGCGAGTATTTTGATTTCTGGACTAATGACCATTTTACACAGCATAAAGTACAAAGGACTTGGCAGTAATGCACCTATGGTAATTGGTTCAGATATGATCGTTGTTGCTATTGGCATTCGAGCAGCCTCTCAAATGAATTTGAGAACTTTTTTTCTAATGATTGCAGTGGGAGCTATTTTCTCTTGGGGATTGTCGTATTTTTTGCCAAAACGTTTAAAAGCGATATCGCCTTCTGTAATCATTTCAACAATGATGATTTACTGTATTAGTTTTTTACCAGTAACTCTTGATTGGTTTCTTGGAGGCGTTGGTTCTCCAGACTATGGCAGTATGAGGAGTATTCTTGTTGGAGCAGCTACTTTTATATTTACATTATTTTTAAATCAATATGGACGTGGCATGCTGAAATTTGGTTCGATTGGTATTGGTTTGATTTTTGGTTTTTCAATAAGTCTACCGATGGGATTAATTAAGTGGTCTGAAAGTGGCTCAACATGGTTTAGTGTTCCAGAAATCATGCCTTATATACCAACCGTAAATTGGAATACCGCTGTTATGGTGATTCCAATCATAGTGGTTCTTTTGGTTAAGCAACTCATGGATTTGTTTGTTTATTCAAAGCAAAACGAATTGTCAAACGAGGAGCAGACTTTATTAATCCAGAATGGCATGCGAACAAATGCGATTGGCTATTTATTGGCATTCTTTTTAGGTGCTGTACCAACTAGTGCACAAACTCAAAATTTTGGCATTAACAGTTTCTTGCAAACAGAATCGAAGCGTTCTATTATTTTTGCAGGATTCATATTGATTATCGTTGGATTAATGCCAAAGCTATCTTCGCTATTGGTCTTTATTCCTCTTCCGGTACTCGGGGCTATGGGGCTTTTATTAATAACGTCACTATTTAACATGAGTATTCAAGGCGCCAAGCACATCACATGGACAAATAAATCTTTGATGGTATTTTCGCTATCGTTTATTTTTGGATTGCTTGCATTGTTTAAACCAGGAATGGGATTTGCCTTCGGTCAAGGTGTAAAAGTATTAATTGAATCTGCAATTTGTGTCACCTTTTTTACAGGTCTATTTTTGGAATTTGTTATACCGGATAATTAAAATTAGAGTTACTTTTCAATTGATATTAAAACCCGTTCATATGTCATGATATGAACGGGTTTTTTATTGATTAATGGCTTGTGACATAATACAATGAGAAAGAATGTTTAGCTAACCGAAGTAATGGAGGCATAAATCAATGCGCAAATTTTTGAAATCTAAAGAAATAGCATCTATGGATTCAACTTTGAAAAGATTTATTTTATATGGTATGATTTTTGAGATAACAAATAATTTCCATAGACCCTTTGCTATTAAGTTTTTAGAACGCATTGGTGGTGATGAGTGGGCAATGTCTTTGTTTAATTCACTGCCAGGATTAATCACGTTATTTGCCGTTATTCCAGGCGCTATTTTTATACGCAGAATGCCGAGTCTTCAAAAAGTCACATTAAGTCTTATTGGAATGGGCAGAATTTTTTTATTGCTGATGGCGGGCATTCCTTTTTTAGAGCCTAACTATCAAGTTGGTGCTTTTTTGTTGTTATATTCACTAATGTGTTTTCCTGATGCGTTATACCAAACGAGTTATCAAGCCTTTTTAGGAAAATTATTTCCAGAAAATTCACGAGCACATGCCATTAGCATTAGAAATAAACTGACGATACCGGTCATAACAATCGTAACTTTATTAATTGGAAAAGTCATTACGGTAATTCCGCGAACCAATCAAGAGCGGATTATGCTATATCAAATTTTCTTTTTAGTTGCTTTTGTATTTGGAATACTAGAAATATTTGTTTTTCGAAAATTTAGAGCACAAAAAGAAGTGGTTGCAGAGCAGTCCCACTTCTTAGATAGTTTTAGAGGCATAATAAAAGATAAAAATTTCTTGTTCTTTACAAGTTGTAGCTTAGTATTCCACTTCGGTTGGCAAATGGGATGGCCACTTTTTAATATCTACACCATTAAAACATTGGGTGCAGATGAAATGTGGCTGGCAATTATAGGTGTCTCATCTTCGGTAACCATGTTTTTTGCTTATGGTTATTGGGCACACGTCATCCATCGAAAAGGAAGCGCCTATGTCCTGGCGATCAATACTCTTGGGATGGCCATTACGCCAATCATGTATATTTTTTCGTTTAATTTATACATACTGACGTTTACGTCGTTTGTTTCGGGTATCTTTGTTGCAGGAACCACAACCGTGCTATTAAGCGGTTTACTTGAGGTGACCCCAGAAAAAGATCGAGTCACCTACTTAGCCGTATACAGTACCCTTACAAACCTAAGTTTGGCCATTGCGCCACTAGTAGGACACTGGTTCTTAGGAATGAGAGGCATTGCTTTTGCGCTTACGATGACGGCTGTTTTTAGGGTTATTGGAAGTTTGACATTCTTCTATCGCAATTGGTATCTACAGCAAAAGAAGATAAGCCATTAGCATTATTTCTTTTTACGGATGATGCCCATTGGTGTTTGCTCGTGGTCTTGGCCTAGTGGGTTGTCTTTCAAAATTCTAACCACTTGATTTCGATCAATTTCTTTATGAGAAGCACCAAGTACTACACCATTAAGGTCATTTATGTCAACAATAGCAACTTGAACCCCACCGAGAAATTGGCTTACTTCTTGAGCAACTTCGTCTGGACGATCAGGACCCAAAACAACATGTTTATTATAAGGTGGAATGGTATTCGGAGTAGGGCCATCGATGGAAGATGCTTTATAGCCTGCAATCTCATAAAATACACCTTTTCTGCCTAAAATCTTCGTAACAGCGCTAGCTGCAGAAGCCCATAGGATTCTTGGAGTGCCACATTCTTGTAAGGCCATCTCCATTGTTTCAGGCATGCCGAGACCGATACCAGCAGGTGTTTTAGTGACATAGTTTGCAAGTAATTTAGCCAGTGGTCTAGGATGAATATCAACGAGCGGAATGGCTCTACCTTGAGTGATGGCAACTATTTTCTCGGAAATAAAGAGAAGGTCGCCAGTTTCTAATGCTTCTACGGCATATTGTTTAACAACGTCTAAAAGAACATCGTCTTTCATCACCACGTGTGTCTTAATTGGCAATCTCAAAAAAGACTCGTTGCCGACGGTAATTTCGGGATATTTTACTTTTTTAGGTTTTTGCTCGCTCATATTTGAGACCTCCATTAATCTATTTCATATCATTATAACACTCATCATAGTCAACAGGAATAAAAATTAAAGAATTTGAACGTTGTATCGGTATAGGCAAGTGGGTACAATTGAGGTATAATCGATTAATTATATAGTAATAAAGCACTCAATAAGGAGAGGTGAGCATCATGATTTATGTTTTTGGACATAAGAATCCTGATACGGATTCTACAGTATCGGCTATCGGCCTTTCACGATTAAAAAATCAATTGGGCATTGAAACAAGACCATACGTGCTTGGAAAGGTTAATAGAGAAGCACAATTTGTACTCGACTATTTTGAAGTAGACTCACCAAAGTTGCTCGAAGAAGTAAATCCTCAGGTTTCAGATTTGAATTTTGATAAAATGGTGACTTTGAAATTAGAGGACTCAATTCTAAAAGCATATCAAACGATGACTGAGTTTCGATCAAAAATTATGGCTGTCTCAGACGATGAAGGTCGTCTTCTTGGATTAGTAACCATGAAAAATATTGCAATGGGACTTATTAATGGTGATTTTTATCATTTAAAGACAAGTATTAGCAATATTGCTTTTGCCATTAAAGGTAATGTTCTAGTAGAAGCGAATCAATTAATAGAAGGTGACATCGTCATTGCGGCCTATTACAATGAGACTCTTAAAGAGCGGAATGTATTCACACCCAATTCAATTGTTTTGGTAGGTGATCGATATGATGTGATTGAATATGCAATTGATTGTCAAGTGAACTTGATTATATTAACTGGTGGTACGGATTTGACCAATGAACTGCTTGAAATGGGCGTTCAGAAAGGTGTAACCATAATTTCGACCACTCTAGACACTTATACAGTCAGCAAGTTAATCAACCAATGTAATTTCATTACCCAAATTATGAAAAAAGACAAATTAATTAAATTCAGCAATCGGGATTATTTAGATGAAGTTGCAGAAGAAATTGCCACATCTGCACACTCAAATTATCCTGTTGTTGATAAGAATGGAACTTATTTAGGTTTTTTAGGAAGACGTCATATCTTAAAACCAAAACGAAAAAAAGTTATTTTAGTTGATCATAATGAATATGGCCAAAGCGTTGATGGTCTTAAAGAAGCTCAAATTATTGAGATTGTAGATCATCACAAATTAGGAGACATCTCTACAAACCAGCCGATTACTTTTACCAATATTCCTGTAGGCAGTACTGCGACGATTGTTTATAATTTATTCAGACAATCGGATGTTGAGTTAGATCGTTCCACGGCAGGTCTTTTAATTTCTGGAATTCTCTCAGATACATTGTATTTTAAGTCACCTACAACAACGCTAACTGATCGCAAAGCTGTTGAAAATTTGAATCAAATACTGCAATTAGACTTAGACGAATATGTCATGCAAATGTTTAAAGCTGGAACGTCACTAGAAGGACAAAGTGCTGCGGAAATTTTCTTTAAAGACTTTAAAGATTTTGAAAGCGACAATCGTAAAATTGGCGTTTCTCAAGTATTTACACTAAATTTAGAAGCGGTTGAAGCTCGAAAAAGCGAGATACTCGAAGTGCTCAATCATACACATGAGGCCAATCATTATACCGTCACTTTATTTTTAGTGACAGATTTGATGAAGAATGGTTCCTACATTATGTACCGATCTGAAATTGGCAATCTTATGACGTCTGTATTTGAAGAGGAAGTGACTCAAGGAAGCTTCATAGCAAATGTAGTTTCTCGAAAAAAACAAGTGATTCCTAGAATATTTGAAGAATTATCTAAGCATAAGTGATAGAACTGAATATTAATTAGGTTAATATTAACCTTAACCTAATTTTAACAATTTGATCTAAGCATTGCTAAATAGAGACTTAGATCAAATTGTTAAGAAATAGATGTAAATAAATTGCTTACCTTAACACGCATTTAACAATAACCGCTTATACTTAACTTATGAATATTTCTTAGTTGAAATTATGAGGAGGCAATGTATGTCAAGCGCGAAAATATTAATTGTTGAAGATGAGGCACATATATCAGAACTAATCAAATATAATCTAGAAGCATCTGGGTATCAAGTTTTCGCCGCGTATGATGGAGAAGCTGGTCTTAAGGCTGTGTTTGAACATAAACCTGATCTGGTTATTTTGGATTTGATGTTGCCTAAAATGGATGGCATAGCTGTATGCAACAAGATTAGGAATAATAAAGATACTGAAGATATTTCTATAATTATGCTTACTGCAAAAAGCAGCGAGACAGATAAAATTATTGGCCTTGAAATTGGGGCAGACGATTATATTACAAAGCCTTTTAGCGTAAGAGAACTTCAAGCGCGTATTAAAACAGTGCTAAGAAGAACTAAAGTCACTGTCACCACTCAAAACTCAGGTATTATTAGAATCGAAGACATTGAAATCGACCTTGATAAACATGAGGTAAGACGTGCAGACGAAAAGTACTTACTAACCCTTAAAGAGTTTCAATTATTTAAAATGCTTTCTGAGAATAGAGGTAAGGTTCTTACAAGGAATTTACTTTTAGATGAAATCTGGGGCTATGACTACTTTGGAGAAACGAGAACTGTTGATGTGCACATTCGGCATTTAAGAGCAAAAATTGACGATGAAAATAATGGGAATCTTATTGAAACTGTGCGTGGCGTAGGCTATAAAGTAAGGTAGGTCAAAATGCAAAAAAAACTCTACAGTTTATTCACATTTGTCATCATATTATGTATGGCGTTAACGGGATTTTTATCTCATAGTTTAATCAAGCAGAGTTATTTGCAAGGTGTTGAAAAAAATTTGAGAGACAATGGCATTTTTATTAGAGATTATTACCTCATTAAAGAGAGCCAACACAGTGTAGGGTTAAAAGATACATTAACTGAAATGTCCAAAGATTTAAAAATGAGAATTACGCTGATTAACGGATCTGGAAAAGTACTTTATGATTCTGAATCTGTTGCAGAAACGATGGACAATCATTTAGACCGTGAAGAGGTTGTAAGAGCGCTTCGTGGTGAAACGGGCATTTCAAAACGATATTCTAAAACTAAAAAAATTGATATGTTCTACATGGCGCTACCTATTAATAAAGTTGGCGAGGAAGCCCGCGTGATTCGTTTGGCAGTGCCCTTAAAAGAAATTGAAAAGTACAATATACAACTCATCTATAATATCTTCATTGCGGCTTTTATCGGTATTGCCTTTTCTATGATTATTGGTTATAGACTGCTAAGTTCGATTCTTTTACCTATAAAAGACCTCAAAACCATTGCTAGTAAAGTGGCGCAAGGGCAATATAATGAAAAAGTTTTGATTACCAATAATGATGAGCTTGGAGATCTGGCGAGAACATTCAATTATATGACTGAAGAACTTACAAAAAATATGAAAGAAATCAATGCTCAAAATAGTAAAATGAATGCTATTTTAACCAGTTTGGTTAGTGTTGTAATCGCTGTGGATCGAGAAATGCGTGTTATGTTTATGAACCGTGAAGCTGAAAAAATATTTGGCATCAGTGAAGGTGAGGCTCAAGGCAGATACGTTCTTGAAGTGTTTAGAAATAGTGCCATATTGGATCAAGTTAAAGATTTATTAAGAGCAAGAGAACATATTAAAACAGAAATTGAAATATACGATCGAACGCAGCACATCTATCATGTCTACGCCAATCCAATTTTAGATTTCACCTCAAATCCTGAGAATATAGGCGTTGTAATGGTCTTTCAAGATGTGACTGAGATCAGACGATTGGAAAATATGCGCAAAGACTTTGTCGCAAATGTTTCCCATGAGTTAAAAACGCCACTGACTTCTATTAAAGGATTCGTAGAGACTCTTAGAAATGGTGCAGTAGAAAATCCTGTTGTGAGAGACCGCTTCCTTGGCATTATAGAAGAAGAAACCATGCGTTTAAGCTTCTTAATCAACGATCTTCTTGTTCTATCAGATATTGAACGTCGAAATGATAATGGCTTTAAAGATAAAATTTCCATTAATAAAGTCACAGAAGAAGTCATTATTATGCTTAATGATGCAGCGAGTAAGAAGAATATTCAAATTGAATATTCAACAGAGGAAAATTTGCCTAATCTCTTAGGCAATCCGAACTGGCTTAAGCAGATGATGATTAATTTAATTGACAACAGCATCAAGTACTCCCAAGAAGGTGCAATGGTTAATATCTCTCTAGGGTATAATGAAAAGTATATTATTATTTGTATTAAGGATAATGGAATCGGCATTGCAGAAGAACACATAGCCCGACTGTTTGAACGTTTTTATCGAGTGGATAAAGCCAGATCGCGCGATGTAGGCGGAACTGGTCTTGGACTGGCCATTGTAAAGCATATTGTATTATCTTTTGATGGAGAAATAGATGTCTATTCACAACTGGATAAAGGGACTGAGTTTATCATAAAAATGCCTTACAATGCCTAATCTAAAAAAGCACTTTGTTAATTCAAAGTGCTTTTTTGCGTTCTAATGTTAATTGGTCAAGTGATTTGGTAGTGCAATACGCTGATTTAAAAGTGCTTAGAATGACTTAACATCGAGTTAACGTAAACTCAACATTTTCACAACAAATTAACATTAATAGTTTGCTATGATGAAACTACAAACAAGATGATTACTAAGCATTAAATAAATATGAAATCCAACGAGACGTGTAAAATTTGAAAGGAGTAATAAAATGAAATTAAGCGCACTTAAAAAAATTGGTCTATCGGCTATCCTAGGTTTAAGTTTATTAGCATTAACGGCATGTGGTTCTGGAACATCAAAGGAAGCTGCCGGAACAACTGCAGAAGGATTAACTGGGGAAGTTCACATTGACGGATCATCAACCGTGTATCCAATCACCGAAGCAGTTGCAGAAGAATTTTTAATCGAAAATCCTGATGTAAGAGTTCCGGTTGGTGTTTCTGGTACGGGTGGGGGCTTTAAGAAATTTATTGCCAAAGAGATAGATATTAATGATGCGTCTAGAAAAATTAAAGACAAAGAAGCGGCAGAAGCTAAAGCGGCTGGCGTAGAATATACTGAATTTGAAATTGCTTATGATGGTTTATCAATTCTTGTAAACCCAAAAAATGATTGGGTCACATCGCTTACCGTTGCTGAACTTAAAAAAATATGGGAGCCAAACAGCGCCGTTAAAACATGGAAAGATGTGAGACCAGAGTGGCCAGCAGAAACCATTAAGTTATATGCACCAGGAACTGATTCAGGCACATTCGATTACTTCACTGAAACAATTAACGGAGAAAGTGGTGCGATCAGACAAGACTTTACTGCATCAGAAGACGACAATATTCTTGTACAAGGTATTGCAGGGGATAAGAATTCGATTGGATTCTTTGGATTTGCATATTATGAAGAAAACAAAGACAAACTTAAATTAGTAAAAATAGATAACGGAAATGGACCAATTGAACCCACTTTTGATACGATTAAAGATGGTACGTACGCACCACTTTCGAGAGCACTTTATCTTTATGTAAACAACGCATCACTTGAAAAACCTGAAGTGAAAGCATTTGTAAAATTCTATATCGAAGCTGCAAGTGAAATGGCACCGGCTGTTGGTTACATTTCATTGCCAGAAGAATTATATACAAAGGATCTTGAGAAGCTTCAATAATTTGTTAGATATAAAAGTCTTCATTGTTAAATGAAGACTTTTGAATGAAGGTGGGTAAAATGAAAAAGAGAAGAAAATTGATAGAGAAGATCATTGAAAAAGGCTTATTAATGGTTGCAGTAATGACTGTGGCGATAACGGTTTTAATTGTGTTTATTTTGTTTTCACAAACATTCCAATTCTTTAGAGAAGTTTCAATTGTTGAGTTTTTTACAAGTACAAAATGGACGCCAACTTTAGTGCCAAAACATTTCGGTATTTTGCCGCTTGTTACAGGGACATTAATGATAGCGGTTGGTTCAAGTCTTCTTTCTCTTCCAATAGGGCTTGGAAGTGCAATTTATCTTAGTGAATATGCAAACCCAACCGTTCGAAAAATTGTTAAGCCGATGCTTGAACTTTTAGCGGGTGTCCCTTCGATTGTGTATGGCTTCTTTGCACTAACAACCATTACACCTTTTCTACAAAGTATATTACCAGGAACAGAAGTATTCAACGCGGCGAGCGCAAGTATTGCAGTGGGCATTATGACCATTCCAATGGTGGCTTCTCTTAGCGAAGATGCGATGATGGCAGTACCAGACTCAATAAGAAAAGGTGCCTATGCACTTGGCGCTACAAAATTTGAAGTGGCGACAAAGGTCATCATTCCGGCAACCATTTCAAGTATCGCTTCTGCATTTGTACTTGCAATCTCTAGAGCAATTGGAGAGACGATGATCGTATCCATTGCTGCGGGACAAAATCCTGTTTTAGCATTAAATCCTCTACAGAGTATTCAAACAATGACAGGCTTTATGGTTAATTTGAGCCTTGGCGATATTCAGCAAGGCACAACCGAGTTTAGAACAATTTTCGCTGTTGGTGCACTCTTATTCTTAATGACTTTAGTGATGAACATTGTATCTAGATTCATCGTTAAGAAATTCCAGGAGGTATACCAATAATGGAAAATGACATTGTGAAAATTGGAAGAATTGAAGCGCACAGTCAGCGTGTCAAATTCAAACGTATGATGATTGACAGAGTTTTTCACGGTATATTAATAGCGGCAACGTTATTCGGAATTGTGATGTTATTTATCTTAATGAAACAGGTCTTTGCAGATGGGTTGAAATATCTAGACCTAGATTTCTTATTCAGTATGCCCTCTAGATTTGCAAAGAAAGCTGGCATTTATTCAGCTTTAGTGGGTACGATTATTACGATGATTGTGACTGCTACCGCAGCAATCCCTATAGGAATTGGCACAGCCATTTATATTGAAGAATATGCTACAAAAGAAAAATGGTACAATCGTTTGATTCAAGTTAATATAGCCAATTTAGCGGGAATACCTTCTATCGTATATGGCATGCTCGGTCTTGGTTTATTTGTTCAATACATGGGCCTTGGCAGAAGTATACTTGCAGGATCTTTAACGTTAGCACTTCTAATCTTGCCAGTTATCATTATCTCTACTCAAGAAGCGCTTAAGAGCGTTCCGAAAGAACTTAGACAAGGCTCTTTGGCTCTAGGGGCAAGTAAGTGGCAAACAACTATAAAAGTAGTTGTTCCAGCAGCCTTGCCTGGTATTATGACAGGTTCGATATTGGCACTTTCAAGAGCTGTTGGCGAAGCGGCACCACTCATTATGGTCGGAGCAGCTGGTTTTGTAGCATTTCTGCCTAAATCACTTATGGATTCATTTACAGTACTGCCAATACAAATTTACAATTGGACTTCTCGCCCTCAAGCAGAATTCCATCAGCTCGCGGCATCAGGCATTATCGTATTAATGGTCATAATGTTATTCTTTAACGCGATGGCAATTGTGCTTAGAAATAAGTATCAGCAAAAATACGATTAATCTCAGGAGGTTAATAATGAAAGAAACAGTCATTTCCGTCAAAGATCTTGACTTGTATTATTCAGAAGTACAAGCCTTGAAAAAGATCAATATGGATATTTATAAAAATAAAATTACAGCTTTAATCGGACCATCTGGTTGCGGAAAATCAACATTTTTGAAGACGCTTAACCGTATGAATGACCTTGTTCCTGGGGTAAAAGTCGAAGGTACTGTGCTAATAGACGGCATTGATATTTATGGTGACATCGATGTCAACGACCTTCGCAGAAAAGTTGGTATGGTTTTCCAAAAACCAAATCCATTTCCAATGAACATCTATGAAAACATCGCATATGGACCTCGTCTTTACGGTGTTTCTAAAAAAGCAGAACTCGACATGATTGTTGAAGAAAGCTTAAAAGCCTCAGCACTTTGGGATGAAGTTAAAGATCGTCTTAAGAAAAGTGCCATGGGACTTTCGGGTGGACAGCAGCAAAGACTTTGTATTGCAAGAGCCTTAGCCGTTGAACCAGAAATCCTTTTGATGGATGAGCCAACTTCTGCGCTTGATCCAATCGCGACCATGAAAATAGAAGAGCTTGCATTAGAACTTAAAAAGAAGTATTCTATTGTCATTGTCACGCATTCAATGCAACAAGCGGGCAGAATTTCAGATCAAACTGGATTTTTCTTAATGGGTGACTTGGTAGAGTATGAAAAAACGACAAAGCTGTTCTCAACGCCAATTAATAAGAAAACAGAAGACTACATTACGGGAAGATTTGGCTAATAGGAGGCTTTTATGAGACCTAAACTGGAATTGAAACTCGCAGAAATAGATGAATTGTTATTAGAAATGGGCACGTTGGTTGAAGAACAATTAAATCAGGCCATCATAGCGCTTACAACTCATAACTTGACTTTAGCAGAAAAGGTCATACAAACAGATGTAAAAATTGATGATCTTGAAAGAACCATAGAAAATAAGTGTCTGAATACGATTGCCCTTCAAAATCCCCTTGCAGGTGATTTAAGAAAACTGAGTGCAGTTATGAAAATTATTACAGACTTAGAACGTATTGGCGATCACTGCGTGAATATTGCAGAGATAGTTGTTTCAATTGGAAGTGAAGCACATTTTAAACCACTTCTAGACCTTCCTAAAATGGCGAACATCGTTCAAGAAATGGTCAATTCAAGTTTAGATAGTTATGTAAGAAAAGACGTTGCCTTAGCGACATTGACTGCTCAAAGAGATGACGAAGTGGATGAACTTTACATTACCATCTACAAAGAGCTTTTGAATTATATCCATGAAGATAAAACCCATATGGATCAAATTATTTCTCTTCTATTTATAGGAAGATTCCTCGAAAGAATTGCAGATCATGTGACGAATGTTTGTGAGCACTCAATCTTTATGATTAATGGGAAACGTGTATCGTTCTAAAAAATATAATAGAGTATCATTTATAGAAATAGCCCAAGCGATGAGAAAGACTCATGACTTGGGCTATTTTTTATTCTTAACAGACAAATGGCACCTTTAAAATTGTAATTTCCTAAAGCATTGCACCATCAAGATCAAATGCAGTATGAACTTTTTTCGCAACTTCATTAGCCACATCGCTACTAATCAAGCAGGAAATACGAATTTCAGAAGTGCTGATCATTTCTATATTAACCTTAGCATCATACAATGTTTTGAAAAGTTTTGAAGCGACTTCTGTATGACCGCATATGCCTGCGCCAATAATTGAAAGTTTGGCTGTGTTTTCATTGTGAAGAATTTGCGCATTTGGTGCGTGAGAGACACAAAATTCCTGACAAACGTCTAAGGCATCTTGCAAATCATCCTTAGCGATGGTAAACGAAATATCATTATGTTCATCGTGATTAAGATTTTGTATGATCATATCCACAGACACTGATTTTAAAGCAAGGGCGCTAAAAAGCGCGAAGGCGATGCCAGGTTCATCTGGTACAGCAGTGACAGAAATACGTGCAATTTGATCATCAAGTGCAACGCCGCGCACCTCAACTCGTTCCATAAGATTGACCTCCTTAACAACAGTACCGCTCTGCTCGTCAAAAGTTGAGCGCACGACAATAGGTATTTTATATTTTCGACCGATTTCGACCGAGCGTGGATGTAGGACACCTGCTCCTAATTTAGCCATTTCAAGCATTTCATCATAGTCAATCATGGGAAGTTGCTGGGCTAAGGGCACTAAACGTGGATCCGATGAATAAACGCCCGAAACATCCGTATAGATTTCACAGCAGCTTGCGTCAATGGCAGCGGCGATAGCAACAGCTGTTGTGTCAGAGCCCCCCCGACCTAGGGTCGTAATCTCGCCTGCAGGTGTCATACCTTGGAAACCCGCCACAATGACCACTTGATAATTACCCAGAGCTGTTTTTAATCGGTTGGTATCAATATTGGTAATCTTTGCTTTTCGATGATGAAGTGAAGTTTCAATACCGCTCATGCCACCTGTCATAGATAGCGCTGAGACGCCAATTTCATGAAGGGCAATGGATAATAGTGAAATGGAAATTTGTTCTCCTGTGGAAAGAAGCATATCCATCTCTCTTGAAGAGGGGTTGGCACTTAATGTTTTAGCGAGTGAAATCAGACCATCTGTGGTATCACCCATAGCAGAAACGACCACTACGAGGCTGTTGCCCTCAGAAACTGTTTTTTTGATGCGAGTTGCAACATGCTGAATCCTCTCTGGAGTTGCGAGCGAGCTGCCACCAAACTTTTGAACCAATAAAGCCATTTATGACACCTCCCAAAGTGTACCTTCAGATTCTAAATGGAGCGATTTGATTGACCACTTTGCCAAGCCAATCGATAAAGATTTAGAAGCCAGTGAAATGACTTGATCAACGTGCTCTGAGTTACACATCAGCATAAAAGTTGAACCAGCGCCGCTTACAAAGCCGCCGTAGACCAGTTCGTTTTGGCTTAAATGAATAAGTTTTTCAGAATCAGGCATTAAACTTAACCGATGTGGCTGGTGCAATAAGTCCTGAGTCGCATGATGCAACAATTCGTAGTGCCCATTTTGCAGAGCACATAGAAGAATAGACAATCGTGAGAGGCTAAAAACGACTTCTTTTTTAGAGTATGATTCGGGAAGAATTGCTCTAGCTTCAGAGGTGCTAAGTTTATAGTCAGGAATAAGTGCAATAAAACTAAGGGGCGTTTTTAAATCAATGGTTTGGCAGAGAATGTCTTGATCAGTCATGCATGAGGCCATCAAACCACCATAAATAGCAGGGGCTACATTGTCTGGGTGGCCTTCTAGGTCAGAAGCCATCTTTAAAATGAGTTTTTTCTCTATAGGCTGATCTAATAGGTAAAGACCGGCAACAATTCCAGAGACATAAGCAGCTGCACTACTGCCAAGCCCTCGAGAAGCGGGTATGTCACAATGAATCATCTTCAAATTAAAAGGAATGGCAGTGGCGCTGTAATGCTTAAACACCGCGTTCATGCCATGGATAACAAAGTTTTCATCGTCTGAGAGGGCTTGCTCAGAATGATTCCAGTGAACAGAGGACTGAAGTGACTCACTTTGTTCAACTGAAATTTCGTGGTATAAATTAAGCGCTAATCCCAAAGTATCAAAACCTGGGCCTAAATTGGCACTAGTTGCAGGAACTTTTATATGAATCATCGCATAATGCCTCCTAACAGCTGTGCTTTAACCTCTGAGAAACTTGTTTTGACGGTTGGAAGCACAAAATCTTTGCTTAAGATGATATCGGTATCCTTTAAGCCATTTCCAGTCAAAACACAGACCACACGGCTATTCGGCAATAACTGCTTGTTTTCGTAAGCGTGGAATAAACCAGCGACAGAAATACAAGAAGCGGGTTCAGCAAAAATACCTTCAGTCGATGCCAGTAGTCTTTGGTATTTCAAAATAAGCGCATCGCTAATGGCTTGAATTTTGCCTTTAGACTCAGTAAGAGCGGTTTCAGCGGCAGTCCAACTAGCCGGATTTCCAATTCGAATAGCAGTAGCAATGGTTTCCGGGTGATCAATTTTCATGCCATTTACTAGAGGTGCAGAACCTTCAGCTTGGAAACCGAATAAAGAAGGGCACTGAGTTGTTTTATTAAGTGAATAATATTCTTTAAAACCTTTCCAATAAGCCGTAATATTGCCTGCATTGCCAACTGGAATCATTAAGTAATCAGGTGCATCAAGAAGGTCATCGCACACTTCAAATGCGGCGGTTTTTTGACCTTCAATACGAAATGGATTAATAGAATTGACCATTGTGACAGGGTGTTCTTTGCTAAAAGCTTGAACCATTTCTAAAGCCTCATCAAAATTTCCTGAAATGGGTACGATTTCAGCGCCGTAAGCAACCGCTTGAGCCAGTTTTCCCATCGCAATTTTCCCGTCTGGAATGAGCATAAAAGATTTCATGCCTGCTTTTGCAGCATATGCAGCCATTGAAGCTGACGTATTTCCAGTAGAGGCACAAATAACGGCTTTGCTACTTGAATTAAAGGCTTTAGTGACAGCCATTGTCATTCCGCGGTCTTTAAAAGAACCAGTCGGATTAAGTCCGTCAAATTTTAGATATATTTCAAGCCCGGGCAACATTATTTCAAGGTTTGATGCGCGAATTAATTTCGTTTGTCCCTCGCAAAGACTGATGATAACTTCGTTTGATTCAATTGGCAAATACTCTCTATATTTTTCTATTAATCCTTTATACATAACACGCACCATCCTTTTAATAGGTTTAATTTAAGTAAAGCATAGGCAAAACATTAATTTGAGGACACCATTCACGTAGCAACGACAGACGTTCGATGAGGTCGCTCTCTAAGAAATCTTCTATTTCTAAATGAATCCCATTAGAAATAGGATTTTGATGAATGCTCAATTTGTGATCTGAAAAAGTTTGAAGAATGCGTCCCAGTTCATCAGCAGAAGGCGTTTTGGTTATTTGAAGAATCCACCGAGTCGCTTCAGGGTTAATTTGAAGGGAAGAAAAGTCCTTGTCGCCAGAGTAACTCAGAACTTTATCCGCTTTTCCGTGGCAATAATCAAGGAAATCTCCAAAAACAGCGCTCGCAGTAGGCATCTTCCCTGCACCTTTTCCCGAAAGTTGAATTTTTCCAAATGAATGCCCGTAAAGGCGAATGCCGTTGTACTCATGATCGATGCTGTAGAATGGATGATTTGGACCAATCACGCAGGGCCTCACCGCATTGTAAATCTTTTGATCGAAGTGAATGGCAAGTGCCACCAATTTAATTTTTAAACCGTTAGATTTAGCAAGTTGGATGTTATCGTAATCAATCTGTTCGATTCCCTCGGTATAGATTAGTTTTGGCGTAATGCGCTTACTAAAAGCAAGTGTAGATAGAATGCAAAGCTTTCTGGCGCTATCAAGACCGGAAACGTCTGAATGTGGGTTGCTTTCGGCAAAACCGCTAGCCATCGCTTCTGAGAGTGACTCTTGGTAAGTCTTATCCGATTCAGTCATTCGTGTCAAAATGTAATTGCAAGTACCATTTACAATCCCCTCAATCCGATGAATACCCCCATTCCTAAGAGAATCCTTGAGCGGTTTTATTATCGGTATGCCGCCACCAACACTGGCTTCAAAACCGATTGAAACGTGATGTTCATTGGCTTTTTTGAATATTTCGTAACCATGTTCGGCAAGAAGATCCTTATTGGCAGTGATGATATGACAGCCTTGTTCGATTGCTTTCAAAATATAGGTTCTGGCAGGCTCAATGCCGCCAATCAACTCAATAAGAAGATCCGGTTTTCCATTTAAGAGTTCATCAAAGTCAGTGGTTAGAAGCTTTTCAAAGGGTGCACCTTTATAATGTGCTTTATCTCTAACCAAGATATTATCAATAGAAAAATGTAAATCCATTGATGTTTGAAGG
This sequence comes from Eubacteriales bacterium, assembly GCA_043770095.1. Classification (GTDB taxonomy): domain Bacteria; phylum Bacillota; class Clostridia; order Peptostreptococcales; family Acidaminobacteraceae; genus JBGSUZ01. The sequence continues at coordinate 43,005 of JAYVIR010000039.1, forward strand.
GGTTCTTTCTGAAGCGTTAAGAGCTCTAAAACGCCGCTCCCAACTGTGCCACAACCCAGTAAAGCTATTTTGACGTTCATTGATAATGCCTCCTATTCAATGGCGATAATAGCCAATTTTTTGACACCTTTTGCTGTTTTAAGCGCATCTGTCATCTCTTCAAAAGTAGTGTTCAATTCTGAAATATCAAAGGTCAAGGACGCATTTGCATTTCCGTTTATAGGTGGATCTTGACTGATGGTCAGAACGTTGCAATTTTTATCGGCAATAATTTGAAGCAAACCACTAAGAACACCTGATTCGTGTGAAAGCAATAACGAAATAGTAATTTTTTTGCCTAGTGCCCCTTCGGCAAGTGGAAAAATATGATCTACATATTTATAATAAGTGCTCCTACTGATACCAACACCTTTTGTAGCAGAGCTAACCCCATCGTATCCGCCATTATCAATACCTTCTTTGGCTTCAAGTACTTTCATGAAAACTTCAGGGGCGATATCTTTACTGACTACAATGAAACGACTTTTGTTCATATCATCACCTCAATGAGAAAATTTTGGATAATAGCAATTGTTGACTGAGTGTTTGTCTGTTAAATACAGTGAACTTTTGACGAAGAATTGTCCGCGAGGCAAAGACAAGTGTGTTTCTATGTGATGCATTTTGATGATTATAACAAAGGTTTCACAAGTTATCAAGTAGAAATTTAAAAAAACCATTATAAATTTCATTATTTGCTTAGAACATCTGTTTGTACTATAATAGTATAAGATTGTCTATAAAAGGCTATCCTAGCTTAAGAATATTGGTAAATGAGGTGCATTTGTGGTAAAAGGAAAAAAGCAATACGATAATGAAAGCATCTCCTCATTAAAGGGTGCAGATCGCGTTAGAAAAAGACCGGCTGTCATATTTGGATCAGATGGCATTGAAGGCTGCAAGCATTCGTTCTTTGAAATCTTGTCTAATTCAATAGACGAAGCCAGAGAAGGCCATGGAACCGAAATTGTAGTCATCAGACACGCCGATGACGCAATAACCGTAAAGGATTTTGGCCGTGGTATACCACTGGATTACAATTCGAACGAAGAACGTTATAATTGGGAACTGGTTTTTTGTGAATTATACGCTGGTGGTAAATATAAAAATGTCACAGGTGAAAGTTATGAGTATTCACTAGGCCTTAACGGATTAGGCGCCTGTGCAACGCAGTACAGTTCGGAATTTATGGATGTGACCGTGTATAGAGATGGAATTCAACATGATTTACACTTTGAAAAAGGGGAGAATGTTGGCGGCTTAATTAAACAAAAGACAAATCAAAAGCAAACGGGTACAGTTCAAAAATGGAGACCAGACTTAGCTGTTTTTACAGATATCCACATTCCACTTGAATTTTTTCAAGAAACCTTGAAGCGACAAGCCATTGTGAATAAAGGGCTTCGATTTACACTCATAGATGAGGCTTCTGAAGTTACCTTTGAATTTATATATGAAAACGGCATTATTGACTATATTGAAGAAACCACTGGTGATACATCTCTAAGTAAAATTAGAACTTTCTCAGAAGAAGGCAGCGGAAGAGATCGTGAAGACAAACAGGAGTATAAGGTAAAAGCAGAACTTGCTTTTTGTTTTAATAATGAAGTGAATTTATTAGAATACTACCATAACTCTAGTTTCCTTGAGCATGGCGGTTCTCCTGAAAAAGCAGTCAAATTGGCTTTTACGAATGAAATTGATAAACTCATCAAAAAGCTGAACAAATACACGAAACTCGAAAAGAAGATTACTTTTGTAGATGTTCAAGACAGTTTGGTACTCGTCAGCAATAGTTTTTCTACCATGACGAGCTATGAAAACCAAACCAAGAAAGCCATTACCAATAAATTCATTCAAGAATTCATAACCGATTTTATTCGTAAGAATCTTGAAATCTACTTTATTGAGAATATGGAAGAAGCAGAACGTATTGCAGATCAGATTTTGATCAATAAGCGAAGCCGTGAAAAGGCTGAAATAACAAGGTTGAATCTTAAAAAAACGTTGAGCAGCAAAAACGACATTGGCAGCAAAGTGAAGAAGTTTGTCGATTGCAGAACCAAAGAGATTAGTAGAAGAGAAATCTACATTGTGGAAGGCGACTCGGCACTTGGTGCCTGTAAACAGGCTCGTAATTCAGAATTCCAAGCATTAATGCCAGTAAGAGGTAAAATACTCAACTGTCTTAAAGCAGATTACGATAAAATTTTTAAAAGTGAAATCATTGTTGATTTGCTAAAAGTACTCGGTTGTGGTGTAGAAATACGCAATAAGCATTCAAAAGAATTTGATACTTTCAATATTGATCTTTTAAATTATGGCAAAATAATTATTTGTACAGATGCAGATGTCGATGGCTATCAAATTAGGACGTTAATCTTGTCAATGCTGTATGCCTTAGCCCCAACGCTTATTAAAGAAGGTAAAGTATATATCGCAGAAACGCCTCTTTTTGAAATCAATATGAAAAACGAAACTTTTTTTGCGTACAATGAACAGGAAAAAGTCAGCATTACGAAGAAACTTAAAGGCAATTATAGCATCCAGCGCTCAAAAGGACTTGGTGAGAATGACCCGGAGATGATGTGGAAGACAACCATGTGCCCAGAGTCCCGAAGACTCATTGAAATTGAACCTGAAGATTTCCACAAAACAGAGACCATGTTTGAAACACTACTTGGAGATGATCTGGATGGTAGAAAAGCCTTTATAGAAAAATACGGCGACGCATATTTAGCATTACTAGATTTAAGTTAAGAGGTGGCATATGAACGTAATCAAACAAAGAATCACTGAGACTCTAGAGAAAAACTATATGCCCTATGCGATGTCTGTTATCGTATCAAGAGCCATTCCCGAAATAGATGGATTTAAACCGTCACATAGAAAACTTTTATACACCATGTATAAAATGAAACTTCTAAACGGTCAAAAGACTAAATCGGCAAATGTCGTTGGTCAAACCATGCAACTGAATCCACATGGAGATCAGGCCATTTACGCCACTCTAGTTAGATTGACTAGAGGGCACGATGCTCTCCTACACCCATACATCGACTCAAAAGGTAACTTTGGTAAAGTCAGTTCAAGGGATATGAGATATGCGGCATCTAGATATACAGAAGTTAAACTAGATTCACTTTGTGAAGAAGTTTTTAAAGACATTGATAAAAACACTGTAGATTTTGTAGACAACTATGATGGGCGCATGAAGGAACCAGTACTTCTTCCTACCAGATTTCCGAACGTACTCACAAGTGCCAATCGTGGAATTGCAGTAGGTATGGCCAGCAATATATGTTCTTTTAATCTTGCAGAAATCTGCAGTGCCGTTTCAAAATATATAGACGATCCAGAGGTTAATTTAAGTGAAGTGCTTACAGGACCAGACTTTCCAACAGGTGGCTATTTAATTTACGACGAAGTTATCCTAAAAGAAATTTACTCATCAGGGACAGGGAGTTTTAAAATACGTGCCAAGTATCGAATTGACACAAAAAACAATTGTCTTGAAGTGACAGAGATACCCTATACAACAACCGTTGAGGCGATTATCGAAAAAATTATCGAATTGGTTAAATCGGGAAAAATCAAAGAAATTAACGACATACGCGATGAAACAGATCTGGGTGGCCTTAAAATCGCAATAGATTTGAAACGAGGCGTCGATGCAGAAGCATTGATGACAAAGTTATATAGATTTACCCCATTAGAGGATTCGTTTAGCTGCAACTTTAATGTATTGATTAATGGAAAACCTCAGGTATTAGGTGTACAAGGACTTATCAGAGAATGGTTGGCATTTAGAATTGAATGTCTAAAGCGATCAATGCAATATGATTTAGATACCATTTCTAAAAAATTACACTTATTAAATGGACTTCGCAAGGTACTCCTAGACATAGATTACGCTATCAAAATTGTAAAAGACACAGATAAAGACGCTGACGTTATACCAAACCTCATGAAGGCTTTTCAAATCGATGAAATTCAATCCGAGTATGTGGCGGAAATTAAACTGAGAAACCTAAATAAAGATTATCTCATTAATCGAATTTCAGAGATTAATAAATTAGATGCGGAAGCGGTAAAATTAAACAAATATATCAACTCAGAGCATGAGATCAAACAAATTATAAAGAAAGAACAAAAAGAAATTGCCAAAAAATATGGAAAACCAAGACAAACAGAAATATTGCATTTGGAAAAAGTTAAATTCCATGAAGACAAGCATGAGATAGAAGATTTTAATATTAAACTCTTCATTACTGCTCACGGGTACATTAAAAAAGTATCCTTAGTCTCCTTGAGAGCCTCAAATGTTCATAAAATGAAAGACGACGACCAAATTGTCCAAGAATTAGATGGCACTAATTTGGACGATCTCTTGTTCTTTACCAATAAACATCAAGTTTATAAGCTTAAAGCACATGAAATTGAAGAACACAAAGCAAGCAATTTAGGCGACTATCTTGCCAATATCCTCAAAATGGATTCAGATGAAACCGTTAACTATGTAGTAAACACAAAGGAATATGAAGGATATTTGATCTTTGCCTTTGAAAACGGCAAAATGGCTAAGGTACCGCTTAAGAGCTATGAAACAAAAACAAATCGCAAAAAATTGGTTAAAGCTTATTCAAATGAGTCAGAGTTGAAGATGATTGACTATATCTTAGAACCTACTCAATATGTATTGATTAGAAAATCTGGAGCTGACCAATATACGACAATGATCGTAGGGTCAGACCTTATACCTGAGAAAGCGACAAAAAATACAGTTGGAGTCCAAATTTCACGTATGAAAAAAGATTCCTTGTTAGATTTTGCAAGAAAGATTGAATTAGAAGAAGTCACTAGAAACAGTAATTGGCTATGTAATAAGATTCCCGGTCCTGGGACTGTGATTGATGCTACGATTAGAAATACGTTGATTAAGTAATTAAATAGTAAAATAAAAAGAGTGCTCCAGGATGTTAATTGTCCAGGGGCACTCTTTTTTAACTCATAAATTTTAAGATTCAGATTTTACGTGATTGATACACTCAGTACAAATACAAGTGCCTTTAAATTCAACGAGATTATGTGGAGAATTACACATTACACATTTTATAATAACTTTTTTGATTTTCATATCAACTGCCTCCTGAGATGTGACTTGTTTTAGTATTGAAAGAATAAGAAGCAAATGCAAAATGGTATAAAAATACTCTTGTGCCATCTAAATCCATCTTTCTATATTTTAATATTAACATGAGTAAAAAGAAAATACAACTAAAATATTAAAAAAAGAGTAAATATTAAGAATAATTAGAAAATTAA
>JAYVIR010000040.1:0-35709 GCA_043770095.1 Eubacteriales bacterium
AACGACACCCATCTGTTGAAGCAAGATTACAGAGGCTCTCGCATTGAATTGTTTGAAATAAATGACATCCACCAAGAAAATAATCGAAAAAATGGAGTAAATTGCTAAAAACAGCACATTCCCTTTTGTTGACATTCTTCTATTTAGAAAGAGGAACGCCCATATTGTGAAAGTTACCGTTATCAGCACAGGCACAGCTAGTCCGCCTGGTGTTTGAACCATATTATAATAAACGGACCATTTAAAGGCCATTAGAATTGCTAATGCGAACAGAAATCCATAGAACTTTTTCATTTGATTTTCTCCTATCTTGTAAAACTGATTTCACCTTATAAATTATATAGGAATTCTCTAAAAATTCAACTCTATTATAGATGGTAATTTTATACAAAAATAAAAAAAGCCTTTAAATCGCATTGCTGACGAATTTAAAGGCTGACTTATTAATTATGTTTTTAAAAATATTGTTTGGTGCGAGAGGGGGGTTTCGAACCCCCACAGTATCACTACCGGTGGATTTTGAGTCCACTGCGTCTGCCGTTCCGCCACTCTCGCACATTTGACAACAGACTTAGAATAACATATCACAAATAAAATGGCAAGCATTTATTGCATAAATTTTAAAATTATTTATTTGAATCTTGTAAAATAACATTTAGGGTAATATTCTTGCTCTGATCCCGAACAACTTTTACTTTTACAGTTTCTCCAATTTTTAGTTTTGCAAGAACAGAACTGAGATCAGTCATTGCATTAATTCGAGTGTTGTTAACACTTAAAATAATATCGCCTTCTTTAACGCCGCCTTTTGCTGCTCCAGAACCTTCTACGACACTTCTAACCATTACCCCTATTGGAATTTCATATAATTCTGAAGCTTCTTTAGAAATATCGGCCCCCATGATGCCGAGGTAAGGTCTTGAGATATAGCCTTTACTGAGGATTTCTTCGATCAGTGGCTTAATGGCATTGATTGGAATTGCAAATCCAATACCTTCAACTTCTTCATTTGAGATTTTTATGCTATTGATGCCAATGACTTCACCTTGTCCATTCACTAGTGCACCACCGCTATTGCCAGGGTTAATGGCTGCATCGGTTTGAATGAGCTTCAGACTATTTTGTGCTTTTAACTCTCGGTCAAGGGCACTGATAACACCTACAGTAACTGAGTTATTGTAGCCGAGCGGATTGCCAATAGCGATTGCAGTTTCTCCTACTCTTAAGGCATCCGAATTGCCAAAGACTGCTGGCTTAAGTGCCTTTGCCACATCTGCTGCCATATCTTTGATGGCAATTTTAATGATAGCGACATCGGTCGATCTATCTTTTCCTACAACGGTTGCATTCGCGAAAGTATTCTTTTTAACCTCAACAACAAGTTCTTCTGCGTTATCAATGACATGATTATTTGTCAAAATATAAATGAATTCGGCATCTTTTTTGAAGATAACCCCAGAGCCAGCACCTTCTGAATAGCTTACGTTGTTGAAATAATCTTGATAAGCAACTTTGCTAGTAATGGCAATAACACTTGGTCCGACAGCATCTGCAATGTTAACGATGTCTTTGTCTCCATTATTATAGCCTGTGAGTTGTTGGTCGCTAGTACCGGGAGGATTCATGCTCTCACTGGACTGAACATAGGCTGGTCCGTAAATGCCCATGCTGCCAAATTGTTCTTTCATAAATTCAGTACCAGCTCCAACCGAAAATCCGCCTGCTGTAGAGCCAATGAGCACAAGTGCTGTAATTTGTCTCCAATTGCTTTTCTTCTTTGGGGTTTGTGGGATGCTTTCCAGTAATTGATGCTCCGCTTCTATTTCTTGTAAGTCTTCTGCTTCTTGCAATTCTTCAAATTCTACTTCTTCTACTTCTACTTCTACTTCTGCGTCTACTTCTATTTCAGAATCAATTTCCTTTTCATTAATTTCATTAATTTCATTAATTTCTTTAGTTTCATTAGTTTCATTATGCTTATTCATTCACTTTCATCTCCTTTGTAATATCTATTGTCAATATCTCATACGCCCATGTGACAAGCGCTCTATTTATTTAATCGGAATTTTCGGTTGTGGGTTATTGTCGGTTGTTTTAGGGATTTTAATGCTCAAAAGTCCATCTTTGAAATTAGCGTCTATAGAATCCACGTCAATTGATTCCATATAAAACGTTCTGCTAAATACCCCACACTGTCTTTCTCTGCGAACGAACTGCTCTTTGCGTGTTTCTATAGATTCCTCTTTTTGCGCTTTGATGGTCAAGTAGTGATTTTCATAACTTATTTCCAAATCGTCTTTTGTGAATCCTGGCATATCCGCTTCAACTAGATAGTACCCTTCGTCTTCCAAGATATCTACCTTGAAATTATTGTGTTGCAATGTTACAGTCTCCCAAGGTCTAAAGAAATCGTCAAAGTAGTTGTTAAAAAATCGATCAAATACATCTTCACTCCTAATAAGATCATTAGAGCCTCTCCAACTTGGAATGAGTTTTAACATTTTTGACACCTCCTAAATGAATTCAACTATCAATTGTTTTGTTTGTCTATATTATACCCAATAAGTTTTAAGAACTTATGAACAAACTGTAAACCTCTATAACAAGATTGTTAATTTTAAAAAACCTAGACGATATTCTGTCTAGGTTTTAAAATATTGTTTCGCAATTGAAAAGATAAACATAACACCAATCTGTTCATTGCTATAAGCTTCTATTTTTTCATCTTGCGCTTTAATGAGCTCCTTAACGATTGCCAGTCCAAGTCCCGAAGATGATTTGACCTGCCCTCTAGAAGTATCTAATTTCATAAAACGCGTCCAAATTTGAGCCAGATCTTCTTCGCTTAAACAGGCACCCGAATTTCTAATGCCAATCAAAAACTTATCTTCTTTAATTTCCGATTTGATTTCCATCACACCATTGTCATCAACAAATTTGACAGCATTATCTAGCAAATTGTAGACGACTCGCCTGATTGCATCTTCATCAGCATGTGCTAATATTTTGGTTTCTTCCAATTCTATATTGAGCCTAATGTTTTTTTGAATGATTCGTGCTTCAAATTTATCAAGTTCATGAATCAGCAACTGATTGACATTAAAGTCGCGTTTATGGATATCAATATGCCCACTCTGCATTTTGGATAAATCTAGAATATCATTGACAAGTTTGGTGAGGCGCTCGCTTTCGTCTAGAACAATATTCAAATAGCGGTCTTGCCTGCTGTACTCAATGGTGCCATCGAGTATAGCTCTTGTATACCCTGTGATGGATTGAAGCGGCGACCTTAAATCGTGCGAAAGATTGGATATAAAATTTCGCTTCATGATTTCAAGCGCTTTGAGTTCTTTTGCCATGTGGTTAAAATTATCAATCAGTTCGCCCAACTCATCATCTCGATCTACCCTTATCAATTTGTCAAAATCACCTTTTGCCAAATATTTGGCAGCCTGATTCATGTCTTTGATTTGTCGATTCATCGTTCTTGTAAACTGAAAAATCATAAACGAGGCCAAGGTTGCCGAAATAAGCAAAGACCCTAAGACAATCACATTGATACTCGTATGCGCTTTTCTGATTTCTGGAATAGAAGAGGTCAAAAACAAGGCAAATGTTGGCTCTCCACTTAAATAGATAGGCGTCCCAATAATGATAATTTGATCCTTAGAAATACTTTTAATATAGCCTCTTATTTTCACGGTTTTTCCGCTAAAGATTGAAGCCACATCCTTGCTGGTCAAATTTGATTCTCCTAATATCTGACCAACTTGATTATCGCTTTCAATCGCTTTACCGTGCTGATCTTCAATAATAACTTTTGCGCCCAGATAACTTTCAAGTGAACTAATCTCAATACGAAGTCTTGATAAGTCTATGGCACCAACAGTTTGCGCATCGTCAAATATTTTCTGAAAGTTCTTAGATTTTTCTAAAAGAATTTCTTCCCTTTGACTAATAAACATGCTATTGAGTGCAATATTCACGCCAATCATAATCAGCGAATAGCTTAGAACAACAACAATCACGTTAATACTGGTTATCTTTTGATAAATGGTTTTTTTCATATAGGCGTCCTCATCATTAAGTGCCAATCATTATAAAATAAATTTATACCCGACACCCCAAACTGTTTTTATTTCCCAGCTGTGATCGCCTTCAATTTTTTCTCGAATCCGTTTTATATGAACATCTACAGTTCTTGATTCTCCAACATAGTCATAACCCCATATTTTGTCTAACAACTGCTCTCTTGTAAAAACTTTGTTTGGATTGTTGCATAAAAAATAAAGCAATTCAATTTCTTTTGGCGGAAATTCCATCTGAACGCCCATAAAAGTTACTGTATATTTTTCTAAATCAATGGTTAAATCTGGGATTACAATTACTTTTGAATCCTCAGTCACGGTGCTATATCGTCTAATGACCGCTTTGATTCGAGCCAATAATTCTTTTGTATCAAAGGGTTTCACCAGATAATCATCTGCGCCAAGTTCTAAACCAAGCACCTTGTCAAAAGTTTCTCCCTTTGCCGTAATCATGATGACTGGTATATTGCTAAATTTTCTAACCTCCGATAAGAACTGATAACCGTCTAAACCGGGCATCATGATATCTAAAAGTACTAAAAAAGGGGCTTCGCGTTTAAAGCTATCAAAAGCTTCTTGGCTTGAAGTAAAAGGCGCTACTTCATAGTTTTCTTTTAACAAATACATTGAAATTAATTCCACAATATTAGGATCATCATCCACTACCATTATCTTTTTCTTCATTTATTCTTCCACCTTAAACGCTTTAAAGCCAGGCATAATGACTTTAAAGGTATTTGTTTTCCTAATGTTGAGAAACTTGACTTTGCCTTTTCCTGAAAATGAGTTTCGTATATAATTAAGTCCCTTTCCACTCCCAGAAAACTGACGGCTGTCATCAAATATTAGCAACTGATGGTATAGCCAGTGGTTACGTCTTCCTGGATTTGGTTCTATCATAAGATTCGAAAGACTTTCATTTCCATAAATGGATCCCGGATTACTTACCTGAACCGTACCCCAAGCTAAGACGATTACAATCGCTCTAGACGTATCAAAATAATCCCTATGTGATATGGCATTCTGAACCGCTTCAACAATAGTCTCATAAGGATAATGTTCCTTAATTTGAAGCAAGTACTTCTTCAGCCCATGAACCAACTGATGAATATTTCCATCTAAATGCTGACGCACCTCTGGACCATTTAATCTGTCAATAATTTGAATGCTTAAATAAGGCAAATACTTTTCAGGTTCATCTGAAAACAATAACAAACCACCCATTGTTGGTACAAATTCAGCACTGTCTATATCATAGTGAACAATGCCAAGCTCTGCTAGTAAATTATAGTTAATTGCGTCTTCCCACAAATGCCTTTTTTCCAAGTAACTCTTTAAAGCACTCTCATTAAGCACTTCTTTACTTAGATTAAAAAGCGGAACCTGTTCATTTCTGAGCATGCCATTATATTGCAGCATTCCAGCAATTTCGTCTCGCCTTGCGATGTCTGTCGTAGAGCCTCGGCGTATATAAAAAGCACCCGTTTGAAGCATTTGATGGGGTTTGTTATAGCTTCTGAAAATGGTTATTAAAACAAGTTTCTTTCCTTCATAATCAATTTCCTCTGCGCGTATACTCACAGGAGGATCACATCTTAAAGAAAGAACTTGCTGAATGCGTTCTTCAAAATAATCTTCAGGGTCAACACCAATAACCACCTTGGTCTTATCTTGAATACCAATTAAAATATGACCACGACCACCTTGCGTATTGGTAATTGCCAATACATCCTTTGCCAGTTCTTTTTTTCCTGACTCTGTATTCAAATCCAATTTCTCTTTAAAATCTAATTTTGGACCTTCATGTTGTTTTAGGAGAGCTTTAATTTTCTGTTTTTCCATACTGGCCGCCTCCTTCTTGTCTCTTACTCACTTTCATTAAATTTTACCTTATGCGGGGCTTAATCTCAAATTATTTTTAAATTTCCTAACTTTGTGGTAATATAAACCTATTGATAATAGGAGGTATTTATTTTGGACTTTAAGCAATTAGAAAGTTTTGTGACCATTGCAAAGCTAAAAAGCTTTTCAAAATCTGCAGACAAATTATACTTAACACAACCGACCATCAGCAATCATATTCACCTTTTAGAAAAAGAACTGGGTACTATTCTTTTTAATCGTACGAATAAGAACATCACATTGACACGGGCCGGAGATATTCTTTATGAATATGCCATCAGTATTCTCAACAAAAAAGATCATGCCTACTTTTCTCTAAATGAATTTAAAGGGAAAATCGAAGGCACTCTTGAAATCTCTTCAAGTTCTATTCCAGAACTATATTTTTTAACCGATGCCATTTGTCGCTTCAACGCCAAATACCCAGATGTAAAATACAACCTTATGAAGTATGATACCCGTCAAGTCATTGATAAAATCATCAGCGGCGATATTGATTTTGGTATTGTTGGGGCTAAAAAGGATATTAATCAACTTGAGTACATTGAAATTATGGGAGATGACATCACTCTTATAACACCCACTAAAGGCTCACTTTCAAACATTTCAAACTTTACCACGGCTAACTGCCTTGAAACGCCACTCATCCTGCGTGAAGACGGCTCAGGCACAAGGTCCTCTGTCCTTCAATATTTAACTGCAAATGGCATAAATACTGAAGCTTTAAATATTATTGCAGAAGTGGAAAGCAATGAAACTATTAAAAAATTGGTCGAACTCGGACTTGGAATCAGTTTCCTTTCAAAACGTTCTATCGAGAAGGAAGTCAGCGAGGGTTTGATTAAATACTTGCCAATTAATGATGAATATATCTCAAGAAAGTTCTACTTCGTCTATCACAAAAAACGTGTTCTTTCACCACTATCTGAGACTTTCAAGAATTTCATCCTCTCAGACAAAACCTGAAGCTCTTTAAAAAGCTTTTTAGTTCACGAGGTTCGTGAGCCTCTTAAAAGTTTTATTTCTGATAACAAATTGAATATGTACTATAAAAAAGAGTGTCTTTTCCATGAATTAACAACGGAATCGACACTCTTTTATTTACGTAATAAGCTATTTTTAAATTAACGGTTCATGAATGCGAAGTAACCTTTGATTGTCATGTAAAGATCTGCCTTACTAATAACTTCGTAAGGTGCATGCATGCTAAGCACTGGTACGCCGCAGTCAATAACTTCTGCGCCTTTATTTGCTAAAATATAAGCAATTGTACCACCGCCGCCTTGATCCACTTTACCAAGTTCTCCAACTTGCCACATAACATCATTGGCTTCGAAGAGGTTTTTGATTTTTGCAACAAATTCGCTATTAGCGTCGTTACAGCCACCTTTACCTCTTGAACCTGTGTATTTTACTAGTTGTATGCCATAACCCATTAATGCAGAGTTCCTTTTGTCATAACAGTCGCCGTAGTTAGGATCAAAACCTGCCCCAACATCAGCAGAAAGAACTTCTGTTTGGCTAAAAGCTCTTCTGAGCATTAAATCGTTATAACTACCCATTTGAACATTTATAAGTTCAGCAATCGTATTTTCAAGGAATGCAGATTCAGCACCTGTATTACCCATGCTGCCAACTTCCTCTTTATCAGAGAAATAAGCAATTGCAGTTTTCGAAGGCGTCGATTTCATATCAAAAATAGCTCTCAAACTTGCATATGCGCAAACTCTGTCGTCATGCCCATAAGCTGAAATCATGCCACGGTCAAGTCCAACATCTCTTGCTTTGCCTGCAGGAACAATTTCGAGTTCCGCAACAGTGAATTCTTTCTCACCAAAACCATATTTCTCGTTAAGGAGTCTCATAACGTTAAATTTTACTTTGTCTTTTGTATCTTTGTCGCCATATGGGATGCTGCCTGCAAGCACGTTTAAACCCTCACCTGTAATACCATCGGCTAAAGTCTTAGTCGATTGGTCTTTTGCAAGGTGTGGCAGAAGATCTGTAATAACGAAAATAGGATCGTTGTCATCTTCACCAATGCAGACATCAATTTTATTGCCATCTTTATCAATCACTACGCCATGAAGTGCCAATGGAATAGTTGTCCATTGGTATTTTTTGATGCCACCGTAGTAATGCGTTTTGAAGAAGGCCATCTCGCCGTCTTCATAAAGAGGAAACGGTTTGATGTCAAGTCTAGGTGAATCAATATGGCTACCAACGATGTGAACGCCTTCAGCCATATTTTTTTCGCCAATATAGAACAACGCAACCGATTTGCCTTTATTGACAGCATAGACTTTTGTACCAACTTCAAGTTTACCAGAAGCTAAAACAGCTTCAAGAGGCTGATAGCCATTCTCTACAGCCATTCGAATGATTTCATTTGCAGAAGTTCTTTCCGTTTTGCCATTGTCTAAAAAATGCTTATATTCTTTAGAAACGACTTCAACTTCAGCCAATTGCTCTTCTGTAAGTTTTGTCCAAACATTTGTAAAATTATGAGAGAGCTTTTCTTGAAGCTCTTTATAGTTGATTTCTGACACGTCTCTTGTCCTCCGTTATTGTTACATATTCATTTGAGTAACTTGATTGAGTTCAACATCGGTTAATATTTTTGCAAAATTGATGACAATTACAATTTGTTCACCCATTTTACCCATACCATCAATATAGTGTTTGTCCTCACCTTTTATAATCTCTGGTGTAGGATCAATATCTTCACTATTGAGTTTAATCACTTGGTTTGCTTCATCTACCAAAAATCCAATTTGCGTCCCATTCATATTATACAGTACGACACGACAATCTTCTGCCTTTCGCTCTTCTGCAATCCCAAAACGTTTTTTAAGATTAATAATAGGAATAACGCTTCCCCTTAAATTGATAACACCTTCTACAAAATAAGGCGATTCAGGAATTTTTGTAGATTCTTTGTATTCTGTGATGCCACCAATGTCCATGATGTCGACACAATAATTTTGCTCTCCAAGTTTAAATATGACGAATTGCTTTTCAGCCATAGCTATCACCTCATTAACTTTTTTTGATATCTATACCCATTAATTCGTTAATTAATGCTTTGACTCATCTATTTCGTCGACAAAAGTTATATCAATGTTATCAAGCTGTCTTTTAAAGTTAGATCGAAACTTGAGTAAATACTCATCCCTAAGCACTTTTTGTTCAGCTTTTTCTTCATCGGTAAGTGCTACTACTTTAGATTTATTAGCAAGTTCATTGATTCTATCCATTTTTTCTTTAGTTAACAAACAATATTCACTCCATCCAATTCTAAACCACCAATAGCTGTTTCAACTGCTTCAACTATTGCATATGATCTAACAAGTTCCGCTACTTTATTAATATCAACATACATAGGTCTATCGTCAACCAATGTCTCAACCGATTTTCTAACCACATCATATGCAGCTTTTGTGCCTTTGCCTAATTTTGCAGGGTCTTTGAAATCAATTCCTTGAACAGAGCTGAGAAGTTCAATCGCGATAACATTTGTAACATTTTCTAAAATATCTCTCGCTTTTCTTGCAGCGATTGTGCCCATGCTTACATGGTCTTCTTGATTCGCTGAAGAAGGAATTGAATCTACGCTTGCAGGATGAGCCAAAATTTTATTTTCTGATACAAGTGCCGCAGCTGCATACTGAGCAATCATAAATCCAGAGTGAAGACCACCCTTTGGTGTTAAGAATGCTGGTAATCCATTGCTAAGCTGAGGATTCACCAAACGCTCAGTTCTTCTTTCAGATGAGTTTGCAATTTCAGCAAGCGCTATTCCTAAGAAGTCAAACGCAAGTGCCATCGGTTGTCCATGGAAATTACCACCAGAAATCGCTGCTTGATCATCAGGGAAAATCAATGGGTTATCTGTTACTGAATTGATTTCCGTGTTTACTTTGTCTATTACATATTTAAGGGCATCTTTACTTGCACCGTGAATTTGAGGAACGCATCTGATAGAATAAGCATCTTGAACACGCACTTCGCCTTGACGTGTCGTTAATTGGCTACCCTCTAAGATTCTGAGCATATTAGCCGCTGTATCAATTTGACCTTTGTGTGGTCTAATTGCATGTACTCTTGGATCAAAAGCATCTGTAATACCACCAAGTGCCTCTGTTGTAAGTGCGGCGCTAATATCAGCAAGTTTCATCAGTTGAACAGCATCATACGTTGCTAAACAGCCCGTTGCTGTCATAACTTGAGTACCATTAATAAGAGACAAGCCTTCTTTAGACGTCAATGTGATAACAGGAATTCCTGCTTTTTCCATTGCTACACGACCAGGAAGAATTTCGCCTTCGTACATCGCTTCGCCTTCACCAATCATAACGAGAACCATGTGTGAAAGTGGCGCTAAATCTCCACTTGCTCCAAGAGATCCCTTTTCTGGAATTACAGGCACAACGTCCTTATTAAGCATTTCAAGAAGTGTTTCAACAGTTGAAGGTCTAACACCTGAGAAACCTTTAGAAAGTGCATTTGCTCTTAAAAGAACAATTGCTCTAGCAATCTCTTTTGAGAAAGCAGGACCTACACCACAAGCATGGCTTATGATTAAGTTTCTTTGTAAGTCTTCTGTTTCGTCTTTAGAAATGGCAACATCTGAAAATTTACCAAATCCTGTTGTAATACCATATACAGTTTTCTTCTCGTCAACAAATTTATCAACGATCGCTCTTGATTTTTGAATTGCAACTTTAGCTTCTTTAGATAATTCTACTTTAAACCCATGTTTTGCAACCATTGCTACTTGCTCAATTGTTAAAGTATTTCCATCAATAATTACTCTAGACACTGAAATCTCTCCTTCGTCAAATAAGGTCAAATTAGTCATGTTTAAGTCATTCGATTTCAATTATAGCACAATTTTCTGTTCAAAAATTTAGAGAAGTTAAAATTACTGTTATTTTTTCTTATTATTTTTAGGTGCTACACTTTTTTTGGTAGTTTGATTATTTGCGCCGCTTCGAGCTTGAGGCTTCCCGCTATTTCGAGTCTCAGGTTTAGCTCCTTTTCTTGCATCCGGCTTACCTGCACTTCGTGCTTCAGGCTTACCACCACTTCTAGAATCTGGCTTACCTGCACTTCGTGCTTCAGGCTTACCACCACTTCTTGCATCCGGCTTACCACCGCTTCGTGCGTCAGGTTTGCCACCTCTAGCAGAATAAGCGCCTGTTCGACTTCCATCTCTTGGACGAATGAGGCATTTTGGCCCAAATCCAATCAAATCCGTTCTCTCTGCTTTCATAAGTGCTTTGAAGACCTTGTCGTAATTTTGAGGTTTGCTGTATTGTAACAGCGCTCTTTGCGTGATTTTCTCCTCATATGTTTTTGGTACATAAACTTCACTATTGTCCCTTGGATCGATGCCGGTATAATACATCGTTGTAGAGAGCGTCCCTGGCGTTGGATAAAAATCTTGTACTTGCTCTGGTTGATAGCCAATATCTCTTAAATACTCAGCTAATTTGATGGCACTTTGCAAAGTGCTTCCTGGGTGTGAACTCATTAAATATGGTACTAAATACTGCTCCATGCACAATTTTTTATTCATATCATAGAACTTTTTAACGAACTGATCATACGTTTTCCCGGCAGGCTTGCCCATTCTATCAAGTACTTCATCTGCAACATGTTCAGGGGCTACTTTAAGCTGTCCGCTCACATGATGCTGTACAAATTCCTCGAAGAACTGATCATCTTTATCTGCCATCATGTAGTCATATCGAATCCCTGACCTCACAAATACTTTCTTTACGCCTTTTACTGCTCTTAATTTTCTAAGAAGTCCAATCAAATCTTTATGATCCACTTTAAGATGTTTGCATGGCGTTGGGAAGAGACATTGTCTGTCCTTGCAAGCGCCAAATTTTAACTGTTTATCACAGGCAGGGAATCTAAAGTTTGCAGTTGGTCCGCCTACATCGTGGATATAGCCTTTGAATGAATCGTCTGTAACAATTTGTTTTGCTTCTTCAACAATACTTTCATGCGAACGACTTTGCACAATTCTACCTTGATGGAATGTAAGTGCGCAAAACGAACAAGCTCCAAAACAGCCTCTCTCAGAGATAATAGAAAACTTAACTTCTCTAATAGCAGGCACGCCCCCATCCTTTTCATACATTGGATGGTAATTTCTTTGGTAAGGCAATTGGTGAACGTCATCAAGCTCTGCTGTATTTAGCGGCAGAACTGGTGGGTTTACAACCACATATCGATCTTTGTGTTTTTGAACCAATGTTTTTCCGCGAATAGGATCTTGCTCATCATATTGAATTTTAAAAGCTTTAACATATGCCAATTTATCCGTACTTACTTTTTCAAAACTGTCTATCTCGATGAAATCTATGACTTCATCCAAGCTTTCTGTCATATAGCATGTTCCTGGAATATGGCGAATGTACTTCACATCAAAACCATTATTAAGATATTCAGCAATTTCAAGTACTTGTCTCTCGCCCATCCCATAAATAAGAATATCTGCATCCGCATCGAACAGAATTGAACGTCTTACTTTATCATCCCAGTAGTCATAGTGAGCAAACCGTCTAAGACTTGGCTCAATGCCACCTAAAATAATAGGCATTTTTTTATAGGCTTGTTTAATCATATTGGCATATACAACCGTTGGCCGATTGGGTCTAAGTCCCATTTTCCCACCTGGCGAGAAACTGTCCTCATCTCGGACGCGTTTATTAACAGAATAATGATTTACCATCGAGTCAATATTGCCACCAGAAATTAAGAATCCTAGTCTAGGTCTGCCAAGCACTTTAAAAGCCTCTATTTCTCGCCAATTGGGCTGAGCAATAATACCAACCTTGTAACCCGCATTCACTAAAACTCTTGAAATGATAGCATGTCCAAAGCTTGGGTGATCCACATAAGCATCAGCGCTGACGATAATAAAATCTAGTTGTGCCCAGCCCAATTCTTCCATATCTGCTTTATTGACTGGTAAAAAACGATTTACGTACATAGTTTACTCCTTACAAAATGGTGGTCAACAAACCACTCATCGAACTTACAAAGTTAAAATCAGCAAAGTCAAATTCTTTATCTGCAATGGCTACCGTAAGTAAGATTACAGCCTTTTCTCCGCCATCCATTTTTTGTGGTACAAAAATAAACGACTTCCATTTGGGTTCACCACTGTCTAGTTCAACATCGCCGATATCATTCCAATTTATATAGTATTCACCTTGCTCCTTCTGGCAAAACTCATTTATAGTGTGAGCATCAAAATTTAACTGGTCTAGCCACCTTTGACTGCTCTTGTCGCGACCATACCATTTCTTTAGGTTTTGATCATCAAATATAAAAATAAACCCTTGTGTGGCCTCTGTTATGTCCATCAAATTATTAAGAAAAATAAGCGATCTTTCTAAAGGCTCACTTTGATCTCTAACACCTATTAACATATTGACAATTGCTTGCACATTTCGAGTATCTTTTGAAATGTTTCCACTTAGAATGCCAGTAAGTTTATCGAAGCGAACACCTTCATTTCCAATATTAGGATTCCATAGAGTTGTTCTATTTCTTCCATTATTTTTTGAATAATATAGTGCCTGATCGGCTTTTTCCAACAATTCTTCTTCTCCAAGTCCATTGTCTGGAAAAGTTGAAATGCCAAAACTCATTGTTAAAGGAAATTCGAGGCCAAGAAGGTTTTGACTTTCAATTTCAACTCGAATTTTCTCACAGACAATAAAAGCTTCTTCATTTGTTGTCACTGGCAGTAAAACAATAAATTCTTCCCCACCATAACGGCCAACTAAATCCGTTAATCTAAGTTCTACGCTAAGAATATGACCAATTTTCCTAAGAATTTCATCCCCTTTGCGATGTCCGAATGTATCATTAACACTTTTAAATTTATCGATGTCACACATAACAAGAGAAAATTTGAGATTGTTGTTTTTTGCACGACTAACTTCAATATTCATCAAATCTTCAAAATGCTTTCTAAGAAAGACACCTGTTAATTTATCAATAGAAGAAATCTTCTTTAAATTATAATTATCCATCATGACAAATAATAGGTTCATCAAAGTCTTAATATGTTTATAGCTTTCTCTTGAAAAATTATTAAAGATGTTGTCTGTTTCAAGATAAATATAACCCAAACGATCTTTTACAAGCTGTTGATTGTTCAGCTTTCTACGTTCCTTCTCTGCTTCAGATAAATCTATACCTTGCATCTTGGTAACAGGAATACAAATAATGCCTTTGAGATTTTTTCCTAGAAGCTGCGAATTTGTATTTTGTTCAATAAAACTAATGATAATGCCATCTTCATCAGAAGACATATTTCTCATTAAACTTTTTACATTAGGTTCAGGTAAATTTGGTGCTGACTTAATAAGTTCCTGTTGGTTGCCATTTTCATCAAGTACAATCACATACCCTCTATCAGCAAAACAATACTGAACAAAATACAACAGCATCTGTTTAATATTATACAACTCATCACTTTGCAGACAACGAATCAAATCATTGATATGTTCAAAGCGTGTCTCGTATTTTTCAAAGTATATTTGTTGAACGGTCCGAAGAAATTTTTGGTTTTTATAAAGATCTGTAATATCTGCCAAATTAAAGAATTCGTCGCAAGAGCTTACTTCATAATCCGAATAAGCATAGCCTTTGTCACTATTTTTTGTGCCGACAATTCTTCTTTTTAACTCATTGATCCTATATTTTAAATCCAATTTTGTTTCATCATTCATAATATAAGCATCTCTATAGTGATTAGGAATCTTAGTACTTAGCTTATGAATGATGTCCATTGCCATCATATAATTAGAGATGGCTTTGAAAAAGTTATTTTTTGTAAAATACTCATCTCCAAGAACTTTGTATAAATTCCAAATTTGTTCATCAGTCAAACAATCTTTCGATTCGTCAAGAATGACTTCATACCGATTTTCTCGATTAGCTTCATAGGCTGTGTCTAGAATTTTTCTTTGCGCAGAAAGGAAACGGCTATCATAAAACTTAAAGAAAGTCCTCTCGATAGCTATTAACTCCTGTACAAGTATAAATTTTCGAGAATGAATCAAATCAATACAAATTTCAAGTATGAATTCACGCAACAATTTAATGGCATAACCTGATTTGACTCTTCCTTCCAAATTTCTAAGCCAGACAAGGTCAATCACTTTTTCAGAATTTAAATAGTTTTCCTTATTATAGCGCAGTCTAAAACCAAAGATTTCCATGAGAATTTCTACCGAGTCTGGAATTTTAAGATCACTCGCACGATACTGAAGCATCCATTTTTCAGCAGACTCTAAATTCTTAGTTTTCATATAGAAATGTACATGCACAATATAGTAGAATAGTGCATCTAAGCCTCTATTTTTATCATTTTGATAATCAGCTTCAAGTTTTTTTAGCAGTAAATAGGCTTTATCATAATCTCCTGTATCAATATAATTGCGACAAACATTGACTAAAA
The DNA here is from genome assembly GCA_043770095.1 of Eubacteriales bacterium. GTDB lineage: Bacteria > Bacillota > Clostridia > Peptostreptococcales > Acidaminobacteraceae > JBGSUZ01. The sequence goes on from JAYVIR010000040.1 coordinate 15,484, forward strand.
CCGCAAAACTCATTGAGATATCATTCGTTTCTTCGGCAATTTTATAAGCTGTATTAAATAATTCTAACGCTTCTGCATATCGATTTTCATTAAAATACGTTTCTCCAATATTATTGAGTGTTATTGCCTTCTCAAAGACAATGTTATACATATCATAATATTCTACAATTTTTTCAAAATTCGATCGCGCACCAATAATATCGCCTTGATCATCAATCAAGATTACACCAAGATTATTGAGTGCTTTTACGCTTTCTAAATGGTCTCCAATTTCAGAAAGCATCACATAACTCGCATTAAAATTTTCTAAGCCCTTTTCTAAATTATTTTCAGCATAAATGGCTGCAATGCCGATTTGATTTAAAAACATGCCTTCATATTTCTTATTATGAATGCCTCTTGAAATTTCCAAGTGACTTTCAGCCACAACTTTTATACTTTCAAAATCATTTGTATGCATAAATATTTTACACTGCATGACAGCTGCTTGAAGTTCACCTTCAACATATCCTTGTTCAATAGCAACTCGATGTGCTTCGTTATAATAATTATAAGCGCGACTAAGCTCTGACTTGATAATGGCTATATGTGTCAAACCATTAAGTGCATCTATATATTCAGTCGTTTTGTTGTGTACTTTTGAAATTTTTAAAACTTGCTCAAAATTAAGTTCAGCCTCATGTTGCTGTCCTAACATTAAATAGATACTAGCAATTTTGAGCAAAATCTCGGGCAGCATTTCTTCTTGACTCTTTTGAAGTCTTAAATCAATGGCGCGTTTATAGAAAGAAACCGCTTGAGAATAAATATTAATCTCTCTCATGCGTTCTGCCGCTAAAAAACAATAATTAACAGCTTTATCCACTTGATCGCTCAATTTTAAATGATAGATGAGTGATTCTGTTACAAAATGTTGTTTTGTATTAAAATCATCTTCCAGTAACATTGAAATGCGCTCATGATATGACTTTCGCTGCTCATTAGACAACGTTCTTAAAATTGCTTCCGCTAGATGACGATCGTTGAAATTATAAGTGTATCCAAAGTCGCCAAACTTTTCGCTAAGAATATTAACATCGATTAAGCCTTTTAAATTGTCCATCAACTGTTCAGATGTTCCAAGCAGTCTTTCCAGTATGTCATAAACAACAGCTTCAATAAATACACTGGCAATATTCAAAATTTCTCTTTGAATATCTGTAAAAATATCCAAGTTTATAGCAATTGCATTTTGTGTATCTCTCGTAAAATCAAGTTGGTCTAAATTATCTATATCTGCTATATACCAATTCTTATGCTGTTGGACATAGATTTTTTTATTGAGATATAAATTTTGAATAATTTGCTCAATAAGCCTTGGGTTACCCTCTGCATCTTTCATGACACGCGTCGTAAAGTTAATGGGCTTATTATTGATGCCCATAATGAGTTTAATCAGTTGATTCGCATCGTCATAGTTAAATTTATTTAATTGATAATATTTAACGCGGTTAGAATCTTCCCACAAGTCAACACTTGGATTATCATCAAGCGTATTCTTATTGATAGATGAGACGATATATATAGGCACATCCTTTTGACTTCGATGCAAATAATCTAAGATAATCAAATCATAACGATTTGCCAAGTCAATATTATCTATCACCAATAACAATGGATAGTAAGTACTATACTCTAACAGAAAGTTAAAAATACGGTTCGACAATTTTAACAATTCACGGTCGCCTTCTAAAACTTCTGCAGAATTAATTTTATAACGGTTGGAGATCTCAGGAATTATTTTGGTCAATTCACTACCATACTTGTGGATCAAATCTTGAGGCACATCCACTCGCCTAAAAATGTTTTTAAGAATAAAAGTGAACAGAGAAAAATCTTTCTGATGTTCTGAAGTTAATTCAATATTGATATTATCAAAGCCATGCATGTTTAAAATATACGATATTTCTCTTAAAAAACGCGTTTTACCAATTCCTGTCTCTCCAGAGATAATCGCGCCATTCAAATGAATTTTCTTCTCAAATTTATCAATGATACTCTGATAAACCTCGTCAAAATCCTTTTCTCTACCAATAAGCTTCGTTCCAAAGTATATGCGATTATAGTAAACTTGATCATCAAAAGGAATTACCATCCGATTAATTTGGCAATAATCTTCCACAAGATGATGTATGTCATAGTTTCGATCTTCAACGTAATTGCTGATCATTTTACGAATCAGTTTATTGATTTCATTATCATTATGCCCCTCTTTATCAAATATATCGCTTAGAGAATACTTCTCATAGTCATAGCGATAGTGAAGGTAATACAAGAGGTGACCCAGTGCATAAATATCAGACGAGTAATCAAATTGCTGGCTCCAAATAACTTCAGGTGGAATAAACAAGCTAGTGCGATGATCTGATATGGTATTAACATCTTTAAATAAGCCAACTGCAACTAAATCAATTAATTTGATGCAAATTTTATTGTTTACAGAATAAATGTTCACATTGATAAAGTTTAAATACTGATAAACGATTCCACGAAAATGTAAATAGGACATGACTCGCATCAATTCTACAAAAATACTTTTTGTATCTTCAACGCTTAAAGTGGTGTAGTCAAGTTTTTGAAAATCATCTAAATACTCACTTGTATAAAAATATCTAATTTTATTTGAAAGTTTATGATCGATTGTTGTTAAGCGATCAAACTCGTATATTTCAGCTAAATTTGGGTGTTTTACCGATTTAAGGTGCATAAAGCGATTAATGAGTCCTTGAACAAACTCAGTTTTTGAATACTCAGAATTGAAAATTTTCAGACACACCAATTTATCCTGTTGGATCATATCTCTTGCAGCATAAAAGGTACCACTACTGTCTTTATGAAGTTGGCGATCAATCTTGTATCTGAGGTTAAGAATCTTCAACGCACTAGCCTCCTAGGGCCTAAATTGACATGTTTTTGTTCAAATAAGAAAAACAACGTTCTATTTCTTCAATAGAATTGGATGGCATTTCTGCAAGAATCCCTTGAATGTACAGCCTTCTTACATACAAAACTTCTTCTATAAGGTGATGTCCTTTTTCCAATACCTGTATCCGAACAATTCTACGGTCTTTCTCATCTTTTATTCTGACCACTAATTGATTTCTTTCCATTCGATCTAATAGATCGGTTACCGTGCTACACGCTAAGTACATTCTTGAGCTCAAATCTCCAATAGTCATATCGCCGTGTTCAATCAACTCTAACAATGCAGCAAATTGCGGCGGCGTTATTTCAAAATTATTTAAAATAGTTCGGCCTTTTTTCTTAATTTTAACGCATACTTGTCTAAAATCTTCTTCTATTTTCACGATTTCAGGCTTTATTGTTTCTCTCATATCCGACACCTCAATTTTACAATACAGGGTTTGATGCTTCGAAGTGATTGCTTTGATTAATTTTATACCATTGCTCTATTTCCTGCATAATTATTTTTATGCCGCTTTCTATGTCAAACTCATCGATTCCTGCTAATGACAATCTAAAAGAAGTACTTTTAATTTGGTTATGATAAAAGACATTCCCCGGTACTATCGCAACGGACAATGAATTAAGACGCCATGACAGCTCTTCAGCACTAAAACCACTTGACATTGTCAGCCAGAAATTATAGCCACCTCTTGGGATATAGAAATCTACCCCCTCAATCCGATACTTCTCAAGTGATGCTTTCATCACTACAAATCTCTTTAAAAATATTTCATTCATAACACACATTTGTCTATCCCAATAGCCCTCCCTGATGTAGAGATCAAAAGACCGTTGGATGAGCCCTGACGTGCTGATATCGGCGCTATGTTTCGCCAAAGAAATTGCATCTGAAATTTGAGTAGGCACAATCATGAATCCCAATCGAAGCCCTGGCATTAATACTTTTGAAAAGCTTTTAATGTAAATCGTCTTATCATATTGATCATATACCTTTAAAGCTTTTGGTGGTATTGTTGTATAGTTCAAATCCGCAGTATAGTCATCTTCAATAACCCAAACATTGTACTGCTTCGCTAAGTCTAAAACAGCAATTTTCTTTTCCTGGGAATAACTAATGCCAGTAGGATTTTGACTATTCGGCATTAAATAGATGAGTTTAACACGAGTCTTCTTCAACTGTTGCTCTAAGCAATCTAAATCAATGCCATCCTCTAACAGTGGTACTTCAACAATGGACGCTCCTTTTAGTTTGAAACTGGCAATAGCACCCGTATAAGTAGGAGCTTCCACAATTACCGTATCTCCGTAATCAAGAACAGCCTTGCTAACCAGGTCGATCCCCTGTTGAGCACCCGAAATAATTTGAAGTTCTTCCAAACTACAATGGATATCATGCTGTTTTAAATACTGGCAAAGTGACTGCCTTAAAGGTAAGAATCCTTTGCTTTCTTGATATCCAAAAGCAAATCCTTTATCTCTTTCCAAAACCTCATTTAAGACAGTTTTAAAATCATCCACTGGAAATAAATCTGCAGTAGGGCTAGAAATTGAAAAATCATATCTAAATGATGAAGGTCTTATAGTAGAAACCTCATCAATTTCTTCATCTGAAGCTGGGGAGATAAATGTCCCACTGCCTACCTTTTTATACACGAGAAAATCTTCTTCCAGCAACTTATAGGCATTCACCACGGTAACATTATTGACATCCAAAAAATCCGCCATTTTTCTAATTGGCGGTAGCTTCTCATGTGGCTTTAGAATGGCATTAAAAATTAAGGTTCTAATACACTTATATAATTGTATATACAAATGCTCAGGCATTTCTTTACTTATTTTAATGCTTTTATATTTTTCCATTGGACATCCCCATTTCTTCATGCATAGAAAAAAAGCCTTCATTACAAATAATGAAGACTTTACTCCAGAGTGCCGTCACTTAAAAATTCAGCACCACACCTGATCAGGTGGGTGTACTATCCGGTCCTTCTGAGATCCACACAAGGTGGCATGTCTTTCAGAGCAGAAGTCGTGCTCCCTATTAAAAGCCAGTGGTTGAATTTTTAAACGTAAACGAACAGCCCAGAGTGTTATAATTATTATACCTTATTTCAATTAATATTTCTACCTTTGAGATATATTTCTAACATTTTTAATAATGTAATTTACCGTGCCATCACCATTGTATTTTATCTCAAATTTCGAAGGATCTTGGTAAAGATCCGTTGCACCACGAATCATAAACCCAGTATCGGTTTTGAGCGCTTTAGATTTAAGTTTCTTTTCTAAAAAGGGTTTATCAAACTCGAACGCCTCTTCAGTATCAAATCCAACAATTTCGAGGTTCTCGATAAATTTTTCTCTTTGCTCCTGATCATCAATTAAATCGTTGGCAACATCTTGAACCGTAACCTCAACTTGATGGGTATAGATTTCTTGGAGATCTTCTCGAATGCCAATTGCCTTATCCATTTCATTCTTTACATTTTTGCGTACCCAATTCTCCATTTCCTTATGAAATAGCTTTGTTTTATCCAAGTGATCAACCACTCGGTTGGCTTGCAAAATTTCCTTAATGAAGAATTCAATCGGCTCTGAATCTTCTCCTTTTACAATTCTTTCAACCGCAACCAAGTCATCTAAATCTTGTCCTGGCATTTTAATCACTGCACCGCAAGAAACCCTTTGTTTAAAACTTGGTAACGTTGTTTCTTGGAATGACAAATTAATGTGAAAGTCATCCCCCGCAAAATCGATTTCATGCTCCACTGATTTTTGATAATCCAATTTGAGCATACAAAATGCCGAGCTGCCTTCCAATGTAATTAGAGCCACTAATAAATCACAAGAGGGTACTGCATTATATTGCTTAATGACTCTGAAAAAATAATCTGCAAGCTTATGGCTTGAGTCTATAAAGGATTGATCATCTTCAAGCGACTCCAAAACACAATTATAGACAATGCCTCTTTCATTAAAAAATTTACTTTTTATATTGTCTTCATCCGAAAGAAGCTTAGTAATGTGCCCGCCCACAAATTCCAGTACTTGCTGGCTTAAAGGGAGTTCCTTAGTATTTAGAATTGGTGCTTCGGCATTTTTATCCAATACATGAATAATAGCCTTATCAACTTCGAATTCGACCGCTCTACGTAATTCCATTTATTTTCTCCTAGAACTTAATTTTTTGACCCAATCTCAGCTTGGTATCTTTTACAAGTTTGTCCCCTGTTTTGATGCCCGATTTTATCACATATAAATCATTGACTTCAAAGTTAATTTCTACAACAGTTTCGGTTAACACGCCATTTATATTTGTCCACACATAATATTTGCCTTTGTCTTCGTACACCAGTTCTTTTGGAACAACAATTGAATTTTCAGCATATTTTGCGACAATACTGCTGGCAATAGTATTATAAAATTTAACCTCTGGACTTTTTTCTAGACTAGCTGTTACTTTGACTACTTTTAAAACACTTCCATCAGATTGCATTTGGTCGTTTATAACCTTATCAATTTCAATCAAGTTCCCTTTTTTAATAACACCCGCTAAATTCTTGATGCGGATTTCTGTACCAATTTTCAAATCAGTAAGTTGATCAACTGCAACATCCATTTGCAGTTTTACTAAATCTGGATTTGAAATTTCAAGCATTGGCGTTCCAATTGGAATATACATATTCGCCTCAGCTGTTTTTCTTGTTAGCAAACCCTCTTTAAGTGCTTTGTAATCAACTTGATTTCCCGATGCAACTGTCTCAGTCACTGTTTTTCCATTTTCAATCTTTGGCTTCATTAGAACCAGGATAGATTCAACGGGTTGCCAATTCGCCCTAAGAGCCTTCCTCAATTTATCAAATGTACTATTTTCAGCGCCAACCGATTCTGTTAATATTAACAAATCACTTGTTTTGATCATGTAATTTTGCAATTGATTGTTTATTTGAACCAAAGATTCTTTATAGGAGTCACTCGAAATCATCTGCGTGTTAAATAATTCAAGTGCGCTATTATGTGCAACCCACGCTTGTGATAAAGATTGATTGCTCTGCGTATAGGTTAAAAAGCTTTCATTAAAAGAAGCTTGATCCTTTAATGTTAATGCAAGTTTGCTTTGCAAATTAAGGTTGTCAATAATTGAGTTGATTTCTTGTTGTTTCTTAGAAAAATCAAACGGCTGTAAGGAGATTAACAGATCATCTTTAAGAACGTTCATATCTTTATCCAATTTGCAATTTACAACGATGCCACTTTCCTTTGCCGCATACCACTGGCTCTCTATTGGAGAAGTTTGCGCTTGAACGGTTATGATCTTTTCCACATTTTGTGTGCCAACTTCATAATAGGCAACTTTTATACGAGATTGATATTGCCAAACGCCAAAACCAACAACGCCTATAAGCAATACCGCCACCACTATTTTTTTCTTCATGCTTATTTCATTCCAACTCAGCATATTTTTATCCCCTTCTTCTAGCACTCTGACATAGAGTCGATCAGCGCCTTGAAATCGTATGGCAAATCAGCTTCTAATGTAATCCATTCGCGGGTTCTAGGTAATTGAAACTTTAAAAAATAGCTATGCAGCGCTTGTCTTTGAATTTTATCAGATGGACAACCGTAGAGTTCGTCTCCAATTAACGGATGTCCTAAATGAGCAAAATGAACCCTTATTTGATGCGTTCTTCCCGTTTCAAGTCTAATTTTGACCAGTGTTGCATCTTTATATCTTTTCACAACTTCATAATGCGTAACAGAGTCCTGCCCGTCATCCATTACCGCTCGCCTTAAGTCTTCTGGGCTTGGTCTTCCAATCGGTAAATTGATGGTGTCAGAGTCCTTTATAACGACGCCTAAAACTAAAGCCATATAACGCTTTTCAACTGCGTCATCAATCATTTGATTTGAAATAATTTGCTGCGTATAACCATTCTTTGCAACCAATAGCAACCCTGAAGTGTCTCGGTCTAATCGATTGATGAATCTAATCTTCCCATCAAATCCATTGCCTGCAAAATACTTTGCTATCCCATTACCAATGGTTCCATTTGGATGACCTTTCGTAGGATGTACAACAACATAGGGTTGTTTATTGATTACCAATAAATCGTGATTTTCAAATACAACTTCTATCGGAATATCTTCCGCTGGAAAAATATTTGGCTCTTTATCAAGCTCTACTGAAACGATATCATTTAGTCGAACTTTTGCATTAACAGAAACAACGTATCCATTGAGCTGAATGCTTTTTCCATCTTTGGATCTGCGAATCATCCTTGAAGAAACGGACATTTTTTGACTCATGACTTCTATGAGTGAAAGACCTACTTCATCTTCGCTGATTTGGTAGGCTAATCGATTTGAATCAAATTCTATAAACATAGTTACTCCTATAATTGATACTTCAGTAATAAAAATGATGAGGTTTGCAATTCTTTTACAATGATATAATTTTCAAATTCCAAATCGCAGTACTCATAAAAGGACATGGTTCTCTCAAGCTCTTTTCCAAAATCGAACACAGAGACACTGACTTCTTTCCAACCAAACGACTTCAGTTTTTCAATACTTTCACTTGGAATGAGTTCCATCGGAATAGATCCGAATACATTGCCATGAATAACTGAATAGTTCATCCAGAAATCATTATGCTTATCCATAGCATTTGCTGTGTCAAGTTGATTGGACCTAACTTTTGAAAAATTTTCTAGATAGTCATCTGTATATGCATTGGAAACTGAAACCAATTTCACTAAAAAATCTATTTTATTCAAGAACACTTTTTTATATTTAGAATGATAACGTTCTTGGCTTCTTTTATGATGCTCTATATCATCTTTAAAAGTATTTTCTAAATGGTTGCACATTTGACGAATATTTTTAAGACCAGTTTGGAAGCCATCCATATCGCCATTGACAATAAATCGATCTAATTCAGATAAAAATTTTTGCATTTGACTAATCCCATTATGCATATCGGTCACCCCTTGACTCATATATAATTTGAACCATTCATTCAACTTATATTTCTCGCTAAATTATATCAAATTTTCGACCTAGAAACCATACTTGTTATTGGTTCAAAAAAAACAACGACTTCTTTTTAATAGAAATCGCCGTTTATTAAATATGATTGTCGTTAGAATTTGTTTCAAGGTTAGTCCACAAAGTCCGTACTTTTAATATCCCAATATGAAAAATCCGCAATCTACATGAATGACTTCACCTGTAATGCCCGTCCCAAGATTGCTGTTTAAAAATAATGCTGTATTGGCAATTTCTTCTGTTGTTACAAGACGCTTTAAAGGCGCTTTTTCTATGAATCCACTTGCTAAGTCACTAAACCCGCTAACGCCTTTAGCTGCCAAGGTTTTTACCGGACCTGCAGAAATGGCATTGACTCGAATTTGTTGTTCGCCTAAATCATGTGCTAAATATCGAACACTAGACTCCAAAGCAGCTTTAGCAACGCCCATGACATTATAATTTAAAACGACCCTTTCGCCGCCAAGATAGCTAAGCGTAGTAAGTGCCCCACCTTCTAACATTAAAGCGCTAGCATATTTTGAAACCGCTACAAACGAATAAGCGCTGATATTTTGTGCCATTAAATAGCCTTCTCTGCTAGTTTCATAGTATTTTCCTTTTAAATCATCTTTATTCGCATGTGCAATGCTGTGTACCAACCCATGAATGATTGCATACTTATTTTTAATGGCATTAAACGTTTGTTCTATGTCTTCATCTGAAGTAACATCACATGAAAAGAAATCAAAATCTTTTATATTTTCTTCTTCAACTAATCTTTCAAGACTTCTCAGACTCTTCTCACCATAATAAGTAAAGAGAATATTTCCACCCTCTTCTGAGAATTTTTTTGCAATTGCCCATGCAATACTCCATTTATTTGCAACACCCATAATTACCATATTTTTTTTAGAAAGTAAAAGTCTCATTGCGCACCTCACGTTTTTAGTATCTAGTATTAACATCTTATCATCATTATAATCTACAAATTCTTTTTTTGCAAGGTTTCAACCTTATTTATATTCATATCTAAGAGCCGATATTTCTCATAGATCTATAAATAAAAAAAATAATTATTAAATTAATCATTTTTAACTTATTTTTTAACTTTTTTTTGATAGAATCAATAAAACTACACAATATAAATAGGAAGAGGTCAACGCATGAATAATGTTGTTTTATCAAAATCACTCTATGTCATTCTTATAATTTTAGGTATAGCAGGTTTCTACATTGGTGCTATCAAACTATTTTTTCTTTTTTTACCGTTTATAATTGGTATTCTTATTTCCAAACTCATTACACCCATCGTCAATTTCTTGCACATTCATTTAAAACTGCCAAACAACTTAAGCACTGCCATTATGATATTAGTTGTCATTGGTATAAGTTCCTACACACTTTACGCCCTTTCAATGCTTGCACTCTTCTATATCAATGAATTGTCGAATGTGTTGCCTTCTTGGGCCAATGCAATTGCGACATTTGGCACACAGCTCTCAACTCAATTTAAACACATGATGATTAACCTGCCTATTGATCCAGCCGCTTTAGTCTCAAAAGGCGCTGCAGGATTACTCAGTGATCTTGGACAATGGGCCGCAAAATTTGCCGGCAAAGGTGTCTCATTCGCAACTAGTTTGCCAAAACTTCTCATTACAGTCATTGTTACCATACTTTCAGCCTTTTTCTTTACAAAGGATCGTCAAAAGATTGAAAATATGATTTCACCTTATAAGAAAAAGTATTTTACAGAAAATCATCATTTTTTAGATTTTAGACACGACGTTCTTTCCGTTATTTGGGGATATATTAAAGCACAGATGATTTTAATGTCTGTCACCTTTACTATATGCGCAATTGGACTTAATATTATTGGCATTCCAAAAGCGATTCCGATTGCACTTGGAATTGGTTTTGTAGATGCTCTTCCTATATTCGGACCAGCAGCGGTCTATATGCCTTGGATTATATCCACACTCATCATGGGCAATAAAATTGTCGCATTCAAACTATTTATCCTTTACCTTTGCACCACAATTACACGTCAAATGCTCGAACCTAAAGTCATTGGAACACAAATTGGAATTCACCCTTTATTGACGTTAACCGCATTGTATCTTGGTGTAAAATTATTAGGCGCACCTGGTTTAATTCTTGGACCATTTACAGGCGTGACAATAATTGCAATTTATCGTCGTTATTATAAAAAGACGCCAAAACTCGATATTCCCGAACAATAAGCAAAATTAGACTTAACATAATTCGTGTTAAGTCGTTTTTTTTTGATATTTATCACATTTTTATATGGTTTTATAGCATAATTGTATTTTCAGATACAAAATCTATGTTATAATAGGTTATCAAATTGAAGTTTTCAAACAAATGTGACAATATAATCGGAGGTCAATATGAACAATTTACTTTACGTTGTACACCCAAAAAATGAAACCACACAATCGCTAAAATCCCTTCTCGAAAAACACAGTGAAGTTAAATTTGTCTCTTTGGTTGCCGTAGATCTTGGCAATAATAGTACTGATGAAAAAGTCCCTGTCGAAATGTTCCTTGATGATGTAGAAGCATTTTTAAAATCCGGCGTGCAAACAGATGGTTCAAGTGTATATTTACCCATTATTGCCGAAATAAACAATGCAAAAGTTGATTTGATTCCAGATACTGAAGTCAAATGGTTTGTAGATTATAACTGGAATCATATTACATCTGATGGCAAACCTGTTGGCACACTCCTAATACCTTCATATTTAATGCACGATGATCGTTATGTTTGTTCAAGATCTGTTCTTAAAAAAGCTGCTGCACATTTAGAAGAAGCTGTTGGCAAGCTTTTCAAGGACCATGATTACCTCAAAGAAGAGTTTGGCATTCTGCCAACAGAAAATATTTCTAAAGTGCAATTGACAACAGCAACCGAATTAGAATTCTGGGTGAAAAATCCTGATAATAGAACCGATATTGAAAAGCTTACAACTTCGCAAATTCTTAAAGAACAATACTGGAAAAGAACTGTAGGTCCAGTTAGAACTGCTCTTGAGCATAGCCTACTTCTTCTTAACCAATACGGTTATGAAGCTGAAATGGGTCATAAAGAGGTAGGCGGCGTCCCTTCAAAACTTGCTGGAATTAGTAAATTTTCGCATATCATGGAGCAATTAGAAGTTGACTGGAAGTATGATCTTGCCCTTCAATCTGCTGACAATGAACTTTTCTCAAAAGATATTATTCGCGACGCTTTTGGAAAATACGGATTAGAGGTTACTTTTAATGCCAAACCAATCGAGGGTGTAGCTGGTAGCGGTGAACATCATCACTTTGGAATTGCTGTGAAATTGGATTCTGGCAGACGCATCAATTTATTCTCACCACTAGATATGAATGCGCACTACATGAGCCGAATTGGTTATGGCGCACTAATGGGACTTCTTAAAAACTATGAAGTTATAAACCCATTTGTTACTGCTAGCAATGACGCCTTTAATCGATTAAAACCTGGTTTTGAAGCGCCTATTTGTGTGGTTACATCTCTTGGACACGAAGTAAATGTACCTTCAAGAAACCGAACAATTCTCGCTGGCCTTGTTAGAGACCTTAACAACCCATTTGCGACGCGTTTTGAGCTCAGAGCACCAAATCCTAACAGCAATACGTATTTAACAGTTGCAGCCGTATTCCAGGGCATGCTAGAGGGTATTCTATTTACCGTTAACAGCAAACTTTCATTAGACGAGCTCTTATGCGAACTCAGCAAATCTGCTGGCGCAACAGGTCTTTATTTGGAGACAGATCGTAAATATAGAAGTGAAGAAGATGTTTTCGAACATTACACTGAAGAAGAGAGAAATGCAATGTTTGGAATTCCTCCAAAGACTGTTTGGGATAACATTAAGGCTTTCGAAGCAAATTCTGAGAAAATGAACATTCTAACTCAAGGTGGCGTATTCCCAGACTATATCATCGAGTCTTATAAAGCTTCTATTCGTTCGCAGTGGACGTCTGAACTCAGAAACCGTCTTATTCAAGAAAACATTACGCAACTTCGCCGTTTTGTAAAATGTCATAACGACGATGATGTAAGCGATTTGGATCTTGTCAATTGGGAACATATCAAAACACTTCGCATCAAATTAATGAAAGACTCGCTAAGCAAAAAATCTTTGATGACAAAAATTAGAGTTGCCATCGATTTAGGTGATTTTGATACTGCTTCAACTTTACAAGTAGATATGAATCAGTCTATGTCCGAAGTAAACGCACTCTATCAAGAATATAAAAATAATCTTGTTAATATTAACGACTAATTGTTAAGAGTCTTTTTTTCTCAACCAACTATAAACGAATAAAAGCACGACTTCTATTTTACGAGAAGTCGTGCTTTTTCTTATTTAGTATTAAATTGTAATCCTTCATTTTATCATAAGCCTAAAACGCTAATATTATACCATGATTGTCACAATATAGGCTGCTTAATCCACCTGTTTGAACAATAACAATTTGTTTAAACTGACATTTCTTTTCAATTTCTTCTTTTAGCCAAGTCGCTCTTTCCAAATTATTAACATGTGAAATCGCTAAAATTCGATTCTCAGCATTTTGAGCATTTTCGACAATCAAATCCGTCATTGTTTGAAAAGCTTTCGCAGTACCTCTTGCTTTATCAATTAACTTTATTTCGCCGTCTTCATCTGGACCCATAATAGGTTTGATGTTAAGAACATTTGCAATTGCCCCTTTTAACTTTGAAATTCTGCCGTTTTTAATCAAATTATCCAAAGACTCAGAAACAAAATAAGTCTTCATTTCGCTAATGTATTGGGTAACTTGATCCACAATGTCAGCATGTGAGATTTTAAGTTGATTCAATTCGTGAATTTTAAGAACGATCAAAGCTTCTGCAATGGAGGCACTTTTAGAATCAAATACATGAATCAATTTATTAGGGTTTTCTTCAAGATACATTGTTTTCGCAAGTTCTGCACTGTTGTACGTGCCACTGAGCCTGCTGCTAATCGCAACAACATAGCATGCATTCACTCCACTGAAATCTATTAAAAAATCATTTGGAGCGGGGCATGCAGACCTTGGAACACCAGTTGATTTTACCATCTTATCAATAAATGATATGACGTCTAATTGTTCATCATCTATGATTTCTTCTTCATCGATATACAATTTAAAAGGTACCGAAACAAAAGGGTTCTCCTGTCTGAGTTCTTTAGGCATATCGCATGAACTATCTGCAATGATTTTTATCGACATACAATCACCTCTTAATAGTTTAATGTTCCATTATTTCTATTTATAATTTAACAAAAGCTAAAATTCTTGCTTCTACTTCTTTTGTTTCTTTTTCCATACGATCAATTTCAGCCGTTACTTCTTGTACATAAGTCTCATCTTTAATAGAGCCTAAATTGATTCTCACATTATAGATTGCGCCAAGTACAGCTGCTCTAGCCATCATAGCAGATACAGCGCCATCTGTAACAGCATTTGTGTTTCCTCTGAGAACTATAGCTTCAATCATTCCAAAGAGGCCAAATGCATTTCTAGCTGTTTCTAATGGAACATTTGCCGCATCCTTCATGCCACTTTGAATTGCAGCTGTTCTTGCAAGCTTCTCTTCATCTGTATCTTTTGGCAATTTGAAAGATTTCATAACGCCATCAAACGCTTCTGCATCTTTATCGATCGCTTCAGCAAAAATAGTTCTATACGGATTAACATTTTCTGAAATTTCTTTCATTTCTGCTTCTACTGCTTCATAATTTTTCTTTCCAATCGTCAAATTAGCGACCATCTCGATAAGTGATGCAGAAATACCTGCTGATAAAGCTGCTACGCTGCCACCACCTGGTACTGGTGCATCAGAAGCTGTTGCAGCTAAAAATTCTGTGATTTTCATTTGAGCTAACATTAAAAAATCCCCCTATTTAATATCAATTAAAGTACTTGAATAAGTGTGGCATCAAAAATCAAACGCCCTTTTTTAATAACCTTTTCAACGGTAGACACACCTATGTGGTATGGTAAAAATTTATATGAGGGGAACTCATGAATGACTAAATCCGCTTGTTTACCCACATCAATACTTCCGATTTGATCTGCTCTGCCCACTGCTGCTGCACCATTAATCGTAAGTGCAGATACAACTTCTTCAATGGTCATTTGCATATTAAGCGTACAAAGGGCGATTGCTAAAGGTATAGATTCAGTGAAACAGCTCCCAGGGTTAAAGTCCGTTGCAACAGCAACCGCACACCCGTCATCTATCATCTTTCTGGCTCTCGCAAAATGCTCACGAAGGCTAAAAGCCGTACAAGGAAGCACAGTTGCGATTACATTTTTATCTGCCATTGCAAGAATGCCGCTATCAGATGCTTGAAGCAAGTGATCGGCAGAAGTACAACCTACTTCTGCTGCAAGTTCTGCGCCACCCAATTGTACAATTTCATCTGCATGTATTTTTGTTTTAAAACCCATTGAAGTTGCCGCATTTAATAATCTTCTAGATTCTTCAATTGAAAATACATTTTGTTCACAGAAAATGTCGCAAAACTCAGCAAGTTTACGTTGTTTAACTTCAGGCATCACGTTCTCAATTAAAAAATCAATAAATTCGCCGCCGCGACCCTTGTAATCCACAGGTACAGAATGTGCACCCATAAAGGTCATCACAATGTCCATTGAATGATTTTCGTTTAAAGCTTTCATGACTTCAAGCTGCTTGATTTCAGTTTCGTAATCAAGACCATAGCCACTTTTGCCTTCAACCGTCGTAACACCAAATCGAACCATGCTATCAAGACGTTTTTTCCCAACAGCCATCAAGTCTTCTTTGCTCGCACTACGAGTTGCATTTACAGAATTAGCGATCCCGCCGCCTCTTTGCATAATGTCCATATAACTATCGCCTCTAAGCCTCCAGTTATACTCGTCATCTCTGTAGCCGCCAAAAACAAAGTGTGTATGCGAATCTACAAATCCTGGCATGATTGTCTTGCCAGTACAGTCCAATATTTCAGCACCCGAATATTTTGAAAAATCTATCGCACAACCGACTTCAACAATCTTTTCGTCCTGTACGACCACTGAAGCATTTTCGAGCACGCCAATGTCATTCATTTCAAGACCTTTTTTTGCCGCAAAGCCACTACACGTGACTACTTGAGATGCATTTTTTAAAATCAGAGTTTTCATATTGGTTACTCCATGATTCTTTTTTCGAGGACTTGATCCATTGAGAATTCTTCTATTCCTAAATAATATTCAGCAGTTTGAATAAGCGCTTCCATTGGTACTAAACCAATAACTTCGCTACCAACAACATTTACGCCATATCGTTTGGCTTCAATTTTGATGAGTTCAAACGCTCTATAAAGTGGTGTTTTTGTGTAATCAGTCATATTCATTGAAACTTGAACTTGACCTCTATCTTCAAGATCAATGCCAATCGCTTTGCAGTATCTAAGACCACCAGAAAGATGTCTTACATTTTTAGCAATTTTGTTGGCAACTTCTAAATTATCAGTATCTAAATTCACGTTAAAAGCAACAAGTGCCATTCTCGCGCCAATTGCAGTTATGCCTGCAGTTGGGTGAATATCCGTTCCAAAATCAGGTGTCCATTCTGTTTTTTTAACTTTTTCTGCCATGCCTTCGAATTGACCTTTTCTAACTTCACCAAGATTTTCTCTATATGGAGCAGATGCTGCTTTTTCATATAGGAAAACAGGAAGACCATGTACTTCATAAGCCATTTGAGCTGTTTCTTTAGCAAGTTTAATACACTCATCCATAGAAATATTTCTAATTGGAATAAATGGTACCACATCGGTTGCACCCATTCTAGGATGTTGGCCAGTGTGTTTTGTCATATCAATTAATTCTTTTGCAGTTCCCATAGCAGCAACTACAGCTACCTTAACAGCTTCTGGCTCTCCTACAACCGTAACAACTACACGATTGTGATCTTCATCATTAGAATAATCTAATAATTTTACGCCATTTTTACCTCTAAAATTCTCAACGATTTTTTCAATAATGTCTAAATTTCTACCTTCGCTAAAGTTTGGGACGCATTGCACGATTTTATTCATTTTGATTGTGCCTCCTTGTCAAATTTAGTTTTAAGTTTGCTAAGCATGTCAATCGTCATAGACTCAAGATCATATACCGGATTCCAACCCCATTCTTCTCTGGCAGCGGAATCATCTAAAGAATTAGGCCAAGAATTTGCAATTGCTTGTTTCATGGCATTGACATTATAATTTATGCTGAATTCAGGTATATGCTTTTGGATAGCCTTATAAATCACCTCAGGCGTAAAACTCATCGCCGTTATGTTATAGGCATTTCGGTGAGTAAATTTACTCGGATCTGCTTCCATCATTTGAACGATAGCATTCAGAGCATCAGGCATGTACATCATATCCATCTGTGTTTTAGGATCAAGTTCGCATTCGAAATGTCCTTTTCTTAACGCATCATAGTAGATGTGAACCGCATAGTCCGTTGTGCCACCGCCAGGCAGCGCTGCGTTAGAAATGAGTCCCGGATAACGAACCCCTCTTGTATCGACACCAAATTTGCTATGGTAATAATCACAAAGAAGTTCCCCAGCAACTTTCGAAACGCCATAAATTGTTGTTGGTCTTTGAATAGTCTCTTGAGGCGTGTGATCTGGTGGTGTACTTGGCCCAAATGCTGCGATAGAACTTGGGGTAAACACCGCAATTTTTTCTTGTCTAGCGACTTCTAACACATTGTAGAGACCGTTCATATTAACATTCCATAATAGTCCCGGATTGTTCTCTCCCACAGCTGAAAGTAAAGCTGCTAGATGAATAACGGTGTCTACGCGATGTTTTTTGGTCAAATCAAAAATAGCATTTGCATCTGTGACATCAAGATCTTCGTATAAAAAATCATGATAATCCTTAGGCGCATTAGGTGCTAAGATACTGGTTGCAATAATATTATCTTTGCCGTATAGACCTTGTAAATGTGTAATCAATTCTGTTCCAATTTGTCCAAGTGCACCTGTAATGAGTATTTTTTCCATATGCGAACACTCCTTTTTTAATGAAAGAGACGAGCAATAGTAACCCTCTAATAGCTGTGCCATTCTATTATACTTTATTATTTTGCAAGTTTTAAGGCATTTTATATAAATAGTTGTTACAAATTTGTCGACTTTGTCGTAAACTGCTATGTAGAGGTTCAAATCACAACAAATACTTAGATTGTTTGGATTAAAGAAAAAGGGTAAATAGAAGAGAGAATGAATATAATATAAAGGTGGTCAAATATGGATTCTTTTGGACTAGACTTAGACGTTATTATCAAAATATTGCTCGCTTGTTTACTCGGCGGACTTGTTGGCCTTGAAAGAGAAAGCATCAATCGACCCGCTGGGCTTCGAACGCATATTTTAGTTTGCGTGGGCTCAACGCTAGTAATGACCATTAACACCATTCTTGTGGTGAGTTATTCTTCTACAGTGAATTTGGATCCTGGTCGTTTCGGCGCGGCCGTTCTAAGCGGAATTGGTTTTCTAGGCGCTGGCACTATTATCAGAGAAGGCAATAGCGTTTCAGGCCTTACTACTGCAGCCAGTTTATGGACGATTGCCTGTATTGGACTGACTATAGGTTCTGGTCATTTTATGTTAGCAACATTCACCACATTAGTCGTACTCATTGTCCTATTTACATTTGCCCGATTTGAGAATAAAATCACATCTGGCAGCAGAATTAAAATTTTCTCAATAGAAACACAAAATCGGCCTGGACAATTAGGCAAAATAGGATTCATCACTGGGGCTCACGACTGTATTATTGAAAGCGTAAAACTTGAAAATTTAAACGATCTTACCTGCGTCATACTTTTAACCATAAAACATCCTAAAAATTTCAATCTGATTAAATTTTTAGATGAACTAAGTGCCGTCGAAGGTATTAATAGTATTTTTGATATAAACCATGCTAACGGATGAGAGGTGCAAAATGACTGAAGAACAACTGCTTAATATGATTACCGAACTTTCGAAGGAGATGGGCATGGATCCAGACGACCTCCTCGAACTCTATGAAACATTTATTGAAGAAATGACTGCTGATCTTTTTAAACTAAAAATTGCCTACCAAAAAGGTGACTTTATCGAACTTAAAAATGTTTCTCACAATATAAAAGGTGTCAGCGCTAGTTTGAAGTTTGAAGAGATGTTTATAGAATCCAAGGCGTTAAACGATAAACTGAAATCGGATTTAGTTGATAATCTATACCCGCATATCGATGCAATGACCAAAGCTTTTAGTAGCTTTAAATTGGCATTTACAGCTTATCACAACCATTAGGCAAGGAGTAATTATGAGTGAGATGAAACGACTTTTAATTGTAGAAGATTCACCAACCATTATCGCTTTGATGCGTACCATGCTTAAAGAAATGAATGTAAAAATTCAAACTGCAGGCAGCGAATTTGGTATGTTTCAAGCAATTGAATCCTTTGGCAAGACAGTAGATTTAGTCATTATGGATATCACCTTAAAATCCGAAAATGGTTTGGATCTTATTTCTAAAATGAGAGAAAATCCTAATTACGCTGAAATTCCTGTGGTAGTTGTTAGCGAGCATGCCATTTTAGATTTTATTGTTCGAGCAAAAGAATTAAACGTTAAGTCATTTATCAGAAAGCCGCTAGTCAAAGAAATCTTTATCGAACGACTTATTGACGCAGTCGGAATCGAACCTTTAACCTCTCGCACCCCTGCAAATAGTGCACCTGCATCATCCGTTCTTTCAACAGATGACGCACTTCTTCCTAATGATGACCAATCATTAGAATCTGAGGCAACTGACGAAAATGAAATTAATGAAGATGTTCAAGATGATATAGAAAACAGTAATGTTGATTCTGAATAAATAAAAACGATCGCTTTTTCAAGCGATCGTTTTTATTTATTCTATTTAAAACTCTGCATTTTTAACCGTTCTAGGGAATGGCACTACATCTCTAATATTGCTCATACCTGTCAAATACATAATAGCGCGTTCAAATCCTAAACCATAACCTGCATGGCGAACTGAACCATATTTTCTAAGATCGAGGTACCACCAATAGTCTTCAACATTTAAATCCATTTCCTTAATACGTTCTACTAATACTTCATGTCGATCCTCTCTTTGAGAACCACCAATAATCTCGCC
>JAYVIR010000041.1:0-20863 GCA_043770095.1 Eubacteriales bacterium
CTAGGTACAATTTCATTGGTGCTTGGATTCATCGGTATTTTCTTGCCCGTTATTCCTACAACGCCATTTTTACTATTGACTTCATTTTGCTATTTACGAGGTTCGAAAAGATTGCATCATTGGTTAATCAATCATAAAATTTTCGGAGAGTATATTTATAATTATATCACTTATGGCGGCGTAAAATTAAATGTCAAAATAGGGTCTATTATTTTTTTATGGCTATCTCTTTCAATTTCAATTTTTATGGTCAATATTTTCTTGATGCGATTGGGATTGCTGATCATAGGAATAGCGGTTAGCTATCATATTGCTTCACTTAAAACAATTAGAACCAACCAATCAAAAGATGATTTGTAATACGCCAATAAATAAGAAAGACCTATTAAGCAACAGAAAGTTACTTCTGTCACTCAATAGGTCTTTCTCTTCTATTTTTTCAAATTACTTAGAGTAGCTGTAAACGCCTCTATTTAGCGCATCATTAATTGCAGAAATAACCTTACCCGATCTAAGCGTTGCACCCGAGAGGCCGTCAATCGTTGTGTCCTTGACAATTTCACCTGGTGTATAGAGTTCTTTAACTGAAGTTCTGATATCCTTTTCTTTTAAATGATTGATAAGTGTTGTATATTGTTTGGTTACATCCATAATTTTTTGATCTTCTTTTTCATTTTTATAATCTTTTGCCTTATAATTTAATGCTCTAAACTTAATTTCAGTCACTTTATTATCCATAAGTTTCAAATCCACATTAACTTGCAACTCATTGGTATCAAAAAATATACCTCTATAAGTTCCATCTTCATACGATTTCTCCTCAGTTTTCACCTTATTTAGGAGCGGCTTCTCTATAACTGACGATTGAGTCGTTACAACGATTGGCTTTGCTACTGCAGGGGCAGCAATCTTTGCCTTTACGACTGGAGGACTAGCAACTTTTGCTTTAACAACTTGTTTAACTGGCGAATTGGGTTTAATTGTCGTTTTTTGTGCTGGTGCCGGTGCCGCCACATTAATCGGTAATACAGCTTTTGAACCCACTTCTATTTTGATAGACTCTGTTGTTTTTGTCGTCGTTGCGCTTGTCACTGAATCCGATTCAGCCGCCTGCGCATACAAAACACTTGAAATTAGAAATGCACCTATAAGTACTGCCGTTATAATCTTATTCATTTTGTCCTCCTAGAATTTATTCCAATTGATAATGATTTTCGTTGTCGCTTTTGTAGTCTATCAACTCAATGCAATTTTGTCAACTATTTTTGATTTATTATTCACAAAATTAAAACCCCCAAACGTTGGCATCAATGATTGATGCATTGTTTTGAGGGTTCTAATTTTATGTTCAATTCAATCTTTTACGTGTGTCACTTACTTATTTTCTGAAACAATCAATTTATAAGCATCTAAATCTGTATAAATCTCGTCTTTAAGCAAGTTGCGTTTGTTTTTGATGACTCTGCCAAAATGATAGACGAAGACAGCAACGTTAGAAGCAAGCGCTAATCCACTTACGATCCATAATGCAGTTGTATTATGAGATGATTTTACTGCAAACATAGATGTATCTGCGAACAATGGGAATGTAAGCGAGAACATCGCCCAAAGTGCCAATGTTTGTGCTCTGTGTTGTAACCAAGCGCCCTTTTTAATTAAGAAGGCTGGAATGGTACAAGACAATAACAACATTGCGCCTGAGTAAAATGAGTGATCTGGGATGCAATTGTAAACATAAGCAAAGTTCCAAAGGTCATAAGCGATTACCCAAAACCAAAGTTGATCTGGCCAAATCATGTCTTTTGTCTTATCTCTGCTAACGAAAATACCGTACCAGCCTGAAATGGTGATGATGTTGAGAATGCCTGCAATGCCATTCATAATGTTCCAAGGACCGCCGACAATCATGATGTTGTCTACGATGCCATTATAACCGAAACATTGGAAGTCTCTAACGACCGCTTCCATGATGTTGATGGCTAAAATAAGTGGCGGAAATGCAAGCATTAATTTATTCGTATCCATTCCTTTTACGTACCGAAGTACCATAAAGCCAAGAACACCCGCTAATGCAGAATAGGTTTTAACCCACGGGAACCAGTATCCCATTGGCGTGCCCGGACCTGCTGTTTTTGTCCATACCGTAAAACTCATTACAATTGGCAGTACCAAATAGATGGCAATTGCCAACCATTTACTACGACGTGTTATTTCGTTAACAAACATGAGCCCACCAAGGACTACAAGACCCATCAACGCTGTGTACCATGGGATTGATTCAAATAAAAACATACTTTCCCTCCAATAATAATAAAGTATAATTCCGACAAACGTTAACAGAATATTCAATTAGATACCGAACGTTTGTTATGTCAATTACAATTTATCACTATTGATGCTTATTTGTCAAAACATATTATAGAAATTATTTATACTATTGAATAAAGCTCAAAATAGTCCATAATGGCTTTTTCAACAAAACCGCATGACAGATACAAATTCAGCGCATTGCTATTTTCAGTGGCGACTTGCAAAAGCGCGCGATCCGCAGGCATTTTCTTAATAACTTCAATACCTTCTAGAAGAATTTTCCGGCCATAACCTTTGCTCCTATACTCTGGCAAGACCCCTAATCCAAAGATAGCACCTGTACCGCCAGCCATCTCAATGTGAACTTTTCCAATAACCACATCTTCATTTTGAGCCAAGTAAATGGTCATACCGCGTTTTTCTTCCTCTTCTGGAAGGATGACCTTGCTTTCGTGTCCAAAGTAAATCGTATTTTGATAGGCTATTTGATTAGCGTCTGCATTGGTGGCTTTTCGAAGGGTGATGAATCCTGCCATAACCCCCGACTTAGTTTCAGCTGTTTTTGAAGTCCCTTGCTCTTGCACCTGAGCGAGCTCGCTTATATAATCTATGACCATTTCATATTCTGAATTGGCATATGTAGCACCTGTACTTTTAATAAAAGCCTGGCCAGACTTTGAATTTCTATCCGCAAGCAATAGCATGCACTCTACAGGCCTCTTTTTCCACTCTGTTTTTACCAAATCAAAAAGTGCCTTAAAGATACCGCACCTACGGTAGTCTGGGTGAACCATTCCGCAAACTTCTAGGACATCTCCACCAAAGCAAGCAATTCCAATGTATCCGACCAACAATTGGCCATCAAAACACATAAATTCGTTGACTTGATTTGTTGGCTCTTTATTTTCATTGGCACACGCGAATCTGTAGTCTAGTTCAAGTTTGAGAACTAGATCAACACTACAGAGTTTCTGCAACTGTTGAATGCGATTATAGTCGTCTTTTGACAAATACTCTTTTTGCTGAAATATAAAATTCTGATTTTTTTTCATAGACACCTCTGGCATTTATTTTTTATCAAAGCGACCTTTAATTTCTGATTCATGCAGATCAGGTTCTTTGGACAATTTGATTTCCAATACATTGGCAATTTTACGAACAATAAATCATGGTCTTGAAACCGCATTGATATTACTTGAAGCATTTGCCTGCTTCTATTTTAGAAAAGTCTAATATGTCATTGATTACGCCTAAAAGAGTTTTGATTGCTGCATCTATTGAGCTTTAAGCCTTTTCATATGTCTATTGAACCAGTGTATCCAATTCCTTAGTTGCTCTTCTTTCAGATTACTTCACCGCAAACTGGTAAGTTGTCACACCTACAACTACAACGCCAATGATTGCAACGATGTTCATACTAATTAACAGCTTGCTTCGAATACTGGTACGCTTCTATGCATTCACCTCCTCCTCTTTTATTTCTATTTTTCCCATTTTATCATCACTTATACCCCTTAACAACCTTTGGTATCTTAATGAGATTATAGTATCTCTCCTTCCTAAAAAGAAAAAAAGCCCCAATCATCGGCTAAAAGGAACTTAGCTTTTGATTGAGACTTAACTTTAGTTAATAAAACTTATGCAATTTTTTCCTCAGCAACATGATTGCTATGAACATCAATTTTCTTGCCTTCTTTACGCCATTTTGCAAACTCAGCAGTCGCTGTGAAGAGAACGTCTGTAGATGAGTTAATAGCAGTCTCGGCAGAGTCCTGAATAACGCCAATGATAAAGCCTACGCCAACAACTTGCATAGCGACATCATTTGGAATGCCAAATAAGCTACATGCCATAGGGATAAGAAGCAATGAACCACCAGCAACACCAGAAGCGCCACATGCCGCAATTGCAGAAAGGATACTGAGAACAACTGCTGTTGGGAAGTCTACTGGAATACCAAGTGTATGAACCGCTGCAAGTGTTAATACAGAAATTGTAATAGAGGCACCACCCATGTTGATTGTTGCTCCGAGTGGAATTGACACTGAATAAGTGTCTTTGTCTAAGCCTAATTTTTCACATAAAGTCAAGTTTACTGGAATGTTTGCCGCTGAGCTACGAGTAAAGAATGCTGTAATACCACTTTCTCTTAAACATCTTAAAACAAGTGGGTATGGATTTTGACGAATGTTTACGAAAACAATGATTGGATTTACCACTAACGCAACAAATACCATAGAACCAAGTAAAAGTCCTAACAAACCAAAGTAAGCTTTTAATGATTCAATCCCATTCGTTGCAATCGCATCAAATACTAAACCCATGATGCCAAGTGGTGCAAAGTTGATTACCCATCTTACCATTTGAGAAACGGCATCAGAGAAATTGGTAATCATTGTTTTAGTTGTATCAGGCGCATTTCTTAGTGCAAATCCAAGAAGAACTGCCCACGATAATATGCCAATATAGTTGCCATTATAAAGTGCTTTGATTGGGTTGTCTACTAGGTTCATGAGCAAGTCTTTAATAACGTCTACAATGCCGCCCGGAGGTGTTATGCTATCCACGCCAGCGCCAAGTGTAATCGTTACTGGGAATAAGAAACTTGCAGCAACAGCTACTGCTCCTGCTAAAAATGTTCCTAAAAGATAAAGAACGATTACAGATTTCATATTGGTTTGGTGGCCACTTCTATGTTGAGAGATGGCTGACATTACCAAGAAGAATACCAAAACCGGTGCAATTGCTTTTAATGCGCCTACAAATAAAGAACCAAAGATAATAATTGGCTGTGCTAAAGTTGGAACTGTAAGAGCAAGGATAATACCAATTACCAAACCGACGATAATTCTAAGCACCAAGCTCATTTCATTCCATTTTCCGAGTAGATTTTTCAAAATCCGTTTCCCCCTATGAAGATGATCAACATTATTTAGCGTGAACCTACTTTAGGTGCACCGCTCTTGTATAGTAACTTGATTACCCCCACGATAATCAGCTACTAAAAACAATGTTATCACAATAAGACAAAAATGTGAACAAATTATTAATATTTCGTAATATTTTGAATTGTGTGACATCTTGTTTACTTTTGAATGATCCCTTTATTCGTTTTATTTATTGATTAAAAAATATATTGCTATCACAAAAGTTGCCAATCCAATACTGCCAACCACATAGTATCCAAAATGCGTTAACTGATAAGCAGTCGCTTTCTTTGTTTCTATCTCCTCAACAGCCCTTGAAGCCTCCAAATCTTTCTGACGCAACCACTCTGCATGTTCTAAAAGTTGAATTTTCTCCAATTCTTCCGCTTCTATTAGCGCTAATTCAGCTTCTATTCGCGCTAATTCAGCAGCAGCTTCTGCTTCTATTCGGAGCAAATTAGACGCCGCTTCAGCCTCCGCCTCTGCTTCTGCCTCCGCCTCTGCCATCTTCTCAGCTTCTGACATTAAATTTTCTTTAACCTTTTGATGAACATATCTGCCCATCTGCCCATAGCTGACATTTTCGATGTTACTCGCACTCAGCCATTGGTAAGCGGTTGAACACAAATCTGAAACTTCCATTTCTAAAGAAATAATTTCTTCGAAAACGTCTCTTTTGCTAATTTCATTACGATTAACTGCCAATGTATTTTTAAATAGGGAAATTTTTAAGTCGTCCCATTCTTCTTTCTCTATGCCCTCTAAATAGGTATCCACTATTTTGTGTACAGATTTAACAAAAAAAGCCATCTTTTGCGAAGAGGATGACGTCGCATATTTTTCAGCAACAATTTGCTTGATCATTGCAATGTCATCTGCCGACAATATGACACTTTTATCCAATTGATCTAAAATATCCTTCAACAGCATCACCCCTCTTATACATTTTACCTAAAGCACACTTTTTTACAATCACTATTTGCTCAAATGCGCTAAAATAAAAGCTCCAAACATCGGCTGAGAAATAATCTGAGCTTTGTTTGGAGCTTAAAATGCATTTTTTGATAAAGTCTTATCCCTTAAAAGTGTTTTTCAAGTGATGTTTATGCCGCACCTAAGAAAACGTATTTCATAATAAACAATATACCGATAACCCACGTTGCCTTTGGCACTTCTTTACCTCTTCCTGTTAAAGTTTTAAGAACGATGTAAGATAGAACGCCAAATACAATACCTTCCGCTATAGAGAATGTGAGGGGCATCATAATGATGGTTAAAAAGGCCGGAAGACCTTCTGTGATGTCTTCAAGATTGATTTTAACGACCGCTTGCATCATTAAGAACCCAACTACAATCAGCGCAGGTGCCGTAGCAGCACTTGGCACCAATAAAAATACAGGTGCAAGGAATAACGCAAGGAAGAACATAACTGCAACCGTTACTGCAGTAAGACCTGTACGGCCACCTTCTGCAACACCGGCAGCACTTTCAACATAGGCTGCTACTACTGAAGTTCCTAAAATAGCGCCAGCTGTAGTGCCAACGGCATCTGCCATCAAAGCTTTGTTTACGCCAGGAAGTTTGCCATCTTTATCAAGCATTTTTGCTTTATCGGCAACGCCAATCAAAGTGCCAACTGTATCAAACAAATTGGTTAATAACAACGTAGAAAGGACAATTAAAAACTCAATCGGATGCGTTGCAACCGCTGAGAAATCCATTTTCATGAATACTTTTGACATTGATGGAATATGGAACAACTGACTCGCATCAAAGTTGTTGAGATTGGTTACGCCAAGAGGAATGCCAATCAACGTTGCTGCAACAATACCCCAAAGCAAAGAACCCTTTACATTTCGAGACATTAAAGCGCCGCAGATCAAAACACCGATAAGGGCAACAATCATAAAAGGCGCAGTTTTTGGATCGTGGAAACTTGCAAGTTTTACAAAAGTAGCACCATCTGGCACAATAATTGATGCATTTTTCAAACCGATAAAAGCAATGAATAAGCCAATGCCAGCTGAAATGGCATATTTTACATTTAGAGGAATACAATTGACTATAGCCTCTCGTACATTGCCCAAGGTGAGCAACATGAAAATGAGACCTTCAACAAATACTGCTGCTAAAGCGAATTCCCAAGGCATTTTCATGCCAATAACGACTGCGTAAGTAAAGAATGCATTGAGGCCCATGCCTGATGCAAGTGCAATCGGCATATTGGCAACAAGTCCCATAAATAATGTCGCAATCATAGCTGCAAGGGCGGTTGCCGTAAATACGCCGCCAAAATCCATACCTGCATCTTTAAGCATGAGCGGATTAACAATTAAGATATACGCCATTGTCATAAACGTTGTCAGACCTGCAATAATTTCCGTTTTTACATTGGTGCCTCTTTCTGTTAATTTAAAAAATTGATCCAGTCTGTCTTCTGGTTTTTTGTTAGACAGTTTTTCAGATTTTTCCATGTGATCCCCCTAATAAAAGTATAAATGAGTGCTTATGCCATTTGCCCTTGCGTCTATTGATTTGCAAGCTATTCACAAGCTGCTTCAAAATCAGGCACAGGATATAATATATCTTAATAATGAACAGTTAGAAAGGTCAGATTTGTTCGAAATCGTTCATTTTTCTTTAACAAATCTTTGTTTTTATGAAAAACATACAAAAACACCATTTAATTAGACTTTTTAAAAACAAACATTTTGTTGTTAAATTACATTTATTTTTACTATTTTTTTATTGAAGTAAAATAGAAAAGACCCAATCAATAACGAAAATATGTATTCGCTTTTGATTGGGTCTTATTTAGCACTATTCATTTAAGTTTCAACCTGAAGGTCTTTGCTCGTAGTCCCTTCTATTGACTTCTTTTTCTTCTAAAATAAGTAGATTTGTCTAATTTTACATCTGTTTCTTTTTTTGGCGCTGGGTTTCTTGGCGTTTTTTTCTTAACTTCAACTTTTTTAGGCACTACTGTTGCCGTCACAAAGTGATAAGGATGATCTTCTACAATTGGAATGGTTCTTGAAATTAACTTTTGTATGTCTTTCAAGTAAGCCTTTTCTTCTTCGTCGCAGAATGAAATTGCGATGCCTTCTGAACCAGCTCTTCCAGTACGTCCGATTCTGTGGACATAGGTTTCTGGTATGTTTGGCAAGTCAAAATTGATAACATGCGAGAGGTCTGAAATATCTATCCCACGAGCAGCAATATCCGTCGCTACCAACACTCTGATCTTTCTTTCTTTAAAGTTTGCAAGCGCTTGCTGTCTATTGCCCTGAGATTTATTACCATGGATTGCCTGACCTTGAATACCAGCTTTTGCAAGGTCTTTGATAATTTTATCTGCGCCGTATTTAGTACGTGAAAATACCAAAGCCGAATCAATTGTTTGGTTCTTTAATAGATGCACCAATAAAAGCTTTTTATTCGGTTTTTCAACAAAATAAATGGCTTGTTCAATAATATCTACAGTAGATGAAACAGGTGTAACGGTCACTTTTACTGGATTCGTTAAAATAGAATCGACCATCTTTGAGATTTCTGGCGGCATAGTCGCAGAAAAAAGCATGGTTTGTCTAACGGTTGGCAATTGGTTGGTAATCTTCTTAACGTCAATTTTCATGCCCATATCCAGCATTCTGTCTGCTTCATCGAGTACAAAAATTTTGACAGAGTGAAGGCTGATCCACTTTTGATTCATTAAATCTAGCAATCTGCCTGGTGTTGCCACCAATATGTCTACGCCTTCTTTTAAAGCATCTGTTTGAGGCTTTTGAGAGACGCCGCCGAAGATCACGGCAGTTCTAAGACCTAAATTTTGTCCATAAGTGGTAAAGCTTTCACCAATTTGTAAAGCCAATTCTCTTGTAGGCGTCAATATGAGAGCTTTAACAGGTCTCTTTTTCTTAACTTCTCTTTTTTCAGCCGACAATATCTGAAGGATTGGAATTGCAAAAGCAGCTGTTTTTCCTGTCCCGGTTTGCGCACACCCGAGTAAGTCTCTTCCCTCAAGCAAGTGCGGAATAGCCTGTTCCTGTATAGGCGAAGGTTTAGTATAACCTTGATTTTCAAGTGCTTCTCTGATTGGTGATATGATACTTAATTTATCAAATGACATTTTTTCTCCTTTATAGCTGTTGATCCGATTTAAATACTATAAAGGAAAATTTAAAATTCAACTTGTATAGCATTTGCAAAATTTAATTATATCATAAATTTCACAACAATACTTGAAGCCCTAAAAAAATTATTATTTTGTAATGCTAAATCTAAGCTTTCGCGTTCCCACAATGCAAACAACCTTGCAAACTAAGCGGCAATTCCAATCCGCACTGATCAAGAAGAGGCGCATTGGTGAGGATTGATTCCTTTGATCCATCCTCAAGGAGTTGCCCATCTTTTAAAATGAGTACTCGATCACACGTTTCATAGATCATATCCAAATCATGGCTTGTAATAATTTTCGTTTGTTCATAAGACTGAAGCCAATTAATCAGCCTTCGTCTTGCTTTAGGATCGAGCGCCGCAGTAGGTTCATCCATAATCAGCACCTCTGGCTTCATGGCAATCACCGCCGCAATGGCCGCCGACCTCTTTTCACCACCAGATAACCTAAAAGATGTACGTGTTTTTAGATGTAAAGCTCCAAGCGAAGTCAGTGCCTCAACGACTCTACTTTCAACCTCTTCCTCGCTCATTTTATAATTGCGAGGGCCAAAAGCAACGTCTTCATAGACCGTTGTCATAAACAGCTGATCTTCAGGATTTTGAAAAACGAATCCAAGTTTTTGTCTTATAAGGGGTAGATTTTTCTTCTCTACAACATGCCCCTCAACCAAAATTTGACCTTTCTCTGGAGACAATATGCCCATTAAAAGCATCAACAAAGTTGATTTTCCCGCCCCATTGGCGCCAATAATGCCCACCGATTCACCTTTTTTTATGTTAAAATTGAGCCCTTTAATAACCGTATTTCCATCGGGATAAGAGAACCCGATTTGTTCTACCTGAATCATATTTTTTCTCCTTCTACCATGGTAGTGGCACCCATCTGATCACCACGAAAAAAACAGACCACACAATTAGAAATTGGTAGTCTTTTCGCTTCATTCTCGCGGTGCTTCCAACATAATACTCACCTTCAAATCCTCGAACTTTCATTGCCACATAAATTCGCTGAGCTCGGTCATAAGTTCTTAGAAGAAGCTGTCCTGCAAAAGAACCCATCGCTTTAAATTCAACGCCCTTTTGCCCTGGCGCTCTAAGAGAATAGGCTCTAAGCATGCTTGATAATTCTTCCATCAAAACGCCAATATACCTGTAGGTTAATAATAGTTGCAACACAAATATCTTTGGCACCTTTAACATTCTAAGTGCCTCTGCCAATCTGTCAATCCCAGTAGTTCCAATGAGAATCAAACTCACAAGCACTGAAAGTGTTCCTTTTATGGCGATGGAAGCAAAGGTCAGCCACCCCATTGAAATAGAAAATGTCCCGATCATAATCTGATGGCTATCAAAAAAGGGATTCAAAATGCCAATCCCTAAAATCAAAGGTTCAACCACCAATAACCGCTTTAAAAAATGCTTAATTGACAGTTCACCAAAGACCAATAAGTAAAACGGAAACAGCGCCATTAAGAACAGCCGACTGATTTCGTGTCTGTCAAACGATGCAAGCACAACTAAAAAACACATGGTTGCGATGCACTTAGCCAAAGGGTGAAAACGGTGAATTGGAGAATTCTTCTGAGCCATTTCGTCTAATAATTTTAAATCATAAATATTTGAGTCAACATTTTTCATATTTTTTTACTGCCAAAGCATCAGAGAAATGCATTGGTTTGATTCTCCTTTCAAACTTTTATAAGGGATTGTTCCTTATTGATTATAAAGTAAACCGCTTGAAAGGTCTAGTGACGTTGAAATTCATTGTCTGTTCTTCTTCACCACATAATAGTCTGCTAAAAAATCACTGATGATAAAGATCATGCCCATTAAAATGCAATAGTAAGGTAACGATAACGTATTGTAACCCATAAACACAAGCAACCAGCCAATAGCAGCAGGAATGCCACCTAATAAATCGATAATACCGCCCAAAACAGTTTCTTTTGCCTGATCTGACGAAAATTTTCTTGCGTATGAATGAGTACCATGAACAAAACAGCGAAGCCACGTGATATGTCAAGTTCAATTTGTCTGCCTTTATTGACAACTTCATCAGAAAATATTTTTTTCATTTTAACACCTCTCTAAGCAATCTTATCACTCATTTCTAATTGACACCATTTCCAGATACTTATATGTTATTATAACCCACAGATTATAACTGCATTGATTATTTTTCGATTGTCGCTTAATATAGTTCTAAAAGAGGTTGCGAAAATGATCAAATTTGAATATTTTCAATATATGCTCGCCATTTGGAAAGCAGGCTCTATCAACAAAACTGCAGATTCATTGTATCTCTCACAACCCTATTTGAGCACAACCTTAAAAACATTAGAAGGTGAAATTGGCGCTAAATTATTTAAACGCAGTAACCGCGGCATTAAACTTACATCTGAAGGAGAAGCTTTTATAGAATATGCCAAGGAAATTGAACTGATACTTGAAAAAGTGACGGCTCTTGGCTCTCAGAAGACAGAGATTTCAAATCGTTTATCTATTTTAAGCTTTTACTCTTATTCTATTTTAGACTTATACTATGAGTTCTCTCATAAGGAACCCTATCATAATTTTGCATTATCATATGAAGAGACCCAAAATATAAGCGTCATTGACAAGATGACCAGCGGATCAGCCGATTTGGGAATCTTGTACTTAAGCTCGGAGTATGCTGCCAATTATATTAGTGAGTTGAAAAAAATGGACATGACTTTTGTGAAATTATTCCAAAGTCCTGTCTATGCTATTGTGAGTCAGCATCATCCGCTAGCAAATCTTTCGAGTGTGTCTATCAAAGAGCTTGAAGCTTACCCACTTCAATTTAACAACAACAGGAGCTTACTTTACTACCTAACCAATTCAAACGACTCTTTTTCACTTGGGCAATTGAAGCTCAATGAATCAAATCCGTTAACAGAACTTCAATTAGCCTTTATCAAAGTCCTAGAAACTTTTTTGAGTGTGATGGTGCGAGCTGAAAATGCACTGCCTTATCTAACGACATATAAAAGGAAACCCCGAAACATTTTCATTTCTGAATTGTTTCGGGGTTTCCTTATCTTATATTTGACTTTCTTTCGCCTGTAATACTTCATTCCATTTTTCTAATTCTTTATGATCTGTTCCTACATCCTTAATAACAAGCTGATTAAATTTACTTAATTCATATTGAATTTCCCCTACTATGTTTTGAACATCCTTATTTTTTGTCCATCCAGTCCCTTTGATGAATTCATATAAAGCTGCTTCGTTCATAAAAATTGTTATTTCCTTATCCTTAAATTGTTCTAATGCCTTTAAGAGTTTGTGCAGTGCAACCGCTCCAACCACTGCCGGCTTTTTATATTTTGTTATAAGAAATTCCTTGGCTAATAGATTTTCATCCTCATAGATAGAATATCTGAGTTCAATATCTTCACCTTCATACAAATTTATAATGCCTGCCACGTAAGCTTTAATCATAAGAATACCTCCATATTTTTAACCTAACCTAATTGTCTATTGAGTTAATGATTATAACATAAATTCTACATGCATAGAAACTAATGATATACTATTCTCATCAAAGGAGGATTAAAGATGATCAGAAATATGAAGGGATTTCCCGTAAAAAGAATGATGTTCTATTTGCTAGGGCTAGTCGCATTATTAGTTTTCTCCGGTTGTTCTGCAAAATCGAGCATCCAAGAGACTGCTGTAAGCAATGATGCTAAGGTTGAGCAGTCTGCTCCTTCGGAGAGTGGAGATAGTCTTAAGATCTATCCGCAAGATCGAAAAATTATTATGAATGCAGATGTCACCTTAAGAGTTCTCAACTATCAAGACGCATCGCAAGCCATTGAAAATGCGACGACAGCAGTCGGTGGTTACGTCAGTAGTTCATCCCTGAATGAAAATTATGCTTCTATGATCGTGAAAGTTCCAGCAGGTCAAACAAAGGGTTATGTCACATCCCTCGGAAAGTTTGGCAAACTAGTAGACAGTAATTTTAGTTCTGAAGATGTTACCGATGCCTTTACAGACCTAGAAATTCGTGTCAAAAACCTTGAGGTGCAAATTGAAACACTCCGATCGCTACTCTTAAAGGAAGCCATCAAAGTTGAAGATATTTTTAAGATAGAAAATGAAATTAGAAGACTTGTCGATGAATTGGAAGGCTATAAAGGTCATCTCCGCTCTCTAGATTCCAAAGTGTCCTTTAGCGAAGTGCGCATTACCTTTACAAAAGAATCCTCTGCAAATGCCGCTGGTTCCAGTGATTTTGGTTACGAAATAAAAGAAGCATTCCAATCAAGCATAGGGGTTTTGATTGATTTTATACAAAGAGTCATCTTAATTTTGGTTTTTTTACTGCCATTAAGTCCAATCATTCTCATCGCTTGTGGTATTGGCTACTACATCTATAAAAAGAGTCACAAGAAGTTAAGTAAGTCGATCGAAACAGCAGTAGATCAACCAAGAAAAGCTGATAAATCATAGATGTTTATCACCATTATTTTAAAGATAAAAAAGCGGATGATCACTCATCCGCTTTTTTTACGTCTTCTTCCTTCTGGATGGCGTGCTCTTAACCTTCTTCACAGGCGCCACATTTGGAACAGTTTCCTTCTTAATGGCAACCCATAAAGAATTGGTGTTGCCATGTTTATATATTTCAAGAAAATCAAACTTCTTTAAAAATCTTGAGAATTTATTGTCGCCATAATTACGAACGTCAAAGTCTGGATAGCGCTTGATTAAACGGCTGCCCAACTCGCCCATGTTCATGCCCTGATCCTCGTCAGCACTTTCGTTTAACATTTTTATGATGGCTGCTCGAATGACGTTTAATTCAGTCATATTCTTTTCATTTTCAAGTGGTTTTTGCAGCACTTCTGCAACAGGCTTTGCCACCGAACTGATCGCATCTTTCTTTTCTTCAATGGCATTCTTTTCAGCTTCCATTAAGACTTCAAGGTACTTAAACTGATTGCACGAGGCAATAAAAGGCTTAGGCGTCTTCTTTTCGCCCATTCCTACCACGGTCATACCCGATTCTCTAAGACGAGAAGACAATTTTGTAAAATCGCTGTCACTTGAGGCAATGCAGAACCCGTCCACATTTTTCGAATACAAAATATCCATGGCATCGATAATCATTGCAGAATCTGTCGCATTTTTGCCTGTTGTATAGGCGTATTGCTGAATGGGTGTGATTGAGTGTTCCAGCAATACTTCTTTCCAAGAACCAGAAGTAGATTTTGTCCAATCGCCATAAATGCGCTTGTAAGTGGCTACGCCATAATTCGAAATCTCATCTAAAATATAGTGAATATATTTTGCTGATACATTGTCGGCATCAATCAAAATGGCAAATTTTTTGTCTTCCACGTTGGTACCTCCTGGTTGAATCTTACTTGAATTTGATTTCTTTTCAATAAATCTTATTTCGCAATGGAGACATCTACATTATAATTCGGTTTTAAAAATCCGTCGTTATCATCTACTGAAATATTGACCATCACAATGGTTTCACCATTTTTAATTTTACCAATTTGAGCGATATCGGTTACCAATCCATGATAAACCTTCGTTCTGTCCGCCACAGGAACAATTTCCACCTTAGCGCCTTTTTTAATATCGCCTATGAACTCTTCTGTTATCTCCGCTTCAATTGTCAACTTTCCTTTATCTGCAATGGCAAATAACTTTCTTGAAGCATCCACAACCTCACCTTCTTGATACCCAATTTCATAGACAATCCCTTCATCGTATGGACAAATGATTTGATTTTTTTGGACATAAGGACGACTGAGTTTTGAAGTCATGCTGTCAACTGTAATTTGAGAAGCAGTCGCCTGTAAATCTCTAATGCTGACTTCATTTGAAACGCCTGATTTGCTTTTTTTATACTGATCTACATCTGCTTTGGCGTCTTCGAGCATTTTTTTCTTAAGATCCAGCTGATTTTTATATCGGTCTAATTCGACTTGCGAAATGCTTTCAGCTTTAAAAAGACCCTCATTTGATTTATAATCCCTGTCGGCTTGATTATAGCTAGACTCAGCTAGGGTAAGGGCATCCTGCAATTTGCTATACTGTAAATCATCTAAAAGCGTTAAGGTTGTGCCGCTCAAAATTTTAGCTTTTTCTTGAGTAGCAATTTTGACCTCAATAGATTTCGTCTGAATTTGAGCCAAATAAGTGCCTATATCTAACACTGCTAAAACCTCGCCTTTTTTGACCAGTTGACCATCTTTAACAGGCAGTGTTTTTAACATCGCTGGAAAATCAATAACGACATTTAAAATTTGATCGGATTGAACGCGTCCGTAAGCTTCAACCGTTGTATTTTTAGCAGTCTCTTTCACCACTTCTGTTTTGGCTTGATGCGACTGACAACCCGTGAGCGCAAAAGCAGCTGCAACACAGAACAACGTAAGCACTAAAGTTTTCCTCATTCCCAAATCCTCCCGTCTCTCACATGAATCACTCTGTCTCCGTAAAGCGCCGCTTCATTTGAGTGCGTCACCTGAATGATATTTTTACCTTGCTCTTTATTAATGCGTCTAAGCAGTTCCATGATTTCTATGCCCGTTTTTGTGTCTAAATTACCAATCGGTTCATCGGCTAATATGATATCCGGCTCATTTATGAGTGCTCTTGCAATTGCCACACGCTGTTGCTGACCGCCTGAAAGTTCTCTTGGCGTATGTTTTTTACGATCCGAGAGCCCCACAATATCCAAAATAGTGTCTAATCGTTTTTGATAATCTTTAATCTTTTTCCCATCCAACAAAGCTGGTAGCAACGTGTTTTCCTCAACCGTCAAATTGGGTATGAGGTTGTAAAACTGAAACACAAACCCGACTTGTCGGCGGCGCATAATACTTTGCTGCGCATCTTTCATAGTAGAGAGCTCTATGCCCTCAATGGTGATGCTGCCTGATGTTGGTTGGTCAAGTCCACCAAGCAAATACAAAAGCGTGCTCTTGCCTGAACCTGACGGCCCCATTATAGAAACAAATTCACCCTTAGCAATCTCTATGTTAATATCCTTTAGAACCTCAACAGCCATATCACC
This sequence comes from Eubacteriales bacterium, assembly GCA_043770095.1. Classification (GTDB taxonomy): domain Bacteria; phylum Bacillota; class Clostridia; order Peptostreptococcales; family Acidaminobacteraceae; genus JBGSUZ01. The sequence continues at coordinate 16,483 of JAYVIR010000041.1, forward strand.
CATATAAAACGTTTTATTGAGTCCCAATGTTTTTACGACAATGTTTGAATCATTGTTTTCAGCCATCGATTCACCACCCCTATTCAAATTTAATAGCTTCTATAATATTGAGTTTTGAAGACTTTAACGCAGGGCTAAGCGATGCAACTACTGTTATCACAATTGCCGCAATCACCGCTGTCGAGAAAAGACCTAAATCATAGTGAATTGGAATAGGTGCCGCCATAACAGGCAATATATAAGGGACAATGTAAAGCATGTCCAGTGTTAATAAAATGCCTGCAAATCCACCAACCATCCCACAGACCACCGCTTCAATCAAAATCATCTGAATGATTTGTTTTTGGCTCATGCCGACGGATCTAAAAATAGCCATATGTCGTCTGCGCTGAATGAAACTGATCAATAAATTATTGAGCACGCCAAAAATGCCTATAACCATCGCTAAGAATGAAAAACCCTTAAGAATGGTAAAAATCTGAGCATTAGATGTTTGATTTTTTACCTCAAGATTTTTTATGGTTTCTACCCACGGGTTTCTGTCATTAAATTTCTCTTTGAGCCTCACAGCCACTTCATCTGGTGTTTTACTCTTTACAAAAATATCATCATAAAATTGGACAGGAAAATCCATTTTTAAATTTTTGCCTGAAACAAGTCCAAACTGACCATTATTCATTAGCGTTTTTTGAAAACCTATAATTTTATAGGTGCGATCGCCGTTTTCTGTTTCAAAAGTAATATTGTCTCCGACTTTAAACCCATACGTAATGCGATTAACGTCTCCAAGAATAATGGTTTTGTCTGTTTCTAATTGTCGGATCCACTCTTTCTTCAATTTTAAATTATAAAAATCATTGTAACGAAGCGTATCAATGCCTTTTAATTGGCTAAGAGCCTTGTCTTGACCCTTTACTTTTAACGCATACATTGAATAAGAAGGATAAACGCCGTCAACCCCTTCAGTTGCAAGAATTCTAGAAATGTCTCCTCGATCCGCTTCAGGAATACCAACCCAAATTTCAAAGTCGAAATCTTTAAAAGCCTTTCCGACTTCTTCATTCACGCTATTTGACATGGTCACAATTAAAATAATGGTGGATAAGCCTATTGCAAGCAGTGAAATGTTGGTTAAAATGCTCTTATTGTCTCTAATATTTTTAGCAGCCAACATGCCTATATTTCCAAATGCGGCTGTAAAAATGGGTTCAAGAATCCTCACCATCAATTTTGTAAATTCCGGCACCAAAATGGTTGCAGATGAACAGGCACAAAGCAGTGCTGCGACACAGCCTAAAATGGCTAAGCTTAATGGCATCAGCGGCGGTATCGCAAATGAAAGGATCAATAACACAACCCCAAAAGGCTTCTTATAGCGCTTCTTTCTTTTAATTTGATCCCAGTTATTAAGCACAATTTCTTTCACTGGTATTTTGGAAACTTGGATAATGGGAATCATCGCACTAAATAAAGCCATTCCCATTGCAAGCAGTAACCCTGCGCCAATTTGCCAGTACTGCCAGAAAAGTTGAATTTCTGTCGTGCTATCGCTCATGATGGTATAGGTCATTGCTGCCAATATGCCAAAACCAAGCCCAATGCCAATAATACCACCAATGGCGCCATAAGCAATTGCTTCAAGCAGCATAACCAAATCAGTTGTTTTTCGAGTTGCGCCAATGCTTCTAAAGGTTCCAATCACTGGCAATCGTTCTAAAGTAATGACTTTGAATGAGGTATAAATAATGAACACACTCATAAACAAGACCATAATGGTCATCAGTAAAAATGGCGTCGTCACTTGTCCTACAAACTGCTCAAGTTCCTTCGCAGTATAAGGCTGCTTGATCAGCAAATCTCTATACAGCGTTTCCAAGCTTTCTTTAGCGGTTAGAACTGTCTGAGGATCTTTTAATATCACATAAACCGTATTATTTTTCCCTCTTGCACCCATAAGTGCCGCTAAAGTATCTTTCGGAACAACGGTATTAAGCGTCCTTCCATTCTCATAAAAAGGTCCCTTTGGCTGAGCAATGCCCGCTATTTCAAATTTATAATTTTGGTTCTTAATCTTTATTTCGATGATACTACCCACGGATAAGCTGTAAGCCTTTGCCGCCGCCTGGTTGATGATCATTTTCTTGCCTGTAAAAGCGGTTTCATCAACAGGTGTTACCCAATCAAATGGGTTTAGATGTTGTAGCTCAGAGAGTTCATAGCCCTTAAGTTCAACATTTATATTGGTAGCGTCTGGTTTTTCCCAAGAACCTGCGCCTATAAAAGCACCTACTGTTTCTAATACGGCAGGTTCCTTCATCGCCAAACTAGAGGATACGTACGGACTTTGTGAATTTTTATCGGCTGTAATCACCAAATCTGAACTGCCTGCGCCGCTTGTAATCTGACGTAGATACAAATTGGTAATGGTGTCTCCTATCCCTAATGAAGCAAATAAGAGCGCTGAGGCCATGGCTATTGAAAACAAAATCAGCAGCGTCCGAAGTTTTTTCTCTTTAATATTGCGCATAATATATTTAAGGATAATTTGAATAGTGCTCACCGCCTATACTGGTTTAATTATTTGCCCTGTTTAAGCTGAAATTTGTATAATCGATTACTTGGCATTTCACTTTGAGCATCTAATGCAGCGTCTGATAAAATCAACTCTTGCTCAACGAGTTCAAAGCCGTCTTCCATCAATTCAAAAAGTTCACTTTCAGAAACATACCATAAATACTGATTGCTTTCCTCTTCTAAAAACTCATTTAGAATAATGACGACACGCCCTTCGTGGTCTAACAACCGTTCGACTTGTGAGAGAATCACTTTGCCTTCCTCGGGGGTTAAATGCTCCAAAATATTGGCTAAGATAACGCCTTGGCAGCATGCATCTGGCAAGGTGAGGAGCGATCCTATATTGCCCCAAATCCACTTGGTCTGAAGTGTGCTAAAGTGCACCGACGAGGTTCTTCTCGCCAAACTGATGCCATGGAAACTTGAATCGAGCGCCATGATCTTCACGGCACCTTTTGACAAGCATCTGAGTATCATCTCACCCGAACCGCAGCCAATGTCTAAAATGGTTCCTTTTTCACTAGAAATCCAGTCAAGTGCCGATTCAACGGCCTCCTCTGGCAATGAAGCCATTGGATCATATGCCTCTTTGTTTTCATAAAGGTCATTCCAATATTGACTTGTTTTTTCATAATTTTTATTCATATTAGGCTCCTTAAATTTATCCGTTGAATGATTGAAAACAAATAATTATATCTCAAATAATATATTTTTCGTAGATTATTGAATAACTGTGATAGCATTAGGATATCTGTATTATTATAACCCTTATAATGAGAAAAAATCGTTTTTTCTCAAAAAAATATCCCAATTAGGAGTGTGTATTTACTTGGAATCCAGTGATTATTGGCAAATTATTGCCTTAATAGTACTTTTAGGACTTTCCGCCTTCTTTTCAGCTTCTGAAACTGCACTAATGTCCTTAAGCAAAATGAGAATTCGCCATATGATTGACGAAAATGTAAAAGGTGCGAATTTAATTCAACATTTAATAGACGATCCAAATAAATTACTAGGGGCGATTTTGATTGGAAACAACGTTGTCAACATTAGTGCTTCAGCGCTAATGACAGCGCTCGCTATTAGTTACTTTGGAAATACTGGCGTTGGCATTGCAACAGGCGTTATGACAATATTGGTACTCATTTTCGGGGAGATTACCCCAAAATCCCTAGCTGCTCAAAATGCAGAACAAATTGCCCTTCGAGTTGCAAAACCAATCATGCTTATTACAATTCTAATTGCGCCTTTGGTTACAGTCATGGGAGCAATCACAGGCGTATTTATCCGATTCTTAGGCGGGTCAACAACTGGCAAAGTATCCCTTATCACAGAAGAAGAACTTAAAACAATTGTTAACGTCAGTCATGAAGAGGGGATCTTAGAAACTTCTGAAAAAAAGATGATTCATAATGTTTTCGAATTTGGTGATTCCAAAGCAAAAGACGTCATGACACAAAGAACCAATATGATTGCAGTAGACATTAACGCTTCTTACCAAGAGGTTTCTAATCTTTTCAAAAAAGAACATTTCACCAGAATACCTGTTTTTGAAGAAAGTCCAGATTATATCATTGGCATTATTACACTTAAAGATTTTGTTTTTAATGTGCCTAATCCATCAGAGTTCACTTTATTCGAAACCATGAGACAACCGTTCTTTTCATATGAATTCAAAGGCACATTAGAACTCTTTTCTGAAATGCGACTTGCAAGAACTCAGATTGCTATTATTTTAGATGAATATGGTGGAACCGCAGGTATTGTGACTATTGAAGACTTAGTCGAAGAAATTGTCGGTGAAATT
>JAYVIR010000042.1:0-34869 GCA_043770095.1 Eubacteriales bacterium
CTGTAGATGTATAGTGAATGTTCTTATACAATTTTGGGAACGATTTATCTATAATATCCCCAGCTAAAAAACCCACTCTTTTTTTATCCAAATCGCCAATCGTTCTTATGCCTGTACTCTTAACCGTATAAACCGAATATGGGTACTGATAAATAGGTTTGGTAAAACTCATATAGTTCATGCGCTCTGCAGTGGCGTTGGCACCAAATAGCAAATCAATATCACTTGTCTTAAGTTTTTCAAGAACGGTTTCCCAATTGGATTGATCGTCAACATCAATATTTAAGTTCAAATCTTTTTCAATTAGTTTAATGACATCCAATAAATAACCAGTAGGTTTTCCATCTGCCTTGTAATAATCCATTCCCGAAAAAGGGTCTAACCCTAATTTTAAAGTCATCCCTTCATGAGCTTTAATCCAAGCTTCTTCCTGTGGAAGCCATTCATAATCATTTGTAGCAATCATAGCAGATGCGTCAATATGGCTCATTTCAAAAACAACAAGGAACACAAAGTAGAATGCGATAGTAAAATAGTTAAATTGGACTTTTTTTCGCCTATTTTGAAAATCCATAAGATGCCTCCGCAGACTTTAATCTTTTATTAAATAATTACCACTACAAAATCTATCTATCTATTTATAATACCCTACTTTAGACAAAAAAAGCGAAAAAGGTTGATGGAAAACCATCAACCTTTTAATAAAACTTACTTTATATGTTTATAATCAAATTTTTACTAATGTTACTACACAGCCCAGATCGTTTCATCAGATTGAACTTCAACATTTTCTCTAACCAAACCAATTCTTGAAACGTTAATCAAGTGTTTGTATGTGAAGTTCTCAGAGATTGAGTTATTGCCCCAGCTACCGCAACCTAATGTTGTTGTAGGTGCAAATCCGTTGAAGAAACTACCGCCTGCAGTAGTTGCAGATGGCGCGTTTACAACCAATCTAGAAACAGATAAAGATGTACCTGCTTTTTTGATGTGCTCAAGGTTGTTAGAGTGGATTGCAGCACTATGGCCGTTGCCTTCAAGCTCTAAGTTTGTTTTAGCAATATGAATCGCATCGTCAAACGTTTTGTATTTGAAAGTTGACATTACTGGGCACATTTTCTCTTTGCATAAGATGTCAGCGCTGCCAATGCCTTTTGCTTCTAACAAGATTACTTTTGTGCCTTCTGGTATAACAACGCCAGCAAGCTCAGCAATTCTTTGAACCGATTGACCAACAACATCTTTGTTGAGGTGGTTGCCATCGAAGATTGTCGCTTTAAGTTTTTCGTGCATGTCAGCATCTCTTACCATGAATGCGCCGTTCGCTTCGAATGCGCCAATCACTTCATTGTAATCATCTTCATGAGCGATGATTGTTTGCTCGCCAGAGCAGATGATGCCGTTATCAAACGTTCTGCCATCAATCATTTTGATTGCAGTTTGAACGAAATCTACGTCTCTATCAACGATAACTTGAACGTTACCAGCGCCAACGCCAAATGCAGGCTTACCAGATGAATAAGCCGCTTTAACCATGCCCATGCCACCAGTAGCAACTACAACGTCAACTGCTTGCATTAACTCATTTGTAAGCTCAACTGAAGGCTCAGCGATGATTTGAATGAGGTTTGCAGGAGCGCCAAGTTGTGCCAAACGCTCATTGATGAGTTCAACTGTATATGCGCTACATTTTTTTGCTCTTGGGTGTGGCGCAACGATGATTGCGTTTCTGCCTTTAAGGGCGAACATAGAATTACACATTGGTGTTACGATTGGGTTAGTCGTTGGAGAAACCGCACCTACAACACCAATTGGCTTAGCAATTTCAATGATGTTTGTTTCAGGATTGTAGCCAATTTCGTCTACAGATTTTTTATCTTTAAGGTCATTCCAAATAACTTTGGCTTTGCCTTTATTCTTAGCAACTTTGTGCTCGTAAACGCCCATTTGAGTTTCGTCTACAGCCATTCTAGCAAGTAATTCTGCGTGGTCATATACAACTTTGCCGATTTCACGAACAATACGGTCTACTTGCTCTTGGTTAAATGTTTCAAATTCTTTTTGAGCAATTCTAGCTTTAATCATCATTTCATTAATCATTTTTGGGGCCTCCTATTAGAACAAACGGCTATAAATGCCACGAATATCTTCAGCTGTAAATGCAACGTAGTTATTGGCTAATAATCTTTGTTGTCCAGTAAGAACACGGTCTGTAAAGAGATCAATTTCTTCGCTTGTCATGCCGTAACTCTTAAGTGGTTTCTTAGGCAATAATTTTGATAAGAATGTTTCAAGCACATCGAACGCAACTTCTTTTTCACATTTAAGTGATCTAGCAAGAATATCGCAAAGCACTTCAATTTCACCTTGAGGCTTAAGTTTCATGTAATGTCTGAAAACTTCTGTGAAGAATTGATAATTGGCTTCACCGTGAGGCACATGGTATTTGCCGCCAAGTGGGTAAGACATAGCATGAACCGCACCAACGCCAGCAGTACCGAAAGCAATCCCTGCAAAGTTACTTGCAATGGCCATTTCTTCAAATCTTTCAAAACGATGATTTTCGCCTTTTTCGATCAATTCGCTGTAAACTTCCAAGATCATCTCAATGGCTTGGATGCTGAACATTTTTGTATAAACGTTTGCCTTTGGAGACACATAAGATTCTACTGCATGAATCAGTGCATCTACTGAGCTATAAAGGTAGAAACTATATGGAAGACCTTTCATCAAACTTGGAATAAGCACTGCATCGTCTGGTAATAAAATATCGTCTGCAAGACCCATTTTTGTTTGCTTCGTTGTCAATTCTGCGATTGTAATGTTGGTCACTTCGCTGCCTGTCCCGCAAGTAGTCGGCACTGCAATAAGCTGAGGACCTTTTTTAAGAGGTACTGTTCTTTCAAAGGCATTTACGACATCTGTTACGCCGTCAAGTACCAAGAGCTTGGCAATATCAAGTACCGTACCGCCACCAACTGCAATGATTCTATCAAAAGGTGCTTTGAGAGCTTCCGTTAATATTGCATTCATCATGATATCCGTAGGCTCGCCCGTTCCGTAAGCTTCCTGCATAATTGCTCTGGCTTTTAAATTAAGCGGCTTGATGAATGGCTCGAAAAGAAATCCATTTGTAAGAATTAAATCGTTTTCGCCAATTTGAAACTGCTCTGCAAAACCTGCAAAGTCGTCAAATCGATGAACTTTTGTTTTCATCTTTAACAATTCCATAGTAAATCTCCTTATGTGTTTCTTAATTTATTTGTCAAAACGCTCTTCAAATGCTTTTTCCAGTTCCAATCTGAAATCTGGGTGCGAAATTTGAATAAGTGCTTGCGCTCTCTGTCTTAAAGTCTTGCCTTTTAAATTGGCAATGCCGTATTCTGTAACAACGTAGTGTACGTCGTTTCTAGAAGTGGTCACCGCGCTGCCTTCCGTTACGAAAGGTGTAATTCGAGATACTTTGCCGCCTGAAGCCGTTGAAGGCATTGCAATAATCGATTTGCCGTTTTTAGCCATGCTTGCGCCTCTAACGTAATCCACTTGACCGCCAACACCACTAAATTGAGCAAGACCAATGCTTTCAGAAACAACTTGACCCATGAAGTCTACTTGGATGCAAGAATTGATTGACACTAAGTTGTCGTTTTGCATGATCACCGCTGGGTGATTGACATAGTCCACAGGGTAAAGCTCTACCATCGGATTATTGTCTACGAATTCATAAAGGTCTTTTGAACCCATTAGGAACGTGGAGATCATTTTACCTTTGTGAAGCGACTTTTTGCTGTTGTTGATGACGCCCGATTTAACCAAAGACAAAACGCCGTCTGAGAACATTTCTGTATGAATGCCCAAATCTTTTTTGTCATTAAGGAAAAGAAGGACTGCGTCTGGAATGGCACCAATACCAAGTTGAAGCGTTGAACCGTCTTCAATTAGCTTGGCACAATTTTCGCCAATGGCTTTTTCTACATCGCCTATAACCGCTTTTGGAATTTCGTGAAGTGGATTAGACGTTTCTACTATATAGTCAATTTCGCTAATGTGTATATAATTGTCGCCGTGAACCCTAGGCATTTGAGCATTTACTTCCGCAATGACGAGTTTTGCACAGTCGGTCGCCGGCTTCGTATAATCGCATGAAAGGCCATAACTACAGTAACCATGTTGATCCGGTGAACTGACTTGAATGATTGCTACGTCCACTGGCAAAATGCCTTCTTTAAACAATTTTGGCACTTCGTTAAAGAAACAAGGCGTGTAGTCCGCTTGCCCTCTGCCAACTGCTTTACGAGAATTTCCGCCTACAAATAAAGCATTGTGTCTGAAATGTGGCTCCATTCCTTCTTGCATATACTCGCCTTTTCCAAGGCTAAGCATGTGGACAATCTCCACATTTTGATAATTTTCTTTATGGTCTGTCATGGCACGAACCACGTCAACAGGACTCGCCGCAGCATGTCCGAGAACCACTCTAGCTCCTGAAGGCACTTTCTTAGCCGCTTCTTCAGCGCTTACTTTCTTCGCTTCATATTGTATGTGCCAGCTCATGACTGACCTCCTAGGATTTTTTTAATAATTTTCTTGCAAAGTCGAGCATGTCTTCACTGGTGTCATTGACCAAAATCACTTGTTTAAGGCTTGGCATGCTTGCCTTAAGCTGTCCTGTGACAATCGATTCAAGGGTCATTTGTGCGCTTGGGCAAGTCTTGCAGGCACCGTTAAATTTGACTTTAACGGTTTCTGCAGCCTCATCCACACTTACAAATTCAACGCTTCCACCATGGAGCTCAAGCTCGGGCGAAACTTTTTCTTTGAGGATTTGTATGATTTGTTCTTCTATCGGATTCATAATCGTCCTATCTATTTAAACTTTCATCAATTTTAGCAATGTGTTTAGCCAATTCTTTTTTACCTTGGATGTTGCCTTGTCTAGCGATCATGATTCTTTGAGCTTGTGGTGAACCAGCGCCGTGCATAGACTCTGTTCTGTAACCAACCGCCGCAGTACCAAGCGTCAAGTTCTCGATCAATCTTAAAACTCTCATTCTGTTTTCAGTAGCAACAGACGCTTTACCTTGGAAGTATTTACGAACATACTGGCCAATTTCAGGATGGTTGAGGTCTTGCTCAGCAGGGAGTGTTACCATTGAGCCACCAGCAATGTCTTCAGCCAATCTTGCAATTTCATATGGGAATCTTGTCACGTTTTGCTTACAGATGTTCGCAAGAAGCAAGTCAATTTGGTAGTTACCCGCTTTAGTCACTTTGCCTTCTGTAGAACAAGCAATACCGCAGCAATATAAAGTTTCATTTAAGTGTGTCATTTCAATAAGCTTGTCTTTGATATGCGTTACTTTTTCAACACCGTTATATTCCGATGCAAGGGCAGCAGCACCAATAAGGACATCGCCTACTCCAACTTTACAGCCGCCGTATGATTGTCTGTGGTAACCCGCAAAACGCTCAACCAACATACCAGCAAAGTCATGCTCGCCGCAAAGGAAAATTCTGTCGTTTGGTACAAATACGTCGTTGAACACGACAAGAACTTCGTGACCGCCGTATTCGCTGTTGCCAAGGTCAATGTCAGCACCTTCTTCAAGCTTTCTTGTGTCACAAGATTGACGACCGTAAATCATTAAAACGCCTTCTGCGTCACTTGGAATTGCAAATGATACTGCATAATCCTTGTCTGCTTCTTTCATTGCTTGCGTAGGCATGATCAAATGCTCGTGAGAGTTTACAGCGCCAGTTTGGTGTGCTTTTGCGCCTCTTACAACGATACCGTCAGCTCTTCTTTCAACAATGCGAAGGAACATATCTGGATCTTCTTGCTCAGAAGGAGACAAGCTTCTGTCGCCCTTAGGGTCAGTCATTGCGCCGTCTACAACAAAGTCATTTTCTTGAATGAATTTCATATATTTAATGAAGTTTTCATGGTAGTTAGTGCCATGAGCCGCATCGATTTCAAATGTTGTACTGAATACTGCATTGAAAGCATCCATGCCTACACAACGTTGGAAACAAGACGCAGTCTTTTGTCCAAGAAGTCTTTGCATTTTAACTTTGTTTTTAAGGTCTTCTGTACTTTGGTGCAAGTGACAGAAACGGTTAACGATTTCACCTGTTAAGTGGGATTTTGCAGTCATTAACTCTTTATATTCATCTTGTTGTGCCAATTCGTAAGTCATAGCAACAGAATTGAGCGAAGGTCTGATCATTGGGTGATCTATCGGATCAGTAACCAATTCTCCCATTACAAATACCTTCAAATTAAGTTTTCTTAAACTTTCGATATAAGCTTCTCTCGTCATTAATGCCATAATTAACTCTCCTTTATACACACACAATTGATTGTTATTTTATACTCATACATATAAGCAAGACCCGTGCCAAAACGTTCTGCAAGTTATAATTCTTTTCTTTCACTTTGTTTAACCGTTGGTATAAGACGATTGTTGTGGAAATACTTCATTTATATATTTTAAATTGAATCATAACTTGCAGAAAAAAAGAAAACCACCTGCACTTTCGTTGCATATTTGCAACAAGCACAAGTGGTTGATATAAACTTAACCCTTTAGTAGGAATACATTGAAGCTTTAATGACGGTTTGTTGCGTTTTTGCAACTCGTTGCATATTTGCAACATTATTCATTATTCCTCTTTATTTAATGAAAGTTCGTGAAGGTATCTTGTCCTCTTTCTGACAAAGGTGGACGCATCAATGCCTAAATACCGCGCTGCATCCCTTACATTTCCATACTTTTCAAACGCTTCTTGAATCATTGCATATTCCAATTTTGAGACTGCCTCTTTTAACTTAAGCTCGCCTTCTATTAGCAAAGCGTTATTGCTATGGCTTTTAAGCTCGATGGGCAAATCTTTTTCTTGAATGAGCTGACCTTCCGTCATGACAAAGACGCGCTCAATGACGTTTCGAAGTTCTCTGATGTTACCCGGCCAATTGTATTTGCCAAAGGCTTCATAAACCTCTTTCGTGAACTTTTTGTTTTCGCCATAAAGCAGGTTAAGTTTATCCAGAAAATCGTTTGCAAGAGGAATCAAGTCCTCTATTCGATCTCTCAGCGCCAGTACATGCAAAGGAATAATGCTCAATCGGTAAAACAGATCCTTTCTAAAAAGTCCTTGCTCCGTCATTTGCATCAAATCTTGGTTCGTCGCCGCAATGATCCTGACATTTATTTTTACTGGCTCAACACCGCCAACACGCTGTATTTCTTGTTCTTGAAGCACTCGAAGCATTTTCGATTGCAGATTGATCGGCAGTTCGCCTATTTCGTCTAGAAAAATAGTCCCACCATCGGCTTCCTCAAAAAGACCTATTTTACCGTTGATGTTGGCACCTGTAAACGCCCCTTTTTCATAACCGAAAAACTCCGACTCCATAAGACTCTCAGGGATGGCACTGCAATTGACCTTCACGAGCTTCTCGTTGCGCCGATCGCTGTGGCGGTGAATATAACTCGCCATGACTTCCTTACCAACGCCCGTTTCTCCAGAAATGAGGATGGTCGTGTCATGCCTAGCCGCTCTGCTCGCACTTTCCATCAGTATTTTCATTTTAACGTTTCTCGAAAAAGCCTCTGGCGTTTTGTTCATTCTTTTTCTAAGGCGTTCGAGTTCCGTATTGTACAGATCCATTTTCAATTCTTTTTCTTTGAGCGCTTCTCTCAGTTCCATCAGCTCGGTGATGTCTCTGACATTGTTGACGACCATTTCGATCTCATTATTTTCGTCAAAAATAGGCGTTCCTGTGACGAGTATGACTTTTCCGCTCGCCAGTTCTTGCTGTATGGTGGTCACCTGTTTGCTTTCAAGCACCAGCATGGTGCAGGCCTGCGAAATAATGCCCTGTTCCACAAGCACGTTGATGCTCTTGCCCAAAATGGTTTCCGGCTTTATTCCCGTAATGCGCTCATAAGCCTTGTTGACTCGAATGGTAATAGCGTTTCCGTCAGTGATGTAAATGCCATCGTAGGATGAGTCCAAAACGGTGTCCAGTTTTTTGGTCAGTTTATTGGCTTGTTTTAGCTCGTCAACGACTTGCAGGTAAGCTTCACAGGTTTCTTTGCCGCATAGCGGGTTTGGGGTTGGGGTTTGGCGTGGGTTGGGTTTTTTGTTTTGCATTTTGGGGTGTCCTCATGGGGGTTGGGTTTTGGGGATTTATTTTAGTGTTATTTTTTGTATTGATGGTGATTGCTATTTTCAGAAAAACCATAATTACTTATGATACGGTTCACCGCATCGCACTAACAGCGGTTTATTCTCCATACCAAAAATTTTGATTTGAATGTTTAGACTAATATACTTAAGAAAAAATATCACTTCTTTCGATATTTAATGAAATTATGTTGAATAACTATTCAGCGATTTTCACTTACATAAACTCTTGATCCTCAGAAGCATAAAAACTATTTTCACCAACCTCAAGTGGCACATCGATATAAAGAATTATAAACATGATAAATAGAAGCCATAATGATGAAATGTACATTAGAAACTTCATTTTCATATTATCAATCATGCCTTCCCCCCCTACAAATGGCTGTCTTTTGTGTCTATATCTTTATCTTTGATTTCTTCAAACAACCGAATTATATACTCAATATCATCTCTAGTATTTAGTTCTAGGTTATTGTAGATTAATTCAAGAATTTTGCTGTCATATTGGTTTGGTGGTTTGAAAGCTGTTAATACTTGAACAAAAAATTGTGCCACAAAACTCAATATCTGACTCACTTTTAAATAGTCACTATTTCTTAGTGCATCTACGTATTCAAGAGTCTGAATTCTTTCATACGTCTTGTTTATTATTTCGTTTATTTCTTTATTCTTGTTATTTGGTTCTATAAATTGATATGAAGAAATCAATTCTTCTAAAGATGAGTTTGATACCCGATACTGACTAAGGAAACTTAACCTAACTTCACTTAAATTTGCTTTTTTCATAAACCAAAATATCGTTCTCAGATTGCAGTTTTCAATTACAGCATCAGTATCATTTTTTATGGTTACATAACGTCTACCTAAATTAGATAGATAGAATCTAGTTTTTCCTAGATATTTATCAAAGAATCGAATGAAATAAGCGAGTAATTCTTCAAATTCTTTAACACCAACTTCTTTCTTAAGTTCAATTAAAACTTGAACATATTGTGGAAGATAAGTGTTATAAATTGAGTTTTTATCTAGATTTACAAAAGGTTTAATTCCTTCAAGACCATCAATTCTATAAATACTAATAATATCTGTTGAATCAAAGCTAATGAAATTAAATCTTCCATTTCTTAAGTCTCTTTTAACTTTTGCAACTTTTACTATTAAATTAGGGTCTAAGGTTCTTAATTTAAAGAAAAGTGTATTGATATTAATAACATTCTTTGAATTGAATTCTCTTTCTAAAGACGTTTCAATATTTAAAAAAGGAATTCCTATACTATCTGATAAAGACAAACAACTCATTGTATCGTCTGGAATTAATTTAGCCTTATCGCTAGTATTCTTAATATTTATATCTACAGGTAGAATTTCAACATGCATAGCTGAGTCAATATAAGCTAGTATTGTCTCTGAGGTGTTTCTTATGAACTCTCTGTTCATTTCTTTTAACTTAATATATGAATCTTGACTAATATATAGTCGTGTAAAGTAGTTTAGTAATTCTAGCGAGTTTACTTTGGCAAGAACGATGAGTGTATTTACATCAACAATTAGACTGTCACTCAACGATTCAGCCTTTTTCATTGAAACTTCAATGCTTTCATTTGTAATATTTATCTTGCTTAATGGGAAACGAGTATTATATAAGATGTCTTCAAGTCTTCGGTTAGTAACTTTACTATATACTGAGATACCAAGTAGTCCAGCGTTATAAAAGTTATTAATTTCTGTATAATCTACTGTACCTCCAGTAATACTTTTTATCTTTTCAAGTATGTTCTCACCCGTTTCATTTTCTTCACTAGTTATTACCTGAAACCAACTAGGAGTTGGATTTTGGGCATAGTATTTCCCAATATATTTCATAGCTTCTTCAGTTCTACCATTACTCATGTTAAAACCAAAATAGAATTGATGAAATGGGGAGTTTAAATCAGTCACAAACGCTTTACACTCTTCTAGTTTGTTAAACGCCTCATTGAGTTTATTCCTATCTCTCAGAACCATTGCCGAATACATATAATAGATTTCTGGTTGTTCAATTTCCATTGGATTCACATATTCTAAATACATTTCTGCAACTGGAATTTCGTTTGCAATTATCATATTTTGAACAGCTTTCATTAAATCGTTTGGATTTTTTTCATACTCATAGAGTTCAAAATAAGCTTTTCCACAATTAGAATATTCACCTTTGGCATTGTAGTAATTTACTTTTAATATCAATCTTTCAACTTCTCTCATTTTACTCATATCTAGCGATTCATAAATCGAGTAAAAATCTGTATAATTTCCTCTCTTTAAATATGACATCAATCTATCATAAGTAACCATAGAGAAATTACCTTCAATAACTGAATAAACCCCTTCATCTAGTCTTTCGAAAAATTCATCCAAATCATCATAAATATTATGTCTTATGAGAGTCTTCATATAAGCTACTGTAATAAATGGATTTCTCAAACATTCTTTTAATCTATGAAGTCCTTCAATCATCTCGTCATATTTTTCGTTTTTTTCTAGATATTCAATATAATTCATTAGCAAAACTTCATCAATTTCGGTTTTCTGAAACTTCTTATAATACTTAAGGTAATCACTGTAATTATTTAAGCCTTGCAAAATATTTAAGAACGAAATTCTTAATAGCTTATCCGAATAATATTTGCCCTCAATTGCAGGCAATAAAATGTCATATGCCTGTTGGTATTCTTCACAAATTTCAAGATAAAAAGATTTATATTTAATTACATCATATTCATCTAAATAACTAAAAACGTCTTCATCATAAATTTGCTTAGTTACCTGTGCTTGAACAACAAGTCTAGTAATATCCAAATTATTAAAGTCTAGTAAATCACGAACTTCTTCCACTATTTTTATAGTCTTATCAAACTTGGCAGTCAAAGAATAAATATTGAATAGATAAGAAAGAAATACATTAGCTGAATGTCCAATTAATTCTTCTGACTTGCTTTCATAAATTTGTTCTAAAATTAATTGAGATTTTTTCAACAACTCAAAATCAATATTTTGGAAATCAACTAACCCGTCAGGTCTAATTTTTTTTATAGACAAATGATATAAACTAACCGCTTTTCCTAATTCTTTAACAAAACCTTTTTCATATTCATCTGATTCTTTATAATACTCAAAAGACTCGTTAAATTTATCATTCATTAAAGAAATATCACCAAGTATTCCATATATTCTAGAAATATCTTTCGCTAATAAATCATGCTTAATTAGTTCTTTCAACTCTTTCGTTGCTTCTTCATATGAAATAGTTTTCATTCGCACACGAATTAAAACATCGAATGATAACGCATTGATGTAATTTGGGTCAATACTTATTGCCTTAGAATTCAAAGCTTTAGAAATTTTTAAATCTCCATTGTTATATTTCCATATAGCCTTAACATAGTAATATTTATGTGAGTCTTGAACATCTCCTAATGCTTCAATTTTGATAGACCACTTATCAATTTCTGTAGCATTTTCGTTAAGATTTACATAACAATTCAAAATCCCATTATAGATTAAGAATTTCTCGTTCTCCGAATAAGATTGAAACTCTTCACTTTCAAATATTGATATATATTCTTTTAAAGCTAGGTGATTTTTCCCATCACTAATAAGCTTATCAATTGGAAGAATTTTTTCTTTAATCTCAGGATTTACTCCTACCATTGATAATTCAATCATTTCTTGCATTTTAGCAATATTTTTAGGGTCAAAGTTTAGATTGAAAATATTCTCAGCAAACTGATTTCCTTGAATAATGTTGTCACCTGTTTTATTTTGCTGTTTAATATTATTGTTTAAATTTAATCCCAAACTTGAAATGAACTTTTTAAAATCCATATTTCACCCACTTACTTCTTGTTGTTGTTGTTGTTTATTTCATTACCGATTGTATTGTTTGAGATAGTATTGTTTCCGTATTTTGACTTTTGATTTATCTTATTACTAAATTTCTTTCCAGCATATACTATACCAGTGACACCAAATATTACTGTGATTACTATACCCACCAAGGCTTCATTAGACATTAAATAACCTCCTATATCATCTCAAAGTATTTAAAAGCTTCTGTAATCAATGTTTTTTTATCTTTAGGACATGGCTTAACCTTAGTTTCAATACTGGTTCTATTAGGTGCTGTTCGCTTGTTCAATCCATGATATTCTTTCATATCAGCAATCCAGCATGTTTGCACGACTGTATTATGCTTACTTCTAATATAATCTTGAATTTCTTTATAAGTTGCCATGTTATCCCTCCAACTTGTGATTTAAGAATAATTTCATATAAACATAGTCCTATAAATACTTTTAAGCACTATAAATAGTATAACTTATTTCCAAATTTTATTCTATTCATTACTAAAGGCACTGAATTTGCAAAAAAACTCACAGAATTAACCGTGAGTCTTTAAGTTTCATTTTTGGGTTGGTTACTTGATACGGTTCAACGTATCATAAGCAATCCATAAACAACATAAGTGAGTAAAATAAACATATTCACGACTTTCGGATTCCAAAACAATCTTTACTTTTAATTTTTTTGCATTCTCTCATTTACCAGTGCCAAACGTTCAAGCTCTAATTTTAATTCCAATTTTTTTTCGAAAATATTAACACCTTCTTTACTAACCAACTTCATCCTATCATATCAAATTAATCTATATAATTACAAATATTCCTTCTAAGATTATTCTAAAGCCCATGAAGGTTGTATCCCCTCACGCAACTTCACTCTTCTTCCGCAACCCATTTTTCATCAATCGTCTGCCATAAAAAACAACACTTCCATTTGCAAATATGTGAATAATCAGTGGCAATACCAAAGAGTCCGTCCGATAGGCTATTTTACCTGCAAACAGACCAAAGGCAAACGCAAATAAGACCTGTTTAATGCTTTTTTGATTAATCTTAAAATCATTGTATTGAAAATGGGTGATACCAAAGCAAAATGCCGAAATAAGAACAGCCATTGGTATGTTATTGATTAGATACAAATCAATATTATTAGGGAAATTCATAGTGAATTCTTTTGCATAATTTTGTATCCAACCACGAAACAGGAATTCTTCCCCAATAGGAAATAGGAGTACAAAGACAAAAGCTTGATGCATCGTTTTAGGAATTGCGTACTCTGAATTCACTGCGAATAGATACACCACGCCCAAGATTAGTAGAACATCAATCAGCCCTAAATGGATATCTTCAAAATTCAAATGGAATAGCCCCAAGAGATTTCTTGAAATAAACAAGATCACTACCATCGCAAACCAAATATAAATGTCAGTATCCTCAAAAAAAGATGATATCACGCCTCGCTTAGCCAAATAGGTCAGAGGTTTCCTAATAATTGTTAACATGAACGTTAAAACCAAACAAATCAATGCGCCAAGTATCATTCTTGATCTCCTTTATGTCTAGTGGTGTCATCGTAACTGCTAACGAATAGTCGCCTCCGTGGATAAAAAGTTGACTGTTCTTTATCTTTGACATTATAACGTATACGTTATATAATTCTTGTAAGAGGTGAGTTTGTGTTTCAGATTTTATACTACTCTAAAAATGGTACCTCCCCAATACTAGATTTTCTTAAGTCTATCCCTAAAAAAGACGTTGCCAAGATACTTCGTGAAATTGATTTACTCGAAGAATTTGGATTATCACTCGGAATGCCTTATATTAAAAAGCTTGTTAATTCTGAGGATGTTTGGGAACTTCGCGTAAAATTTAGTTCAAATAACTATCGCATATTTTATTTTGTTCTCAAAGACAAACAATTCGTACTTCTTCATGCTTTTCAGAAGAAAACTAACTCAACTCCACAACGTGAAATTGTTACTGCTATTTCAAGAAAAAATGATTATATTATTCGAGGTGATAAATGATGAATCATAACGATATTAAAAAATTGCTTCTTAGCGATTTAGAAATCCAAGATGAATACGAAAAGTTAGAACCGGTTTATGAACTTACTCGTGAAATCATCCGACTCCGTATTGAAAAAGGTCTTACTCAAATGCAATTAGCTGAACTCGTTGGCACAAAACAATCCGCTATCTCACGTCTTGAAAATGGTTCATATAACCCAAGTATTGAGTTCCTTTCTAAAGTTGCTCATGCTCTAGGCAAAGAAATCCATATTTCATTTCATTAAGGCCGCTTATGCGGTCTTTTTATTTGAACTCTCTACTAATCGCACCGCAAGGCTCCAATACAAAAGCCAATTTTATGAGTTTGGAACTTAGAGTTAGGCGTTACTTCCCATGTAATACAGTACTACAAATTCTATTTTTTTACTTATACGCTTCAAAAGAAACTGCACTTAATGTGCAGCAACTTTTGACTCTAATTTAATTTCCAAATCAAGTGCTTCTAATATCCTAATAAAACTTGTTAATTTAGGAATATGCTTTTCATTTTCAAATCTAGATATTTCTTGTTGGGAAATTCCAACCATTTCCGCCAAAGTTTTTTGTGAAATACCCTTTTCTTTTCTAGCCTCAACAACTTTTTTGATAAGTTCATATTCTTTTTCTACTTCCAAATAATTTGAATTGAACTCTTTATTTTTCCGCTTCTCTATAACAAGTTCATGTGCCTTTATTTCTTTGAATGGCATACGTTTCACCTCCATAACTGCTACCTAATTTCTTTTGCTCTTTTCTTTGCCTTATCCAACTCAAATTTTTCAGATTTTCCTTTTTGTTTCTTGCAAGCATGAAGCAAGTACATTGTATTGCCATCAACTACTACATAAAAACCACGATTATGTCGAGGATATTTAATTTCCCAAAGTTTATCTTCTAGTTGTCTTGTATTCAATGTCTTTAAAAACTCTAAACCGTGTAATTCCAATTGCTCAATTATATAGTAGCCTTCTGCGGATTCTCTACTCGGTAATTCATCTAAGAATTCTCTAATGAGATCTTTCCCACCACTTGTGCAATATGATAACACATTCATAATTATGTCCTTCTTATTTTTATTATACAACAAATATGATGTATTTGCATATGTGATTTTAAACGTTTTTGAGAATCTACTGAAACACGAGAGTATATAACGAATCAGATATGATTTAATTGTAGTTTTGCCCTTTCTATAGCTTTACGAAGTTTCTCTTCCAACTCATCTTTTGGTGGTAATTGTGTTAAATATTGAGCTACATGAATACCACTTTGGTTCAATTCAAGTAGTTCAACTGTTTCACTTGATTTTTCTGCACAGAGGATTATTCCTATTGGGGTTTCCTCACCTGGGTTTTTTTCGTATTTATCAAGCCACCGTAAGTATAATTCTACTTGTCCTTTGTGCTCTGGTTGAAACTCACCTAATTTTAATTCAACGAGAACCAACCTGCGCATCTTTCTATGGTAGAATAATAAATCAATATAATAGTCCTTATTACCAACAGTTATTCTGATTTGTCTTCCTACAAATGTAAAATCTCTTCCAAATTCGAGCATGAACTTTTCTAATTCAGACAAAATTGCATTTTCCAAATTTTTCTCACTGAATGTATCTTGTAGCTCTAAAAAGTCCAAAACATATGGATCTCTAAAAAATAATTCTGTGGTCATCTGATTTGATTCCGACAGTTTTTTTAGTTCTATGGCAATTGTCTCTTCGGGCTTTTTTGACAAGCTTGTTCTCTCATAAAGCATAGAGTTTATTCTTTCTTTAAACGTCCTAACACTCCAGCGCTCGTTCGTTGCCATTGTTATATAAAATACTCTTTTGAGTTCATCTTCTATTTTGATAATTTCTAAAATATGCGACCATGTTAATTGTGCAGACACCGTCTGCACAATTGATTCCTCTGCAAAACTATCATAAAAAGCAACCATATTAAACAAATTTCTTCGGCTATAGCCTCGACCATATGCATTAGAAAGTTGTTCACCTAGGCTGGTTATAACTTCTTTCCCGTACTCTGCCTTCTGATTTCTCAAAATATCTGTTCTGATTTTTCTACCGACATGCCAATAAAGAATTACCATTTCAGAATTTAAATTCAATTGAATTTTTTTCTTACATTGGTCAATTAGCATAGATATTTCATTATATACATTTCCAACATTCAGATCATCTGATATACCAACAACTTCACTCATATTTATGTCCTCATGTCCCTAATTTTATTGTATTATATAAACAAATACGCATTCTGTATAATTGAGTTTCAGCTAACGAGTGGAGAACTTACTCTTTCCATCTACATCTCATGCAAATGTTCCTTAACAAACGCCTCTATATGTTTCGCCATCCCCTTTTGAGATTCTTTCTTTTCAGACAGGCTCATTTCAGCAACATATTTCATTGAAGCAGCATCAAATTGAAGCGAATTTAGAGGTTCATCGGGTGTATAGGAATCACATATTTGCGATGTCAGGAATGTTTCTCGCTCATAAACCGTACTAAAAATCTTTTCCTCAGAAATCACAATCGTTAACGCATTCATCCAAACCGCTGGGCTTGAACCACCGCAATTTTCAAGTTCAGTGATATAATAGTCAAGCATTTCTTCATCTGTAGCATCTCTTTGATCAGCCTTTATTCTTCTTACAAAAACACCTGGTTGCTTATCTTTTGGGAATTTTTCAATAAACAATCCCGAATCGATTGAAAATGTGGGCATATTGGCTTTTCTGAAATATTCTAATGCTTTTTTTATGGAATTATTGATTGGCATACGACCAATTTCTTCAACTGTATGATCAATTTCCAAATCATTTAAGCTGATTATTTCTATTGGCAAATCTTTCAATATTTCTTGTAAATACGCTAATCTCGTCTTATTTCTAGTTCCAAAAAGTACTTTTTTCATCGTAAATTCTCCATTTAAATTAGATTTTTTAATATTTATCTACCAACACATGAGCCAATTTCTCCCTATTCTCTGGCGTATCCTCGACAAAATCATCGGCTGACGCCTGACAGATAGAACAAAACATTGGCGGTTCATCGCCTTCGTGAATATAGCCACATCGTATACAAATCCACTTCATAGGTTAATTCTCCTTCGTATATTCCGATTTTAAAATTCCATACTCATATGTATCTTTCCAAATTGGATTGTCTTTTTCGTCAGTAAATAAAAAAATGTTTTGAAGCAAATGCCCCTCTCTTCTCATGCCAACGGTCTCAAGTAATTTCCAAGAAGGCATATTTTTAGGGTCACATTGCGCAATAATTCTTCTGGCGTTTAAACTTAAGAAAGCGTACTTAATTAGTGCAAGTAAACTTTCTGATGCGTATCCATTTCCCCAGTATTTTTCATTAAAGACGTAGCCAACTTCCCAATTTTCGAAGTCTCCTTTAGCAAAATATAGGTTGCCAATCAATTTCCCACTTTTTAGGCATACCGCAAGAAACCTTTCATCCGCCGCACGTCTTTTTGCTTCGTTATGCGCTTCATCTTTTGCAAATGGCTTAAACGGTTCAAATTCCAGCACTTTTGGATTTGAAAAGTATTCATATAAATCATCGCCATCGTTTTCAGAGAACTTTCTTATGATTAATCGGTCTGTGGTTATTTCTGTCATGTTTGCCTCCGTGGGTTGCAGGGTCTTGGTAGTGAATCATTTTTTTCAAGCCGCAATGGTTTCTAATACCTTTCTAATACCTTCTAATACCATTCTAATACCTTCTGATACCATTTGATAGTATCAGCAAGACTATTAATCATCATAAACCTATTCAAATTGCATTAAACCTATTCAAAAACCGCAAAATGAATAGATTTACACAAAACTTCCACTCCCAATCTCTTCTAAATACAAAATTTTCTTCCCAAGATCTTTAGCGTATGCAATCTCTATTTGAGTACTGTTTCCAATATAGCCGTTAACATTTAAAATAAAAACTTCATCACTCATTCTAATTTTCTCAAAATGCAATGCTTTAAGAAGTTCAAACTCTTTTTCTGACAAAGCTATTCCCTCTGCATGTTCAAAGAACCCTAATGTCAGAACAATTTTTCCTTCTAAAGTTAGCTTCTTATTGGCTTCAATGAAAGCTTCTTTAAATTTTGTAGAACCACAAAGAGTTGTAATGGTTGCCATTTTAATTGACCTTCTTTCTTTTGTATAAGTTCTAATATTTCATAATAAATTCTATTGTTTTATCAATAATCAATTTGGTTTCCTCATCATCATTAAAGACATCAAATCCATGTTCGCCCTTAGAATGAATGATAAATTCAATAGGACTTCCTAATTTTTTCGCATTATTTATAAACTCATCATTGCAATCCGTTGAGAATATATCATCTAATGCACCCATTGCAATAAATACAGCAGGACACTGATTTTTTCTTAGCTTTTCAAAGCTACTTGGATCAATCTTTCCATAGTATGCAATGAAGCTCTTAATAAAATCTGAATTTCCATTAATCGCTTCTTTGAATGCATTTTCAACACCAGCAGAAAAAGCAAATAGGCTTATGTTATCCTTATGAATTTTAAGTTCCACATGATTTTCACGTACATATGATATCAAAGCACTCATATCCGCAGGTGCATCGTCTGGTCTCCAATTAAATACAATTGCTGTAAAACCAGATGCCGCCATCACCTTGCCCCAAGATTGGAATACATCCATATCTTTGATATTTTCCATTGAACTGCTTCCATGAGCCATTATCACCGTTTTAGGTTGCGGCAAATTTGCTTCAATTGGATAATATAAATCCATCATTTGCGGTTTATCTTGTCCTAAGTTATAAACGATATTCGATTTAATCTTTACCATATTCATATTTGGATGTTTGTATACGAGCTCGAACATATGTAGTCCCCCTGTTTTGAATTCAATATGAATCAAAATCTATAAATTCCTGATTTATCGGCTCCAACCTATCATATCAAATTAACCAATAAAATTACAAATATTCATTTTAAACATAAAAAAACTCTGCAGTCATTTAAACTACAGAGTTTCTTTATGTGTTTCATCTATTTTATTCAAATGCCCTAACGTCTGAATAAACGTATACCTCAGACGCCGACTCTTCAATCCACTGATCATAAACAAAATTCAATTTGAGCAGCAAATTGATCGAGGCGACATTTTCTTTATCTGTCATTGCATTAATCTCACAATCAGGATAAACCGATCTTAGTTTTATTAATAATGACTTCAAAACTTCTATTATATATCCATGTCGAGCATAATTAGGATGAACGCAGTATCCAATGCTAATCGTCTTTTCTTCTTTAGAAAGGTAAACATCCCCAATAAGGGCATCCGTCATTTTATCCGCAATCGCAAGTTGAATGCCATTTTCTATGTCCAACGGACTGAGTAGCGCCTTTCTGTACTCATCCTTTGTTAAATTCTTAAAGCCTTGATACGTCATCCACTCATCGTTGTTTCGATATTCAACCACAGCATCTAAATCTTTTTCTTCAAAGCTTCTTAATACGCACCGGTCTGTTACGAACATTAAATCTTCCATTTTCGACCTCCAAAACTCACATTTTCCTTTCAACTTAAATCTGCTTCAAATCCACCTCATCATCTACCCAAATAACTTCCTTGCCTTTTAAATCTCCCATCAGCTCAATTTCCCACTTTGGCAGTTTAAAATCGCCTTCAATACTTTCTTGCATGTAGACGGTGTCACCTTTTACGCGGTACTCAAAAGTCACTTGAACGCATTTTCCATGCTCATAATCAAAACTGATCCCATCGTCGATGTAAAGATCTGTTGTCCCTGATCTGCCACCGTATACTCTAAGCGCAATGCGCTCGGACGGGCCTGAAATGAAGCTTCTGATTGGGTCTATCGGCAAGATGGTTCCCGACTTTACAAAGACAGGAATCTTATTAAGCGGAGCATCTACAACCTGATAGCCCCCTGTGAATTTTTCGCCCGTTTGATAGTCATACCAATCGCCGTCAGGCAAATAGACCATCCGCTTGGTCACGCCAGGTCTATAAACTGGGCACACGAGCAAATCTTTTCCAAAGAAGAATTGGTCATTTAAATTCATTGTTTCTTTTGAGAGCGATTCAAAGAACATCGGCCTAATGACTGGGTCGCCTTTTAAATGGCTCTCTCGCATGTGACTGTAAAGGTAGCTGATCAATTGATATCTATTTTCAATGGCTTTTTTGACGTCCAAGAGGACTTCGTCTCCAAAGCACCAAGGTTCTTGATAAAGCGTGTCTTTTGAGGAATGGTTTCTAAAGAGTGGCATGAATGTGCCAAGCTGTGTCCATCTGACGAGGAGTTCTCCGTGGCTGCTTTCCATAAAGCCGCCGACGTCTCCACCGACAAAACTGTAGCCTGTGAGTCCCAAATTAACGAGTATCGGAATTGCGCCTTCAAGGTGTTCCCAAAGGCTTGAATTGTCGCCAGTCCAAAGTGCTGCATGTCTTTGTGTGCCACTTGAAGCGGCTCTTGTGAGGACAAATGGGCGTTTATTCGTCAGCGTTTTCATGGCGTCATAGGTGGATTTGGCTTCATAAGTGGCGTATAAATTGTGAATTTCTGCGTGCGTTTTAAAGGCACCATCATCGTCTAAATGCACTGAGTCGCTTGGAATGGTCTTGTCCTCAGTCGATGAGTCCGCTGGCTCGTTCATGTCGTTCCACACCCCGTCAATGCCCATGTCGATCAATTTCTGATGGTGATTGCCCCACCATGTTCTGACCTCTTCCTGCGCAAAATCAGGATAGACGGAGTCTCCAGGCCAAACTTGCCCCACATAGGGCGCACCCTCAGGCGTAGTGACAAAATAATTGCCTTTAATGCCTTCGTCGTACATAAAGTAACCTTTTTCGACCTTAACGCCCGGATCGATGATTGCCACCGTCTTGATGCCCATTGCCCGAAGTTCGGCTGTCATTTTCTTGATATTCCCAAAACGAATTTCGTCGTAAGTAAAGACTTTATAAGCGTCCATATAATCGATGTCCAAGTAGATAATATCGAGCGGAATGTCATGTTTCCTCATGGTTTTGGCTATTTCCAAGACTTCCGATTCGTCCATGTAGCTCCACCGACACTGCTGATAGCCCAAATAGTCCATTCTTGGCATAGGCATGGTGCCTGTCAATTTGGCGTAACTTCTATTGAGGGCTTTGACGGAGTCACCAATCATGATGTAGGTGTCAAGCGCCCCACCATCGGCTGAAAAGTGGAAAATGCCCTTTCTTTCTTGGTCAAAATTGAAACGTGTTCTAAAACTATTGTCAAAGTAACGCCCCGTCATAAAATGCTCGCAGGCAGTGATGTGGAAGGGCATTGCGGTGTGGTATGTCTTGATCAGACCGTGGTGTAAGGGCGAAATGCCGAGCACGTCTGTGTTCCAATTTTCGGTGGCCGTTTCGATGCGGTTCATCCAGTCGTATTTTTCGCCGAGTCCGTAAATGGCTTTGGCGTGAAGTCTTTCATACTGAAGACTTGTGCGTTGAACGTTTATGTTAAAATCCTGTTGTATCAGCTTCTGACGGTGATAGACTGAAACCCGTCCCTCTGCCTCATCCCAAAGGACTGAAAAGGGGCTTTCTTCCCAGTTAAGGGTATTTTCGCTCTCTATTTTATGGGGTTTTAGCGCATGTCGAGCCGCTTTTAAGATGACCCCGATGGTTGGTTTATTCGGTTCTTCGCTCAGTTTAGCGTAGGTGAGTCTGAGAATATCCTCAGACACAGGCGTTGCAATGATTTGAAACGTTTTCGTCAATAGAAGATTTGTCTTTTTCATTTTGTAAGCCTCCTCGTTTTAAACGTGTTTATTTTGTCTATCCATCGCAGCATTTCAGCGACCGACCACGCTTGAGCCATACAGCCCCTTGCATGGTGCGGTGCGTCGCCGTCAAAGTTTTCTGAGAACTGGCCTAGGCAAATTTCGTCTAGGTGTTCTCCAGCCCTTAAAATGAGCGTTTCCATTACATTTTGTAGTGATTCATTTGGAAACTGTTCATTTGACGTTTGCAGCGACTGCTCCGTTTGCGGTTGATTGGGCGTTTGCCCCTCCTTCGCCTTCGCCGACTTCACGTAATACAAAGCGTCCAAATAAGGCCCAATCAGCCAACCCCAGCCTGTCCCTCGATGGTATGCCCCATCCCGAGCAAGCACATCGCCGCCATAATACCCTTGATAATCTATGTCACTTGGCGATAGACTTCTCAGTCCGTAAGGGATCAGCAAATGTTCTTTTACAACCGCCAGTACCTTCTGAGCCTTCTCACCTTCCAAAAGTGGAAATGGCAAAGAGAGTGCAAAAATCTGATTGGGTCTGATGCAGGTCAGCGTTTCGTCCTCACGAACCACGTCGTTGCAGTACCCGACAGATTCATTCCAAAAGACTTTTTCAAAACTCTCACGAACTTGGTTTGCCAAGTCACTCCAGTTATGGGTTTTGTCTTCTACCAATTCCTTGAAATACTGACCAATCATAAGCGTATTGTACCAAAGCGCATTGATTTCTACCGCTTTTCCATGCCGAGGCGTTACGACCCAGCCGTTTACTTTCACGTCCATCCAAGTCAGCTGAGTGCTTGCATCGCCTGAACAGATCAAACCGTCCTCATCCATGTACGTTTTATTGAGCGTGCCTTTTTGATAATGCGAAATGACGGACTCGATTGTTGTCAAGAAATGTTTTTTGACATACGCCAAATCCTTGGTTTCCTCATAGTAGCGCCACATTGCAATCGACATCCAAAGGGTTGCATCTACTGTATTATAGCGTGGCTCATCGCCTTCGTCAGGAAACACGTTTGGCAATATCCCATTTTTCATGTAGCCTTCGAACGCCTCGTAAATCTCCCGAAACTGATCTTTACGACCTGCTGAAAGGGTTAGCCCCGAAAGCGATATCATGCTGTCCCGCCCCCAGTCCGTAAACCAAGGGTAACCCGCCAAAATGGTAGATTTGCCAGTCGATTTTCTCTTTACAACAAAGTCTGAAGCCGAAATCAAAAGCTTCTCTTGCAGCCCTTTTAGCCGATGAGGCAATGCATTTCCCCTCATCTGACCAAGTGCCAATAAATGCTCATAATGTGCCCATACGCCTTGAATTAATGCCTCAGCCGTCTGTTGTGGCAACTGCGCTTCTGTGCTGATCAGAACATTAAACCGAGTGACTTCGCCCGCTTTGTAAGGAATGACCCACTCAAATGGCTCAAAAGCCATTGTTTCTTTTTCAAGTCCTCTTTCGATTTCATTGGCAAGGGGATAAGGGCCGACCCATTGGTTGAGCGGATTGAGGCTTGGGTTATTGCGACAATCATTAATGGTGCGAAGTTCTATTTTTAGGCCGTTCGGCAAATTTTCGTGTTTGATTTGTATTTGACGCATTGGTAAGTTGCTCTTAGCCGTATGCCCTTCAAGCGCTTCTTGATTTTCAAGCGTCCAAACAGGCACCACATCGCTTAAGTAACTCACTTCGTGATGATCTCTGATGCTTAGCTGAGGGCAAAGTTTTATAGAGCCGTCTTGCTCGCTTTTTAGTTCATACGTCAGTAAAGCGGTGTTTTCGCCCTGAATTAAGTAGAGGCTTTTCTTCAGTTCCAAACCCTCATTTGTTTCATAATGCCAATGCGCGCCAGCATCTTTTTTAAACGATTTTAAGCAGCCCCCTTGGCATGTCAACGAATCCACCATTTTGGATACCGTCATAAAGCGCTGAACGGGAGGGTTTAGTGACGCCACTAAGACGCCGTGATATTTGCGGGTATGCGTCTCCGTTATCGTTGAGGACGCGTAACCGCCAATGCCATTTGTTAGCAAAAATTCTGTTTCATTCGTCTCTATTTCATCCAACAAGTCTTTATTTTTCAATAGGTACATCGATTTCAAAAGCCTCCTTTTCGTATTCATGGTAGTTTGAAAACTTCAAAATTATTATATCACAGGATTTGTGCAAGCGGTTGCACTTATTGCAGAATTATAATACACTAATTTTAAAATAAAAGAATATGCCTACTTTAATTAGAATCACCAATATTATTTTTAAGGAGTGACTGTATTGAAATATTTCAAGACCCTTTCGATCATGCTAATGATCAGCTTTACCATCGGCTTAAGTGGCTGTCAAAGCGCTACGCCAATAAGTTCTTCTCCAAATACTGACACAACTGGCGTTACGGCAAACACGCAAGCTAGTCTAGATGGCTTTAGCAGCAAGGATCTCATTTATTTTGTGATGACCGACCGCTTTAAAGATGGCAATCTGGAAAACAATCAATTTCCAGATGTAAATAAAAAAGACCCCAAATCCTACCACGGCGGTGACTTTGTGGGCATTACCGAGTCGCTGGACTATATCCAGTCACTTGGTGCAACGGCCATTTGGATTACGCCCGTTCTAAAGAATGAAACTAAAGGTTATCACGGTTATTGGGCGGTCGATTTTGAAGCCATCGACCCACATTTAGGCACTGAGGCGGAGCTGAAAGCCTTAGTCGATGAAGCGCATAAGCATGGCATAAAAATTGTGCTGGATTATGTGGTCAACCACACGGGCTATCAATCACCGTGGTTAACTGACAAAAGTAAAGCGGGTTGGTTTCACCCCAAAAAGGACATTAGCAACTGGAGTGACTTGAAAGAAGTGGAGAACAATTGGTTATTTGGACTCCCAGATTTGAATACGGAAAACCCAGAAGTTGCTCAGTATTTGACCGAAAATGCAAAGAGTTGGATTCGAAAAACAGGCATAGATGGCATGCGTCTTGACACGGTCAGACATGTACCCAGACCATTTTGGGCTGACTTTACCAAATCTGTAAAAGCTGAATTTCCAGACTTCTATTTCCTCGGCGAAGTTTGGAACGACAGCACCCGCTACATCCAGCTCTATAACGATGAAGGAATCGACGGCATGACGAATTATTCTCTTTATAAAGGCATCACTGGCACATTTACCAGAACTGGAAGTTCAAGCGCCATGGCAAACGCATTAGCCAAAGAGAAATTTTTCAAAGAACCTGGACTCAACGGCATTTTTATTGATAACCACGACAATCCAAGATTCGTCACGGTAAACGGCAAAGCGTCTACCAAACAAGCGCTTAGTTTTATCATGACCTACCCTTCTATTCCGCTGATTTATTACGGCACTGAAATTGGCATGGAAGGCAAAGGCGACCCAGACAATAGACGTGACATGGCGTGGGATCAAACGAGCAACAACCCCATGTTGACGTATTATAAAAAATTAGCGGCGCTCAGAAAAGAAATTCCCGCCATTACGGAAGGTGTTGTCACGATTGTTCCCAGTTCAAAAGATGCGCTCATTTATGAAGTCACAAAGGACAATCAAGGCATTCTTGTGGTCATGAACCTTCGAAATAAACCTCTTGAAGAAGCAGTTACGCTCGCAGCCGAGGTTTCTATAAAAGGAAAACCATCGCTCCTCATAAGTGAAGGCGATGGTTCTCTAGATATTTCTTCAAAAGCTTTAAAACTAAAGCTTTCTGCGAATCAAATTGTTGTTTATAAGATTGTGAATTGACGCCTTTATTTCTCAATCAAAACAGCCCTGACCGGCGAAGCTTCCACACCAACAATGTTAAGGGGCAGTGCCATGAGGTAATAATGCCCCTCATTGACGTGCGCCAATCTAAGTCCCTCTAAGATAAAACAGTCATGATCAAAGAGTATTTTATGGGTGTCGTGCGCTGCCTGAGCACGTTCAATGCCGAGCGCATCGATCCCGACACCTTTAATACCCCTTTCAACGAGGTACGCCGCTGCGTCTGCCGCCAAATAGATAAAGTCAGCATTAAATGTATCTTCAAAACTATTTTGCGTTTTAAGGAGAATGATCTCGCCTTGTTTTATTTGGTATGAATTTATGTCTTCTACATGGATTGCCTCTTTGACATGACTCAAATCCAAAACTTGAGCCTCACCATGCCAATCTTCAAGCGGCAACTGTTCCATTGTTTTTCCATTTTCAATCATGTGCAGGGGCGCATCCACGTGAGTCCCTGTATGCAGATCAATGTCCATGCGACTCTCATAAAAGTCGCTATTTTCATAGGTTTTCATCGGCATAAACTTTGGCTTTTTTTCCGCCCGATCCTTATAGACCATCATATCTTTAGAGATGGTCATTGAAATGTCTATTAGTTTCATTCATTGTCCTCCACCCATTTACGACCTTCACCCAAGAGCGAACTTGCGGCTTTTGGCCCCCAAGAACCAATTTCATAAGGCAGTAGTTCCATTTTTTTCTCTTTGCACGGCATGATCATTTGATCTACGAAACGCCACGAAGCTTCCACCTCATCCCATCTTGTGTACAACGTTCTATCCCCTACAATCACATCATAAATCAATTTTTCATACGCCTCAGGACTGTCTTCAATCAATAAGCAACTCTGACAAAAATCCATTTCTCTTTCAACCATATTTTGCGCATTGCTCGGCTCCATCAAGTTAAAGTGGAAAGTTGTGCCCTCTTCTGGTTGAATCCTTATGGTTAAACGATTTTGAGGTGCATTTTGATACTTAATAAACGGCAAATTATTCTTGTAAAAAATAGTAACCTCTGCCATTCTGCGTTTTAAATGCTTCCCAGTTCTCAGGAAAAAGTCAACGCCGTTCCATCGCCCATTGTCAATTTGCATCTTGAGTGCCACGAAAGTTTCCGTGCACGAGCTTGGATTAACGCCTTTTTCTTCAAGATAGCCAGGTTTTTCACCCGTATGAGCATACTGGCCTAATATAATATCCGTCTCCAAATTGTCGACTTTCATTGCACTTAAAACTTTTACTTTTTCATTGCATAAATCATCATAATCAAGCGATTTGGGCTGATCCATGGTGATGAGCGCCATAATCTGCAGCAAATGACTCTGAATCATATCTCGAATGGCACCTGAGTGGTCATAATACCCACCTCTGTCACCAACACCAATGTCCTCAGAGACTGTAATTTGAACGTGGTCAATAAAATGATGATTCCAAGCGGCTTCAAATATGGCATTTGAAAACCTAAGAATCATCAGATTTTGAATCATGGATTTGCCGAGGTAGTGATCCATTCTATAGATCTGTTTTGGTTCTAATATGGCACTAAGCGCCTTATCAATTTGAGCGGCACTCTCTAAATTTTTCCCAAATGGTTTTTCAATCACAATGCTGTGGCGCTCATTTCCCTTTATCAAAATCTGCTTATCCGTTAACTGATTGGAAATGATTTCGAAGTATTCAGGTGCAGTCGCCAAATAAGCTACTTTTTGAGTAGCCTCATTGTCTTCGCAGAGTTCGTAGGTGAGCGTCAATAGACGTTCATACGCATTATCATCATCAAAATTCATTTTAAAATAGACAAAGCGTTTTACAAATTCCTCGATACTATATTGGTGCTGGTCTGCATCCAGAATTTGTGCATTCAAACTTTGTTCGATTTGCCTTCTCATTTCTAGCGAATCCTGCTCTCTTCTGCCATTAACAATCATCTGAAAGGACTCAGGCAAATCCTGCTTTCTGTAAAGGTCATAGAACGCAGGATATAGTTTCTTAAAACTTAGATCGCCTGTACCACCAAAAATGTAAAATAGGCTGCTCATGTTTACTCACCTTCCCTATGGATGGCGTGCCCTCCAAACTCATTTCGCATAGCGGCGAGTAATTTGTTGGTATAGCGTTCTTCCTGTTTAGACTCATAGCGTTTGAATAAAGCAGCAGAAAGCACATAGGCTGGAACGCCAAATTCGAGTGCCGCTTCCAAAGACCAAAGCCCTTCACCGCTTGAATCAACTTGATCCGCAATCCCTTTAAGTT
Organism: Eubacteriales bacterium; assembly: GCA_043770095.1. GTDB lineage: Bacteria > Bacillota > Clostridia > Peptostreptococcales > Acidaminobacteraceae > JBGSUZ01. Next base: position 27,961 of record JAYVIR010000042.1, read on the forward strand.
CAGGATTTTTCTTTAATGCCGATGTGGTCATATCCATGAGGTAACTTGCCACAATAGAACCATTACCCCATACTTCAGATATGCCTGCCAAATCTAAATCAAATGAAGATGCTTTTAAAATATCAAAGCCTTCTGCAATGGCCTGCATCATGCCGTATTCGATGCCATTGTGAATCATTTTTACAAAATGACCACTGCCGCTCTTGCCCATATGTCCGAGACCGCCAGGCACACAAAGTCCTGAAAGTACTGGTTCCATGGCAGAATAGTCTTCAACAGATCCGCCTACCATCATACAAGCCCCGTTACGCGCACCGCCTGTCCCACCACTTGTCCCAATATCCATAAATTTTATACCTTCAGCAGTAAGCTTCTCTGCCCTTCTGATGGTATCTTTGTAATTTGAGTTGCCGCCGTCGATAACCAAATCCTCTGAATCTAATAAAAGCATTAAATCATCGATTAAGAGATCCACCGTTTCACCTGAAGGCACCATTAACCAGATTACCCTAGGTTTCTCAAGTTGCTCAACCAATGCCTCTAAACTGAGGGCACCTTTAAAACCATTATTAATAAAAGACATCGTCTTTTCTGATGATCGATTGTATACGATTGGGTCTAATCCCTTATCTTTCATTTGAAGGGCAAGATTCGCGCCCATTTTCCCTAATCCTATTAATCCAATATTCATATAGCACCTCGTTTTTTATTGATATTTGTTATCAGTTTGTTGTAATTACAATTTTATAATACTAACACATTAATTGCAATAGATGATCCGTATTTGTTGGGCGCTTATTTTGCCATTTCTCCTACAATAACCGCCTGATCTAAGAAAGCTTTTCCATGTGGCGATTTTTTAATTTCTTCGCTCAAATCATTCCCAGCACGATATTTTCCTTGATGGGTCCCATTTTTCCATTTTCCAATTGCGCTGACATCATAAATTATGCCATCTACAGCTACATAGGCTGGTTGTCCATTTTCTCCATTAAAAACTTTTAGTTCTTCAACGGTTAACGTCAAACCCACTGACAGAGCAGGCTTTGTTTCAGATGTTTGCGAACTTGCAGCCGTTGAATTTAAGCCAGAACTTTGAACGGTATTTTTTTCAATTGCCTTTTGATCCGCTTGCTTTTGTGACTGGCAACCAGTCAAGCCAAAACTTATGACCACGACGCCAATTAATGAAACCAATATCTGTTTATGCCTATTCATAAAATCTTCCTCCTATCATGCTGAATAACTGCTCTTATTGAAATTTATACCCAAATGAATCTCTTTAATCAAAAAAAACCCCAAAGCTTATAAAAAGCCTTAGGGGTTTGATTAAAAAGATTAGTGAAGCCAAATTTTTGTGATAAATAGAATGGCAAGTAGATAAGCCAGCGCAAAATACAAAACAATGGGCATAATGGTTTGCATCGCAGCAATATAGATGGCTATAAAATCTGAACGGTCTAAACACAACTCGTCTTCTTCCATAATTGCCTTTCGCTTTTTCTCGTAAGGAATATCTTCTATTGGTACGACACCTCTCCATGTAAGCTTAAACATACAATCACCTTTTCCTATCACATCTATTATTTAGCCAAGGTTGTTTGCAAAGTGACAAGCAACTTGATGACCTGGAGTTAACTCTCTGAGAACTGGTATTTCTGCTTTACAGATATCTTTCACGTAACGACATCTCGTATGGAATTTACATCCAGACGGTGGGTTCATTGCAGAAGGGATATCGCCTTGAAGTAAGATTCTATCTTTCTTGTAGGTTGGATCCGCAACTGGAATCGCTGAAAGAAGTGCTTGTGTGTACGGATGTTTAGGGCTTACAAAAAGATCTTTTTTATGCGCGATCTCTACTAAAGAACCTAAGTACATTACACCAACACGGTCAGAAATATGCTTAACTACACTAAGGTCATGAGAGATGAAGAGGTAAGATAAACCCATATCTCTTTGAAGATCTTTCATTAAGTTGATGACTTGAGATTGAATTGATACGTCAAGTGCTGATACAGGCTCATCCGCAACAATAAATGATGGATTGAGAGCAAGTGATCTTGCAATACCAATTCTCTGTCTTTGACCACCTGAGAATTCATGTGGGTATCTGTTAACATGGTAGTCATCAAGACCGCACATTCTAAGAAGATCAACCGCACGATCGTCGAGGTCTTTGCCCTTTTTATAATAACCGTGGTGAAGTAGTGGCTCTTTGAGCATTTCACCAACTGACATTCTTGGATTAAGTGAACTATATGGATCTTGGAAAATGATTTGCATTTGTTGTCTCATCACTTTAAGGTCATGAGATTTTAAAGAAGCAATATCAACACCTTTGAAGAATACTTGTCCAGCTGTTGGCTCAAGAAGTCTAAGTACGGTTCTACCAGTTGTAGATTTACCACAACCAGATTCTCCAACCAAACTGAGCGTTTCGCCTGCTTTTAATGTAAACGAAACATCATCTGTTGCCTTTACATGACCAATTACTTTCTTGAAAAAGCCACCTGTAACTGGGAAATACTTTTTAAGGTTTTTGACTTCTAATAAATTTTCATCTTTTAAAGTTTCTTGTTGCTTAACCATTATAGCATACCCTCCTTTTCTACCACAAAGCAACTGACTTTGTGGCCGTTTCCGATGTCCTTGAGTGTCGGTTGTTTTTCACGGCACTCATCTGTTGCATACTTGCATCTAGGATTAAAGTAGCAACCTGGAGGGAGTTTAAGTGGGTTAGGCACAGAACCCATAATAGATTCAAGGGCATCTAAATCATCAGTGAGTTTTGGAATTGAGTTCATGAGGCCTTTCGTATATGGGTGAAGCGGATTAGCGAAGATGGTATTAACATCGCCTTCCTCAACCACTTTACCAGAGTACATTACTACCACATGATCACACATTTCTGCAACTACGCCAAGGTCATGCGTAATTAACATAATCGCTGTATCTGTTTTCTTTTTAAGATCATTCATAAGGTCAAGAATCTGAGCTTGAATGGTTACGTCAAGTGCCGTCGTTGGCTCATCTGCAATAAGAACCTTTGGCTGACAAGCAAGTGCCATTGCGATCATAACTCTTTGTCTCATACCACCAGAAAGTTGGAATGGATATTCGTCTACGATTTGCTCAGGTCTTGGAATTCCAACGACTTTAAGCATTTCAATAGACTTTTTTCTAGCTTCTTCAGCAGACATTTTTTGGTGAAGGATTAACACTTCGCCAATTTGATCTCCAGTTGTGAAAACTGGATTAAGTGAAGTCATTGGCTCTTGGAAAATGATTGATATATCATTTCCTCTGATTTTGAGCATATCTTCTTCTGGAATTGTCGCTAAATTTCTACCATCCATCATAATTTCGCCTTCAATGATCTTACCCGGTTTTGGGATAAGTCTCATGATAGACATTGCTGTAATAGATTTTCCACAACCTGATTCTCCAACGATACCAAGTGTTTTACCCTTCTCAATACTGAAGGATACGCCGTCGACCGACTTAACAACACCACGATCTGTGAAGAAGTGAGTTTTTAAATTTTTCACTTCTAAAATTTTATTCGACATTTATTTTTCCTCCGTCCTTCAATTAATTAAGATTTAGGGTCAAATGCATCTCTTAGACCATCACCAATAAGGTTTATGCTCATTACCGCCAAAAGAATACATAGGCCAGGAGGAATCCATAACCACGGTCTAGATTTAAGTACAAATAAATCTTTAGCGTAAGTAATCATATTACCCCAAGTCGGTGTTGGTGGTGTAACCCCTAGACCTAAGAAGGAAAGTGCTGACTCTGACATGATTGCACCCGCCATACCAAGCGTTGAGTATACAATAATATAAGCAAGTGTATTTGGAAGTAAGTGTCTTACAACAATTCTTGAATCCGATAAACCAAGTGCTTTTGCCGCATGCATGAACTCTAATTCTCTTAATGAGAGTACTTGTCCACGGATCATTCTAGCAAGACCAGGCCAGCTGAGCAAGCCGATAACCATCATTGTAATATACATTTTGTAATCAGCAGGTACTCTTGTACCAAGTACAGCTTGAATTGAAATTGCTAATGGTAAGAAAGGGAATGATGAAACGATTTCTGTTATACGCATCATCAAGTTGTCCATTTTGCCACCATAGTAACCTGCTATGCCGCCTATCAATGATCCGAAAATAACCGAAATGATTACAGCGAAAAGACCAACCATAAGTGAAACTCTGCCACCAAGCATAATTCTTGTAAGATAATCTCTGCCTAGTTCATCAGTGCCAAGAAAATGGGACATCGTAGGTCCAATATTTGTGCTTGCATAATCCATTGTATTGGCATCATATGGAGATATGATTGGGCCTAATATAACAAATAACAACAATAAAATAAATATATACAAACCAGACATTGCAATTTTATTCTTTTTAAAACGCTTTTTCATGAGAGTCCAAGGCGTTTCAATCTCCTCATGAGCAACGGTTATTTTCTTTGTGTCTTTAGCTTCTGCTTTAGATACCATTCGCTTTTTCCTCCCTATTCTACTTTAACGCGTGGGTCAACAAGCGCATAACCAATGTCTTGGAGTAAATTTCCAAGAAGCGTTAAGAACGCTAGGAAGATGAGCATTGTCATCATAAGATTATAGTCACGCGCCGAAATTGACTCAATCATAACCAAACCGAGACCAGGCCATCTAAAGATTGACTCTAGAATTACAGCGCCTGAGAATAAACCAGGAATATAGAAACCAATTAATGTAACAATCGGAATTAAGGCATTTCTAAAAGCATGCTTATAAACAACCACTTTTTCATTAAGTCCTTTTGATCTTGCAGTACGAATATAATCTTGGCTAAGTACTTCTAACATACCATTACGAGTATATCTTAGAAGACTTGCTAAAGAACTCATAATCAATACAAAACCAGGTAATATCATATGATGACCAACTTCTAATGCATATGCAAGACCAGTATTTTTGGTACCAGCTTCAACCATACCGCTGACTGGCATAATTTTCAATTTTACTGAGAACAGATAAATTAATAAAAGTCCGAAGAAGAATGAAGGCATGGATATACCAAACAAGGAGAATACCGTCCAAAAATTATCAAATCTCGAGTATTTTTTAACAGCACACATGATTCCTAAAGGAATTGAAATAATAAACGCAATAATAAATTCTACGACATTTAATAAGAACGTATTCCATATAAATGTTCCAATAACATCACCAACCGGTTTCTTATATGTGATTGACTCACCAAAATCCCCTTGAATGGTTCTGGTCAACCAACGCGCATATTGTACTGGAATTGGTTTGTCTAAACCAAGACGAGCTCTTTCTGCTTGCTTTTGTTCTGCTGTCGATTTTGGATTTAAATTAGCACCAACCGGATCTCCTGGCGTTAACTTGATGATTCCGAAAATACAAATTGAAATGATCAACATTACGGGAATCATATGCAATAAACGCTTTACGATATATTTTAACACACCATTTTCCTCCCACCATAATTCTGAAATAATGAGGGTTCAGCAGGACTGAACCCTCTTTGATAAAATTATTTAGCTAATTCAACTGATTCGATGAAGTAAGTCCAGTTACAGAATGGAGAAACATTAAAGTTTTTAACTCTAACATTGCTTAAGTCCCACTCATCAGATTGACCAACGAATAAGTAAGGCAATAACTCATTGATTTTTTTAGCATAATCGTGCATCAATAAAGTTCTTTTTGCTTGGTCAAATTCTTCTTCTGCCGCAACAGAAAGTCTATCTAACTCAGCATCTCTGATACCAACTGAGTTGTTACCATCTGGCACGTCATATGCAGAGTGGAAAATATCTCTAGAAGACGGATCTGTACTAAGTGACCATGCCATGTTGTAGATATCAAACTTTCTTTCAGTGTAAACTTTAGATACAAGCGCATTGAACTCCATAAGGTTTGGTTCAACTTTAACGCCGATTTTTTGCCAGTCAGCTTTAAGCATAGGGATCATAGTCTCAACGTATTTAGACTCAGTGTAAGTGTCCCATACAAAGCTAAGTTTTTTGCCGTTTTTCTCACGGATGCCATCAGCGCCCATTACCCAACCAGCTTCGTCTAACATTTTGTTAGCTGTTTCAGGGTTGTATTCGTATTTGTTGATGTCGTTTGTGAATGCCCAAGATACTTGAGAAATTGGTGCATTTGTTACAGAGCCATTACCATTGTAGTAAAGGTCGATAAACGCTTGTCTGTTGAAACCGTAAGTAAGTGCTTGTCTTACTTTTACGTCAGAGAATCTTTCATCTCTTAAGTTGAAGCCCATGTAACCATAAGAGTTACCAGGGTAAACGTTCATTGACACGAAACCAATTTCTTTGATTTGTGCTTCGTTTTCAGCTTTTGCTGGAACGTGTGTTTGAATGTCTGTGTTACCAGCTTGTAATTCTTGGAATTGGTTATCAGGTGTTGTAAATTTGATGATGATGTTCGCTATATTGACTTTACCACCAAACCAAGTTGGGTTAGCTTTTAATTCAATGTATTGCTTAGGAACAAATTTTACAAATGTGTAACGACCAGAACCGATAAATACACCTTTATTCATTTGCTCTCTAACGAGTTTAGTATTGCCTTTTTCATATTTGTAAATATGAGCAGGCATAATTTTAAAACCAGCTACAGTTGCAAAGTTAGTAACGTTTGCAGATTTATAAGTAATTTCGATTGTTAAATCGTCAATAACTTTAACGCCTGCAAATGTTTCTGCTGTGCCTTTGTTATACTCCTCGTAACCAACCATCTTGTCAACGACATTCGCGTAACGACCGTCATATGATTTGTCTGCCATGATTAGAAGTGTGTTTTCTAAATCTTTTGCTGTAATAGGTTGACCATCAGACCATTTAGAACCTTTTTTG
>JAYVIR010000043.1:0-10435 GCA_043770095.1 Eubacteriales bacterium
TCGATTGGTTATGTGACGCTTGACAAAAAGTTTGTCACAGAAGGCGGGCGAAGTGTAAGAGAATTAATAGATATCGATATCAAAGAGGTGTCAGCAGTAACATTTCCGATGAATGACCAAGCGGTGATCACACAAGTAAAGGAGGAAGGTAAAAAAATGGAATCTAAAGCAATGAGTTTCACGGACACTTTAAACATTCAAAATGCTCAAGAAATGCGCTGGAAACTTCAAGATGCACTCAATCAATCGTTTAGAGGGCTTGTAGAAGACGAAGGTATGAGCGAAGAGGAAAAGTTGGCGCAGTTAACGCAAAATGTAACCGATTTCTCGGTTGCATACCTCGAAAACATGACGGTGCTTTTGAAAGCTACTGCAAAAAATACAGTTGCTAAGAAGTCGGTAATTGATGGATTGGAAGTAAAAGAGAATGTAAAAGTTGACGAACCTATCGAAAACAACGATAATGGAAAACAAGAGAATGAAGGTGAAAAAGATGCCGACGTTGCTCAGGAAGAAAAGCTAAAGCAAGAGCAGTTAGAGGCTAAAATGGCCGATGTTCTAAAAAATATGATAGGAGGTAAGTAAATGCCAGCACAATTACAAGTATTAGAAGAAATGAACAAAGCAGTTGTAGCACTCAGAGAAGGACTCGAAAGTAAAGCGGGAGCTGACGTAATTGAAAAGATTCAAACAGCAATTGATAATCTTGAAATTCAACAAAAGCAAATGTCCACGAAGCCAGCTTTCGAAACAAAAGCGGGTGGGTATTCGGACGTAGAACTCAAAAGAGCCGAAGCATTTGGAAACTTAATGAGAAGTGGCGTAGAAGCTAAAGAAATTCAGGAAATGATGGCGGAGTATAAAGCAATGTCAGGCGGAGTTCCTGCTGACGGTGGTGTGTTAATTCCTCAAATTTTATCAGATATGATTATTGCTAAAATGGTGGATATTTCTCCAATGAGACAAGTGGCTACGGCTGTTACAATTGGGATTGGAAACGAACTTCAAATTCCTAGAGAAACTGGGCTTCCTGCAGGTGGATGGATTGGAGATGTTGCGGCAAGACCAGCAACTGCTACATCTCAAATGGATCTTGTTAAAATTGCATTAGGTGAATGTTATGCAAACGCACCAGTAACTGCAAATCTTTTAGAGGATCAAGCTTTTGGCCTTGAAGCGTTTGTTGCTCAAAGAATTGCGGCGATTTTTGCACAAATGGAAGGTGCGGCGTTCGTTTCTGGTGATGGCGTAAACAAACCGACTGGTTTCTTGAACGGTGCAGGTGCTGCTGGTAATGTAGGTGTTGTTAAATCAGGATTAGCTACAACATTTGGATTTGATAGCATCTTTGATTTGATTTATGCGCTTAATGGAGCGTATGCTCAAAACGCTTCGTTTATGGCGAAAAGAACAACTATCAAAACTCTTAGAACTTTAAAAGATACCACTAACAATTATTTATGGCAGCCTAGCAACATTATCGGCCAACCTGCGACGCTTGCAGGATATCCAATCAGAGAAGCTGAAGATATGCCTTCGATTGCTGCTGATGCTTTTGTTCTTGGTTTTGGTGATTGGCGTCAAGGTTATACAATTGTTGATAAACGAGGTATTACAATGCTTCGTGATCCATTTACAAACAAGCCATTTGTTAACTTCTACGCTACAAAGCGAGTTGGAGGCAAAGTATCACAACCTGATGCAATTAAAGTGCTTCAGTGCAAAGTATAATTTAATATTAAAAATAAATAAATTGAAAGCCACCCATTGCGGTGGCTTTTTTAAAAGGAGGAGTTAAATTTGGACTTAAACGCAAACGCATTAGTATCACTTGCAGATTTAAAAAGCTTTTTAGGTATTACGGATACTACAAAAGACTTCACACTCACGATGTATATTAACGGCATCTCAGATTATATTCAGGGTAACGGCGGCACTGTACTTGCTAAAGACTACACGGAAAAGTATCAAGGCAACGGCACACAAAATCTAATTCTTAAGCATAGACTTATAAACTCAGTAGCAACATTGAAATCTTTTGACACGGAAATTACAGGATATGAGATTTTATCGGGTCCGGGTATGTTGTATCGTGATGGCGGTTGGGGTATTAGCGGATCAAGTGCGCCGATGATGAGTGATAGAGTTAATTGGCCTAGTAAATCAATTGAGATAACTTATAATGCTGGGTACGCTACGGTACCATCAGATTTATTGATGCTTGTAATGGCCTTGATTAAAAATCAATATGAGTACGATACTAAAATTGAGAGTGGCCTCAAGTCATATAGCATCGGTGATGTACAGATGTCGTGGGGCGATGCAAGCAAGGTGCTTTCTTCAAATCAAAATTCAATCCTAAACAAATATCTTGGTTTTAGAATATGACAGTAAAGAAAAAAGTTGTTTTAGACAACACGCCTGAGTTAAGGCGCAGGATTAAAAGCATTAGGAACAATGTAATTAAGATTGGTATATTTGGAGAGGACGACAGTTTTATTTTGATGATTGCCACAGTGCATGAGTTTGGCAAGGTTATAGTCCCTAAAACTTCAAAATATTTGACGATACCTGTTAATAAAAAGTCATATGGCAAGAGTGCGAAAAGCTTCAAAGATTTATATGTACTTAAGACTGATAGTGGTGAATTATATCTAGTCAGAAATAAAGGTAAAGACTCAATTGAATTTTTATATTGGCTCGCTAAAAAAGTTGAAATTCCTGAAAGGTCGTTTATAAGGGGCAGTTACGACAACGACAAAAATAAAATAATGGCATTTGTTGAGAAACAACTCAACAAATTTTTGACGTTAAAGATTGATGAGGCTACATTTTGGAATAGCATAGGCGAGTATGCTGTGAGCGACGTCAAGCAGTACATTACAGATTTAAAATCACCGCCTAATAGTTCGGCGACGTTGGCGGCTAAATCACCTAAGAGCAACCCTTTAATCAATACTGGGCGTCTAAGGGGATCAATTGTGTGGAAGAAGGTGAGAAAGTAATGGACTTAATTTTAGACAGGTATAAAAGCAACATGGCATTAATCAGACACGATTCAGGAGATTGGAATAACACTGGTGATTATATCGAAGGTACAGAACAACAAATTAATTTTACGGGTGCTTGCTTGCCACTATCAGACAACGACTTCAGCAAAAACGCTAATGGTGGGTATACTACGGATGATCGAAAGATATACACCTCAACTCAACTCAATGTTGGTGAAAAAGTAATTTGGAATAGTAACACGTACTTAGTCGATAAAGAAAAAGGATATGAAACCATAGACAATAATTTTAAGAGGTACTTTGTAAAAAAGGTAGGTGCTGTTAGTGATTGATATTCAAAGTATTTTAAACGGCATAATATCAACGTTAAATGAAGATTTAACAGGCGTTAAGGTGATTAAGAACTATAACATCAAGAAGTTTCCACCGTACCCATACATGACCGTTGGCGTAACTACTGGGTATATTGCTGAGAATGCCACTGATAAACCAAACATAACTATGAGTTATAATCCTGAAACTGATAAAGGATTATATATGAGACATGAAAATCCTCAAATGACATTTAGTTTATCAGTTTTTTCGGATGACGAATCGCAAGCAAGTCAGGTTTGCACAAATGCTATTGCAGCATTTAAATTTTTAAGTTTGGAAAAACTCAACGAAAAGGGTATAATCCCTTTAGATGTTACGTCAGCACAAAATAGGACGTCGCTTCTCGAAGTTGATTATGTGTATCAGTTTGGATTTGATGTGCGTATCAGAGTTGAAAGTATTTTAGAAAAAGAATATGACACTACAAAATCAATTAGTTTGAACGATTTAATAATCGAATAAGGAGGTATATTAATGGCAAACGGAGACGTAATTGTAAGTATTAGCGACGCTTCAGCTGAGGTAAGTTCAACGGATTACAGCAAAATATTGGTTGTATCTGATGACAAGGTATTAGCTTACAAGGAATATGATTTATCGGGCGGAATTTCCGCTAGTGGCATTGCAACTGATTACCCAATCACTACAGACACTTATAAAAAAGTATTAGCGATTGCAGCACAAACGCCAGCGCCGCAAATCGTAGGGGTTATAGGTTGCTCAGCAGGCGTAATAACTACCCCTGCATTAACTGTAATTTTAAACGAGTTGCTTTTAACTGTTGACAACTTTTTTAGAGTAGTTACGACATATGACACAACTACTTTAAGGTTGGATATTGCAAAGTGGGCTGAAGTTAATGGTAAATTTGCGTATATTCAATATGCAGATACGACATTCACTGATGATTACACTACGACAGCTGCACGAATTATTTTACACAAAACAGCTAACGAGCACGCCGACGCCGCTGAAGCTGGATATGCAGCTACAAGAACACCAGGAACATTTATTTTTAAGTTCAAAGAGATCAAAGAACTTACACCGCAATCTCTAACAGCTGCCGAAAAAACAGCTGTTGACGCTAAAAATATGGGCTATTATGCAAAAGTTTCGGGTTTAAATATGGAGCGTAGTTCAAAAGCATCAAATTGGTCATCATCTAAACCTTTGTACATTGACGATTTAGAATCAAGAGCGTACATTATGAATGAAATGCAAAACAAACTACTGACTTTGATGGTTAACACAGCTAAAGTACCTGGTGATATCAACGGCATTCAAATGATTGACAGCGTTGTATCAGGCGTTTTACAAAACGCTTATGATGACAATATCGTTGCATCAAAGGATGATGGTACACCTGATTTTAATACTGATGTGAGCAAAGCAAAATTTATTAAAGCATCTCGTCAATGGACTGCTGTAAACTTTAATTATGCTTACTTGCACGGCACGGAAAAAATCACAGTACCGGGAACAGTTAGATAAAGGAGGCCTAAACTATGTATGATTTGAAAAAGTGTAACGTTTTGATTAATAATGAAATGGTTGTAGGTCTAGGCGCAGGCACACCAATTAATGTTGAGTATGCAAGCGATCGAGTTAATAAGTATACTGGCGCTAAAGGTGAGACTGCATTTGCGATTACTAACGATGATAGTGGTACACTTACATTAACACTTATGCAAAGTAGTAATACAAATAAAGTATTACATCAACTCGATAAGCAAGAGTTTTCGGTAACTTTTGTAGACTCAAACGACGAAGGTGCAATTAAAGCAACTTGCACAAAGTGTATGATTCAAACTTATGCGCCTAACGGCCGTGGCACTGAAATTACAGAACGTGAATGGGTAATTGCATTACCAGCATTAGTATATCAACTTTAGTAATTATTATTAGGAGGCGGCCTATATGCAAAGCACATTTGAATTAAAATTAACAACTAATGATATTCCTGAAATTATAACCGTAAGAGTTCAAAATATAAGTCCATTTAAATTGGCTGATATGATGGCGGTATGTATTTCGCCCGCTAACGGCACTTATAAAACTGGAACATTTGTTCAGGAGTGTGTTAAAAATGAAGTTATTTTATCGCCTAAAAACTTAATTGAAAGGGTTGAAGAAAGCGATGTTCCGTTTGAAGCTATTAAAAACATCTTCAACGAGGTGTTAGACTTCATCAATAATCCCAGAGTTTACAGAGCAAAGGAACTTGCTAGCGAAGCAAAAGTCGATACAACGGTCGAAGATTTGGGAGATAGCGTTTAATAGCTCAATCAGCATCGAAGAAATAGAACGCATGGATCCTGAAAGATTTACCGAAATGGTTTATGCTTGGGATGATGAACAAGAACGGCGACAAATACAACAAAATAATCAAATGAGAGCCGTATTCGGCAAATGAGAGTAGCTGATATGGCTACTCTTTTTTTACTATAAAGGAGGTGCGATATGAATGACTTAAGAGAATTGGCTTACTCGATAGGGTATAAGGTTAATGATAAAGGTATAGGACAAGCGGAAAAGAATGCTGATAAGTTAGGTAAGCGGATAGATGGAGCAGGCAATAAGATGCAAGGGTTTAACACTCAGGCTCAACGCTCAGGAAGTATACTTGGAGATTTAAGTAAAGCAATTGTAGGCGCATACTCTATCGACAAAATAAAAGATATGGGTGTAGCGGTTGTAAAAGTTTCAGCAGATTTTGAGCAGTCGATGGCAAATGTAAAAGCAACCATGATGCCTACTCAGAAAGAGTTTGTAAAGATGGAAAAAGCAGCTATGGACGCAGGGGCTACAACTAAGTTCTCGGCAACCGAATCCGCTGACGCTCTTTACTATTTGGCTTCGGCTGGGTATGACGCTACAAAATCAACACAAGCTTTGAGTGGACTTTTAGATTTGGCTGCTGCTGGTAATATGGAGATTGCTGAAACTGCTGAAATGGCTACAGGTACAATGACTGCTATGGGAATTAAAACAGATCAACTTGGTGCATATGCGGACGCACTTGCAAAAGCAGCTCAAAAGTCAAATTCAGATGTTAGACAACTTGGAGAAGGTATGGCAGAAACGGCAGGCGTAGCAACGTCAGCTGGGCTAGACTTCAAGAAAACAGCTACTTGGTTAGGAATACTAGCGGATAGTAATATTAAAGGCTCGGAGGGTGGCAATGCGCTTAGAAATACATTGCTCAACTTAACTGCACCCAATCAAAAAAATTCAGAATTATTAAAAGATATGGGTGTAAAACTCACTGATACAAACGGTAAATTTTTAGACTTTAATCAAATCCTAATAGGGTTAAAAGGCAAGTTGTCGGGTTATACCCAAGCGCAACAACAGGCCATAAAAGAAGAGATTGCTGGCAAAGAAAACATTCAAGCACTAAATGTGTTGTTAACAGGCGCTGGCGAAAAATACAAAACACTTACCGTAGAAATAAATAATTCTACTGGTGCCGCTAAAGCAATGGCAGACATACAGCAGAATACTTTGAAGGGCGCTTTCGAAGAATTTACATCATCGGTTGAGGATCAGATGATAAAAACATCTAAAAATGTTGACTTAAATAATGAATTGCGTGGAGTACTAACAGATTTAAAAGGCGAATTACCTAAGCTTGCACAGGCTGGCACGGATGCTTTTTCTACGCTTATAGATGTTGTTAAATTCACAAAAGATAATTCTCAATTGTTAAAACTCGCAATTGAAGGGCTTGTAGGTGTTATGATAATTTCTAAGGGTTATGCAATGGCTTACGCTGGCGCATTAGGCATCGTAAAAATCGCAACTATGGCATCGGCATTTGCAACTGGTATCGCAGAGGCAGCGCAATGGGGATATTTAATAGCTGCTGAAAGTGGAAGTGTAGGGTTAGGTGTGTTAGCAGCTGCACAATGGGCGTTGAATGTAGCAATGGACGCAAACCTAATCGGCGTTGTGATTGTAGGCATCGGGTTACTAGTTGGTGCGATTATACTTGCTGTGAAGTATTGGGATAATATAAAGAAAGCGGTTGTGGGCACGTGGACAGCAATCAACGAAAATCCATTAGGTAATTTTCTTTTAAAATTAAACCCAGTTACAATGGCGGTTCAGTTGCTCGTTGAACACTTCCAAGATTTAAAGAATGCTGCATCTAGCGCATGGAGTTGGTTGACAGGTGATAAGTCAGCTCAAAATATAGCGCCTAGCGGAAATGTATCCTTAGGAATGACTTCGGGTATACGCCAGTATGCAACTGGTACAGATAGTACACCAAGCACTTTTATAGCAGGTGAAAAAGGGCCTGAATTAGTTACTAATAAGCCAAATCATAAAGTATATACCGCATCCGAAACAGCGGGTTTAATGTCAGGTGGCGGTAGTGGTGGCGTATCGATGGTCAACAACGTAACTATAAATGTATCAGGCAGTCAAGACGTAGGCGCAAAAGTAAAAGATGCAATGGAAGACTTCTTCGCAGGGCTTCAGCTGCAATTAGCTTTATAAAAAAGGAGGTGTGGCATGTCCGCAAAATTTAAAGATATAATATTTACAGTTACCGTAGAAGAAACAACAACATTAAAAAACTCAATTACTAGCGAGCCTGTAGAGTCAGGCTCTGCAATTACGGATCATGTTAAATCTGAGCCAAAGTCTATATCAATAAACGGCGTAATTGTAGGTAAAGATGCCGCAAAACAATTTTCTAAACTTAGCATATACGCTGAGACGGGTCAAATAGGTCAATACGTTGGACGTGTAATTCTTAGCAATTGCGTGATTGAAAGTTTTTCATCCACTAGGAATAAAGGTATAAGCAACGGCTTTGAGTTTTCGGTTACATTTACCGAAATTCCAATTGCTTCGAAACAATCTATTAAAATCAATGTTTCGAAGTTAAACATACCTGAGATAAAAACCAAAGAGAAAAAAGGTAAACAGGCCAAGAAAAAGAAAAAGAAACAATCAGCACTAGAAAAGTTGAAAGCGAGGTTCTAAAATGGCTGATATTGATTACATTCAAATCGAAAAAGAACTGATACCATACGAGTTTAACATCGATCTAGGTGAAAGACTCTATGTATTTGGCGTTAACTATAACTCGGTTGGTGACTTCTTTACTGCTGATTTATCTTACAACGGCGAAAAATTGGCAACAGGCGAAAAAATTGTACTCAATCAATTTTTATTTAGAGAAATGTTTGAGGACGTCAATCACAATGTAGATGAAAGATACCCGACTGATATGATTATGCCACTGGCCAATGACGAAACAATCGGATCGTTGGGTTGGTATCAGTTGGAAAACAATTGCTTTTTATATGTGGTGCCAAGAGGTGATCTAAGTGTCTGATTTTTTTAATAGAAAAGCTGAGTTGATTATAGGTAATTCAAAATGGACGTACCCTGAGTTAGAAATAGGGTACGACATTTCATTTGATGCAGATCCTGAGATTGATATTTCAACCATATCTATCTCAAATTTGTCTGCATCATCTATGGCGAGCATAAGCCGTGGACAACCTATAATTTTAAACGCTGGGTACGGTAATGATTTAGGTAGCATAATGAGTGGCGTTATTTCAAGTGTGGCGTCTGAAAAATCAAGGACAACTAAGAAGTTAAACATTAAGTGCATAAATGTTAACAACCAATATTTAAACTCTTCAGTATATAAAAGCTACAAATCAAATGTAAAGGCGTCGTTTATCCTCAGCGACATGTCCAATCTAACGGGCGTTAAGCTTAACAAAGTTGAGTTGGCGCAAGATACGATTTATAAGAGGGGGTTTGTGGCCAAAGGTAAAGTATCTGATATTTATAAACGCATCGCTTCAGACTGTAAAAGTCAGTTACTAATTAAAAATACAATCATAGAGATTATAAAACCGTCGCACGGTTACGAAACGGGGTATAAATTGACATCAGACACTGGGTTGATTGGAGTTGAAAAGATCGATAACTCAGAAAATCAGGCGAATTATAAAGTGACGATGTTCTTGAATCACGACATCAGCACTAAAAGCCTTTTGCAAATCGACTCAAATTTGTTTAAAGGCATCGCAATGGTGGTAAAAGGATCTCATAACGATTGGCGTACAGTAGTGGAGGTGGTAGCGGTTGGGTAGCGGAGCGGATTTTTTTAATAAGCTAGGGAAAAAGAATGGCGATCAGTTGAATGTATGTATCGTTGGTAAGATAATTTCGTATAACTCAGCTGCGAATACGGCGGACGTAGAACCGTTACTAAACTCATTAGATGGTATCATTCCAGTTTTAACGGACGTGCCTGTGATGTTTTTTAACTCAGGCGGTATAACTATCAAGTGCGTTCCTAAAATCAATGACAGGGTACTTGTGATGTTTGCTGACTATGACTCAGATAATATAGTCATAGATGGCGTTACAATAGATAGCAATACGGACCGTACACATGCGCTTGAAGATGCTTTCGCAATACCATTTAATTTCAATCCTATCAACAACTCATTTGGATTCTCGAATAGATTAGAGATTAAACACGAATCAGGAAGTAGGTTATCGTTTAAAAATAATGGAGACGTTGAGATTGTATCAACCAATGATATAAAATTTACAACTAGCAGAGGCACAGCAAGCGCCAACGCTAGACTATTTGACTAGGTTAATACCTAGTCTTTTTTTATGCTATAATTTATTTCAAAGGAGGTATCAAAATGTCAATAGATATTAAAGTTGAAAATCATGATGTTACAAGAGTAAACGGAATAACACAGCTTATTGGCGGCACAGCTGAAAAAATACAATCACTTACTAACAGGTTATCCACAAGACAAGGAGAATATTTTTTAGATACAGAATATGGACTTAATCATGAGTTGGCTTTGTCGGTAAATCAAAAGGAACCAAATGAAGATGAAAAAGAACTTTCTGTAAGAGAATGTTTATTGCAAGACGTAAATGTATCTAGTGTTGATGAGGTGGCTTTACAAGGAACAAAAAATAGAGTTTCTAACATAACGTTTAGTGCTGTTTTAAATTCGTTAGAAATCATTGTAGGGGGTGTAGAAATT
>JAYVIR010000044.1:0-2536 GCA_043770095.1 Eubacteriales bacterium
CGGCAACTAAGGCGACCACAACCAATATTAACAAAACAAGTAATGGAACAAGATGTTTAAGCATAAAATACCTCTCATTGTGACATTAAAAAAGAGCCAGACATTTTATTGCCTGACTCTTTTATATTTTAAATAAAAATTAACCGCCGTTTTTAGACTTGCCTTGTTTTTGTGAGGTCAAATCTTTCATTATTAATTCTAAAGCTGAATCAATATGGAGGTCATTTAAGCCCTTCTCATATAGAGAGCCGATATTTATTTTAGCCGCCCATACAACGTTCCAACGAAAACGCATATTTTTATCCATACCACTTGGTACAGGTTTATTATCTTGTCCAGCATTACCATCTTGGTATTGCTTCTGCATATCTGCCAAATTAATGCCTTTTTCTTTGGCAAAAGTAGAGATTTTGTCCTTCAAAAATTGAATATCTGCAACTTCCATTTTTAAGTTCATCTTTGAACTTTTATTGCTAAGAGCATCTGGCTTTGCTTTAGCTTCTTCTCTAGCTTTAGCTTCTGCTTTCAGGCGCAAAATATTTGATAGCCTATCTTTTGGCGGCTCACCTTTTGCCGATGGAAGGTCATACATTGTTGACATGTCAACAAGCTTACCTTTGCTCATCTTGCTAGACTTATTACCGAGAGCATCACCTTTAGCAGCCTTTTCAGCTTTTATTGCATCCATTTTCTCTTTCAAATTTCCACTATGCTTGTTTTTAGTGCCAAACATAGTTTGTCTGTCAAACATTTGAATCTTGCTGGCTTTGCCTTTCAAAGGATTAGCAATTTTACCAGAGGCTGCAGAAGAATTGCCTTTAATCAGGTCATTAGCAAGCCTTCTTGCATTCTGTGTTGATAAGTTGCTACCCTTAGTCGTAAGGATAGCCATAAGCGACCCTTTATTAAGGACTGTGCCTTTGTCTGCTGCATTATTCAAAGCCGCCGCAACAGATTGCCCGACTTTAGCAGTTGCTTTAGGAGATAACCGTTTCGCTATCTTTAACGTTCCATCTGAAACTTTGGCGGTTTTTATCCCACCTTTGCCTTTACCCATATATGAATACCTCGCTTATTTTCATTTTATATTTAATAATTTATAAAGAAAAAAGCCCGCAAATGCAGGCTTTCTCTGTTAATAAATTTTGTTGTTACCCACCCATCATACAATCTGATGCTGAGCTACAATTTCCACACTTTAAGTCTGGCTTATAGTTCCCAAAACACTCGGACTTATCAGCCTTTACAGGCTCTTTAAGAGAACATTCATTCACCCAAACACATGAACAACAAGGGGACGCGTTTTCTCCAACGGAATCCTTAAAGTTGCCATAACATTTCGGCACTGAACCTTTCTTTTTTCTTGCTGGATAGCGAACGACTTCATCAAGCTCAATCACGACTTCTGGCAATTCAATAGCCATAGAGCCTTCTGGTTCACTTGCCGCCGCGCTTGTAGACACTACGTTCACTATGTTCGCTATTTCTGCTGCTATTTCTGTGGCACTTGCAGGAGCCAATACTTCTTGCCCCATTTGCCCTATAAGTTTAATTTGAGGCTCAATACGTGTAAACACAGTGGTTTGTTTGAGTATCGCAGACAATACTTCATCAACACAAGCACGAAGATTATTGAACGCCACGCCTTCGGTCAGGGACTCAATTTTATTTCCAACTTGTGCAGACAAAACTTTTTCCATTCGTGCAAATGCACCTTCAATAGCTTCCATATCAATTGAAGTTTGTGGTCTTTCTTGTGTTTTGCCTACGCTGCCAATTGCCCTGATAACCGAATCAACTTTTTGACTGATAATATCCAGCTTTTGATTCGTTTGATTGGCATTACCCATTTCAACTGGCTTCACAATAGAGCCAGCGTCTTTCATCTCTGCTGTTTGATAAGCAGTGAACATCTTTTCAAATAGCATTTTTAAGCTGGTATCTGACAGGTTCTTTCCCGTTGTTGCAAGAAAATTCTGGAACAGACGAAAATCTTGTGTTCCCTCTTGCAAAATAAAGCTATATTCTCCTGCTGGTGTTTTATATGCCTTCATTGTTTTGCCACCACACAACTGTTGTCGCTTTTATATTTGCTACAAAGTGCCTTGCTAGGGTCAAAAACCTGCATCCCATCATGCTGCCCATCTTTGCCGACTGTTATGTCATCAGGACACACAAAGCGAGTCAAATTAGTGCTTTCATCAAAAGATATTGCCACCAATGTTTTTTCACAATTACTGCATTTCATAATTTTCTCCTTAATCCAGCCAAGCCGCGCAAACCCAATTTAACAGCGTTCTCGCGACCTCTAAAGCTGTTTTTGCGGTCATTTCTATTTTAATAGTTTTACCATCTGCGGCAACCGCGCTAATAGTAAACTTTTCATCACTATTTCTTTCCAGCAACAAATTATCAATAATAACTTTATTCACGTGCTACCTCCACGATTGTATTCTGTTATTATATCTTGCACATAAAAAAAAGCCCCCAAAATTGGAGGCTTTAAACCAAAAACAAATAGCAGAACAACAACCAA
>JAYVIR010000045.1:0-75250 GCA_043770095.1 Eubacteriales bacterium
GGCATTAATAGGATGGAAGCCATCAATATCCTTCTCAGGAGAAAGACATTCAATCACTTTGCGCTCATTAATATGGCTCGGCAAAGGCAACTGAATGAGAATACCGTGGGTATTCAAATCTGAATTTAATGTTGTAATGGTTTGTAGCAATGCTTCTTCGGTGATTGTTTCTTCCAAAGAAACCACTTCTGCCAAAACACCATATTTTTCAGCACTTCTAGTCACCATTCCCACATAGGATAATGACGCAGGATGTTGACCTACCAAAACAACTTTAAGGCCTGCCGTGTGCCCCTGCTCTTTTAATAATAAGACTTGCTCAAGAACTTGTTTTTTGATATACTCTGCTGTTTTTTTGCCTTCTAACAATCTCATAATTTACGCCTCTGCTTCCATATATTATTTAATGACCATTAATGCCAATTAATTCCTAAGACCTTTTTACTATTATCATTCTAATAGGTTTCGACTTCTAAAGCAATACCAACAACTTCTAAAAAATAATAATGAAAAAAGCAATTGGATAACAAACGCTTTTCCCCAGCATTCATCAACCAATTGCTATCCTTGTACAAAAAATTCATCTTCATTTTCGTCAATCACTTTTTCTTTTATCGGGATCAGTTCCACGACAAGTGTGCCAAATACCAAATCATGCCAAGCGCGATGTTCATTGTCAATCATGATCCAAATAAATCCTATCGCAAAGAATATAAGCGATATAAATTTACCAAGCGTTTCTCTAAAGAACATTTCAACGAATTTTAAATCTTTACCATTTCTTCGGTTAATAACTTTCATGTTCAAAACAAGTTTTCCAAGTGTAGTGGACCGAGTCATGATCATCACATTTATGATGAATAACGTAAGGAATGCCATTCCAACGCCATCTTGACCTATAGACTCATCAAAAGAACCTGATACACATACGATATATGCAATTGAAACAATAACATCAATCACAAATGCCAAAAATCGCTTTAAAGGTGTTGCCGGTTTACAAATAGTATTTTTCATGCCCGATCACCTTCTTCCATCAAACGATATTTTTCTACTATCTTTAACGTCATTTCTATTTTTTTGATACCAATTTAAGTATTATTAATATCTATTATAACCCGAAACCCTTGATTAATCCTTATTAAAGTATTAAATTTAGCGAACTAAAAAAGCCATCCCTCTTTAAAAGACAGATGACTTTTCATCACTATTTTCTTAATGTAATCGTTGCAGTAGTTCCAATCCCTAACTGGCTTGTCAGAAGAATTTCACCACCATGCTGAGCAATAATTTCACTGCAAATCGCCAATCCAATACCGCTCCCTGACTTTTTGCTCTGACCCTTGTAAAATTTATTTTTTACTAAAGGAAGATCTTCTTCCGCTATACCAACGCCTTGATCTTGAATCATGATCTGAACGAATTTTTCTTCTTGTATAATATCCACCAATATTTCCTTGCCTTCTGGCGTAAATTTAATGGCATTGTCCAAAAGATTGATAAGAACTTGCCTGAGTCGGTTGCTGTCCCCTTCTATAGAAATCCCCTCAAACTCAAATTTCTGATTCAGTTTTATGCCCATTTTTTCTACACGAGGTCTAAACATCTGTATTGTACTTGCGACTTCTTCATCGATCATGAACTTCTCCAAATACAGCGTAAATCGACCGCTTTCCATTCGTGAAAAATCAAGAAGCTCATTGACCATACCCGAAAGGCGTGTGGTTTCTCTTAAAATAACACTAAGACCTTTATCCACTTGCTCCATGTCTTCAAACCCACCAGTAAGGATGGTTTCTCCCCAGCCAGTAATGGCGGTAAGCGGTGTTCTAATTTCATGGGAAATAGAAGCAATAAAATCGTTTTTAAGGCGCTCCGTCTTCTGTATCTGATCTGCCATATCATTGAGCGTTCCTGCAAGCAGTCCCAGTTCATCTTTGTAATTATTGACAATTCGATCATTTAAGTTTCCATCTGCCATTTGCTTGGCCATGGTAACGATGTCATTGATCGGCTTTAGAATTGATGCGCTAAAGGTTAAACTCATCACCAGCAGAAGCATCAAAACTGAGAGGACAATAAAAATCGAATAAATAGCCATCCTATAGACCATCGCATCTGCTTTTGTCAAAGAAGAAATGTAGCGCATGACGCCAATGGTATTTCCAGAAGAGTTAATTAGCGGAATCGATGCAGACATAATTTTTTCGTCCGTGCCTTCATCTCTTCCAAACCAATGTCCCATATCACCACGCAGGGAGACTTGAACGTCTTGTGCACTTGTTCTCGTCTCGGTGTTAAATCCGCTGGAACTGTATTGTATGAGACCTAACTTATCGATAATTTGAAGTTCTACGATTTGTTCGTCTTCAAAATCCTTGATAATCAGTTGGGCAATTTCATCAAAACTATAATTGTCTGTTTTTAAGTACTTGTTGTAAAAGCCTGCTGAAACCGAAAGCCGATTTTCTAAACTATGATTAACGTAATTGTAATAGAAATTTCTGATGACCACCATAAACAATAAATTGACCACAATGGTAATGACTAAAATTGTCACCAAATAATTTCGTACCCATCTGCGTTTAATGCCTGTTATGCCTTTTCTGCTTTTTTCCATTTATATCCCAATCCCCATACTGTGATGATAAACTGCGGGTTAGACGGATCATCCTCAAGTTTTTGTCTAAGTCTTCTAATATTCACATCAACAATTTTAAAACTGCCAAAGAAATTTTCGCCCCAAACGTTGTCTAGAATGTATTCCCGACTGAGCGGTTTTCCTTCATTCTTAACGAGCGTTGCAATAATCGCAAATTCCAACTGCGTCAAATCAATTTCAACTTCGTTCTTAAAAATTTGTCTATTCTCAAAATCAATGACAAATGGATCGCCAACATACTTTTCGCTATCATCTTCTTGAAGCAAATTAACACGTCTAAAGAGAGAATCTATTCGAGCAACAAGCTCTTTAGGGCTAAACGGTTTGACCATATAATCATCTGCGCCGTTAATCAAACCAGCAATTTTATCCGCTTCCTGACTCTTTGCCGTCAACATGATAATGCCCATATATTTGTTGGTTTCTCTGATTTTTTTGCATACTTCAAAACCATCAATGCCCGGAAGCATCACATCTAAAACCGCGATATCAATTTTATTGTGTTTGACAATTTCAAGCGCTTCTTCTCCTGTTTCGGCTTCAAACACAGTATAACCATAACGTTTAATATTGATGACAACAAAATCTCTAATATCGATTTGATCCTCTAATACCAATACATTACCCATCGTAAAGGCCTCCTATATTATAAAATCGTGAACAATTGACGACACTCCGCTTCTTTCAAAAGCATTGATAATACTTCTGGATCAACGTTGTTTTCTATTTTACCTAGATAAACCTTGTCTAAATTCTTACCCAGCTCAATGTAGCCTCTTTT
The DNA here is from genome assembly GCA_043770095.1 of Eubacteriales bacterium. GTDB lineage: Bacteria > Bacillota > Clostridia > Peptostreptococcales > Acidaminobacteraceae > JBGSUZ01. The sequence goes on from JAYVIR010000045.1 coordinate 3,444, forward strand.
AATAAATTCTTCGTTTGAGACGTCCCAATTTTTTCTTTCAATCTGTTTGATTTCTAGAAGAGGAATTTGTTTTGAACCATCCTCTGAATACCATTTAAAAACAACAGAATCTATACTTTGAATCACGCCAACCTGTTTGTTCCAAGTATAGGGGAATGCAAATCGGTAGCCGCCCTCAAGATCATCAAAACTTTTGAGAATGGGTTTTAAGTGATTTGCTTCATCTAGCTGATTCCATATGGTTATATATGATAGTGTCCCTTTGGTACTTTCTTTGTGATTTCCTTTTTCAAGCGTTGGTATCTCTATAATACCGTCGCCATTTACATCTGCCGACTGACGTTCGACTTGCCTATAAGTTTCTTTCGTGACCTTCCATTTTTCGTCAAAAAACAAATTTTCTAACATACCATTTCGATAAATAAATAGATCCGTAAACCCACTTCGAGCGCCGACTTTTGCATCCACTATGATACCCACATTGGTTGAATTTACTTTTCCAATCTGAACTGAAGCATATTCATTAATAAACCCATCCATATAGCTCTCTGCCATTAGATTCATATGCTTATCTAAAATGGTGTACAGCCTCGCTTTGGCAAATGCTTCAGAACGCGATAGTTTGACAATTAAAAGTTCATCCTGTCTATTGCCGTTAACGTCTCCTGTGACAAATTCCGTGTAGGAATCTTTGAATATTTCTTCGTAACCTTTTTCGCCATGTCGATAGACTGACAATCCTTTGTTAAGTTGAGCACCACTTTGCCAACCCACAACAATTTCTTTTATACCATCACCATCTAAATCAGGGAAAGCAATTTTATTGACGTCATAGCCAATGCCTTGTATGTCCGTATTAATGCGCCATTTGTCATTTTTCTTACTCAATACAGTAACCTTCATGGCAAACTGATCCGTTTCCTTTGAGTGCAGGACAACCACTTCGTTTTCGCTGTCTTGGTCAAGATCAATAAACATAATGGATTTTTTATTTTCGCCTTCAAGTGGGGTTATCAATTTAATATCTTCATTAAAATGGTTCTTAAGAACCTTGCTGATTTCTTCAAGTTCTAAGGGCAATCTTGGTTTTGACAATAAATCGATGTCGTTTACATCAAAAATACAGCCTGTCAATAATAATGCCATGCTAAAAATAGTTGCTAAAACCATCCCTCGTTTGATTCTTAGTTTCATAGAAGTGCTCCTCAATCGATTATAGCTTCTCTCTTATAATACCCATTATGGCTTTTCATTGGGTAACAAAGCAATAACAAAAAACAGCGCCATCACGCGCTGTTTTCTTATGCTTCTTATTTAGCCGATTTTACTTCAATCCAAATCTGATTATAGTTTTCAATAAAAGTCCCCGGATCAAGGAATACTTCAAAATTACTCAACTGATCGATTTTAGGATAAGCTGATAAATTCCCTGAAACACTCGGGTCTAAAAGTGCTTTTGCTTTGGTATTAGGTGTTGAATAGCCAATGTATTCAACATTCTTTTTTGCGATTTCCGCACGGTTCATGAAGTCGATAAATAGATGAGCTTCTTCAATGTTTTTTGCCCCTTTAGGAATGACCATATTGTCAAACCAAAGGTTGCTGCCCTCTTTAGGTAATGCATATGCTAAATCAGGGTTTTCACCCATCATATACATTGCATCGCCCGACCAGCAAACCGCCATGCTTCCTTCACCAGAAATCATCATATCTTTGAGGTTGTCACCTGCATAAGCCAATAAGAGCGGCTTTTGTTTGATCAAACTGAGCTTAGCTTCTTCTAATTCCTTGGTATCTCTGCTATTCAGGCTATAGCCAAGTCGTTTCAACGAAACTGCAAGTGCATCTCTTTCGCTGTCTAACATGACAATTTGGCCTTTGTACTTTTCATTCCAAAGTATGTTCCAACTATCTACTGGATCAGTCACCATCGTTTTATTATAAATAATGCCGACCGTTCCCCAAAGATAAGGAATTGAATACTGATTGCCTTTATCAAAAGGTAAATTTTTAAATTCAGGAGCGATGTCTCCGAAGGTAGTAATTTTAGCAATATTGATTGGTTCTAACAAACTTTCTTTGATCATTTTTTCAATCATGTAATCTGAAGGCATTGCAACATCGTATTTTGTGCCACCCTGCTTTATTTTAACGTACATATCCTCATTGGTAGCAAAGGTCTCATATACGACTTTAATACCATATTCTTTTTCAAATTCACCGATGACTGACTCATCAATATAATCGCCCCAGTTATAAACATAAAGGCTTTTTTTAGGCGTTCCACCAGAGGCACACCCACTCACAACACCTACTACAAGCAGTATTACAAGCAACAGGGAAATGTTTTTTTTCAATATGATCACACTCCTTATTTTTAAGAAACTTATTACCTTATCTAGATTTATCTAAAACTTGTTTGTTATCCGACCCTCTGTTGATGATTAAAAGCATAATAAGCACCGTTACGAACATCAATGTAGAAAGTGCATTAATAATAGGTTTGATGCCTCTTCTCGCCATTGAATAGATGGTGATTGAAAGGTTTGTCACACCACCGCCAGTTGTAAAGAAACTGATGACGAAGTCGTCTATCGAAAGCGTAAACGCCATTAAAAATCCCGAAATAATGCCTGGCATAATCTCAGGAATGATTACCTTTCTAAAAGCATACCAAGGTGTTGCACCTAAGTCCATGGCAGCGTTTAGCGTATCTTGATCCATTTGTCTTAGTTTTGGCATGACAGATAAAATCACGTAGGGCAGACAAAATGTAATATGCGCAATCAGCATCGTATTGAATCCCAACTGCAATCTAAACATTGAAAACAAAGTCATTAACGCTACACCTGTGACGATGTCCGGATTCAAAATTGGGATGTTATTCACCTGAAGAATAACCTTTTGTCGAATGGGTTTCATATGATTGATTCCAAACGCCGCCAAAGTCCCAATAACAGTCGCAATGGTTGATGCAGCAAATGCAATTAGAATTGTGTAATATAACGACTTCATAATCTGACGATCATTAAAGAGCGCCTGATACCATTTGAATGAAAAGCCTCCCCAACTAGCGGTTGTCTTTCCCGCATTAAAGGAATAAATAATCAATACAATGATGGGCGCATACAAAAATAGGAACATTAAAAATGTATACAGTCGTTTTAATTGCTTATTTACCATACGCGCGTCTCACCTCCACCACTTCGATCCATTCGATTGAGAGCAGCTACAGAAATAAGAATAACGACCATCAGAATCATGGAAATGGCTGAACCAAAGTTCCAATTTCCTACAAGTAAAAATTGTTGTTCAATCAAATTTCCAATCAAATTAAATTGCCCGCCACCTAGTAAATTTGAAATAACAAACGTGCTGACTGCCGGCATAAATACCATTAAAATGCCTGAAATTACCCCTGGAATGCTCAGTGGCAAAATGATTTTTTGAAACACTGTTTTTTTATTAGCGCCTAGATCTTCTGCAGCCTCTACCAATTGATAATCAATTTTAGTCAAGACCGTATAGATAGGCAAAACCATAAATGGCAAGAAATTATAGACCATCCCTAGAAGAATTGCTCCTTCATTGTATAACAGGCTAACGCCTTGAATGTGAAAAAATTCTAATAGGTTATTTATAATACCGTTCTTCCCTAAAATAGCCATCCAAGCATATGTTCTTAATAAAAAGTTCATCCACATGGGTAAAATAAACAAAGTGACAGCTATTTTCTGAAGTGACGGTTTCATTTTCGATAAAATTAATGCCATTGGAAATCCTAAAAGAATGCAAATAAGCGTGGCTTCAAACGCCAATAATATTGAGCGCCATAAAACTTCTAAGTAAAGGGGGTCTAAAAATTTTAGATAACTTTCTATAGAAAAACTCATGCCATTTGCATCAAAAATAAAGAGGCTATAGACAAACACCAATAGAAGTGGGACAACAACAAAAATGGTGCTCCATAACAAATAGGGCGCTGCGCTAAATCGCTTCAGCACTATTAGAAACTTCCTCTTTGCGCATAATATGAAGATCGTCTGGCGTAACAAAGAGTCCCACTTCTTCGCCTTCAACAGATGATTTGGTACTGTGAACCATCCAAGTCCTATCGCCTTCTATTATGTGCATTTCATAGTGGACGCCTTTAAAAACAACAGAATCGACCATGCCAGTCAAAAGACCGTCTTTTTTTGAAACGATTTTAATGTCCTCTGGTCGTATTACAACATCTACTGGTTCATTGCTTCTAAAGCCTGTATCTAAACAGTTAAAACTTTTTCCAGCAAAATCTACCCAAAAGTCTTCTTTCATACTACCGTTAATAATATTACTTTCACCGATAAAATCTGCTACAAACGCATTTATAGGCTCATTGTATATGTTAACAGGACTTCCAATTTGTTGGATTTTACCTTTATTCATGACAATAATTTTATCCGACATGGTCAAAGCTTCTTCTTGATCATGTGTTACATAGATAAAAGTAATGCCAAGTTCTTGTTGCATATATTTAAGTTCCAATTGCATTTCTTTTCGTAATTTCAAGTCAAGCGCACCTAGAGGCTCATCTAAAAGCAACACTTTAGGTTCATTGACTAACGCCCTTGCAATGGCAATTCTCTGTTGCTGACCACCGCTAAGCTGATTGATTTGACGCTTCTCGAACCCACTCAAATTAACCAATTCTAAAATACGTTCAATACGTTTTTTTATATCGCTCTCACTCATTTTTTTGATACGAAGTCCAAAAGCTATGTTTTCATAAATATTCATATGCGGAAATAGTGCATACTTTTGAAATACTGTGTTGATAGGTCTTAAGTAAGGCGGCAATTGAGTAATGTCGCGATCTTCAAATAAAATTTGACCTTCATCAGGGGTTTCGAACCCACCGATCATACGTAGTGTGGTCGTTTTACCACAACCACTAGGTCCTAAAATCGTCAAAAACTCCTCGGATTTTACCCAGAAGTCAATATCATCAACGACGCGTTCACCGCCGTAGGATTTTACGATATTTTTCCCATGAATAATTTTCTTTTTCATAACGCCCTCCAGCCACCTCTTGACACTCTAGAAATTTGGTGGTGTTGCCACCATTAAAATTTTAGCAGAAGTTTTTCCAGTATTAACGATGGTATGATCGACCTTCGTCTTATAATAGAAACTCTCCCCTTTTTTTGCTTTAAATTTTTTGCCGCCAAGTATAATGGTAATATTACCTTGAATGACATATCCAAACTCTTCACCTTGGTGTGGATCGTCTTCAATAAATGAGCCACCTGGAGCTATGTCTAAAAGAATTGGTTCCATCATATTTTTTTGAGCATTAGGAATAATCCATTCTAAAAGATAGCCAAGTTCGGCGTCTTCAGTCTCAAAAATATCTGCTTTTGTAAAAACAATTTTATCGTTTTCAGTTTCATTAAAAAATTCTTTTAAGTCTGTCCCCAAACATTCAAGGATATCAATCAAACTGGCAATTGATGGTGAAGTCATGTCTCTTTCAAGTTGTGAAATAAATCCCTTAGATAGCTCGCAACGGTTTGCTAGTTCTTCCTGGGTTAGAGAGTTCTTCAATCTAAGCCGCTTAATCTTTTCTCCTATTTGCACGTTAATCTCCTCCAAAACAAAAAAATAATAAACCCATGGTTTTTCCACTAAAGTTTATTATTACTAAACCCTAAGTTTCGATTTATTATACTTCAATTACATAGATACCGTCAAGCGACCAGCGCCGAACAGACATCAGTAAAAAACAGGTTAAAAGCTTAGCCTTTAACCTGTTTGACTTTTAATTCGACGCTTTTCCGCTAAATGAACACTCAGTGTAAATAAGCCACAGAAGACTAGTCCAAAATAGTAACTAATGCCTCTCCACAGCAGAATTGCCATGGTTAACAAATGTGCTGTAAAAATGCTTCCTAACAAAATCGAAAATCCAATTTCCGACGCACCCGCAGTTCCCGGTACAGGTATAAACGAAACTGCCATATAGAGCATTGCCTGCAAGGAAATTATATCAATATAAGAAGCACCTCTTAATCCCAGTGCCAAATAAACCAAGTAGGTGACGCTGAAAAATACCGTTAATTGAATCACAGACAAAAAGAATAACCAAAATGTATTTTTGATATCTTCATGGAAATGTCTCATTGCCATTTGGTATTCATCTGTTAACACTCTAAGGCGTTCATAGGCTCGCTCACGCCTTCTTAATAATTTAATTCTCCAAAGTCCTTCAATTATAAAATGTCCAATTTTCTCAACCTGTTTGGGTTTAAATGCCATTAATATGATCATCGTCAACCCAACAACATTGATTGCAAGTCCAATGACAATAAAAGAAGTCGCTGCTTTTAGATTTCCAAATAAACTTTGTATTCTAATGAGAAAAAGCCCCATCGAATATATGGTCACCGTAATTTGAAAGATTAAAAATTTGCTGACAAGTACTGCCGTCGCATTCCCCATAGACATTCGATCTTTCCCGAGTTCATAAAGTTGCATGGGTTGACCACCACTTGCAAATGGGGTAAGAAAACTGTAATATTGTCCAATAATGGTTGTTTTAAATGCTGACCAAAAGGTCATCTGCGAATCCACTTTTTTCATCAAGTTATCCATCATCAACGCTTCTAGACCCCAATAAACAAACATGCAAAGAATGCCAAGAACCAAGAATCTCCCGTCTGCCATTTTGATGGTATCATAAAACACTTTTGGATTTAAGTTAGAAAATAGTACTTTAAATGAAATAATAATAATACCTATTAAAACAACATAATTTATCAATTTTTTTTTCATAATAGCACCTATTTTATAGAAGTTCCAAAATATATCTACCAATTTTATGTGGTTCGATTTCTGTTTTGATTTCTTCTATATTTCTCTTGATTTGATCTAGGTTATCCATATCATCAAAAGATTTTTGGATAACATCGTCAAGACTGTCGTTCTTACCCATTAAAATCCCAATTCCAGAATCCTTTATGAACTTGATGTTTTCTTCCTCTTGTCCTACTTTTGAACGTTTAAGTACCATTGGTACGCCTTTGTTAATGGCTTCAAATAAGGTTGCACCGCCTGGTTTGGTAACAATGATATCCGAATCATCCATTAGTTTTGCAATCTGAGTAGAATACCCTAATATTTCAACATTTTCGTAAGTCCCTGCCGAAGAAAGTTCTTCATATAAAGCCTTGTTATTTCCTGTAATGACAACCGTTTTAACGTTTACCATTTTGTCAAATTTTTCAAGTAATTCTGAGGTGATTTTTATCTTATCCATCGCACCACCCATAATGAGCAGTTGTTTATATTTGCTTTCTTTTTCTTCTTTTGGAACAAGAAAATCCATTTTTACGGGGATGCCTGTGATTTTAATGCGATCTTTTTCAATCCCTTTACTCATTAACTTGTCTTCAATAATCTTACAAGGAACAAAGTAAAGATCTGTATTGTTATGAATCCATTCCCAACTATCTACAACGTCTGTAATGGTTGTAATGAGTGGAATGTTCAAATTATATTTTTCTTTAACACGGGATACGAACCCCGAACAAAGTGGAAATGTTGAAATGATAATTTGAGGATTTACACTTTGAATATATTCTGCAACTTTTTTTAAAAAAATATTATAAATGGTTTCATCAATAAAATTCTTAGGTGTGTCTTTTTTTATATTGTAAATGACGTTATACACACTTGGGTGTTTTTTAGTCAACATGTAGTAAAGATCAAAGAAATATTCCTTTGTTTTTGGTGATGAAATTTCTAAAATATCTTTTACAATCACATTTAAATCTTTATTTTCATCCATGAGTTGCTCTTTAATCGCACTTGCGACAGAGTCATGTCCCATTCCGAAAGAAGACGTTAATACTAGAATATTGGATTGTTCTTTCATCTGCCTCACCACCATTAAATATAGATTTCTTCTTCAAAAATCAAATGACTTGTCAAATCAACAATTTTATCAACTGAGTAATGTTTAGAAATATTCTGCATATTTTCAATCATGGTCATATAAAGATCTCTATCTTTCAATAGAAGATCCATTTGTGTGGTAAGCTCATCTAAATCTTTTACATGAATCGCTGCTCCAGAGCTTACCAAGAACTCTGTATTTTCAATTTCTTGACCAGGAATTGCAAATGGAATAATCATCGGTATTTGCTTTGAAAGAGCTTCTGTCGACGTTAATCCGCCTGGCTTTGTGACTATCACATCTGAATCGTCCATAAGCTGTGATACATTTTTTGTGAAGCCCAGTATTTCTAATTTTTTAAGTTTTATAACATCTGCATATTTCTCTTTTAACATTTCTTGGAGCGCTATATTATTCCCGCAGACGACAGTCAAGTGGTACCTCGCATCTGCATCCACGGTTAATTTCTTAACCACTTTTGCAATATCCTTAGATCCCATGCTGCCACCCATAATGAGTACTTTAAATAAATCTTTGTCCTCACTTGATATAATCCGTTCACCGCAATTTTGGAACTCCGCTTTGACTGGAATGCCAAAAGCAAATATTTTATCTGCAGAAATATTTAAATCGATTAAAGAATCTTTTGTATATTCACTACCCGTAATATAGGCATCTACGAATGGAGATACATAGGCATAATGTGCTTTAAAGTCAGTAACCACTGACATGAACGTGCAATCGATTTTCTTTCTTTCTTTTAAATCACTAATAATTCCGACACCAAAAGGGTGTGTGCTGACAATCGCGTCTGGCTGAATTGCTTTGACCTCTTCAAGAACTCGATTTTTGACCATAATCAACCCATATCTTAAAAATCGATTGTTAAAACTCTTTCGATTAAACATACGATACATGGCGCCATATACCAAAGGCAAGTTATTCGCTAAAACTTTATAGCCATCTGACATTATCGTATTAAGAGCGGTACTCGTTTCTTTGAATAAATCCATTGAATAAGTTGAGTAACCGTGTTCTTCGAATTTGTCAGCAAGAGATTTTGCAGCCTGATTGTGCCCTTCGCCCGTAGACGCCGTTAGAATAAGCACTTTCTTCATACAACTTCCTCCTGTTCAATGTTCCAATGCGCACATAAGCGCACTATATTATAGTTTCATTATAGACGTTACTTATTAAATAGCAGTATTAATTCTATTAAGATTATATTAATGCCTTGTGTCTTTGCAAAATAAGTAATGACTCTATTTCAATCTTCTTAGTATAACACAAATTGATTTCCATGAGAATCGAAATTGTATATATTTGTAACTCCGAGTTTTAGAGAAAATCTAAGCCACATGTGTTACAATTATTTTATAATTGAATTTGGAGGTCACATGAAACCTTTTCACAATATTGCTTGGTTAGTTGCGCTTGTTACCATTTTTTTCGGCCAACTATATATGAGACCATTTTACTCTGATTTTAGATTTTCAATGGGCGTTGTTGTTTTTGCTATTTTTCTATTATTATACGATCTTAAAATGCAAGAAGTTGTTCTCATAACCGCTTCTATTTTAATATTTAGGGTGATTTTAGCTTTCCTTTCCGGCATCCCTTTTACAATTGCATTTGAGAGCCATTACCCTTCAGCGCTTTTTTATCTTTGTTATTATGTGATTTTAATTACTTTTAAAACAAAATCACAGTTAGCCTCACCCCTTATCGCATTTATCATTTTATTTTTTGCAGACAGTTTTTCAAACTGGCTTGAATTATTCTTTAGAGGTGATTTAGATCAAGTGACTATCGCACTTAAAGCTCAGTCCATTTTCCTCACTGCGCTACTGAGATCAACACTGATTCTTATCGGCTTTTTCCTCGTCAAATTTTATCCAGAAATGTTTCAAAAAGAAAATGAAAAGCGGAAAATGGCGACATGGATTATCCATCAGTCTAAGTTGTATAACGAAGTTGTCTTCATTAATAAATCTGAAGAGGATATCGAAAATGCCATGAAAAAGGCTCATCAACTATACAGACTGACAAAACAATATTCTGAAACGTTGCCCAAAGAACTTGATTTTTCTCGCCAAGTCTTATCCATTTCTAGAGATGTTCATGAGATAAAAAAAGATTACCGTCGTATTCGTCAAGCACTTACTGCTCTTATTCCAAGAGACTTGCCCAACTCAATTCCGGATGCGCACGAATTAGTCCTATATCTCTGTGATGATTTAGAAACATATGCACTTAGCCTGAATAAAAACATCGTTATAGAAAGGCAAGTGGACAAAGAATTGCCCCAGTCACATTTGTTTGACTATTTAAGCCTTGTCAATAATTTAGCCGTCAATGCCATTGAATCAATAGAAAGCAAGGGCCTCATTGAAATTAATCTTCTAAATCACGGTTCCTATTGGCAACTCATGGTTACGGATAACGGTTCTGGTATCACACCAGAAGAACTTCCACTTATTTTTGACGCTGGCTATTCTACCAAATATGACCCTATTATTGGCGAAATGTCTACAGGACTTGGATTGTCACAGGTTGATTACATTGTTAAGCACATTCTAAAAGGCACTTTGACGCTTTCTTCGACAGTAGGTAATGGAAGCACATTCAACATTACTTTTCCTAATATCACTTAAATAATTAACTTAAGGAGTAGATGATGAGCTGCAATTTTTATATTGTTGACGATGACCGTTCAGTCAGGAAAATGATCATGAAAATCATTGAATCACATTTTGAAAATGCGACCGTTTTTCAAAACGATTCACCCTGGATGTCTGTACAGGATATTTTAAGGCACCAACCCGACCTCGTTATATTAGATTTATTAATGGAAGACATGGATGGGGTAGAAGTCGCTCAAAAGCTTCGCACAGGACTTTATAAAGGCAAAATCATTATGCTCTCTGAAGTCACTGACAAAGAAATGGTTGAAAAAGCTTACGAAGCTGGCGTTGATGACTACATTAGTAAACCAATCAACGTCACCGAAGTTGTAAAAGTATTGCACAGAAACATTGAAAATTTACAACTCAAGAGCTACATTCGCCTTATCGGCTATCCCAATGACCCCAATTCACTAGTCGGATTAAAAACCGACACTTCAAAAATCCGAAATAGAATTATTACAATATATAAGGATTTAGGCATTGTTGGAGAGCCTGGAACTGAAGAATTAATTTTCTGGATCACATCCGTTACCGAAAATCCAAACCACTTCAAAAACACTGAGCAAACCCTATGTACGCTCTATGAATGGTTAAAGGTCAATTACCCCATATACGAAGTTGAACCAATGAGTGTCAAAGGCATTGAACAACGACTTCGTCGGTTGGTAATAACGTCCACTGAGAATCTTGCACATATGGGTATTGAAGATTTTTCATGCTTTAGATTTGAAAAATATTCATCTGCATTATTCAATTTTAAAACAATTAAACAGGAAATGGATTCAATAAGAAATAATTCTAGTTGTCACGGAAAAGTTGATGTAAAACGCTTTATTGATGGATTTTTATGTTTATTGGAATAGCAAAATTATCTGTTTATTGAATTTTCTCATTCTTATTATTGTATTTACCTGTAGGATTCGGTAGGTGCTCCTTTACACTTTTATTTATAACAAATAAAAGGGGGCAATTTTGTGAAAGAAAAAAAATTCACACTTACTAAAAAAATCTTTATTGGTCTTATTTTAGGTTTAGTTTGTGGTCTTGTGCTCTACCCAGTCAAAGAAATACCTTTTATAAAAGATTGGGTTCTTGATTTTGGTTTTAATCTGATTGGGAAAATTTTCATTAACGCTATTAAAATGATGGTCGTTCCTCTCGTCTTCGTTTCCCTTGTCGTTGGCGCTTCCTCAATGGGTGACATAAAAAAACTTGGTCGCGTTGGCGGAAAAATTATGGGACTTTATCTGGTTACGACAGCTGCAGCTATTGTAGTTGCAATGTCACTCGCTGTTTTGATTAACCCAGGTCTTGGCTTAGACATGAGTGTTCTCGCAAAAGGTGAGTATACCATTAAAGACCCAGTGCCACTCGTGGATGTCTTCTCCAATATGGTGCCAACAAACCCAATTGCATCTATGGCGAATGCCGACATGCTTCCCATTATTGTTTTCGCAATTCTCTTTGGTACGGCTATGACTCTTGTAGGATCACGTTCTATTAAAGTCAGAGAATTCTTTGAAGAAATAAACGACATCAATCTCAAAGTGGTTGAAATGATTATGACATTTGCGCCATATGGTGTTTTCTGTCTCATGGCAAAAACATTTGCAACACTTGGCTACTCGGCAATGCTTCCAATTTTGGCATATATGGCAACTATATTGCTCGGTTTACTGTTTCAAGTATGCTTGGTTTATAATGGTTTGCTAATGGGAATGGCTCGACTTAACCCAATTACTTTCTTTAAAAAGTTCTGGCCTGTTATGTCAGTCGCATTCTCAACTTCAAGTTCTAACGCAACATTGCCGCTCAACTTAAAGACAGTTCAAGAAAAACTTGGTGCTTCTAAAGAAATTTCATCATTCACCATTCCCCTCGGTGCAACAGTCAATATGGATGGTACTGCAATTATGCAAGGTGTCGCAACGGTATTCATCGCTCAAGCTTTTGGAATTGCGCTTGGATTTGACGATTATTTAATGGTCATCTTAACAGCTACACTTGCTTCTATTGGAACTGCAGGCGTTCCAGGAGTTGGTCTGGTTATGCTTTCAATGGTTCTCACACAAGTAGGACTACCTGTTGAAGGCATTGCACTTATTATTGGGGTGGATAGAATCCTTGATATGAGCCGTACTGTAGTTAACATCACAGGCGATGCCATTTGTACATTGATTGTCTGTAAATCGGAAAATGAATTTGATGAAGAAATCTATTACGACCGAAAAGTATATGTACACGAAGACATCGCTTAACTGAAAATTCCACTGTCCCCTTAACACCTAAAAGAAGCACTTTGTAAAGTCAAGTTGACTTACAAAGTGCTTCTTTATTAATATGTAGCATAAGCCACACTATTTATATTAAAATAATCTCTAAAATTTAAATTCAACTTAAATAATTTTATTAAATCCCATAATTTTTCTTAACAATTGCATCAATGAGTTCAATCAGACTGCCAATTTCAGGTTTGCTAAGTTGTCCATCTGCACCAACAGCTTCACCTTTATGTCTTAAATCACCTGTAATAAGTGATGAGAAAATGATTACTGGAAGTGATTTCATGATTGGGTCTTCTTTAATTTTTCTAGTCAACGTGTGTCCATCCAACAGCGGCATTTCAATATCCGTAATCAGCATATGGAATTCACTGCTATAGTCTGCTCCGAAAAGCGCTTTTGTCTTCATAATAAAATCTAATACCTGTTTGCCATCATCAAAGAACCTTAATTCTTTAAATCCTGCTGATTGAAGCGTATTTTTAAGGACCTCACGAATCATAGGTGAGTCATCTGCTAAAAGCAATTTAATATTAGAACGGTCTTTCTTTTCAATGTTAACCATTTTTGCCTCTGTAATGCCTGTGCTTGGGCTGATGTCCATAACAATCTTTTCGAAATCGAGCAACATAATAATGGTGCTATTAAGCATTATGTTACCTATTACCAAAGAGTTTGCGGTAATTTCACTTGGTTTAGCAATTTGATCCCATTTGATACGGCTGATCCCAAGTACTTCATCAATAGCAAAAGCCACTTTGAGTTTATTAAATTCACATACCAAAATCATGCTTTTATTAATATTTTCACTCTTCATGCCCTCTAAAACGACACTCATGTCCACAATTGTAATAACTTCACCACGAATGAGCGAAATACCAGGAACAGCTGGATGTGCATTTGGCACTTTTGCCATATTGGTAATATGAAGAATTTCTTTAACCTTTACAACATTAATTGCATAATGGACGCCTTTTACCGTGAAATGAAGAATTTCTAATTCTCCCGTACCTGTTTCTAATAAAATACCTTCTTTATTGATCATCCCCATACCCCCTATTCCGATATAACTCTACTCTGCTACATTTATACCCACCAATAAAAGGATAAACAGCATTTTATTTTTCGGTATGTAATATCTCTAATAAAAATTATAGCATTTTTTAAGAAAAAAAGCGCTGATGAATATTCAATCAGCGCTTAAAAATTTATTATTTGATAATACCCATTTCTTTTCCAACTTTTTCGAAGGCTGCAACAGCTCTATCCAGCTGTTCTGTCGTATGAGCAGCTGTAACCATCACTCTAACGCGACCAGTTCCTTTTGGAACCGTTGGGAATACAATTGATGATACAAACACGCCATTCTCAAGCAAATTCTTTGAAAAGAGCATTGCTTTTGATTCTTCACCAATGATTACAGGCGTAATTGGAGTGCCGCTGTTTCCAATATTGTAACCTAACTCTGCCATTTTTGACTTGAAGTATTTTGCATTTGCCCAAAGACGATCTGTATATTCTGTAGATTCTGTTAAGATGTCTACAGCTTCATTTAAGGCACCTACTACTGCTGGTGGTAAAGATGTCGAGAATAGAATTGGTCTGCCTCTGTGACTTAACCATTCCTTCATAGTATTGCTTCCCGCTACATAACCACCAATAACGCCAAGTGCTTTAGAGAGCGTACCGATTGTAAAGTCAATTCTTCCATGAAGATGGAAATGGTCTACTGTGCCTCTGCCACCTTCACCGAGAACGCCAGAACCATGAGCATCGTCCACATAAGTCATACACTCAAATTTTTCAGCAAGCTCTACGATTGCCGGCAAGTTGGCAATATCGCCATCCATCGAGAATACGCCGTCTGTGATGATGAGAACGTTTTTATAATTAGCTCTCTTCTCCACAAGAACTCTTTCAAGGTCAGCCATATTGCTGTGCTTATAAACTGCACGATCAGCTTTTGAAAGTCTTGAACCGTCTATAATAGAAGCGTGGTTTAACTCATCTGATAAGATTAAATCTCCAGCGCCTGTAACCGCTTGAATAACGCCTGCATTACATGCAAAACCTGATTGGAACAACATAACTGCTTCTTCTCTTTTAAAAGTAGCTAATTTTCTTTCAAGTTCTTCATGGATATCCATGTTGCCAACGATTGTTCTAACTGCGCCAGAACCTACGCCGTACTTTTCAATAGCAGCAATAGCCGCTTTCTTCATTCTTGGATGTGTTGCAAATCCTAAGTAGTTATTTGAAGAAAGGTTAATGACTTTTTTACCATTTAATATTACTTCCGCTTCATTCGCTGTTTCGAGAACTGGTAACTTTCTGTAAACGCCTTGATCTTTTAATTCTTGAATGCTGTCTTGTAAATACTTGAGTTCATGAACGTTAGACATGTTAATCCTCCTCTACTTCACACCATTAGGGAATAATACAACTTTGCCACAGTTACCTGAAGCCATGAGTTCCATACCTTCAGCAAAGTCTTCGAGTGGTAATTTATGCGTCACAATTCTTTCAAGATTTAAGTTGCCTGATGCAATTAAACCTTTAACCTGATACCAAGTATCATACATACGACGGCCTGTAATGCCGTGAATTTGAATGCCTCTGAAAACAACATCGTTTGCAATGTCTAATGATACGTCACCATTAGGAATACCCAAAATAGACATTCTGCCACCAAGTTTTAAATATTTCAACGCTTGGTTAATCGCCGTTGCATTGCCTGACATTTCAGCAACCACGTCAACGCCAAGACCACCTGTCGCTTCAAGTACTGCTTTAATCACATCGTCTTTCATTGGGTTAAGACACAAATCTGCTCCAAGTTCTTTAGCGAGACCAAGTCTGTATTCGTTTACGTCGATGGCTATAACTTTAGACGCTCCAACTGCTTTAGCTACTGCAACAGCCATAATGCCAATAGGGCCAACGCCTACAACTGCAATGCTTTTTGCAATGATCGGACCAGACATTACGGTATGAACTGCATTGCCAAGAGGCTCTTGAATACAAAGGTACTCTGGTGGCACTGTTGGATCATTTAACCATGCATTTGCTGCAGGGATTGCAATGTATTCTGCGAAAGCGCCATCACAATCAACGCCAAGGATTTTAGTATCTTTGCAGATATGACCTTGACCTGTTTGACAGAGTTCGCAAACGTTGCAAATAATATGTGTTTCAGCCGATACAATATCACCAAGTTTAATATGTTTAACCATGCTGCCTATTTCAACAACTTCTCCTGCAAATTCATGACCCATAACTTGAGGCGTTTTAATTCTATTTTGAGACCATTGATCCCAAGCATAGATATGATAATCCGTTCCACAAATTGAAGTTGCGAGAATTTTAACTAAAATTTCATCTGGCTGAATGCCTGGAATATCCTTTTGGATAAGCGTTGCACCAACCTTTGGCTCTAACTTTGATATTGCTTTCATTTGACCTTTCATAATGAACCTCCTCAGAATATATCTCACTCTAAATAATGGGCAGTTATAAATGTCTTAATCTCTTATAGTGTAACACACGGACAATATAATGCACAATCACATTTTGAATTCTATTCCGAATAAAAAAGAACAATTGATACTTTTGTTAATTTTTTAGTGCTATTTCGATAGACATGAGTGCCATCTGATACAAAATTTGCCGCATCGCCTAATTTAAGTTTATAAACGATGCCTCCAATTTCAATTTCAAGACTCCCCTCCATCACCACAAGATACTCTTCAACCCCTTTTATATGGGCGTCCGAAATATGAATGCACCCTGGATCAAGTTCAACCGTATACATTTCAAACTTTTTAGCGGCATCGTAAGGAAAATAAGACATTAAACGATACATACCATCTTCTTGAGCCACTTCATAGGCATCTTCGCGAGCAATAATATTCACTTGACCTGATGTTTCACTAAGGAGTGAAGTAAATGAAACCCGAAGGCCATTTGCTATTTTCCAAATAGTTCCTACCGAAGGGTTTGCTGACCCTCTTTCAATTTGTCCTAACATACTTTTACTCACCATGCACGTTTCAGACAATTGACTTAATGATAAATTACGTTCTTCGCGTATGCGTTTTAGATTAATGGCTAAAAGTTGATTGAGATCCTTCACTGTTTTACTTCCTTTCTAAAAAACGTTTATGGGTTTAATCTTAGCTGTTCCAGTGCCCACTGGGCTATTTCAATCAATTCTTCACCATCGTGCAGAGCTTGATTTTTAAGGTAATGCTCTATTTTAGGAATCCAATTTGCACTATGATCATTCGCCATATTGATTAAAGCATTTCGCTTATTGGTCTTAATACCTCGCCAAGAAAACCCCATATGACCAAAATCTTTTTTAAACTGCTTTGCAGACAATTTTAGGAGTACTTCTGGGTCGATGGCATTATTTTTTTCTCTGGTTAGCAATAACCCTTTTACTGCCTCTATTTTTGAGAGCGGGCGATTCACCGGGCAGCACAATTGGCAATAATCGCAACCATAAAGATGGCCACCCATTAATTTTTTTTCAAAGTGTTCTAAACGTCCTTTTTTTTGCGTTAAGGCAGAGATACACCGTTGTCCGCTGAAATCTGTTTCTCCAGTAAGTGCACCCGCTGGGCAAGCAAGCTGACAAATTCGGCATTCTTTACAATTATCTGCCAATTCAAATGATTTTGACGTGTGTTTTTTGTTGAGTTCAGATTGCTCCAAGTGATGAGTAAGTGGTTCCAACGAAAATGATATCAAGATAAATGCCAAATAAAAAGAAGTTCCATATATTGGATGAATCAAAAATTGATTTCTCCCTGCTTTTCCCATGCCCATTTGTAGCGCAATACTGCGCTCTGGTAGTGGACCCATATCAACGTGGATCTGATATGAAAATTCATCCCCTAAGGCCTCTGTAATCGTTTTTTTGATAACTTCGTGATAATCCCATTCCCATGCCATAATGCTAATTTGACTGATTGTTTCTTTGGACGTTTCTTGATTTTTCGATAATAGCGCATAAGGAACCGAAAGTCCAATAATAGTTTCCCATGGTGCGAGATAGTCTATTAATAGATCGCCTTTATGATAATCAGGTTCAAATCCTGATAGATGCTGTATTTTTTCGCGTTTGAAGTAGATTTCTTCATAGCCGTTTAATGCGCTAATAGGAAAAGCCACACAACTTTCAAATCCTTTTTCGACTAGCAACGCTAAGATATTCTGTATGGCTCTAGAATCTTCTTTTATGATTTTCACCTCACTAAAGCACTTTAGCCGAATAATGGATGGTATTAAAAAACAGGGGGTTATCCCCCCTGCCTATTATATTTCTGTATCTTCTGAATCGTCGCTATCGCCCTCTTCACCAGAATCAAATCTGACTTCCTCCCCCAAGGCCGTCGGAATAACCATTGATGCGGTAAAGTAGCGGTTAGTGCCTTCGCGAGGCTCTTCTTTGTCTTTAAGGTAGTCATCTACAACTTTTTGTATATTTTGGTTAAGTAAATCTGCTTCCTCTTCTGTTAAATAGAAGTCATAGTCGTAATTGATTTTCTTTTGCACTTTTAATTCCTTGTTGTTCATGCTACCGTAAAACTCTTTAGAAATTTTTTCAAAAAGTGCAATACCCGCATTTCTCATATCCTTAATATCATGATCATCATTCTTGTTGACCATTCTACTATCAAGAACAATTGATTCCGCAACTGGCATGTAGTACTTTTCGACTACGCCTTGTTTAACCGAGACGTTAACCAATTTCAAAATACCAACTTTTGCCAATGTTTTTATATGGTAGTTTACACGACCATGCGGTTCGCCCATTTTAACCGAAATATCTTTTGCGCTTGCAGGCTTGTTGTCAAATGTTTCAATAATCTTAATGCGATAAGGGCTAGAAAGCGCCTTTATTTGTTCAAGACTACTTACGACTAAAACTTCATTAATCCCCATTTTTTAAGCTCCTATTAATCCTGTGTACAGTGTAGTTTTGAATCCCCCAACCACATTATATTTTTTCTATGCAGATTAGTCAATTTGAATTTATTAATAACACAATTAACTTATATTTCCATTATAAAATAGGTAATATCATCTTGCAAGTGACTGTTATATGGGTAAACTTTTGAAATTAAGCGTTCATTTAATTGCGTAAGGCTTAGATGAACGCCTTCTTTGAGGGTTTGTTCAAGCTCAGATTGTGTAAATACTTGATTTTTTTCCTTATCAACCAATCCGTCTGTATAGAAGAGTACTCGATCACCCGGTTTCAATTGAATATTGGAAGATATATATTCAGGTGTATAAATACCGTGCAGTTTACAAATAGCAAATCCTTCTGACTCATCTAAATAGGTAATAGAGCCATCTTCACTAACCACAATTGGAATGCAGTTCATGCCGCCAGAACAATAAGTGAGTACCTTTGTCGTCATATTGTACGAAGCAAAAAACACGACCATATGCATTTCGTCAGGAAAATTCATTTTATTGAATTCTTCAAAAAAATTAGCCAGATTTTTATGTGGCTTTAACCCTCTAAATCGCATAATCAGACGCTCAGTTGAACGTATGTAGTTATTGCAGAACATCGTCATTAAAGCAGCTGAAATGCCATGTCCTGAGACATCTAAAATATACATGCCAATGGTTTCATCGTCGATTTTATAAATGTCGTAAAAGTCCCCTGAAAGCTTGTCGCAAGGAAAATATTCCGAAATAAAATGCGTATTTTTGATGACCAATTTCCTTGGTGGCAGTAATGATTGTTGAATGCTTCTGGCATATTCAAGTTCCACAAGAAACTGCTTATTAATTTCATTGACTTCATTGGTTTTCTTTCTAATGACGGTTTCAATGTTTTTCGCAAAAACATGAACTTGCTCTTCTCTTTGCTGAATATCCTTCAAAGGATTTCCAATATAGAGTTTATATGTGTATTTCAATAAAAGAACCGCTGCCACAACCTGATAGAGGTTGGTAAAAAAGTAGGTACACTGACCATAATCCCCCATGAAATTACCAAATAAAATGGCATTAAAATAGAAAATATAGGCTGAAATCATTTTAATATAATTTTCATTGTGACTGCTGTAGTACTGACGCATGTTTAATATCATCAGAAAAATCAGTTCAAGACAAATCATATAACTGATGGCAATGCCGATCAATTCAATATAATAAGTTAAAGCGCTATAATGAACAGAGTAATTGAAAAAGAGAATCAATAAAATAAAAATCATCGGGATCACAAGTGGTATTAATGTGTAAATGCGCTTATTTTCACCCGCTATTGAGTCTTCGCTGATTCTCGTTTCAACCCAAATCAGAATAGCAAAAAGAATAAAAAGATTGATATTTCCTACTAGGAGTCCTAATTTTAATGTATTGGCCAAATCATAGACATCAGAGTAAATCACTAAAATGAAGCTGAGTAAATCCATTACCGCTCCACCTAAAAATGCCAAAGAATAGACAAGTACTTTGGTCTTGCGGGTGGTTATAAAGGAGTAATAGGTTGTATTATAAATAAGCATTAGCGCAAAAGCCATTCCTATATCTAAAAACCCATTGATGTATTTTAGATTGAAATTAATACTCTCGCCGGCAACCCACTCGATGGAGAACATGATGGCAGCAAAAATCAGAATTGTCAAAAAGAAAGTGGTCCAAAGACCCCTCATAATCTTTGACTTATTTATTTCACGATTGTTTAACGCCAACATATTCTCACCCCAGTACAAATTTTATTGTTTATTCAAAACAACTGCCACCTACAAATTCTCTTAAAATTGAAGTTGGCGGAATTTGTTTCTCGTCCTCGATGGTTTTAAAATAGCTTAAGAATTTTAGCAACCGCTTTGCTTCAGCGTATTCTGGCTTTGTCTCATCTATTTCTAGCAAAAGTGGCTGTGCATATTTTTTAAGCACTGCTAATTCATAAACCATCGCAGAGTTAAACATTATATCCGCTTCCTCTTGGAATGGGAAAATGTTTTTTTCTTCGCCTTTTCTCACTGAAGGCCATTGAGCAATTGTCGTAAGCGCCGAATAGCCCCTTGATCTGTAGTCGCGGACAATCCTTCTGAAAAGTCTAGTATCCGTCGTTGGAATTCTATTATGATCATCAATATTGAGGGTGGTAAGAGCACTAATATAAATTTTAAATTTGTCTTTTGGATCAATCAAATCCGTCAAACGACCGTTTAGACCATGTATACCCTCTATTATAATCGTTTGGTCAGCTTCAATTTTTAGATGTTTGCCAAGGTATTCACGTTTTCCAAGTCTAAAATTAAAAGTTGGCAACTCTATATCTTCACCGCTTAATAACATGGCTAAATTTTGATTAAACAATTCAACATCTACTGAATCAATGGATTCAAAATCAAATTTACCATCTTCATCAAGCGGCGTTCGATCTCTATCCACAAAATAATCGTCCGTAGAGAGTGTTATTGGTTTCAATCCATTTACTTTTAGCTGTACCATTAATCGGTTGGCAAAAGTAGTCTTTCCGGACGATGATGGTCCTGCTATTAATACCACTCGCTTATTGCTGTCTGTAATCTGATCCGCAATTTGAGCAATTTTCTTTTCTTGCAAAGCTTCTTGTACTCGCATGATTTCTGCAATATTTTTTTCAGTAATCCAATCGTTAAGATCTGCTACAAAAGATACACCTAAAATTTGTCCCCATTTTTTTGATTCTTTATATATTTGAGCTAATTTAGGTTGCTCATTATATTCAGGCAGACTCATCAAGGAATACTTATTAGGAAATAACAGCACTGCACCATCATCGAAATATTTAAGATCGAAAACTCTTAAATATCCTGTACTAGGAACCATGTATCCATAAAAATAATTTTTGATCCAACCCAACGCGTATAGATTCACAAAATCTTGTGTTCTATATTTCAATAAAGCTTTTTTAGGAAGCAT
Organism: Eubacteriales bacterium; assembly: GCA_043770095.1. Classification (GTDB taxonomy): domain Bacteria; phylum Bacillota; class Clostridia; order Peptostreptococcales; family Acidaminobacteraceae; genus JBGSUZ01. Next base: position 25,289 of record JAYVIR010000045.1, read on the forward strand.
GCCAAATTTCTCGAAATACGCTTCGGCTATTTCCTTAGGCACCTTTTCTTTTACAAATAATTCATCTGATTTGATAATACTCTGCATTCTTTCTTTTATCACCGCAATATCATCTGGCGTAATATGTCGTTGATAATTCAACTCAAAATAAATACCCTTATTCAGTGAGTGTTGAACGGTTACCGTTATTTTGTCGAAAAGTTCCATCGCTGCTCTGATGAGTACAAAAGAAAGACTTCTTTGATAGATTCTTACGCCGTCCATATCTGTTATATCAACCCACTCAATGCTCATATCCGATGTAAGTGGCGCACTTAATTCCTTGATGGTATTATTGACACGAAAAGCAACAATGATTGGTTGCTCAGGTATTTGAATGTCCTTAACGAGAGTCTCTGCTTTTGTTCCCATGGGAACTTCATAGACTTTGTCTTTCACTCGAATGCAAACCATGCTATTTTGCGTCATAATTGTCACTCCCTATTCAATAGTCCCTGCTCGATTAATCGGTAGAATTCTAAAAATCACTTTTCCCATTACCGCAGATTTTTTGATAAGCCCAACTTCTTCAAATCGGCTATCTTTGCTATTATCGCGGTTATCACCAAGGACAAAAATTTCGCCTTCGCCTACAGCCCATTTTGAAGTGCCAAAATCAATTGTTTGTGACCCATCTGTATAGTCCTCAATAATTTTTTGTTCATTTACATAGACGCTGCCTTCTTTGATTTCAATCCGATCGCCTTGGATGCCAATAACCCTTTTGATTAAGTTTTTTTCGCCACCCGAATCCATTTTCAAATGCGTCTTAAAGACAACAACATCTGAATGATCAATGCCCTTTGCATACACGTATGCTTTACTAATCAAAAGATACTCTCTATCGTAATAACTAGGCTCCATTGAAGGCCCATAGACGACTGTCGGTCTGATGAAAAAGATGATTAGAGCCGTCACTACTAAAGCACCAATAAGCGCTTTAGCCCATTCTATTATTTCACGTTTCATTATTAGACTCCAATTCATTCAAATATAAAGTTTTTATTTTTATGATAACTTGGGCTATTTGCAATCCTCATAAGCTCAAGTTCATGAACAATCAATAAATTGATTCGATCGTACTTCCTAGAATCAATATCTAAATCAAGCAAAGACAAACACGTTTTAAAATCGTCGATTACCCAATACGGATTGCCGTATACTTTATAAATATCCTCTTTTCCAACGCCTATAAAACCATGACCAACAATAGAGTCATTCCTCATTTCAATGAGATCACCCATTTTAGAGCCGTTTAGAATCTTCTCAACTTCACTGTATTTATAATCGACTTTCATGTTGTGATTGATATAGCTGCTAATGCCAAACACCAAATTATTGTTAAAAATACGATATTGTTTTCTCAACATTTTTAAGATGGTTCTTTTTTGCATGACATCCACATGAAAGTTGAACTGATTGCGGTTGATATGTTTTTTTACAAACATATATTTAAAAATTGCCTCGCGACAACGATTCACTCTTCCAAGGAAATCAATGTATTCTTGATTGACTATTTTGAAAAGAATGTTCTCAATCAATTCAGAAAAAACTGGCTCAATCTCCCCTGCAATTAAATCTCTCAAATTTTCTTTTAACCACCGAATATCAGGTTCTTTTTGAAAATCAGACGGCAAGGTTCGAAGGAGTTTCTTTGCTGTAATAAAATCAAAATTGATTGCATAACGACAAGAATCCATTAAAATTGCTGCACTGCTTGTGTCTAGGTCTTGGTCGTTCATTATCTCTAACGCCCCAGAGTAGTCATAACGCTGAACAAGTTTTAATATAATGTCGTATTCTTTAATCATGAAATCATCTCCCGTGTTGGGCCTCTTTGATGAATGATTGAATGTCCTCTGACTCACACGTAAATACATGCTCGCCTATAACCACTTTATACCCATGTAAGAGCTGATTTTCAACATTATTTATTCGACGTCCGCCATATTTTATATCACCGACAATCGGATGTCCAATATAGGCCATAGAAGCTCTAATTTGATGGCTTCGACCCGTTAATAATTCCACTTCTAAGAGCGTATAATTGCCCAATTGTTGTAATGGTTTAAATTTGGTGTGACAAAACTTGCCTTCATCGTCTGAGTGAGCCATTAATTTAACTTTATTGCTCTCTTCGTCCTTCGTCAGGTAGCCTAACACTTCTCCTGCTGCTGCAACTCGACCATGAACGATGCACTGATAATACTTTTGAATTTGACGCTCTCTCATCATTTCATTGTAGCGTTTTAGCGCATCGTACGTTTTTGCAAAAACCACTACACCACTGGTGTTTTTATCCAAGCGATGAATCGGTGCCGGCTTGAAAGTTCTTGTCGCCAAATGCTTTAAATATATTTGAACAAAAGAAGCCAAGGTCTTTTTATACTCATTTTTATCAGGATGCGTCAGTAAATCTTTAGGTTTATGCACGACAAGAAGTTCCTCGTCTTCATAAATGATGTTTAAATCTGCTTCTTCAGCAGTGATCGGCGCTTCTTCAGTCATGAGTGTGTCCATGGTTTCATCGCTTAAGAAAATTTCAAGAATGTCGCCTTCTTTAAGAAAATACTCTTCCTTAACTTTAACGCCATTTACCTTAAACACTTTTTTGCGAATTAATTTGAAAATATTGCTCCGCGAACTATTGTTTAAATATTTTAGCAAAAACCGATCCAATCTTTGCCCATCTTCATTTTTACCAATTGTAATTGCTTTCATTTATTGACCTCATTTTCTCTATAGAGTTGTATAACGCACAATTGTTACACAACAGTTTTAAGCTTTATTATAAGCTAAAGTGCTCGTCAGATTAATTTAATGTAGCTGTTTTTTTGATCTGCGCAAATTTCAAAACCCAATTGCCGATAAAGCTTTATAGCGTTTTTATTTTCGACATCCACGGTTAATGTTGGTAGCTTATGTTTCTCTAATACAACTTGAATAAGTGAACAGGTAATTAATTTTCCAATTCCTTTTTCTCTAAAATGTTCACTTACGTATATGCCACCAATTAAGCGGTGCTTGGGAAGTTCATATTCCAAAAGGCCTTGCCCTATAGCTTGGTCATCTTTTTTAACCAGTAAATAAGCATCTGCAAGGTTTCTCTCTGCCATTTTTTTCTTGAGCTGATTAACAGATAGTGATTTTCGGTTGAAGTATTTTTCAACTTCAATTAGAAAAGGGACAATTTCATTAAAATCTATTTGATTAGCCAAAGTTATTTCAATTCCAGATCGGCTAAAACCTTCAATTATTTCCAACAAGCGTTTTTCAGTAAAATCAACTATTTTATCCTTATGAATGCTCATCCAATAATAGTGCTGCTCTTGAACACTATCAATGCTCTTATCAATTATTTTCTGTGTTAACGTTACAGAAAAATTATCACCTTTTAGACAAGTTGGTTTTATATGCAGTAATGTTTTAAGAACGCTATACTTTGACTTTACGCGGTCATCTGCAAAATGCACTAAAGTCAGACCGCCACCACAAGAAGCGATCAATCCAATAATTTCAATATTTTCAGTAATAATATACACTTCAAATCCATCTTTAATTCGAAGCATCTCTCCGTTTGTACTTAATTGGAAAATTTGATAAAAGGATGCAGCTTTCCAATAATGGGCTTTTAAGTAGCGCTCAACGGCTTTTAGCAATACCTTGTCATTTTTTAAACGATCTAACATAGTGCCCTCTCTCTTGCTCTTTCAAAAAAAGTGTGGTCTATCAAGATTGTAACACGTTATTAACCGCATTGAAACCTTTTATAGATTGGCTTCATGAGGTATTTGTGGTATTCTAGAGATATGAGAAATTGGCATTATAGGAGGTAGCAATGGGCGAGAAAATAAAAGATTTAATTTATGATTTTAGCGACATAATCATATCACTGATCATCATCACCATGATTTTTGGAGTCGTCTCTTGGAAAATTTCAGATTCGATGGCTTACAGCAGTTTTACACCACAATCTTCAAAAGCAACTTTAGAGCAAAAGGAAACACCTGTTACTAAAACTGATGACACTACTGCAGTTGACGTTAGCAAAGACAACAACACATCTACAGTAACACCAAATACTGCAGCTGCAACAACAGCACCAGTTACCGTTGGAGGCAAGCCTGCTGCATCTGGCACTTCGACTGGTTCAACTACTGGTTCAAGTCCAACTGCACCAGCTTCAACTGCCGCTGATGTTAAAATCACCATTCCAGCTGGCTCAGCCGGCATTAGCATTGCTAAAATTTTAAAAGAAGCTGGCATTATTACAGATACAAAGATCTTTATCACGCGAGTAGATCAACTCAAAATGGGTCCTAAACTTAAAGCCGGTAATTTTACAATAAAAGCAGGCAGTACGCTAGATGACGTTATTTATTTGATTGCTGGGAAGAAAAAGTAAGTTTTAAAATCAGTCGCTGGCAACAAAGCGACTGATTTTGAAACCTTTAGCACGTTTGCTCGCTGGCACCAAAGCGATTGATTTTGAAACCCTTAGCACATTTGCTCGCTGGCACCAAAGCGACTGATTTTGAAGCCTGTCAGTATAACTTATGCACAAAGACGCCTCCTAATTATTATTGGGGCGTCTTTTTTAATTTGCTTCATTGGCAAAATGGCTTAAAACTATATTTTAATTCTTAATACATTCTTAATGATTATCATTATCAATTAGTGTTATAATCAACTTATAACTTAACACTAACTTTTTAGGAGGTATTATATATGACTCACGTATTAGCACCACTCACATACAATTACAACGCTTTAGAACCTCACTTTGACGCTTTGACTATGGAAATTCATCATAGCAAACACCATCAGGCATATATTAACAACCTTAACGCCGCACTGGACAAACATCCTGCATTACACGAAATTTCTTTGGAAGCACTCCTCACAGACCTTTCAAAAGTTCCAGAAGACATTCGAACAGCTATCAGAAATAACGGTGGCGGTCATTTAAATCATAGCGCATTTTGGGACATTCTCACGCCTGGCGGCAGCTCAGAACCCATTGGCGATTTAAAAAATAAGATTGAACAAACCTTCGGTAGTTTTGATGCCTTTAAAGAAAAGTTCGCCGCTGCTGCCACAACCAGATTCGGAAGTGGTTGGGCATGGCTTGTCATCAACAAAGATAACAACTTAGAAATTCTATCGACCGCCAACCAAGACAATCCCGTTTCTGATGGATTTAAACCCCTCTTTGGTCTCGATGTTTGGGAGCATGCTTATTATTTAAAATTCCAAAACAAACGACCAGACTATATTGGCGCATGGTGGCATCTGATTAACTGGAACAAAGCAGAATCCCGATTTCAATCGTTGAAATAAACCTCCTTAATTTCAAAGAACGGCTACAACATTAAACCCCCTAGTGACCTAGGGGGTTTTCGTAATGTCAAATCGATTTTCTGGATGTTTTTGAAAATATCTCAACCGATAGGCATTGATTGCCGTCTCACCTAAGTGTAGCAATAGCTGACGGTTCACGCCTGCACCGATTACAATACCAATTCCAGGAATTATTTGAAGCAGCTTCGCCAAATCGATATAATCTCTATATTCTTGCTGAAAACCTTTCCAGTCAATTGTTTCGAGAGGATTCTCTAAAGTTTCTCGTCTGGATTCAAATTCGATGAGCGCCCGAAGGTGCTGTTTTTTTAAAGTGGCATTTGAAAAGGCTTCCCTGAAAATTAACATCGCAAAATACCGTTCTTTGGGATCTTTCAGGTCATATCCAAAATGGCTCCCAATTTCAAAAATCAATTTAATTTTAAAACTCATCAATATGGGCAAATCCATGAGACTCGTTATAATGCCCCCTGCGCTTGTGCCCGCACCGCTAAGCATCCCCAGATGAACCGCATTCTCAATTTCTTTTTGAGACAAAAGTTCCCTTTGATCAAGTGATAAATGTGCATCTGTTTTAGGAAGTTTAATCCCCGATCCCGTCATAACAAGCCTAGTAAAGCCTTCCATTCCTTTCGTAATTGCGTCCTGAATTTTATCAGGAATAAACCCCTGCACATATTTTTGAAATCTGTCAGTCACCTTTTGAAACCTGTTGGCCTCTCGGCTTTCTTTTTTAAGCCATACTTGCAATGCCTCATAATTTCTATTTTTCATCTGCGACCTCCAAGTGTAATCCATTTCGGGTAACTTAAGCAACGCTAAATCGATTAGAATATTCTGAGTAAAAACGACAACAAACTCAGTATCACAAAAATACCACTAATTGACAATGCGATTTTATGATTCCTTGATTGCGTCTTTTTAAGTGCAATACTTAAGAACTGGCCTATAATACCAGAAACAATAAACATTAACATGACGGTAATGCCCATAAACAAACCTTCTGTGCCAATGCTGCCACCAGTAACGTGCTTTGCCTCTGTAATGCCCTTAAAATAGTACGCCATAATAAGCCCTAATGCGGTAAATCCAATCATCACGCGATAGGCCTTTTCCTTATAAAAACGATAAATCGAAAAAGCGAGTAATGCGATGAATCCTGCTAAAAATATCCATATCCCTGCCATAAAAGCCTCCGTATAATAAAAATGAGCTGGCGCAAATGCACCAACTCCGTTATTGTACCCGATTTAACACAGATTTTCTAGGTCGACCATATTTTTAATCAAAATCTGTTTTTTATTTTTGACAATAATCAAGCCAATCTCCTGAAAATAATTCAGTTTGCGACTCATTGTCTCTCTGGCAATACCAGCGTAACTGCCCATTTCCTCACGGCTAATCGACAAACGAATCAAAGTGCCTTCTTTGGTTTCTATGCCAAATTCTTTTGCCAAATGAACCAATAATCCTGCTACTTTTGAATCCAAGTTGTTGATAGAAAGACGTTCTACAAGCGCTTCTGCTTTTGTAATGCGTTCATAAGCCTTCTCGAAGACTTTTAAGGTGATTTCAGGATTGGACAAAATAATTTTATCGAATTCACTCTTAGCCAATAGGCTGACATCCGAATCTTCAAGTGCCACCGCATCCATATCAAATTCGTCTTCTTTCAATAAGTTAAATGCACCAAAAAAATCGCCATCTGACATGATGTAGATGATCTGCTCTTTGCCTTCACTATTGATTTTAAAAAGTTTGACTCGACCTTGGCACAGAATAAACAACTTATTTGCTTTCTCTCCTGCCTTAAAAAGATAGGATCCTTTTTTGTAAGAAACAGTGGTCACGCCACTCGATATTTTTTCAGCCTCTGCCTCAGATAAATTGGAGAGCAACGGTATATTATTGATGCAATGCAATTTGCCACATTTGGTGCAATTTTTCTGTGAACAAGCTAACATGCCCATTTTTGCCCTCCATCTTGAATGCTTTTAGTGACGAGTTAAAACGCTAATCCAATCGATTAAAATTGAATTAACGTTTTTTATAAAATGTATAAAATTATGCTGAAGCAGCTTGATCCAACTGCTTTGTACGCAGTTCATGCACTTTTGCGATTAGATAAATCTCCAACGTTTTTGCTGTAGTTTTATCCATTGCTGCTGTGTTTTTTAGAGGATCTTCTAATGAGAGCTGATTGTATTTTTGGACTCCCATTTTATGATAAGGTAAAATTTCTATCTTATCAACGATTGTTTGATATTTGACAATAATCTCAGCAAGGCGATCCATTGAAGCTTCATTGTCGGTATAACCTGGAACCATGACATGTCTGAAACTAATTTTGCCCTTAAAATGTTTCAATTTTTCTAAGAATGTCGTTCGACCGCTCATGCTCACACCTACCAAAGCTTGATGCTCTGCTTCGTCAAAATGCTTGATGTCTAAAAGAATATAGTCCGTATAATGAAGAATTTCTTCAAAATACTGAGCTTCTCCATATCCAGAAGTATCAAGTGCCGTGTGAATGCCCGCGGCTTTCATCAATTTTAAAGACTCGAGAAGAAATTTGCCTTGTACAAGTGGTTCGCCGCCCGAAAAAGTCACGCCGCCACCTGAGCGTTCAAAATAAGGTTTATAGCGTTTCGCCATATTAACCATATCCTGAGGCGTGGTAATTTCTCCAGCTTTCATCTTTTGAGTATCCGCATTATGGCAATACAAACATCTGAGGGGACAGCCTTGTAAGAACACAATCGTTCTTATGCCTGGCCCATCTAATAAGCCCATTGTTTCTATTGAATGAATTCGTCCTGTTGTCATTGGTTTTATCCCCTCTCGTTTTTATTAATCCGTTTTTATACTAAACCGCTTGGCTGTTTATCCTAAACCGCTTGGCTGTTTATCCTAAACCGCATCATGGAATGTTCTAGAAATTACTTCTAGTTTTTGTTCGCGCGTCAATCGGTTGAAATGTACAGCATATCCTGACACACGAATGGTCAGAGTTGGATATTTTTCTGGATTGTCTAACGCATCTATGAGTTTGTCTCTTGAAAGTGCATTAACATTTAAATGGAATGCGCCTTGCGAGAAGTAGCCATCCATTAGTGCTGCGAGATTCGAGTAACGCTCTTCATCTGTTTTACCAACGGCTTCAGGCAAAATCGAGAAAGTATTTGATATGCCGTCTTGGCAAGTATTTTCAAACGGCAATTTGGCAACCGAGTTAAGCGATGCAAGAGCACCCATTTTGTCTCTGCCATGCATTGGGTTAGCGCCTGGTGCGAATGGAACGCCTGCCGCTCTGCCATCAGGTGTAGCGCCTGTTTTCTTGCCATAAACCATATTAGATGTAATGGTTAAAATAGAAAGCGTATGTTCTGCATTTCTGTATATTGGGTGCTTCTTAAGTTCTTCGCTAAACTGTTTTACAACTTCTACCGCAATTTGATCCACACGGTCATCATCGTTTCCGTAGCAAGGGAAGTCTCCTTCGATTTCAAAATCTACGGTGAGTCCCAATTCATTTCTGATTGGTTTAACTTTTGCATATTTAATGGCGCTAAAAGCATCCGCTACGATAGATATGCCTGCTGCTCCGAAAGCCATAAAACGGTGTACATGGGTGTCATGTAAGGCAAGTTGACCAGATTCGTAGGCATATTTATCATGCATGTAGTGGATGGTGCTCATTGTATTGGCGTAGAGTTCTGCCAAATACGCCAATACTTGGTCAAAGTTAGCTTTCACTTCATCGTACTCAAGATACTCGCCTTTGATTGGTGCAATGCCTTCAACCAAACGAATCGGGCTACCATTTTTCGCCATTTTCATTTCGTCTTGACCTTCGTTAAGGGCATAGAGAAGGACTTTTCCTAAGTTTGCGCGTGCGCCGAAGAATTGCATTTGCTTGCCAATTTCCATTGCTGATACGCAGCATGCAATGCCGTAGTCATCTTTGTAAATTGGTCGCATCAAATCGTCATTTTCATATTGAATCGCACCTGTGTCAATGGTCATTTTCATGCAGTAACGCTTGAAAGTTGCAGGGAGAGACTCACTCCAAAGAACTGTCATGTTTGGTTCTGGCGCAGGTGAGAGGTTTGTGAGGGTGTTTAAAAAACGATATGCAGTCTTCGTCACGAGCGTTCTGCCATCTAAACCCATTCCGCCAATAGCTTCAGTCACCCAAGTTGGATCGCCTGCAAATAAAATATTGTAGTCTGGCGTCCTAAGGTGTCTGACCATTCTAAGTTTAATGACCAATTGATCAATTAACTCTTGAGCAGTATCTTCCGTTAAGATACCTTCTTCAATGTCTCTTTGAAGGTAAATATCAAGGAAACTGGTATTTCTACCGAGGGACATCGCTGCGCCGTTGCTCTCTTTAATGCCTGCTAAGTAGCCAAAGTAGAAGAATTGAACCGCATCTTTAGCATTTTCTGCCGGCTTAGAAATATCAAAGCCGTAAGAGGCAGCCATTGTTTTCATCGCCTTAAGCGCTTGAATTTGCATGCTTACTTCTTCTCTGAGTTGAATAAGCTCAGCTGTTGCAGCTCCTCTAAGAACAAATTTATAATCTTTTTGCTTCTCTGCGATCAATCGATCTACGCCATAAAGGGCGATTCTTCGATAGTCTCCAATAATTCTGCCTCTACCGTAAGCATCAGGAAGTCCTGTCAAAAGTCCAACCGTTCTTGCTGCTTTCATTTCGTCTGTATAAGCGTCGAATACGCCTTCGTTATGTGTTTTTCTGAATTCCATGAAATGCTTTTCCATCGTTTGATCAATTGTGTAGTCATATGCCGCAAGCGAATCTTGAACCATTCTAAAACCGCCGTATGGGTTAACCAATCTTTTAAGTGGTGCATCAGACTGGAAGCCTACAATTACTTCATTGTCTTGATCAATATAGCCAGCGCCGTAAGCGTCAATGCTTGAGAATCTTTCTGTGGCGATGTCAATGATGCCCTTTTGAATTTCTTCTTTTATAAGTGCTTCAGATTTGTCCCAGACTTTCTGAGTTTTTTCAGTTGTGCCTACCAAGAAGGATTCATCACCTTCATACGGTTGGTAGTTCTCTTGGATAAATGCTCTTACATTTATTTCTTGTTGCCATAAATCGCCTTTAAAACTTCTCCATGCGCTCATAATTGGTTCTCCTTATAGATTTATTTATTGATTATAAATTGAATTAAAAATTCAATTAATTTCCTTAGTATAAGAGGTGTTCAAAGGTTCTAATTGTACACCATATGATCATCATAACGGACTTCGATCAATAAAGATGTGACCACGGACACAAAATGCAATTGATACAGTTTTGTCATCACTCGTTAATATTATGTCAACCTGTAGCGATGTTTAGTGGTATTCTAACAAAAACAACCTGTTCGTTCCAGTGTATTTTTGTTTAATAGTGACAAAAAAATAGATGCCTATAAAGGCATCTACTAAAATTAAACATATTTTAATCCATTAACAAACCTTCAAGTGCTTCGGTACAGGCTTTAAGCCCTCCTATTGTCACCTGATAACGCTCTGAAAGTGAATCATTTAAAGTATTTAATTGCGTTGCAAGAACTTGAAGTGCTTCAATTTGAGCATAAATTTGTGCTTTAACTTTTAAATCTGTAAAGATGTTATCAAACCAAACATCAAACAATTGTGTAGCTGAGTCAATATCTGCAAGTTTGAGTGAGACATTTTCACCCAAATCGGACATTTCTCGTTTAAGTTGATTGATATCTGCGCTAAGTTTTTTAAACTGTACTTGAACCGCTTCTATTTTCTCATACTTAACCATATCTGTAATCAGACCGCCGCCAGCCCATGCATCCCAAGTTGCCCATGATTCTGCACTTTCTAAAAGGTTCATGGCTGTATTTTTTGTTTCAATTGCGCGTTTGCAAGCTTCAATCGCTTCTTCAATCTCTACGCTTTCAGATTTAAGCGCACGTTCTTTATTAGCAAAATTTTCATAAACGGCTCTTTGTGGATCTCCATTTGGTAGCGCTTCTAGTGCTTTTGTTCTATAAGACAATGTTTCTTGATAAGAAGCCGCTTCTGTCTCAACTTCTTTAATTCGACTCACAAGCAAACCCAATTGCCGCTCAGCTTCTTCCACTTCAAATTCCTGTCTCTCAAAATTAAGCTTCGCTTTTAAATATTCTTCAGATTCTTTTGTGAGTTTACCATCGTGAAGTCTAAGCAATTTGAGTAAGCTGGTTGTAAACCCATCCGTTTCTAGACGGTCTACATCTGCCTTTTCTTCTTGCATCTGTGTGCAGAGCTTACTAAGATTCTCTTTAGAACGCTTTAATTGTTCATATTGATCCGCTTGCTTGCGTTTTAAAACTTCAAGTGTTGCTTGATATTGAATGCTTGATGTCAAATTTATCACTCACTTTCTGTTTGTATAAGGCATTTATATCTTTATTTTTACACCTTTATCAAGCATCAAGCAATGTTTTTTTGAAAATTGCATTGAACCTACTTCACTTCAATTTCAAATTCCATTGTTTTAACAGGTTCCATATTCTTTTCCCAAGGTCTAATCAGAGTCATTTTCACAGTGGCTTTAACATCTATTTTTGCCGATACAGGTACAAATTCGAACGTATATGAAATTGCATCTTTCTCTCCTAAAACTTCAATCGTCTTGTTAGCAAAAACACCATTTGAAAGTAGAGAAAGAGCCAGTACTGTTACACCAATTAATTTCAAAGTTTTTTTAATTATATTGCCTCCATTAATTTTGAATGAGTGGTTATATTATATAGACGCCAAATTGTTTGGATCAGTTCCTTGAAAGAAATTTGCTATATTGGATTTATTTCAGTTGTTTCTGTATTTCTGCGTTTCTTAGGCGTTTAATGAGGTATTAAAGTAGAATAATCAATATTTAAACTATAACTTATGAGGTGATATTATGTCTGAAAAGAAACCGCAAATAATATTTACAAAGAGCAGTCCATTTTATTTGGTAAACGGAGAATATGTTAATGATGAAATGGGCAATGCTATATCTGTGAAGCCTGTTACCGCACTGTGTCGATGCGGCAAATCACTTAAGATGCCATATTGCGATGATACCCATACAAATGAAATCTTCGATAATGAAAAATCAGAGGATCGTCATTTAAATAAATGGCGAAGTTATGAAGGTCAGGAGATTAGCATTCATTTTAACCTAGGCATATGTTGCCATGTTGGACTTTGTCTGAAAAACCTGCCTTCTGTATTCAACAAAGACACCAAGCCGTGGATTAATCCAAACGGTGCTTCTGCTGACTCCATTATTGCGATGATAAAAACCTGTCCTTCAGGTGCACTTACTTATAGTACTTCGGGGAATGAAGTGGCTGATTTTGATGATGAGATTCGTATTAAAATTGTTACAAATGGTCCCATCGTCGTGCGCGGCCCAGTTGAACTCATTAATGACGATATGAGCATTCAGGAGCTGAGGTCAAAAGAAAGATATACGCTCTGTAGGTGCGGCAAATCTAAAAACAAGCCTTTTTGTGATGGAAGTCATAGAACAGAAGACTAAGTTTCTCCCACAAATGTGGAAATATAACCCGTTGAACTCGTATGAATTTTCTGATATCCTTATATTAATTTGTTTCTATTGCTTACATTGTAATAGTCTAAATTGACACAGCCATTATTCTTCTATTCATCATGACACTACCATTACAACGGAGGCATTTATGAATTTTTTGAAAAACTTAAAAATTAAAGCCATTTTGATCTTTGGTTTTGGCTTTATGATTCTCATGGCAATCATTGTTGGGACTGCTGCTATTGGCGGCATTGGCATTATTGGTTCTGATATTGACGTCATGTATAATCAAAATCTGACCACCATCACCCAATTAGGTGAATTAAAAGAAAATCTACTAGAAACAAATACCAATATCATCCAAATGCTATATGACAATCAAGATCCTGCTTCGCTTGAAAGTTGGAAGAAAAATATAGACCGAATCTCTATCAAAAATGATCAACTGCTTACAAAGTATGAAAAATCAAATCTTCAAGGACAGGAAAAAGTTCTATATGACAATTTTAAAATTGATTTAGTTGATTTTAGAAAGAATCGTCAAGAACTGATAGATCTTATTGCAGCAGACGATGTAGCTGCAGGTTTTAGTAAATACGATCAACTGACAACTTTTAGAGACAGTATGTTTACCAAATTGAACGCCTTAATTGAAATGAATAAAAATGATGCTAAAATCAAATACGAAACGTCTCAAAGCATATTTAAGACTTCAATCGCACTTGTTATTATCCTGGTTGGTTTTGCAGTAATCGTCTCTATCTTGATTACCTATTATATTGTTACTCGTCTATCACGAGGCATCACACAAGTCGTGGAACTTTCTGAAAGACTATCTGCAGGAGACCTCACCGTCACTGTGAACAGCAAAAGCAAAGATGAAATTGGCACTATTACACGCGCTTTAGATCAAGCCGTCATTAACACGAAAGAAATTATCACCGAAATAGTTAATGGCGCTGCTCTAATCAATACATCGAGTCAAGACTTCTCTTCTACCATACAAGAATTGGCTTCGACTATGGAGTCCGTAAAAGAAGTCGCTTATGAAGTGGCTCGCGGTGCGGAGGATTTAAGTGCTTCTTCTGAAGAAACCACGGCCTCTATCCAAGAGATCAGCGACAATACTGCCAATATTGCTATCCAGTCAAACGAAGGTCGCGTAACAGCAGTCACTATTAGAAGCAAAGCCGAAAAAACCAAACAAACTGGTGAAGAATCCATGCAAAAAGCCATCAAGCTTATGGATGAAAAACAACGTTCGGTTACAAAAGCCATCGAAGATAGCAAAATTGTAGATCAAATTTTGGTCATGACAGATACCATCAGCGGCATTGCCGATCAAACTAATCTATTGGCTCTCAACGCTGCCATTGAAGCTGCAAGAGCTGGAGAAAGCGGCAGAGGCTTTGCAGTAGTAGCGGACGAAGTTCGAAAATTGGCAGAGCAGTCAGGCAATACCGTTAGCCAAATTCAGTCGGTTGTGGAAAAAGTTAAGCTTGCTGTGGACAATTTGTCACATCACTCAAATGAGATGCTCATGTTTGTGGATAAGAACGTAACGCCTGATTACAAATATCTTGTTGAAGTAGGCATCGAATATCAAAAGGATGCCATTTATCTCAATGAATTTGCCACAAAAATTGCAGAATCTTCTGCTCAGGTTTCTGAATCTATTAATCAAATCAGTCAAGCAGCGGAAATGAACTCTGTTACAGCTCAAGAATCTACAGAAAACTCGAAAAATATTTTAACCAATATTGAAGAAACAACGCGTGCAGTTGAGTCTATGAGCACTACGGCCATTCTTCAAGCAGAAACTGCTGGGAAATTGGTACAGTTGGTTAGTCGCTTTAAAATATAACTTTGATTTAAATATAAAAAAGCATCCTACTTTCAAACGATTTCGTGAAAATAGGATGCTTTTTTGATTTTTTGAAAAATATTTTTGTATCCAAAAAAACATTTCAAAAGTCATCATTTTTGCTAGTCTATTGATGGTTACAGAATTACAACACTTTTAAAAACTGACCAACAGTCATTTTAAAAAGAATATAGTGTTTTAAAACGTTTGAAGCGCCTTAATCACCCTAGACTTTTATTTTTCAAAGGTGTATATTCAAATATGAAATAGTTTATATTTATTTAATGATTGGGTGTAAACAACACCACAAATCAAAATTTGGGAGGAAGTATTATGTTTTTATTCGAATCTATACCATGGTACTCAGCATTAATGTGGCTCGCAGTCTTGGGTGGCTTGATTTTGGTCAACGAAATGGCGCGCAGAAACAAATATTTTGCAATGGCAATCTTTATTGCTCTACCGCTTGTTTTGACATTCTCTGTTTGGCCAAAAACAGCAGGTCCTGGTTCAAGTGTTGGCACTTGGTTCCACTGGGCTAAAGTTTATTCTGCGCTTGCAGGTTGTTTGGGCTTTATGGCACTTCGTTTCATTAAAGGTCTTGATAAGAACAAACTTATGTTAACGTTCCCCGCATTCATTCTAGCTTTAAACATCATGGAAGCTGTCCTTCGTGATTTCCAGTGTTCAGGTCTAAACGGTTTAGTCGATGGTGTGATCATGGTTGGCGGTCCTTGGAATATTATGAACGGGATTGCCGGTATCCTCAATATCATTACCATTTCAGGATGGCTTGGAATTGTAATTGGCAAAGACAAAAACAAAGACATGCTCTGGCCAGATCAACTTTGGTTCTGGATCATTGCTTATGATCTTTGGAACTTTGCCTATGTTTACAACTGCGTTTCAGACCATTCATTCTACGCAGGAGCAGCGCTTCTCATTTCTTGTACCATTCCAGCCTTCTTTATTAAAAAGGGCGCATGGCTTCAGCACAGAGCTCAAACTTTAGCCATTTGGATGATGTTCGTTATGTGCTTCCCTGCTTTCGTAGACACGTCTATATTTGCAGTTAAATCTTCACACAACCCAACTGCTCTTTGGATTGTCAGCGCTATCTCTTTAGCAGCTAACGTTGCAGTATTTGTATATCACTTCTATAAAGTCTTTAAAAATAAGAGAAACCCTCTTAAAGATGAGATCCATTCAGATCTTGAAGCTTTCAAGGAAGTTGTACGCGAAGCATAAAACAATCTATGAAAACAACATAAAAAAAGTAGCGCCAAGGTGAATAAGCCTTGGCGCTACTTTTTTTATATTGGTAGATAATAACCATTTCCTATCATTCACATTTTCAACATATAAATGATATTATATGATTAAAAAAATTGCGCTTCTCACAATGCTCATTGATCACGTTGGTTATTTGTTTTTTCCAGAACAAGTCTTATTTAAAACCATCGGACGAATTGCCTTTCCCATTTTTGCTTACCAAATTTCAATTGGACTTCATAGCACTTCCAATCATTTGGGGTCTAAATTATGTCGATCAGCTAAATCGATTCAACTTTAAGCTCAATAAATACGTCGCTTATTTCTTCTATCCTGTGCATATTGGCATTCTCGTGACTATTAATTTTTTTATGAGATAAGACTTAATCGACTATCGTATTTTCAGTGACCAAACAATCTCTACCCTTTTTCTTTGCGTCATAAAGCCTTTGGTCAGCTTGATCAATAAGCATGCTAGGCGCAATATTTATAGATGGATAAACCCTTGCCACCCCAATACTAACCGTTACTCGACAACTTTCACCTGAAAATTCATGTTTAATATTGAGTGCTCTAATGTCACTCAGCATACGAATGGCAACGACTTCCGCTCCCTCAATGTCAACATTGGGCATCACTACCAGAAATTCTTCTCCGCCATATCTTCCAACAAAATCTTCTGACCTAAAGAGTGATTTTTGTAATGCTGCCGCAACGGATTTAAGCACTTCATCGCCTTGAAGGTGTCCATAATTGTCGTTGTATTTTTTAAAATTGTCTATATCAATCATCATCACTGAAAATGGAAGTTTATACCTTAAACAATTGTGCCAGTGCATCTCATAAAACTTGTCTAATCCGCGTCTATTGTATATTTTAGTCAGACCATCTTGAAGACTGAGGTCTTCTAAAAGATCTTTTTCTTGCTGCATAACTGTCAGTTCTTTAAGTCTTGCTTCTAGTTCAATGACTTGACGCTGAATGGTTATTCTCTGCAAGTATAATTCTTTAAAGATTCTTGCTTTGCTTCTTAATACAATTGGGTCTATCGGTTTTGGCAAATAATCCACCGCACCGACCTCATATCCTTTAAAAATTGATTTTTGTTCCTTACTGATTGCCGTTACAAAGATGATTGGAATGCTCTTTGTTTTTTCAATGCTCCTGAGTAATTCTGCAGCCTCAAAGCCGTCCATTCCAGGCATCTGAACATCCATAAAAATCACGGCAAAGTCGTGCTCCATGCATAAAGATAAAGCCTCTTCACCAGACATTGCTTTTACGATGTTTAAATCAGGATCTGATAAAACACTTTCCATTACCAAGTGATTTTCTTTTAAGTCATCTACAATTAAGATATTAACATATTCCCTCATCCATCTACCTCATTATTCTTCAAAAGTTCATTCAGTCTTACTCCAATTTTGTCAAGATCAATAATTTCATCAGGAACAGCTTTTTCGATTCCGAACGCAGGCATCTCAGGTGCCTCGGCTGTTTTAGGATTTTGAACAATGGTATATCCACCAGCCATTTTAATCTGCTTAAGCCCTTCCCCACCATCATGATTTGCCCCTGTGAGGAGTATGCCAATGACACGTTTGCCAAAGGTGTCAGCAATACTATCAAAAGTTACATCGATTGAGGGCCTTGCATAGCAAACTTTTTCAGTTGTTGTAAGCGTAAAAGTACCAGTCTTCTCTATCAATACATGATAGTTTGGTGGTGCTATGAAAATGGTGCCCCGTTCTATTGGCATTTTATCTTCAATCTCTTTTACATTCGCAGAAATGGCATCAGAGATAATCTTACTCAGATAACTCTTATTCTGTGGGCTCAAGTGTTGTACTATCACAATCGCAACTTCACCGATATGACAAAATGAAGTCAATACACGCTTAAGGGCATCAATTCCGCCAGCCGATGTTCCAATTGCAAGGATATCATATTTCACAGAGATCCCCCCTTTACCTTCATCCGCTTACGGTAGACCTTAAATTCATCGCTGATTGTTTCAAATTGTTCCATCACATCACTATAAATAAGCGTTTCCTTTGACCCGAGACAAAGATAGCCACCTTTAATCAAACTTTCCATAAACAATCGATTTGCTCTATTTTGAAGTTCTCGGTCAAAATAGATCAAGACATTTCTACAGATAATCAAGTTCATTTCGCCAAATGAGCCATCCGTTACAAGGTTATGTTGGGCAAAAGTAATTTTATTCTTTAACTCATTGTTGAGTATGGCATTGTCGTATTTTGCAATATAGTAGTCGGAAAAAGAATTTACCCCACCTGAGAGGATATAATTTTTGGTGTATTCCTTAATGGATTCAAGTGAATAGATGCCATCCTTGGCTCGTTCAATGATTTTATCATTAAAATCTGTGGCATAAATCTGGCAGCGATCATAGAGTCCGCATTCCTTTAACAGGATTGCCATTGAATAAACTTCTTCACCCGATGAACAACCTGCATGCCAAATTTTAATCTGCGGATAGGACTCTAAGACTGGCAGAATACTTTCTCTAATATATTTAAAGAAAGAGGGGTCTCTGAACATTTCTGTTACATTGATAGAAAAATCTAAAACCATTTCTCTAAAAAACACTTCATCTTCCAAAACGCTATGCGTCAATTCTAAAATATTACTAAATCCACTCTTCATCAATCGATTCTTAATGCGTCTTTTGATGTGAGCGCGAGAGTACTCGCTAAAGTTATAGCCATATTTCATTTTGATGGCTTCAATGAAGAGATGGGTTTCAATGTCTTCATTGTTGTGTTTAAAATCAAAATCGCTCATTATGACATCCACACCTTTATCATAGATAATAATCGATTGACGTCCACTGGTTTGGTTAAATAGTCATTTGCGCCTGCAGTAATACATTTATCTCTATCATCACTCATCGCTTTGGCGGTAAGTGCAATAATTGGCGTATGTCTGCCTTTAGCGGTTTGGCGAATTTGCTTGATGGCATCATACCCATCCATTTGAGGCATCATAATATCCATTAAGACCAACTCAATTTCATTTTCTTCGAATTTTTTGATGGCTTCAAAACCATCTTTTGCTACAACGACTTGCATCCCATTTTGTTCCAACAAATGCATTAATGCAAATACATTCCGGTTATCATCATCTGCCAATAGGACACGAACGCCTAACAAAGAATTTTTATCATCTTCAACAATTTTACTAATAGGGCGTTTTCCTTTAAAGCTACGTTCAACATCGTGTAAAAATAAAGACACTTCATCGACTAAGCGCTCTTTTGATTTAGAACTTTTAAGAATGATTGACTCAGCAAATTGATGCATATCATCAATTTCATCTGTGTTAATTTCGGCTTCTGTATAAATAATAATTGGCGTCTGATTCTCAAATTCTTGACGAATATTTGTCATAAAATCAACCCCAGTGGTGTCTGGAAGATTGACATCTAATATGATGCAGGCATAAACTTCTGTTTTAAGCGCTTCGATGGCTTGACTGCCCGTCATAACCTTTTGAATCTGAACTTGTCCAAGTTGCGCAAATTTGCTAAAATCTTCATCACCGCAAGCACCTACTACTAATATCTGCTTAGTGCCTTTCACATCGACACTTTCAATTTTTGATAACGTTTTATAAATTGATTTAATATCAACTGGTTTTTTCAAAAATCCAATAATACTTTGTGGCATTCCTTCAAGTCCAATTGCTTCGCTAATATCTTCTGAACCCGATATCACGTGAATTGGTATGTCTTTAGTAGCATTGTCTTCTGAGAGCATTTTTGCCAAAATCATGCCGTCCATATCAGGTAAGCCTATATCCAAAATAATACCTGTCGGTTTGTCTTCTTTGGCTCTTTTGATACCCTCTTTTCCGTTGAATGCTTTAATGGCAATGTATCCTTTTTCCTCTGCAAGATCTGAAAGAATCTGAGCAAAAGTTGGATCGTCCTCGATAATCAAAACTTTTTTTCCTCTGCTATCTAAGGCTGTTTCGATTGGCACTTGATCATTCGTTTCATTGCCTACTTGATTTTCCTTTTGAGTTTCCTCAGTGCGATCGTAATGACTGATCATTTCAATTGCGTTTATAAGATTAGATTCCTTCTTTTCATCATTCGGCTTTCGTGGAATTATCAATATAAATTCACTACCTTTGCCCACTTCACTTTCTAGAATAATGTGTCCACCCAGCAGTTTAGCCATCTCAAGAGAAATGGTTAACCCGAGTCCTGTACCACCGTATTGTCTGCTAGTGGTTCCATCCGACTGTTTGAATGCCTCAAAAACTTCTTCTAATTTATCAGTTGGAATACCGATTCCAGTATCTTTTACCACTATTGCCAGATAATCTTTTGATTGAATGTTTAGAGCCTGTGCCTCTTTACTTATTAAGTTTCTAAACCGAACACTTACATATCCGTCATGGGTGAATTTAATGGCATTAGAAATAAGATTTTTTAGAATTTGATTTAAGCGCAATGAGTCTGAAACAATATACTCTGGTGCGTTTTCCTCTATTGTAAGGTTAAGATCAAGATTTTTCATGTCTGCCATCGTCTCAAACATATTCTCATTTTCGTTCAATAGCTCTGTTAAAAAAACTTTTTCATTATGCAAATTCAACTTGCCAGCCTCTACTTTTGAGAGGTCTAGAACCCCGTTGATAAGGGTTAACAAATCTTTTCCGGAAGAGTGAATGGTGCTTGCAAATGATTTTTCTTTATCGGATAACGGCTCATCTTCTTTTTTATCCGATAAAAGTTGTGACAGCACCAAAATGCTATTAAGAGGCGTTCTCAACTCATGTGACATGTTTGCTAAAAATTCCGATTTGTATTTATTAGCAAGTTGCAACGCTTCGGCCTTCTTCATCATTTCTTCTTGGGCAATTTCAAGAGCTGAATTTTTCTCATTTAAAACTCGCTTTTGCTCTTCTAATTGTTTAGAGTGCGTTTCAAGTTCCTCATTGGTCACCCTTAGCTCTTCTTGTTGAAGCTGCAATTTTCCCTCGGAATCTTTGAGCGCTCTTGCCTGCTCTTCAAGCTCTTCATTACTCTGACGTAGTTCCTCTTGCTGAATTTGAAGCGTTTGAGATTGATTCAGAGTCTTTTCCAAAAGAATTTTCATTTGATGCCTTACTTTTACAGTAGATAAAATTCTGCCCAAAATGTCAGATAAAGCTTCAAGGATATCCATTTGATTGGTATTAAATGCTTCAAAACTTGCTAATTCAATAATACCCATTAAGTCTTCATTGTAAAGACATGGTATGACGATGATTGAATGAGGTTTAGCCTCGCCAAGCCCGCTTTGGATCAAAATATATTCTTCAGGTAATTCGTGAATCACGAATATTTTCTTTTCTTTTATGACTTGACCGATAATACCAACACCGCATTCAACTGTTATTTCACTGCCTTTTGGATTGGTATAGGCATAAGTAGCGCTTAAGTTAAAAATACCATCTTCATTTGGAATGTACATAGCACCCATCAACATATCAAAATGCTTGCATAAATAATGAACCACTTGATTGGAAATGACCTCTAAATCATCTTCAGTTCGGGCAATCTCGGATAGATCATTCTCAGATGTCTTTAGTAAATTTTGATAAGCCATTGATTTTATCATGCCCTCTATTTTCAGCATGAATATATTAAAAGCAACTGCCATCTGTCCAATTTCATCGGTTGATGATTCAGGTAATCTAAAATCGGTATTTGCATCACCTGAGGCAATGCTCTCAAAGGTCTCCTTTAAAAAATTAATTGGATTTAATACCAGTTTTAGAATGCTGATGATCACGAAGCTACCTAATAGAATAGCTACTAGAAATATAATGCCTACAGTAATACTGCTTTGTTGATTTGATTTGTTTATACGATTGTTAAACTGATTAACTTCATCCAATACAGATGCTTTGATTTTTGCTGTCACTATTGATATTTGGGGACCAATAAGATCCAGTTCTTTATTGATCCGATCAATCTGTTCTATATTCTGACGAAGTGTTTGCATACCTGTTTTATAAAGTGGCTGATATTTATAAAGGGCATAATAATTAGACTTATACTCATCACGCTTTTCAATACCTTGTAACAATGCGATATCTTCTTCAAATAATTGATAATGGGTTAGATATTGATCAAACTCGCTTTGAGAATGAAAGTCAAAGTATTTTGTGGCTCTCAGTCTTGCTGACAATAAGTGAGTAAGAGCATTTGATGTGATTTTAGTTACTTCAAAATTATTTGTATCTTGAGCAGTTTCATTCATAATGCTCAGTGCGTCTAATAATTCTGTGCCATTAATGGATAGCTCCTTATAGTTCTCCGCAATGTCATTTGAGTACTTAATAAAGGTATCAAACTGTTTCTGATAATTCCCACTTTTTTCAGAAATATCTTTAATATCATTCTTGCGGTCTTTATCTTTGCTTATCTCCAAAAATCTAGCGACAGCCAGTTTCATTTTTGCATCTATTTCATTATATTGATTTATAAATTCACGATTGTTACTTGTTTCATATTTTTTAAAAGCCAGTCTTTTGCCATATAGGTAAGAATCAATTTCATTAGATAGTTGGGCTTCTTCTGTAAGTTTATTAAAAGTGCTAAACTGATGGCTGTTACTCAATAGCCCTACCAACCCCACCATAGCAGAAGAGAACATAATTAAGAATACCAAAACAAAGCCAATAGTAGCCTTGGTTTTTAAGCTTAAATTTTTATAGTTATTGTTCAAAATAGAATCCTCCATCAATTTCATATCGTAATCTTAGTCTATCAACATTTAGAGGCATTTCCTATCTTTTTAAGAAAACGCCGACTATAAAAATAATAAAATCCACAAAATAAGTTACTAAAACTAGCAACTTATTTTGTGGATTTTACTCTAAAAGTAATCAAATATAAAACATAGGGTCTTCCACTTCTTTAAGCCTCTTGCTTTCACCTGCCAAATCCAACAGTGTCACTGATTCTAAAATAGTCATCAACCTCTCGTCCAGTGGTTGCCAAATCAAGTTGCAAACCGCTTTCTCAATGCAATTTTTAGGGTCCTGTTCCTCGCGTGAAATGCTGTCCATGATGGTTAGATTTCCCTCTAAAGCACATAAAATAGTACTGATCGTAAGCATTTCAGCTTCAATTGCAAGGACATATCCACCCTTAGCACCCTTGATGCTTCTGACAATACCCGCTCGTCTAAGCGCAGAAAAGACATGTTCCAAGTACTGCACTGAAATGCCTTGGCGCTGCGCAATGCTAAACAAGGCTACGTGTTCCTCTTTGCTATTTAGAAATAAATCGACTAACGCCCTAAGACCATATCGACCCTTCGCTGAAATTTTCATTGCATACACCCTCTATTTCTTATTGACCTTTTTGAATAACCATTATCAATATATGCCACAACACTTGGACTGTCAACATTTTATGACGATTATCTTCTCGGTCAAAAGAACATCTGAGTAATTTAAATGACATATTCTAAGAAGGTTTGCGTTCGCTTCTCCTTCGGATTTGCAAACAAGCTTTCAGGACTCCCCTCCTCAACAACAATCCCTTGATCCATAAAAACAACTCGATCAGCCATTTCCCGGGCAAAGCCCATTTCGTGGGTAACGACAACCATGGTCATCCCCTCGGCGGCTAAGGTTTTCATGACACTCAGAACTTCGCCTACTAATTCGGGGTCAAGCGAAGACGTGGGTTCGTCGAATAGGAGCACTTCAGGTTGCATGGCAAGCGCTCTGGCAATTGCTACGCGTTGTTGCTGTCCACCCGATAACTGGCTTGGGTAGCTGTCTGCCTTCTCAGAGAGACCGACTTTCTTTAAAAGTTGCACTGCACGTAAATTAGCCTCTTCTTTTTGGAGCTTGTCCACCTGCCGCGGTGCAATAGTCAAATTTTCTAGCACCGTCATATGAGGGAAAAGTTGAAAATTTTGAAACACCATGCCCATACGAGTCGGTTTCATCAAAATTTCACCTTCAGTCAGCGTTTCGAGTCGGTTCATAATCCGTAGCAAAGTACTCTTTCCTGAGCCGCTTGGCCCAATGATGCATACCACCTCACCTTTTGATATATTCAAATTTATGCCATTTAACACAGTTTGCTGCCCAAATTTCTTGATAACATTTTTCATTTTTATCATATGCCGCCTCCTTGGTAAGGTCTGTTAAACCACGCTTCAAGTCGCTTTTGAAGATAGGTAAGCCCTGTACAGAAAACAAGATAAATCAGCGCTGCCTCTGTGTATAACCAGAGAGGCTCGTAGGTTCGCGCTGTAATTTGCTGTGCTACTTGAAAGAGTTCCGTGACAGTGATAGCCGCTGCCAAAGAAGTATCTTTGACTAAGCTGATAAACGTGTTTGATAAAGAAGGTATGCAGATACGGAGCGCTTGAGGCAAAATGATTTTAAACATCGTTTGACGGCGGTTCAAGCCTAAGGTTTTAGCCGCTTCCCACTGTCCTTTTGAAACCCCAAGAATTGCACCTCTCAAGGTTTCAGAAGTGTATGCCCCCACATTTAGAGTAAAGCCGATGATGGCTGAAAGAAATCCGCTAATGATAATGCCTGCGCTAGGCAGTCCGTAAAAAATGATGAAGAGCTGTACCAATAAAGGTGTGCCTCTGAAAATCCATACATAAATTTCCGCCAGTGTCGACAGCAATCTGCCGCCATAAAGCCGTGCCATCGCAATTAAAAATGCCAGTACCAATCCCAGCGAAAAGGCGATTAGCGTCAGTGGGATTGAGAACTCAAGACCCGCTTTTACGAGCGGCCACAGAGCATTTGTCAGTATATCTAGAATTCTTTGAGCTTGATTGTCCATTATTTTAAAACATCCTCTCCAAACCATTTTTGTGAAATAGTTGTATAAGTGCCATCGCCAATCATGTCATTTAGGGCTTTGTTCACGGCTTCCACGAAAGTCTCATTGCCTTTTCTAAATAAAATACCACTTTGGTCTGCTTGATCTGTTTTTGCCGCTATGACTACCTTTGCGTCAGGTTTTTGCTTCTTAAAATCTAAGAATGATAAGCTGTCGTTAATTGTTGCGTCTATTCGCCCTGAAGCAAGAAGGTCCAGCGCTTGATTAAAACCGTCTACTGCAACAAGCTCTGCACCATTTTTCTTAGCGATGTCCGCGAAATTGCTAGTGAGTGATTGTCCAGTTTTTTTACCTTTCAAGTCTTCAAAGGTTTTAATACTTTCATTGCCTTCTTTCACAACCAGAACGGCTCTTGATTGGATATACGGGATTGAAAAATCGTATTTTTCCTGACGGTCTGCGCGTATGCCAATCTGATTGACGGCAATGTCAAATCGATTTGAATCCAGTCCTGCAAACATGCCATCCCACTTGGTTTCTACAAATTCTGCCTTAACCCCGATTCTCTTTGCCACTTCCTCCGCTATTTCCACATCAAATCCTGTCAATTTTCCAGTGTTGTCATGGAATGTAAAGGGTGCGTAAGTGCCCTCTGTTCCAATTTTTATGACGCCTGTTTTAAGGATATCTTCCAATTGTGTTTTCGGCGCAGTCTGTGCTACGCCCGCTTGAGCTTCTTTTCCTTCAACCTTTGAGTCTACGGTTGCTGCACAACCTGCAAATACGGCAAGAGAAAGTGCTGTCATTGCTAAAAATACTAATTTTTTAATCATCGTTTAATCCTCCAGTAGGTTGGTTTTGCTTAGGTTTAAATCATTTTCAACTTAGTTTGAAACACAAAAAAGCCACCTCTGATATAAAATACAGAGGCAGCTATAAGCCGCGGTTCCACTCTGTTTGCTGCCAAAATTTTAACGTCATGGCAGAAACTTTTTCCGGTACTGATCCCAATGGCTCAAAGTGCCACATCGGATAAATACCGTAACGCAATAACGGGCGTTCCCGCCGGAGTCTACTTATTTTCGTTCCGGTGCTCTGGGATGCACTTCAGCTATTTTCTGCGACAAACCTCTTTCAGCCTACATTGATTGATTTTTCAACCGCTGTAGAAGGTTTTTCTCTGTTCGCTTATCCTAACTTACTCTTCCCATCATCGCAATTCATACTAAATTGATATGTTTTGTATGTTTAATTTAGCATGGATTCATTATGGTGTCAACACAAAAAATAAAAAAAGCTATAAATCATCAGATTCATAGCCGTTTTGTTATATTGGAATTTCCATTTATATAAAATTACTTAATAAACCAATTTCTTCTCAATAAGAGCAATACAGTCCACATTTGTCATCATTGCAAACAAATCCACCGCTTGAACTTTTTTGACTTCATACAAGCCACTTTCGCAAATAGCGTTTAAGTCTCTTGCCATGATTGACGGTTTGCCCGAAATGTAAATCATTTTTTGTGGCGCAAGTTTGAGGATGGTTTCAATTTTCTCAGCGTCACAGCCTTTTTTGGTTGGTTCAATCATAAGCACATCTATAGGTGTGCCTTCTTCTAATAATTTTGGAATTTCAGTTGCACCCACCGCTGAACTGGTTTTTTGCGCGAGGATTGCAGTGAGTACGTGATTTGCATCGTAAAGCTGAGCAACGGTTTCTTCGCCTTTTAGTCCTGCGAAGCCAAATATCGTCCGATAAAACACTTCAGCCTGTAGTGAGTTCACAGGGAAATCCATTTGAGGGCTGATGGCAAATTCCACGTTCCCCATTTTATTAAGGATGGTTTCATCGCCTGATATGACTCTATTGTTTGGTCCCAAACAACGACTCGCTTTAAGGGTATTTTCATTGATGATGATGGATTTTATTTCAGGAACCGCTTCTAATAGGCGCTCCACCAAAATGCTGTCTTTTGGAATCTGTCTGCCGTTAAGCACAAACACCACCATTAAATCGCCTGTAACGTCACTCTCTCTGATCAAGATTTGACGAATCAAACCTTTGTGAGAACCTTCGTCATAAGTCTGAATATTAAATTCGGTTATAAATTCTCTAATCACTTGATTGATTTTGATATGAGAGACATTTTGAAGCAGACAATCCTGAACATCAACCACTTTATGACTGCCTTTTTCGTGGAAGCCGAGCTTGATGCCTACATTTCCCTGACCCACCGTGTAAAGTGCCATGTTTCTATAACGAAGCGGCATTCTCATTCCTAGAATTGGCAAAACTTTAGTCTCTTTTAAGCCTTCAAATTGGCTGAGCGCATTCACTACGACGCCTTGTTTGAAAGACAATTGTCCTTTTTGGTAATCCATGTTCATAATTTGACAAACGCCGCACGTTCTAAAATACGGACAGACTGGCTCTGTTCTAAGCTTTGATGCCTGAATAAGCTTCACGACTCTTCCCATCGCATAAGTTTTCTTTATGCCCGTGATTTTTACTTTGACAAAATCTCCGACAACGCCTCCGCCGACAAATATATTCATGCCCTTATAGCTGCCAATCCCTTCGCCGCTATCGCCTAATTTTGTAATTTCCATTTCATAAAGTTGGTCCTTTTCTACAGACACAGTCATTCCTCCAATTCTCTTGTTTCACAAACGTACCAATATATAAGTTGAATTAAAGATTCAACTTATTCCCTTAATGAAAGCGTTGTGCAAAGCGCTCTAATTGTGATATTTGTCGCTGGCTTCAAAGCGACAAATATCACAATTACTTTGTTCAACTTATATAGGCATCTTGAAGCCTCTAGTTTTTCCGTTATTTAAATAGTCTACATATTCTATCTGAAAACGAACCTTAACGCAAGCTTATCTCGATGTTGAGGTATTTTTGTAATTTCATTTTCTTGCTTTAAATCAACCACAATTAGTTCGAATTTCCACAATTGTTTATTGGCTGCGGGGTAGAAAAATAATAGCCTTGAATCAAATAACAACCTAATTCTATAAGTGCGTCAAGTTGTTCTTTCGTTTCCACCCCTTCCGCAACAACAGCAACTTCGTATAGATTCGCAAGTTGAATGATTGCTTTGATTAAGGCTTTCACCTTTTTACTCTCATTAATTTGATCAATAAAAGACTTGTCAATTTTTAATTCACTTAAATCCATTTTGGCAAAATAACTTAAAGAAGAATAACCTGTTCCAAAATCATCTAAAGATATTCCTATACCAAAAGCTTTAAGGGGTACAATTACCGACTGAGCAATATCAAAACCTTCAATCATAATCTCTTCAGTAATTTCTAACATAATACAATTTGGAAATATATCCCGTTTAATTATTTCTTCAACGATAAACACGTTGAAGCTTTTTGTCATGAAATGGGATGGTGAAATATTAATTGAAACGACAATATGCTTGCCATATAAATTCAATAAAGCTGCAACATCATCTAGAATCATTCTGATCATCATATTTCCAAAACTGACTGCCAGATTATTTTTTTCAATTATAGAGATAAATACAATAGGAGATATTTCTCCATGAAGCTTTGAATGCCATCTCGCTAAAGCTTCTACACCGTAAACCTTGCCCGTCAGCACATCTATTTTTTCTTGATAGACCACTTGGAACTCACAATTTTCAATGGCATTTTTAATGGCGTCTTTTATCTCTAAATCAAATATCGTTTGCTGTTCAATTTCTTTATTATAGGCTACAAGATGAATATTTTTTAAATTTTTTGAATATTCCAAAGCAATCATTGCATTTTGATAACACCTTTCAATAGGCCAATCATCCGCATTATAATGTGCATAAGAGGAATAAAACTCAATCGTTTGATCTATACCATTCAATCGTAATTCTCGATCCAGTATTTTTAGCGTATTATTTATGTGAATCTCGATGATGCTTTCAGAAAATGTTTCAATCCACACTGCAAATTCTGAGGCGCCTACTCTTGCAATCTTATTATTTTCGATATATATTTCAGTTAATATATCTGCTATGCTGATCAATAGATTATTTCCAAATTCATTGCTATTGATGGAATTCAACATTTTAAGATCCTTTACTTCAATAAGCAATATAACACCTTGGATATTTTTTTTTGAATCGCCTAATAGCGTCTCTATAAATTTTATTCGATTTGGTAATTTTGTTAATGGGTCATAATAAGCTAACTTAAAAACATGTTCAACACTCACTTCTAATTGATCAATATTCTCAAGTAAGTGAGACTTCATTCCGTTAATTGTTAAATATATGACAATCAAACTCAGGAGATAGGTTCCTAAATGGATTAGCCATTCACCCAAGCTATTCAAATGATTATCATAACCTGAAAATTTGATGAACCCAGTCATCATCGCAACTATTATGATGACAACGTATAACGTTGTCACACATGAAATAAGAATGCTTTTTTGCTTTGATAACAAAGTAGTTCCAACGACATTCGCCAATATGAACAGATAAAAACTCGATCCAACAAAAGCACGATCTAACATAATGATCATCCCTAAAATTACGGTTATCAAGATAACGATATTAATTTTAAGTGATGTCGATACTTGATCCTTTAAAGCATAAAGTACTGTCATACTCAGTCCTATACAAGCATCGAGGCAAGAAAAGAAATAAGATATGTGAGTTGAGTATAATAAATAACTACTTATGAATGAGATTATCGCTCCAAAAAAAATGACACTTTCAAATATGTTCTTATTCTTATCCAAAACTAATTGATCAAAGTCATTTCTCTTCATTTCACACACCATCTTTCAATTTAAATTTGATGTTTAAAAAACTGTTAAAATCAGTGCGAAATTTGTGCTTTCAAATATTTTACCCACTTAATTAATGCTTGAAACGAATCACCAAAAGAAAGGACATCCACTATGATTGAAAATCCATTTGACCAATATATCCGCTCCATCACCCTAAACCGAAGTAAAATCAATGAATGGAACTGTTACCCCTTCATGCTGAGAGCCGTAAAAGCATTAGACCAAATCAATTTCCACCCAAATGTGACTTTCTTCGTCGGTGAAAACGGCAGCGGCAAGTCAACTTTGCTTGAAGCCATTGCGTCCTCTTTCGGTTTCAACCCCGAAGGTGGTACTCAGAATTTAAATTTTGCGACAGAAGAAACGCATTCTGTTTTATACCAATATCTAACACTATCAAAAGGCATGCAGCGTCCGAAAGACGGCTTTTTCTTAAGAGCTGAAAGTTTTTACAATGTCGCTACGAAGATCGATGAACTTGACCGTGAAAAAAGTCCTAGCAGCAGAATCATCGACTCATACGGGGGCAGATCACTCCATCAGCAGTCTCACGGAGAATCATTCATGTCACTTCTGCTTCATCGATTTAGCGGTCGCGGCCTTTATATTTTAGATGAGCCCGAGGCGGCGCTTTCTCCCATGAGGCAAATGGCAATGCTTTCAAGACTGCATGACTTGGTAGGTGACAATTCTCAGTTCATCATCGCCACCCATTCGCCAATTATCCTCTCTTACCCCTACGCCACTATTTACAACGTGGATGACGACTTTAAGCCTATTGCTTATAAAGACACGGAGCACTATCAAATTACCCAGCAGTTTTTGAACAATCCCGAGGGGATGTTAAAAATTTTGTTGGACTAGGGATTAAAGTTGATTGAAATTCGTCTGCAAAAATGTTATGCTACCTACGGTAAACCAATTAAAATATATGACTAGTATGAGTTGAATCTTTCATTCGACTCATTTAATAAAATTGAATTTAAAATGCGATTGGGAGATAATATACTGAAGAGCTTATTTTTTTATAAGCTCTTTTTTGATGATAAAGAGAGGTAATAATATGATAAGATTGGATAATTTATCCTACTCATTTCCACAAAAAGATCTTTATAACAAGATTTCATTCACATTAGAAGAGGGTCAACATTGTGCTTTCATAGGCACTAGCGGCAGCGGCAAGAGCACGCTGATCGAGATCATTATGGACCCAGAAAACTATATGTATGACGGAAAGTTAGAAATCAACCACGGTTGCAGAATTGGTTATGTCAGTCAGTTCTCACAACTAGACAAAGTAAACAACGTTACCGTTTTCGAATATATTGGCGAAAAATTTATTAAACTCCAAAATAAAATAGCCTCTATTTGTACTGAAATGGAAACCGCTTCAGACATTGAAACCCTACTCGAAGAATACCAAGAAGCTTTAGACGCATTCGAGGCCATTGGCGGAGATGATTTCGAAAGCAACATTAATAAGAAGCTAAATCTTGCGAGCCTCATTAAACACAAAGATCTTATGGTCTCTGAACTGAGTGGCGGCGAATTTAAACTCATCCAAGCGATTAAAGAAATGCTCAATAGCCCAGACGTCATGATTATGGACGAGCCCGATGTGTTCTTAGATTTCGAAAATCTCAATGCGCTTAAAAACCTCATCAATTCTCACAAAGGCATCATGCTCATCATCACGCACAACCGCTATTTGCTCAATCATTGTTTTAACAAAATAGTGCACCTTGAAAACATGGAGCTTCAAGAGTTCGATGGCAGATATATCGATTATAACTTCTCACTGCTTCAAAGTAAGATCGAGTTACAAGAACTTGCTATTGCGGATACTGAAGAAATTGAGAGAAACGACATCTTAATTGATAAACTAAGGATTATTGCAACCAACAATTCTGAATCCACTAGAGGCAAATATCTAAAGGCAAGAGTCAAACTTCAAGAAAGACTCGAAGCACGTAGAATTAAGACGCCGTTTGTAGAGATTAAACAACCCAATATCCGTTTGGTTACCAATAATGAAATTGAAGAAACAGTTGCCTTAACAGTCAATAATTACAGTGTTTCCTTTGATGAATTGCTTTTAGAAAACGTTAACTTTGAGATTAAGTCAAATGACAAAGTCGCCATTATCGGTGCAAACGGCACTGGGAAAACGACGCTTCTCAGAGAAATCTTTAAAAATAATAAGCCTTCTATCGAGATCCACGAAAATGTTGAAGTGGCTTATTTGTCTCAGCTTCAAGGCGAAATGCTCAATGAGTCTAATACCATTCTTGAAGAGTTCTTCGACGCTGGGTTTAAAAATTACCATGAAATTAGAGCCTATATTTCGGGCTATGGTTTTGATGAAACGGTTATTGATCAAAAGATTGCCTCTTTATCTGGCGGCGAAAAAAACATACTGCAATTGGCTAAAGTTTCTGCCAGTAAAGCAAACCTGCTGCTGCTCGATGAGCCTACCAGTCATTTGGACACCTATTCTCAAATTGCACTCGAAAAAGCCATTGAAGAGTATAAAGGCGCCATTCTCATGATTTCCCACGATTTCTACTCGATCGTAAACTGCATGGATTATGTTCTCATCATTGAAGATAAGACCATCCGAAAAATTACCATGCGTAAATTTAGAAAGATGATTTATGCGAGCCATTTTGATAGAGACTATTTAGAAATTGAACAAAACAAAAAAGCCGTTGAAACCAAAATAGCCATGGCTTTAGTCGATGTTGATTTTGAGCTTGCAAAAGTTTTGTCTGAAGAGTTGGAAGCGCTGAATAAGTTGCTTTAGAATCCTATATTTTCACCATAACAAACTTAATGAAACACATTTTTCAAACACAAAACTCCCTGATATCATGTATCAGGGATTTTTTTATCTATATCTCAATTAAATTTTGACTAAAACAATCAGCCTTTAACCCAATTTCATTTTCTTAAGCACACCATTTCTCACAGTCACCCAAGTCTCTAACTTAAAGGCTTCTAGCACCGCAGCGTAAGTAATGAGTCCAAGACCCGTTCCTACTACAATCAAAACCATCGCCTGCATTTTGCCATGAAGGTGAAGTTGATTGACGCCTATGCCCACGATAAAAAGTATACCTGTCATAATAATCGTTGCCAAACAAATCAGCCACGTTTCGCTCATCATTTTCCGACCGCCAAAGCGCCCAATCTTCTGACGCAGTTGCCAAAAGAGGTATAAACTTGTCGCAGTGATTGAGAAACTGGTTGCAAGTGCAAGACCTACTGGTCCTAAATACTTGATAAGAATAATGTCTAAAGCGACATTGATGACCAGCGTAAAAATGCCGTTACGCATTGGCGTTGTGGTATCCTGCAGCGCAAAATAGGCTTTTACAATCATTTCTCTAAGTCCGACTCCAATCATTCCCACCGCATAAGCGCAAAGCACATAGGCCGTCATGGTCGTATCTTTAGCCGTAAATGCGCCTCTTTCAAACAAAATTTCGACCACTTCACGACTGTAAAAAATAGTAATCACAGTAAGTGGAATGGTCACTAAGATAATCAAGTTGATTGACTTCATAAATGCCCTTTTAAATTCAGGAATTTTTCCACCCACTGAATAGTTGGTCATCAGAGAAAAAAGCACCGTTCCTAAGCTGACGGCAAAAATACCGTTGGTAAAAGTCGTCAATTTAAACGCATTGTTTAAGTAAGTAATATTTCCCGCTGGCAGTGTAGAAGCCATGGTTTTGTCAACAATCGTATTGACCTGACCTACCAACGTCGCAAGAATCATTGGCATGATCACATAGAAGAATTCTTTAAACGATTCAGGCGATGGTGCTTCTGCTGTCTTTAGCGTTAGCCCTTGCTTCCTCGCATAAAACCACTGCATAAAGAAGTCAATGGAAAGACCAATCATCACCCCGATAATCATTAAAGTAATACTGTCTTTGGGACTAATCACAACGAATCCCATGACTACAAGGTTAATGACCACGGTGTTAATAGAAGAAATTTGGTAGCGTCCCTCTGCTCGGTGGTATGCTCTAAGAACAGACGCCGCACCTACAAAGATAATGTTCGGCATTAACAACCTTGTGCAGAAAACCAATAATTTAAAATCTTCACCTGAATAGCCCACTGCAATGACGCGAATAATTTGAGGCATGAAGTACCAGCCAAGAAGTGTGAATACCACGGACATGGCAGTCACATAACCCATCAGGCGAAGGGTAAATCCATGCGCCTTCTCCCGTGATTCTTTTTCAGCCAGTTTGCAATAAATCGGCACAAAACCTGTTGCCACAGCGGACGTGACAATGGCAAATAAAAGAACGGGAATGTCCTGTGACATGATAAAAATATCGTTCAACCTAGTCGCACCATATTTATATGCCACCATAATGTCTCTTACAAATCCAAGTATTTTTGAAAAAAAGGTTAAAATAAATAACCCAACTGCTGCTTTTGCGGTTTTTGACATAAAAATTTACCTACTCTCAACGAACTATAATAGACCTATTTTATCAAAATTAACGGCTTCGTGATAGTACTTATAAAGGATATGACATTACTGTATTATCACCGAATTTTCTGATTTTAGCACATTCTAGTCTTGTTTTAAGAACCAATATTGGTATAAACTGTAGGTGTCATGACAATCGCTTTAATTTTTAGGAGGCTCACTATGAAAAAACACATTTTAAAGCCACTTCTTATCTTAACTTTATTCATGAGTACATCCACTTTTACATATGCACAGCCAAATTACATGAATGAACCGTTGGTTCACGTGATCACAGATGAAATACCCACTCAAAACGATGAAAACTCCGTTGGCATATTACTGACTTTGGTTGCAATTGCAATGCTCATATCTTTAAAGGCGGTTTCAAATCATAACGATTCGCAGTAAGTAACTTATGACAGGATATGCTTATGCATACACCGTATAATTATTCGCAAATCTTAACTCTTATTCACATCTGCATAAAACCATAGAAACATAGCCCAATAAACGTTATGCTTAAACCATACGTTTGAAGCATTTCAGCCCATAATTCTATGCGTCGAAATGTTTCTCTATTTTATTGGAGGTATTATTTATGGAAGCAAGTAAAAAAAAGAGATTTAGTTTTCCAACAGCTTTCACCGTACTTTTTATCGTCTTAATTCTCGCGGCTATTTTAACAGCCATTGTGCCGGCAGGTTCTTATGATCGCCTTGCTTATGATGCAGACACAAAAGCTTTCACTATCACAAAAGCGGATGAGACTAGCGAAACGCTTCCTGGCACTCAAGCAACGCTTGATAAAATGGGCATCAAAGTCAACATTTCAAAATTTGAAGATGCCAGCATTCGTAAGCCACTCGCTATACCAGGCACATACATGAGACTTGATAACAAACCTCAAGGTGCGCTCGAAGTGCTAAAAGCACCTGTCACAGGAGTCGGCGAGTCTTTCGACATTATCCTGTTCGTCTTCATTATTGGCGGTTGTATTGGCGTTCTTAACGCATCTGGCGCTATTGGCGCAGGTCTTGCAGCTCTTTCAAGAGCAACAAAAGGCAAAGAATACATGCTCATTATTTTCATCACATTCCTCATTGGTCTCGGCGGCACTACTTTTGGTATGGCTGAAGAAACCATTGCACTTTATCCGATTATGATTCCGATCTTCTTGATTGCTGGTTACGATGCCATCGTTTGTATCGCAGCCATATACATGGGCTCGTCTATCGGCACAATGTTTTCGACCGTAAACCCATTTTCATCTGTTATCGCTTCAAACGCAGCAGGCATAACATTTACAGAAGGCATGACTTTTAGAATCATCGGCCTTGTCATTGCCCTCATCATCACGATGATTTACATCATCCGATATGCTGAAAAGGTTAAAAAAGACCCTTCAAAATCTATTATTGCTTACCAAACAGACGAAATCCACGCGCGTTTCCTCAAAAATTATGACGAAAAAGAAGTGCCACCATTTACTTGGAAACGTATATTGATGCTCGTTCTCTTTGTTGGTGCTTTTGGCGTTATGATTTACGGCGTTTCTTCACCAACACTCGGCTGGTGGTTTGCTGAAATGACAACGTTATTCCTTGGCGTTGGCATTATTCTTTGTTTCCTCTCAGGCCTTGGCGAAAAAGCAGCTGTTCACAACTTTATTGCAGGTTCAGCTGACCTTGTCGGCGTAGCGCTTACCATTGGTTTAGCAAGAGCCATCAACATCGTTATGGATTCAGGCAGTATTTCTGATACCATTCTCTATTTCGCTTCTGGTGCTGTTCATGGCATGAACGGCAGCCTCTTCAGCGTCATGATGATGTTTGTTTACACCATTCTTGGCTTCTTCATTCCATCCTCTTCTGGACTTGCGGTGCTTTCTATGCCGATTATGGCGCCTCTTGCAGACACTGTTGGTTTATCAAGAGACATCATTGTTAGTGCTTACCAGTATGGTCAGGGACTCATGGCCTTTATCACGCCAACTGGTCTGATTCTTGCAACACTTTCTATGGTCGACGTCACTTACGACAAATGGCTTAAATTCATCATGCCGCTCATGGGCATCATTGGTGCCTTTGCAGCCGTTATGTTAGTGATTCAAGCGATGTTTTAATCAGAATTTTATGCTGTGTTTTAAATCTTAAATTATTTAATAAAAATTAGTCTTCAAAAGACGCTCTCAGCCGAGAGTGTCTTTTTTTGCCCATACCGCATTTGAAAATTGAATAATGCCCTTCAAAAGTCTATAATATGAATTATATGGCTCAGAAAGCCTTGTCTATAAAAAATTCATGCACCGAGCTGATATGAAAATGTATGAACAAAAAATAAGCCGTAGCATGGCTACGACTTAGTGAAACTAAAGGAGATAATATGAAAAAATTTAAAGATTTTTTACTGCTCAATTTAGGTCTTTTGCTAGTCGCCATCGGCATTTACTATTTTCTCGTTCCAAACAACCTTGCAGCTGGCGGCGTAAGCGGTTTAGCCATGGTAATCACCCAGTATTTACCGAGCATTCCAATTGGACTTCTCATGCTTGGCATGAACTTTGTGTTGTTCATTTTAGCCTTCTTTTTAATTGGACGAGAATTTGCCGTTAAAACTGTGTATTCCAGCTTTGCCCTTTCAGGGATGATCTGGCTACTAGAGCTTGTCTACCCAATGACTCAGCCCATTCTTACAGACGATCTCTTTATCCAGCTGATCTTCGGAATTTTGATTTCTGCGATCGGCATGGCCATTGTTTTCAACATGAATGGCTCTACTGGTGGCACAGACATTATTGCAAAAATATTTAACAAATACTTTCAACTGCCAATTGGCAAAGGGCTCCTCGCTGCCGACTTTTTCATTACCCTCTTCGCGGCTATTACTTTTGGTCCCAAAATTGGGATGTATGCCATCCTTGGCGTTATGCTCAACGGCTTTGCCATCGACTTAGTCATAGAGGGGTTTAATATTGTCAAGCAACTCGTCATTATCACCTCTCGCACCGAAGACGTTAAGAAATTTATCATTGACGAACTCGGTCGAGGCGCTACCGTTTATGCTGCCAAAGGCGCTTATTCAGGCGATGAAAAAGAAGTCATTACCACCATCGTCAGCCAAAAAGAATTTATTCGGCTTAAAAACTACGTTAAAAGCATAGACCCAGAAGCGTTCATTACCGTCAGCAATGTTCATGAGGCGTTAGGAGAAGGTTTTAAGTAGTGGTTATTTACATTACCCTTTGTAAAGCATTCTATCGTAGCAATGAACAAAGCCCATCTTTTCATATAATTTTTTAGCACTTTTATTGGGAATATCCACATGTAGTGAAAGCAGTCCATTTGTCTTTTCAAGGGCTTGATTGATGAGTTCTGTCGCCACGCCTCTTCCGCTATTGCCTTTTAAAACGCCAATATAGGCAAGGTGGTAGGTTGGAATAAATCTTTCAAAGCCCATATGGACTATGATGCAAATGCCTTGTATTTCGTCTTTTCTCGTTGCTTTAAATATAAATCCCATTTTGACCGCTTTGTTTACAGCATCAATTGTTTCTTCATAACTGTCATTATAAGGCTCTAAAAGCTTTCGCGTTTCGGCAACAATATTTTCGAGATCAAGGTTTTTTTCTTTTGATATTTCTTGTATTTTAATATCGCTCTTACCATCGTTTAAAAAAATGATATGCGTGCCGTTGACGTAGTTTTCACACTTGATAAACGCTGCGAGTGAGTATGCTTCATTTGCTG
The DNA here is from genome assembly GCA_043770095.1 of Eubacteriales bacterium. Lineage (GTDB taxonomy): Bacteria > Bacillota > Clostridia > Peptostreptococcales > Acidaminobacteraceae > JBGSUZ01. The sequence continues at coordinate 63,294 of JAYVIR010000045.1, forward strand.
TTATAGTTACGTTTTCCAGTGTTTTGATTAATTTTACGGTTTCTTTTAATTCTTCGTTTGTAACAATATGAATTTTGGCCTGTGTTGTCTTAAGCGCGCCTTGGATGCTTTCTATTCTACTCTCGGGCTGCCCAACAGCTGCATGAGCCGTATTTTCAATTAGTGCTTGCTCAAGTTTCTCATCAATACCGCAGTGTATTTCTGGTAATGACTCAAGACTGCCATTTACCCAATTGCGCATCAATTCTTCGTAAATACTTTTAATGGTATATCCACCATTTATTTGACTCCAAACTGCCGTTGGCGCCTCTAGTTTAACAAGTGCCTCTTGCATCATTTGCTGAACCGCTAAGTTTCTGATAAAAGGCTTTTTCTCCCATTCTGATGTAAAAAACATGTTGTGCTCAATTGCATACTGTTCAAATAATTCATCTTCATTTTGGCCTTTTTTATTGTCAATTTTAAGCCATGAAACATTCATTTGTTTTTTGCTTTTTGAATAGCGTTCTTTAGTAACAGGCGCAAAAGCTTCTACGCCAAGGTAATTGGCAAAATAAAGAATCGACATCAGATATCGCTCTGATCCTTGTATCAATACTTTTGAAAAACCTTTGCTTATGGCATATTTCACCAACGACTCTGCTATCCGATCATTTTTATGTCCAGTTGGATTAGTGCCTTCTAATTTTAAATAGACCGTTTCAACACCTAAATATTTTTCCAGTTTCTTTGCTCTAAATAATGGGGTCTGTCCGCTTAAATGCATACTGAACCTCCTTCTTCTACATAGCCGTTCATCGATCGCTATTATAGCATTATACCATAATCAGTAAATTTGCTTTTCTTTTATTAATTTTCTATCTGATTAGGATCAATCTTTTATTTAAAATCGCTTGAAATAGGTGCCAAATCATTATATGATATTACAAAATGTTTTATAGGAGGCACTCATGGCATATTTTTACGAAGAAGCATCACGCACTTTTAGCGAATATCTTTTAGTCCCTGGATACTCGTCTGCAAATTGCGTTCCATCAAACGTCACATTAAAAACACCTATCACCAAATTTAAGAAGGGCGAAACCCCTGCCATCTCAATGAACATCCCACTCATCTCAGCAATTATGCAATCTGTTTCGGACGACCGAATGGCAGTTGCATTAGCAAAAGAAGGTGGGATTTCGTTTATCTATGGCTCTCAGAGCATTCAAACGCAAGCTGAAATGGTTCGCCGCGTGAAATCAAATAAAGCTGGCTTCGTTGTCAGCGATTCTAATATTCGTCCTGATCAAACTTTGGCGGAAGTTTTGGCTTTAAAAGAAAGAACAGGTCATTCAACCGTTGCTGTTACGGGTGATGGTACTCAAAATGGCAAACTGATTGGCATTGTCACCAGTAGAGATTATCGGGTCAGCAGAATGGATTTATCCACGCCTGTTTCTACATTCATGACGCCAATCGACCAAGTCATTTATGCCAAAGAAGGCACGAGTTTAAAAGAAGCCAACAACATCATCTGGGAACACAAACTGAATGCACTTCCTATTTTAGATGACAATCAGCGCTTGGTTGGCTACGTCTTCAGAAAAGATTATGAAAGTCATAAAGAATACCCGCTTGAGCTTCTAGACGCTTCTAAGCGATATGTTGTCGGCGCAGGCATCAATACCAAGGATTATGAAACGCGCATTCCTGCACTCGTTGAAGCTGGGGTTGACCTACTCTGCATAGACTCTTCAGAAGGCTTCTCAGAGTGGCAGAAAGTGACCATTGAGTACGTGCGCGAACACTACGGCGACACCGTTAAAATAGGCGCAGGCAACATTGTTGACCGTGAAGGTTTTAGATTCCTTGCGGATGCAGGTGCAGATTTTATTAAAATTGGTATCGGCGGCGGTTCAATCTGCATTACGCGTGAAACCAAAGGGATTGGCCGTGGTCAAGCGACTGCTGTCATTGAAGTGGCTAAAGCGAGAGACGAGTACTTTGAAGAAACAGGCGTCTATATTCCAATTTGCTCAGACGGCGGCATTGTCCACGATTATCACATTACGCTTGCACTGGCAATGGGCTGTGACTTCTGCATGCTCGGCAGATACTTTGCTCGATTCGACGAGAGTCCAACCAACAAAGTCATTGTCAATGGCAATTATATGAAGGAATACTGGGGCGAAGGTTCTGCAAGAGCGAAAAATTGGCAGCGTTATGACATGGGCGGCGCTTCAAAACTTTCGTTTGAAGAAGGCGTTGACTCGTATGTGCCTTATGCAGGAAGTCTTAGAGACAACCTCGGCATTACGCTTGCAAAGATTCGCTCAACCATGTGCAACTGCGGGGCACTTGATATTGAAGAGTTCCAAGAGAAAGCTCGAATCACCCTCGTTTCTTCCGTCAGCATCGTTGAAGGCGGGGCTCACGATGTGGTCATAAAGGATCAAAATTTTGTAACAGCCAAATAGCCTTATAATTAAAAACTTAAAACAAAGCATATGCCGAGATATTATCAGGACCTTAGATCAGTGGTTTGGGATACCTGAAGCCAATGAACTCTACATACAAAAGGTTGCTGATGAGAAATTCATCGCTATAAAAATGGATGATGCTTATTTGGGATTTATTTCGGCTAAAATACACAATCCTAAAAGTGCTGAAATAACTATTATGTGCTTAAAGGAAGAATACCACCGACATGGCTATGGCAAAAAACTTGTTCAGGAAATGGAAACGTTTTTGAAGCTTAAGGGCGTTGAATTTTTGAAGGTTAAGACCTTGGCAGATACGAGAGACTGCGAAGAATATGAAAAAACAAGACAATTCTATAACGGCGTCGGATTTGTAGAACTTGAAATTATAACAGAAATTTGGGGCGATGAGAATCCTTGCTCGTTTATGGCAAAGAAACTGATATAAGAACCGATACAGATCATTAAAAAACAGCGTCCATAAATCTTTGGCCGCTGTTTTTCATGTTTAATCAAAAGGTTATTCAACTTATATATTTACTTTGCAAAAAAAGTGTTGAGTCTAAAGAAATCTTGTAGCAGCAGTGCGGTTCGAATCGATACTTCTTCCGTTTCAAGAAGGTGCTTGGCTTCTTCTCGGTTGACAATCAAAATGTCTGCATCTTCATTATCCGCTTGAAGTGCTTTAGAAATTTCACCGCTGAAATACCCAAAAACAATGCTGACCTTTTCGTTGACAATGCCCACGGACACATAGCGCGGCGGCTGAATGTGGATGGGTTCAAAATCTAAGCCCGTCTCTTCTTTAAATTCTCTAACCGCAGTAATGACAATGTCTTCATCTGCATCTGCCAGTCCCGCAGGTAGCATATAGACATACCGCCCGGCTCCGACTCGGTATTCTTTTAGGAGCACCACACAGTCTTTTTCAGGCGTCGTTGCAAAAATAACCGAGCCATCACTGATGCTCTTTTGATGGTAAATTTCTGCCTCAAGTCGCTCAATGCCACCTCTGGAGACAAGCTCCCAAACGGCTTCTCTTCCCGATGCGGTTTGGTAATGAATGGCATAGCCACTCAGGTACTTCAGTGTATCTATCGCCTCAATCTGCGTAATTTTAAGTTTTTCGCTCTGTTGCATTTTAACGTTTTCCCTCTGTCCTAATTTTAAATTCATTAAGTCTGCCATTTTACTTATTTCCGAGAAGTTCAATCAACTCATACTGATCTGATCCAAGTCCAATTTTAACCCCATGTACAATAGAGGCTCTGCCGCTTTCAAAAATCATTGAGCCATGTTCTCTTTGAAGAATATCAAGACAAGCGGCATCAAGCGCTACTGGATCTTTAGAAGCAAGCACCCCAATGTCTTTGGCAATTGGATGCATGGCCTGTCCCATACAGTCGCATTCCTCGGTAATATTCAGCAAATAGCTGATATAGACATGATCCTTGTTTAACTGCGCGCCATAAGCGTATTCCGCAATTTTCTCTTTGAAGTTTCGTCCATTCCAATCATTTTTAATAGCACCTACTGGGCAGACTGCAATACAACCTGCACAGCCGACACAACTTTCAGCATTAATCATAGCCTTGTCGATCATTTCGATGGCATTGACATCGCATTTATCAATACAAGCACCGCACTGAATGCATTTTTCAGCTTCTACGAAAGGTTTAATGCCCGAGTGCTGAGCCAATTTCCCACCGCGAGAACCAAAGCCCATTGCAAGCTGTTTCAACGCGCCGCCAAAACCTGCCATGCCATGTCCTTTAAAGTGGCTCACGACCAACACTTGCTCGTAGTCATCAAAGGCTTTTCCAATTTTGCATGACTGGATATAGTCCTTATCAATAGGAACCTCTACATATTCTTCGCCGTATTCACCATCAGCTATAATAACTGGCAGCTGGTTGAAACCATGTTCTTTCGCAATGGCTTTGTGGCTTGTTGCCGTCGTTCTCGAACCTCTGTAAAGCACATTCGTTTCTATATAAGCAGATTCAATTTCATTTTCCTTCAAATAGTCGATCAGACCCAAATAGCAGTCCGATGGCACGTAAGTCACATTGCCTTTTTCTCCAAAATGAACTTTGATTGGCATTTTCTTTGCAAATTTATGGTCTTCTGTTTCAACCAGTGTCTCAAGCAATTCTCTCGCCGCTTCGCTTAAATCTTTGTAATTTTTAGTATCCACTCTCTTGAAATATACATTTGACATGTTAATACCCCCTATACTGCTTTATATTATAGTCCTAGGCGTCACGAATATCAATAAAAGTGTTTCGGTAGACGAATTAAAGTCGTATTTAACGGCGTTATAACGGAATTTCGGGGTATCTATTAGTAAATTGATATCCATTTAACACGTCACACTTTGGAGGCGTTTAACATGACCAAATCTAAATTAATCTTTCTATTAACTTTGCTGACCTTAGTCCTGACGCTTCCATTTTATGCCGCAGAGGACCCACGTATCATTTTCACTCCCGAAGAACGTGACTGGCTGAGCGCTCATCCCGTTATCACGGTTGCGCCCGATTCAAATTACTCGCCGGTTGAATTCTATGAGGATGGCGCTTTCAAAGGGCTTGCCATGGACTATTTGCACTGGATTGGCCAGACTTACGACATTCAGTTTGAATATGTCCAGTACAATACTTGGACGGACATCATAACTGCCTTAAAAAGTAAAAAAGTCCAACTTCAAACAGGGATCATCAAAACACCAGAGCGTCAAAATTATCTTAGTTTTACAGACCCCTACAGTGACATGCCCTCCGTGCTTATGATCCGAAAAGACTTCAAAGAACCTTTGAATGAAAAGACCTTATTCAACTACCGAGTCGGCGTCATCAAAGACTTTGCGGTTGAAGAATATATTAAGAATAAATATGCGCCAACTTCTCTTTATGAACTTGAAAACATCAAAGTTGCTTTGGAAGCGCTTTCGACAGGAAAAGTAGACGTTATGGTAATGGACATCGGCCAGGCGACTTACTATGTGCAAAAAATGGGACTGACCAATCTCATGATTACAAACGATGTGAAAATTGACTTTGCTATCCAACTTAGTTTTGCCACTCATAAAGACGAATCCATCCTAGCCAGCATCATGGATAAGGCTCTAAAATCCATTCCAACTAACATTGAACAAGAATACGCCAATAAATGGCTTGGCATAGGTGAATTCACTAAAATCGACTATCGATTGCTCGCAACGATTGTAGGTATTTTGGGCGCTGTGACAGCCCTGTTTATGTTAGTCTCTCTATGGCTGTTCACACTTCGCAAAAAAGACAGCGAGCTAGCCAATGTCAATCGACAGCTAGAAGAACAGATCCAGGCTCTCGGCGAAGCGCAGCAACAATTGCTTGAATCCGAAAAAATCCACGCGCTCAGCCGCTTAGCCATTGGCATTGCACATGAAATCAATACCCCACTGGGCAATGGGATCAGCATGACCTCCTATATCCAGACCCTTGCACATGAAGTTTTTACGCACCTAAGTCCAAAAACGGACGACTTAAGCCCCAAAGAGGCTGAACTATATGACCTTGTGCAACAGATAGATGAATCCGGCGGCATGGCGCTGAAGTCTATGAAGAAAGCCGCTAAAATTATCGCTGATTTTCAAGCCGTCGCAAATTATCAACATAATACAGAGGAAAAAGAAATACTGCTGTCTTCTGAAATTGAACAAATTGCAACCATCCTCGCTAGTCACGAAAATATGAAAAGTACGCTGATCCTTAAACTACAGCCAGACATCTATACAACGATGACTTCCAACAGCATGCTTCAAATTTTAAGTGCGCTCATGGAAAATAGCTACCTTCACGGATACGGCAAACAGGAAGGCCCAATTGAAATTAGTCTAAAGGCTGTCGGCCAGATGGTTCACTTATCCTATAAAGACTATGGAATGGGCATTCCCGAGCAGGAACTTCCAAATATTTTTGAACCCTTCTACTCCACCAAAAGAGGGACAGAACAACGCCTTGGCCTTGGACTCTACAACGTCTTCAACATTGTGACGCATATCCTAAATGGACAAGTCACCGTCTATGCAAGTTTGACAGGCGGCACCGTATTTGAAATCCGATTTCCAATCAAAAAAAATGCCGACACCTAAATCAATATTGATGTAGGGGTCGGCATTTTTTATTAATGTTGGCAGTCGTGTCCATGTGCGTGACAAGCGTCACCTGAGTCTGTTAAAGAACCCTCAAGCCATTTTAAAGTAACCGCTTTTACATCGCCTGAGCAGCCACGTAGCACTTCTATACCTGAGTTATTGAGGACTCTCACGGCACCTTCGCCCATGTTGCCCGCAAGCATGACTTTCACGCCTATTTCAGCGAGCGTCTGTGCGATATTGGATTTGCAACCACAGCCCACTGGAGATTCAATGATTTCATGAGCAATTATTTCTTTCTTTTCACCGTCAATTGTAAAGACCGTAAAATAGTCACAGTGTCCAAAATGATTATCGATCATATTTTCGCGAGATGGCAATGCAATTTTCATAAACTGTTCCTCCTGTGTAATTTTTAAAAGAAATACCGTCGATTTATGATATTATCGACATATGCCCTTTAGCTTTATCTTAATTTCATAATGGACATATGTCAATAACTATTCTCAGGAGGTCAAATAATGCCAAGACCTAGAAAATGCAGAACGGTCTGCTGCTTACCCAAAAGTGACTTGTTTGGGCCACTAAGCAGCTCAGAGAAACATTGTGAAATGATTGTTATGACAGTCGATGAATTTGAAACCATCCGTTTGATTGACCTTGAAGGAATGACACAGGAAGAATGTTCTGAAAAAATGAACGTCGCGCGCACCACCGTCCAAAGGATTTACAACGATGCACGCAAAAAATTAGCGCAGTCTTTGGTACGTGGCAATCTACTCAAAATACAAGGCGGCGACTATAAACTTTGCGATGATCTTGAGCCGTTATGCGGTTGTCCACGGTGTCACAAACAAAAAGGGCTGTCTCATTTATAAGACGCCCTTTTTTAGTTATTCTTTTTTTCCTATATCATCATTTAAGTTGCTCAGTGCTAAGCGTGAGGCCGTTGTTGCTCTCAAGCGTTTTTAACGCCGCCTTTGCGGCGCTTGCTTCACTTTCAGTAACATACTGTCCAATCTCAACATAGTAATTCTCGCTGTTTATATCAGCTCTAAGCACTCTCGCGTCTGGATAGTCTGTCATAAGCGTTTCTTCAACCATCGCTAACCCTTCACCTTGTGGGATGCTAGATGTTTTTAGAACAACCCTTTTAATTTCTGCCGCCTCGCTGTCTTGCCCTGGCAAAATGGATAATACCAGACTTGAAGGCGATTTCATTTCCTTGATTTCATATCGGATCGGCCCATTAAAGACGATCATAAAACGCACCATAGAGTCGTCTAGCGTAATAATCCTGTAAATATCTTTAACCGATGGACTCTTTTTAATTTTTTCAAAGTCATCCATCGCCGAAAGCATTCTTGCCCCACTTACTTTAAAACTCATTGTATAAGGCTTTTCTTGATATTTAATCTCATAAGCACTCGCAAGATCTTGCGACACGCCGCCTTGCTCAAATTTTAGGGTTAATTGCTCTACGCCCTCTGACTCTGAAATGCTGACTTTGCTGACGTTTGTGCCATCTGTAATTTGTCCGCCGCTAGCTTTGCCGTCTGTAAAGGTTAATACCTTCACCAATTCTCCCAAAAGTGGGATCTGTGAAAATTGATTGGCAAACGTTGGTGATAAATTAACGCCTGCGGTAAAAATAATTAAAGCCGCCGCAACTGCCAGAGCGGTTCTAGCGGTTACCGATTTGAAATTAAAACCTTTTTCTTTAGACACTGCTTGTTTATCTTTTGTGTCGATATTCGTATTCATCTGCTCATTTCTCCCTTTTTCGATTGCATGTTGAACAACGCTGCTTAGTTCAACTGGTATTTTTAAGGCTTTATGCGCCTCTGTGATTTCTTCAAATAATGTCTTACGATTATTCATATTCATCAACTCCCTCAAGTTCCACTTTGAGCCGCTTTAGACTTCTATACAATTGAGATTTGACCGTGCTTAGCGGCAACTGCATGATGACCGCAATTTCATTTAGTGGCAAGTCTTCGAAAAATCTCAATTGGATAAGGCTTTTTTCAGGTTCTTCAAGTTTTCCCAAAGCCTCTTGCAGATCTAGTTTTTCTTCACTGTAAGCTGCCCCTTCATCGTGTTGTTTGGTAAGCGCAGTCTCATCTAACACCGTCCATTTGCTATTTTTCTTGCTCATGTCTATGGCGCAGTTGATTACAATTCTTATAAGCCACGTTTTAAGAATGCTTATGTCTTTAATTTGACTTTGACTGACTATTGCCTTATACACAGCTTCTTGAACGACTTCTAAGGCATCTTGCTCGCTTCTTACATAAGAAAACGCAATTCGGTAAAGCTGTGCTTGGTGAGTCTCTATAATACCGATGAGTGCCGTCTCAACAGCACTTGGTGCTTCTATTTTCTTTTTCCAAAAGGGTCTCACAAGGTCCTCCTCTTTTTTGTTTTTTGCATAACTGTCTATTAGACGTTACAGACAGTCAAAAAGTTTCATTATTTTTGTTTTTATTTTTTATAGGGTTCAACCTTTGGCTTGGGAATTTATAAAACTAACCTAATCTCGCCCAATTGACGCTTTAAAAAGCCTGCTTCATGAAGTTCAATCCTTCGCATCGGTAACCTGTTTTGATTTAGAATCAAACGATATGACAAAATACAAAAAAAGCCAAAATCCAACCACTATATAAGAGAAATTTCGACTTTTTTTATTTTATTTTCGGTATGAATAATTTGATGACAGTCCTATTTACCCGTTGCAGCTGGCACCACTGTTGCCGTAACCATTACCTTTGAAGGAATTGTATCCGCTTCGCCTGTATAAGAAGCGCCTCTGCTATCCGCCGCCTGCGTGAAAAAATTGAAATTCAGCCTAATGCGCCGCTCCCCTCCGAAACCATATTGATGCAGAAAATTGAACTCGCTGCAACCGCAACAACACCTTCACAATCTGCTCAATTCTTTCCGTCTCAAACGATTCCCAGTACGCCCCTTACAAAGGGCACCGTTATAGTTTCTACAGCCGTTTCACCCGAAAATGTAGGCAAGTTTGCAGCAGAGAGCATTCAAGCCATTAAAGTCGATGTAGTGACCATGTCCCAACGTCAATATCTGTTGATTTTTACCCTTTTAATGTATTTCAATTCATTGGCTCCATGATTTGGGTCAGGTACATGCTCGTCAAACCCGTTCATGAAACCGTTGGCAAAATTGACACTTTGACACAGGGCAGCTACGAACTAGAGCCATGACCTTAAACGCCACTGACCAATATACTAAGCTATGCAGAAACGTTAACGATGGAACCCAGTATTGACCCACAGCAATTAAAGTGGATCGAAATCATCTCACGAAACGCACAACTCGCCAATCGATTGATTGAAGATTTACTAAAGCAAAACGATCAGCATGTTGTGTTAAGTCCTTTTGTTGATGCGCTTGGCACGCTGGAAATCATACCACGCTTAGCATTAGCGCCATCATTAACCCTGAAAACCTCACGCTCATTTTCACAGACAACGGTAACGGCGTTGCAAAAGAAGACGTCCCTTCTTTAACCGATATTTTTTATGTAGGCGATGAGTCCAGAAATAAAAAAGGCAACCGCGGCTTAGGCCTTTACAACTGCCAGCAAATTGTGACTCTCCTAGGCGGTCAGCTGAGTATTGAGAGTGATTTGGGACGGGGGATGAAAATGACGGTTGTTTTAAATGGAGATAAAACGGTATAGCGCTATTGTAAAACAAAAAAACACGCAGAACCTTTAGTGCTTAAAAGTTCTGCGTGTTTTTTACTATTTACTCAAATTGATTGGCTGCTGCTGAGTCACACAGTGAATCATGCCGCCATCCTTGTAAAGTTCACGAACATCTATCCCCACAACTTGGCGGTCAGGATATAATTTTTGAATCAGTTGATTGGCAACTGCATCGTTTTGATCATTATAATTGGGAACCAATACAACTTTATTAGCAATGTAATAGTTTATATAAGAACCTTTATAGCCTAAATCCGTGCCGCTTTCTAAATAAACATTCTCTTTAGTCAGCGGTAAATAGATATGTTTATAAGTTTTTCCAGTGGTATCTTTTGCTTCGAGTAATCGATCAATGTCTTTATCTGTCACGCCCCAATCGCTTAAATCGTCTTCTTTTAGAGTAATAAGCGTCTTGTCGTTATAGAATTTAGCAAAACCGTCTATGTGAAAATCTGTGATGTCTTCGCCAACAACCCCATCTAGCCAAATGAATCGTTTGACGCCATAATTTTCTTTGATGCTGTTTTCAATTTGCTTTTCGCTCAATTTTGGATTCCGATTTTTATTTACAATCGCACTACGTGTAGCCAGACAAGTGCCTTTTCCATCAAGTTCAATGGAGCCACCTTCTAAAACGACACTTTTCAAATCAATACGTTTGTAGCCTAATTTTTCGCTTACTTTTTTAGGAATTTCAGCACATTTTTTATAAGCCGTCTTATTTCCCCAGCCGTTAAAGCCCCAATTTAGAATGGTTAGGTTTTTCTTTTGGTCATAGACAAAGATTGGTCCATTATCTCTCACCCACACATCATCGGTTGGAAATACATTAAAATCAACCATTTTCATGTCGATGTTCTCGTTTGCTAATACCGCCTGGACTTCTTTTTTTTCAGATTCGTTGTAAACAATGAGGTGCACTTTCTCACCCTTTACAAGCGCTTTTGTCATCTCTACCCAAATTGGCTCCAATCCTGATTTGTGCCCTTCTCCATACGTATAATCATGCGGCCACTGTAGCCATGTGCCTTCGTGCTTGCTTTCTTCCAAAGGCATGCGGTATTTAGCCGCTGTTTTATCTTTAACCTCTGCCATTGCCCCCACCGATCCTCCTACTAAACCAATCGCTAGTATCAACATTATTATTTTGCAGTATTTGTTAAATAGCATCGTTTCACTCACTCCTCAAGGTTTTATAAGTTCATCTTAAACCTTCACACCATGTCAGAGTCAAGCATTTTCATTACCCTTACTGAAACTTCTGAAATAAAATGAGCACAGTCCGAAGTGTAAAAGGAATCCAAAAAATATTTTTCCCTAAATGGGCCTATCATTTCATAGGCATTTTTTTGTGCCCATTTCGTCAGGACGGAGTAAGCCTGATCCAACTCATCATAAGTCCCATAGTGAATGGTACTGATCACTTCGAAGGCTTCACAGACTTTTGCATCAAAACCTTGAATCTCTGCGGGTTCTAAGATTGGTTGATGATAAGCCACATCCAAATAACCTTCATCAAGTGTTTCCAGTTCATAGAACATCACTTGATAGATTCCTAGAAACGTTACGGGTTCAGTCGAAAGCTTCTGATAACAGTCGTTTATGAAATCACCCAGATTTTCCT